>JBILBU010000011.1:0-62808 GCA_044353505.1 Chitinophagaceae bacterium | reverse complement strand
GTTCTCTTCCAGAACATTCCAAGCAGGAAGGTTGCAAAAAGCGGACCATTTACGAAACTGAAAACCAGTTGAAGAAAATCATTGATGTTGTTGTAGCTGGCAGCTAGATATGCGGTAGCAACTGATAGAAGAATACCCACAAAGGTGATCATCTTACCAATCCACAGATAATGTTTATCTGATTTATTTTTTACGAAATAGGCTTGGTATATGTCATAGGTAAAAACAGAGTTGAACGCGGTAACATTTCCTGCCATTCCACTCATGAATGATGCAATCAATGCAGTGATCCCTATTCCCAGCAACCCACTTGGATAATAATGTGACAACAAAGATGGCAGGGTCATGGTATAATCCAGTCCACCCTTTGCATCCATTGGGATTCTAAAGTCACCATCGTCTAAAGCCACTTTTGTAAGAGAGATGGCAATGATTCCGGGCAAGACAACAATAAAGGGCATGAGCATTTTTGGAATAGCGGCAATCACAGGGGTTCTTTGGGCTGCACTCATATTCTTGGCTATCATAGCCCTTTGGATAACAAGAAAGTCTGTGCACCAATATCCAAACGACATAACGAATCCTAATCCAAATATGAGAGAGATAAAGTTGATCCCCATGGGGTTCGACTCAGCAGTACCCATATATTTCCAGGCGTGAGCAATCTCAGGTTGCAGACTTGCTTTTACAGTTGCCCATCCACCGGCATCATGGAGTGCAATGATGACAAGCGGTGAAAGGCCGAGAATAATTAAGAAAAATTGCAGAACTTCATTATAGACTGCACTGGTTAATCCACCGAGCAGTGTATATAGCATTACTATACCTGCGGCAACCCAAATACAAAGATCAAAGTTCCAGTTTAAAATAACCTCCAATAATTTTGCTAGCGCATAAAGAGAAATACCAGAGGAGAAAACGGTCATGGCCGCGAAGGTCAATGCATTAAACCCTCTGGTTTTTTCATCAAATCGCATGAAAAGATACTCAGGAACGCTTCTTGCCTTGCTTCCATAGTAAAAAGGCATCATGAATACACCGAGAAAAATCATGGCAAAAATTGCTCCCACCCAATAAAAGTGAACAGTCATGATGCCATATTTAGCCCCCGATGCCGCCATCCCCAAGACCTCTTGTGCACCGAGGTTAGCTGAGATAAAGGCAATGCTAGTAATCCAGAGGGGCGTTGTTCTTGTACTGTTCAGAAAATCGTTGCTAGATCGGATTCTTTTTTTTACAATAAACCCTACTGCAATAACAAAAATGAAATAAATAAAAATGATAAGATAGTCTGCAAAATGAAGTTTCATAGCAATCGTTGGCTTGGTTAAGTGGTATCAAAATAGGGAAAAATCCTTAAATGAGGCATATTTTACCAAATTGTGACAGTTATAGAGGTTAGATTTAAAATTATTTTCTAAATTGTACTATAATTTTTTACAACAAAACGTAACATGGAAAATAACAAGTTCACCCCAAACGAAATTAACCCTCTTGGTAGTCTTGACGAGTGGGAAGACAATTTGCTTGAACGCTACCCTGATCCAGAGAAAATTGCTTCAGCAAAATCTACCGAAGCCTACAGAAATTATGAAGAGCCTGCAAGGGATACGGTAAGGGAGTTCTACAGGTTGAACCATACCCATCAGACCTATGATTTTGTGATGGAAAAACAAAGGCAGTATCTGTCATTTGATAAAAAAGAAATGGCGATTTGGGATGCGTTTGATTTTCTAAATCAACTTGTTGATGATTCAGATCCTGATACAGACCTTGATCAATTTCAGCATTTACTTCAGACATCTGAAGCAATAAGAAGAGATGGACATCCGGATTGGATGGTGCTCGTTGGACTTATGCATGATATGGGTAAGGTACTCTGCTTGTTCGGAGAGCCACAGTGGGCAGTTGTTGGAGATACCTTCCCTGTGGGTTGCGCGTATTCAGACAAAATCATTTACCCAGAATTCTTCAAAGAAAATCCTGACTACAACAATCCTAAATTCAATACCAAATATGGTATTTACGAACCGAATTGCGGATTACGCAATGTTCATATGAGTTGGGGACATGATGAATATATTTATCAGATGATGAAGGATAATATTCCCGAAGGCGGATTGTATATGCTTCGCTATCATTCTTTCTATGCATGGCACCGTGAAGGAGCTTATGAGCATTTGTTGGATGACCATGATAGGGAGATGTTGCAATGGGTAAAACTATTTAACCCTTATGATCTTTATTCAAAGTGTCCAGTTCCTCCAGATTGGAAGGAATTGAAACCTTACTACACTGCATTGATTGAGAAGTATTTGCCAAAGACCTTGAAGTTTTAGGTTGAACTTTAGGCAACAACTTTGTTGCCTAGCCTGAGCAGATACAGATCGCAGAATATTAAAAAAAGCCCTTTTAGGGCTTTTTTTAATGGATTAATTCAAGAGATGATCAGTTATATCAGCAACAATTTATTAGATGGCATTGTGCATCCATGCGGCAGCGTTTTCAATAATGCGCATTGGCCACTCTTGCTTGAATACAGTATGTGTTTCGTGACCTGGCCGGAAATAAAATATTTTTCCCTTCCCCAAATTCCATAGCATTCCAGAGCGAAACCACTCGCCAGTTTCCCAATATTCTTCCAGCAGTAATTGATCAGGTGCAGGTACATGAAAGGGTTCGCCATACATCTCTGTATGGGCTATCTCAAACTTAGCAGGTACCCCACTCAGAATTGGGTGTTCTGGTTTCATGATTTTTATCGTGCTCGGTTTTCCTTCATTTCGTACATGAGGGAAACAGCATATTGGCAACTCAACCCTTAGCTTTTTACTACCATCCGGATATTTGAACTCAGTGGTATATGGCGTTAGCCTGTCACTAACAGCAGGAATGGTAAATTGATTTGCCGGGGCGATGAACTGAACATCAGCTTCGGTTATTGATTTATCGCTCAGCACCTTTCTGCGGGTAATTTCCTTCATTGATTCAACAAACGGACTGGCCCAGTGTGCTGAGTGAAGAGCAATCAATGAGAGGGAACCTGATGCAATGCGTTTAACAATACTTTTTCCTTTTTCTGCAGAGATCTCTTGGTGGCGGACATGTCCCCACCAAATCAACACATCTGTATTGTCGAGAACAGCATCAGAAAGACCTTGATCAGGGTCGTCTAAAAATGCGGCAGAAACAATAAATGCTGAATTCTTCTTTAGTGATTCTGCAATATGTGTTCCAAGGTAATTCTTGTAGGCTTTTTTTGCATCCTCTGACTTCTCATCCCAAACCAAGATTCTGGTTTTTCCTGGAGCGCAAGAAGCGAGTGTGATTGCAGGTAACACCAAGCTTGAAGCCGAAGCGAGTGTGGTCATTTTGAGAAAGTCTCTTCTGTTTTTAAACATAGCTAGGGCGATTGGGTTTACATTATTCTTTCATCCCCAAGTTACCATTATTTTTTAGTTGTGGAATAAAGACAAATAATGAATATTTTTATCCCTAATTGAAGAAATATGAAAAACCAGCGCTTCTTAGGTGGACTATTGATTATTATATTCACCGCAACGTTAGCACCGAATTCTGCCAATGCGCAAGAAGCATATCATCAAAAATTAGATTGCTTTTCTATAGTTGCCGGAAAGAAGGCCACCAAGGACGGCTCCGTGATTTTTGCCCACAATGAGGATACTGGTCCTAACGGAGTTAACTATTATAAGGTACCAAGAAAAAAACATCAGCCAGGTGAAATGATATCACTCAGGAATGGAGGAAAGCTGCCGCAGGTTTCAGAAACATATGGCTATTTGTGGTTTAATATTCCAGGATGTGATGTCTGCGATAGTTATTTGAATGAGTTTGGTGTTGCAATTGGCTCTGATGGTTGTCCATCCAGAGAAGACAAGCCCTCACTAGAAAATGGTGGCATTGTTTTTTGGCTGCGCCGAATTGTAGCTGAGCGCTCAACAACAGCGAGAGAAGGCGTTAAATTAGCAGGCAAGTTGATTGAAGAAGTAGGATATGCTTCATCAGGCAGGAGTTATATTATTGCAGACCCCAATGAAGCATGGGTATTGACGGCAGTGAATGGAAAACATTGGGTAGCCAAACGCGTACCCGACAATGAAGTTGCAGTAATTGCAAATTGCTATACCATGCAGGGCATTGACCTGAGCGATACAGCCAACTTTCTTGGATCAGCTGATATCATAACCTACGCTTCAAGTCGCGGTTGGTATAACGCCTCCAAAGATGGTGCATTTAATTTTGCGAAAGCCTATTCAAATCCGGGGTCGCTCGATCATCCAGGAAACACCCACCGCATGTGGAGGGGAATTGAGATCATATCTGGAAAACCCTATGATGTAAATAAACAGCTGCCCTTTTCTATTGTTCCTAAAAACAAACTTTCGATTCAAGACATCATGGGCGTACTTAGAGACCACTATGAAGGAACTAAATATGATGAGTCTGCAAATTATACCAAAGGCAATCCGCATAAGGTCAACAATGCAACCATATGCGCAGATGGCACCCAATACAGCATCGTTTCACA
The DNA here is from genome assembly GCA_044353505.1 of Chitinophagaceae bacterium. GTDB lineage: Bacteria > Bacteroidota > Bacteroidia > Chitinophagales > Chitinophagaceae > Pollutibacter. The sequence goes on along the minus strand of JBILBU010000011.1, from coordinate 58,259 downwards.
ACTACGGAGTTGGTTGCCTATTGAGATAGCCCCAGTGGCATGGGTGGCCCCTTTTCATCCTGATATTCAAACTTACACACCATTCTATCCTTGCATTACAAACGTACCAGAGATCTATGCAGATGGGGACTTTACCACAGGGCTAAAAAAACAGTTTGATCCATTGAGTACCAGAATAAAAACACCTGCATACCTCAAATTTGTCTCACTGAACAATAAAGTGGATCAGCACTTTGCAATTAATTTTCGCATTGCCCAGAAATTGATGAAAAAGCAAGAGGCAAAGATTTTCAAGGAGCAGCAGCAATTTGAAAAAAAGGCGATATTGCTAATGAAAGAGCAACCTTCAAAAGCAATGCAGTTAATTACAGAATGGACTGCACAGCAGGCAACCATAAGTTATGAAAAGATTGATCAATTGATTGAGCAATTAAAATAGGCAAGCTTCATATCGATTATAAAAACCGATATCACACTATCAAACCAACATTATGAGCACACAAATAAGTAGCGAAGACCTAGGTAAGCGATTGCTTTCTTTGGATATGATGCGGGGTGTGATCATGTTTCTCTTGATGGTTGAAGCCGCAGGCTTGTATGATGTGTTATACAAAGACCCCTATTTCGTGAGTATTCACGCTATAACAGAACAATTTCATCATCACCCTTGGAATGGATTAAGGTTCTGGGATCTGATTCAACCAGCTTTTATGTTTATGTCAGGGACTGCCTTGGCGTATTCAGTTAGCAGAATGACCGAAAAGGGGATTAGCAAAAACATCATCAGGCAAAAAATATTCAAACGTTCAGGGTGGTTGTTTTTCTGGGGGGTAATGAGCTATGCCGTGAAACAAGATGGACTAGCATTTGAACTTTGGAATGTATTAACGCAACTCTCTTTTACATTGCTGTTAAGCTACCTTATTTTTTCTTGGGATTATAAAAAACAGATTCTGTTTTCGATAGGTATATTATTGGTAACAGAATGTCTTTATAGATTTTTACATATACCCGGATTTGATCAATCCTATACAGACCAACATAACGTTGGCAATTACATTGATTTGCTGCTTATGGGGAAAATCAATAGTGGAGGCTGGGTGGCTATCAATTGTTTACCAACTTCAGTCCATACCATTGCCGGGGCCCTCGTTGGCAAGCTCCTGATGTCAGGTACTAAAGACAAACTAAAAGCATTATTGATTTGGGGTGGGATTACGCTGATTGCCGGGTACCTGTTAGATTTCACAGGGGTTACACCAATTATAAAAAGAATAGCCACTTCATCCTTTACGCTCGCTTCTCTTGGCTGGTGCTTATTGATTCTTTCAGCATTTTACTACGCGATAGACGTCAAAGGAAAAAAGGGAGGATTGCACTTCTTTACCATTATAGGCATGAACTCAATTTTCATCTACCTTTTCTTTGAGATTGTGGGAGCAAGGTGGTTTAATGGATATATCACTGCGATTGGCGGTGGCCTGATGAACTTTGTTCAGCTATCAGATCCATGGAAGACTATCATCTGCTCGATTGCCATTATCATTTTAGAATGGCAGCTTTGCCATTTTCTTTTCAAGAAGAAAATTTTCTTTAGGATCTAGCAATGATATAAAATACAGGAGTATGTGAGATAATAGATTTTTTTTAATCTCAAATCAATTACACATGTTGTATTTTTTACAGACCGACGTACCTGTTTGTATCTAAAGATCTGGCGCATAGCAGCAACATTATTTAAAAGTGAAATATTCAGCTAAACAGTTGTTCAGCTTCATTTAAGAACTAACTTAGAGTTAAGTTCAAACTACAAAAAATGAAACTAACATTCTGCCTTACCTTAATTTTGGCATCCCTACAGATTGGCTTTGCCCAATCCTACTCTGCGGCCAACGGACACTCTCACAACGACTATGAGCAGCAGAATCCATTTCACCAGGCATACAATGAAGGATTTGGTTCAATTGAGGCAGACATACACTTAAAGCAAGGTGAAATTCTTGTTGGCCATGATGCTGAAGACCTAGACAGGACCCGGACGTTTGAAAAATTATATTTACAACCCTTGCTGGAATATAAAGACAGGAGCAGGAAGCTGATTTTGCTCATAGATATAAAAACAGAATCACTGACTACACTAGATGCACTGATAAGTCTTCTTAAAAAATATCCTGAACTAACATCAAATACCGCATTGCAGATCACCATTTCAGGAAATAAGCCCCCAAAACAATTATTCATCAACTATCCCTCCTACATATGGTTTGATGGAAGAACTAAAGAAAGCTATACAGAAGATCAACTCAAAAAGATATCGCTGTTAAGTGAAAACTATACCCTCTTCACCAAGGGTAAAAAGAATTGGCCAATCGAAGAGGCTGCGATGAAGCGCGTTGAGGAAGCTGTGAACAAAACACATGCCATGGGGAAACCAATCCGCTTGTGGAATAGTCCGGATTTTGCCAAGGCATGGGAGACCCTCATCAGCCTTAAGGTTGATTACATTAATACAGACAAAATCAATGAGTTGTCAGATTTTTTTGTTTCCCGGAACAAATCAATTCGTCTACTCCCCTATAACAGAATCATAAAATCTGCCGGATCAGTAATTCGATATGGTAAACCAAATTTAGAGAACCATGCATTGGATGTTGCTTCACTTGATAACAAAGGACTTGTTGTTGTTGAAGAGCGGTATGGCTTATTTGTGATTGACATCAATCAACAAAAAATACTCAAAGAATGGCGCTTTTCAGAAATGCCTAAATATGCTAAATATATGAGTTCCTATTCAGGCATTAAAACATTTGATGAAAATGGAAAAACATATATCGTTTGGGGTGCTGCAGAAAAGGATGGCGATAAGTCTGCCATAATGATCGCCGAATGGGATAATGGAATCACGAATATTTCACATATCGCTTTCGAAAAAACCGAACCCGCAAAAAATGCTATCGTCAACGAGATTGCTGTTTCAAAAGAACCCTCTGGAATTAAGTTGTATGCGGTATTGAATGGCAATAACAAATTGCAGAAAATTAACTGGGGGGACAAAACAACTGAGTGGATTGCCAATACTGGCGTTGCTCCGTATGGTGTATCCATCGCAAATGGTGCTGTTTACGTGAGTAATTGGGCTGGCGAAACTGCAATAGATTCAACGAGAGAAAGGGCTGGAGTGCCCTGGGGGCTGGCATATACAGATCCGAAGACAGGAGCTACTGCAAGCGGAACAGTTTCTATCTTTAATATAAACGATGGAAGTCTTATTAAAGAATTGAAGGTTGGATTACATCCTACCGCTATTAAATCGTCATCAGATGAAAAATATGTATATGTGGCAAATGGATCCAGTGACGAGATCAGTGTGATCAATACCAAGAGCAATGAAGTTGCAGAAACAATATTTGTTGGAATGACCAGAAAGGGACAAATCTTTCAAGGAAGTACCCCAAATGGACTTGAGCTAAATAAGGAAAATACAATTCTCTATGTTGCAAATGGAATGGACAATGCATTAGCCGTGGTTCATCTAGGCAAAAATGCAACTACACATGGAAAAGGAATATCACAGGTAAGCGGTCATATACCCACCGAGGCCTATCCTGCAGGATTGAAGTTGATTAACAATATATTAGTTGTTGCCAATCTTGAATCCGATGGTGCAAACGTCATCGACAGCAAGAAAAATGCCAGAAGTATTCATCATGAATTAGCTTCTGTGAGTATTATCCCCGAACCTGATGGCATCCAACTTGAGAGGTACAGTATGGAAGTATCGCAGCTGAACCTCATGAATAGAATGGATATGCTGGGACTTACTCCAAGGGCTGATGCAAAGCCGGTGCCTGTACCGGAGAGACTTGGTGAACCTTCGCTATTCAAGCATGTCGTCTACATCATCAAGGAAAACAAGACCTACGATCAAGTATTGGGGGACATGAAAGAAGGGAGAGGGGACAGCAGCCTATGTGTATTTGGTGAGAAGATAACGCCCAACACCCATTCACTAGCAAGACAATTTGGATGGATGGATGATTATCATGCATCAGGAAAATCATCTGCGGAGGGCCACCAGTGGACAGATGCAGGCATGACATCTGATTATGTAGAAAAAAATGTTAGGGCCTGGTTTAGGAGTTACCCCCACAGACAAGATGATGCCTTGGTATATAACAAGAGTGGTTTTATTTGGAATCAGGCATTGGATCATGGCAAAACGGTTAGGGTATACGGAGAGGCTTGTGAAACCGAGTATGACAGGAATTTGAGTTGGATAGACTTATACAAACAATACAAAGCTGGAATCGCACCTAATTGGTATAATAAGACGACTATTGGCAGATTGAATCCAATTATACATCCAACGATGCCCGACTGTGATAATTTAGTATTCAGCGATCAGCAACGTGCAGATATATTTATTGAAGACTGGAAGCGTTACGAAGGGGCTGACAGCCTTCCAAACCTGATGGTACTGTCTTTGCCCAATGATCATGCGGCTGGGACCTCGCCAGAATTTCCTACACCAGATGCCATGGTTGCAGATAACGACCTCGCCCTTGGCAGAATCATTGAAATGATCACCAACAGTAAATCATGGGATTCTACTGTTATTTTCGTTACCCAAGATGATTCTCAAAGTGGCTGGGACCATATCTCTGCATACAGGACAGTTGGATTTATTGTAAGTCCATATAGCACAGGAAAACTAAACTCGACGCATTATAATCAGATTTCCATGCTAAGAACAATCGAGCAAATTTTAGGAATCCCTCCGATGAATATCATGGATGCAACGTCACGAATCATGACAGACTGTTTCCAAGCTGAGCACAACAACAAAAGGTTTACAACCATTCAAAACAATATCCCACTTGATCAGATGAACAAGCCAATGAGTTCATTAAGGGGTAGAGAAAAAAAGATGGCAGAGTTATCAGAGAACGAATTATTTAACCAGGTTGATGGCGGAAAGGATGACCAGATGAACAGAATCATTTGGTATTACACTAAAGGAAATAAAAAATATCCTAGGATCAGCAGATAGCTCATTAGTACAAGTAAGGTAAATAATTAAAAAAGGCAGATGGGATTCCATCTGCCTTTTTTAATTATTCAATTAGATTTAATTAATACCCATCATTTTGAACTAAGTAACCTGGTATATTAGATGAACCATCGATAGCGCTTTGAGGAATTGGAAACACACGCTTATTTTTATCGGTGCTTGATTTCTCAGCCCAAGTACCTTCGAATTTACCGAAACGAATCATGTCAGTTCTTCTTAGGTATTCCCAATAGAGCTCAAATCCTCTTTCTCTGAATAAAATATCCAGGGTAATGGAATTCAGTGAAGATGATGGAATATTTGCTGTTCTTGCATTTCTTACAGTGTTAACATCTGCAAGTGCCCCAGATGCATCACCCTTGCGGAGCTTTGCTTCAGCACGCATCATATAAACATCTGCCAGACGGACAATAGAGAAATCAACATCACCAAAATTTCTACCACTTGCAGACTTTTGACTGAATTCATATTTCAACACGCGGTATCCGGAACTGTAATCACTTCCAGTCGGCGTGTAATTCACAAGCTCAGTATGAATTACAGGAACTAATGGACGAGATTTGTTGGCATTGTACAACTTACTTACTCTAAACTTTCCAGCTCCACATGAAACGAACGCACCATTTACAAATTTTAAACCATACTGTTGACCCCTTAATATACCCCTATTTAGCCTATAGGTTGCAGGATCAACGCAAGCCTCATCTGTACTTGGGTCAATGAATACATTTTGCTTATGAAAACGAGGGTCAGCATCAGCCGGATCTGCAGGAGAGTAGGCACTAACCCATGACTGATAGAATTCAGGAGTGATAGCAGGTCCGTCAGTTCCATTTGCACCAGGAAATGCAGCAAGTGGTCTTTGATCTCCAGAAAGCGAGAAGTAAGCCAGACGGTTATGTCCATTCAACTCAGCCCTTTGATCTACGGCAAAAATCAATTCTTTATTGGTGTGATTGTCACTGTTGAATACAGACCAGTAATCAGTTGCTAAGACAAACTGGCTTGAAGAGATGATTCTGTTGGTATAATCAATCACTTTGTCCATGTCAGCATTGTCGAACGTAAACGTGCTTGCATATCTATCGCGATAAACCGCTGCATTCAGGTGCAACCTTGCCAATAAACCCCATATACCAGCTTTGGTGATGCGACCAGGACCCGTTGTGTTATCCAACAAAGGTTCTGCCTCAAGAAAGATCTGCTCGATATAAGCAACGGCCTCAGCTCCACGCAGAATTGTAGAGGCTGCACCCGGATCTTCTTTTTTAAATACAATACCCCAAAGATCCAAAATGACCATGTTGTAATAGGCATACATACCTTTTGCCTCTGCAAGGTATTTTGGTGCATTTGGATCAGTACTGTTTGTCAGCTGGCTGATGGCAGATACCGCGCGAGAAAGACTTTGTGTTAATGGATTCCAAACGTCTCTCACTGCAACATTCTCAGGTGTGGTTGCGTGACGGTGAAGGTCAATAAATTTATTATTATCCCCCCAGTCAGTACCCCCACGGTAAGGAAGTATTGCTTCGTCGGTGGTGATTTCTTGTAGAGTAAAATAGCGCGTGTGTTCATGAAGCTGAGCCAGAAGTGCGTATACAGGTGCAATGGTGCCATCAGCAATCTGTTGGTCGGTAAGACCCGATACAGATGCTTCATCCAACACTTTTTCCTGGAGTTTTGTACAACTCTCTGTGAGCACTGTACTTGCAAAAAAAGCAAGTAGTAATAGTATTCTATTTTTCATATTTCTAGATTTAGAAAGTTAAGTTTAAACCAAAGATGATCGACCTGGCCTTAGGGTAGCTTAGCATATCAACCCCATAGGAAGTAATACCATTGATTTGGGTGTCGGTATTTACTTCAGGATCATATCCATCGTACTTGGTAGCAACAAAGAGATTTTGGCCTGTTACAGAAAACCTCAAACCAGAGATCCATTTTCCGATAGCTGATGAACGTGTATTGATACTGTATCCAATAGCAAGGTTGTTCAAACGAAGAAATGCCCCGTCTTTAAGATATCTTGAAGAAACTGGAGCTGAGTTTGTAAGAGCCTCCCCTGGAGTTGAAAGTGCTTCTGCAGTGGTATTCACCCCTTTAGATAACCTTAATTTGTAAAAGTTTGCATTTGCGGTATTATCGTAAATTTTATTTCCTGATACGCCGTTGAAGTTCACAACCATGTCAAATCCTTTGTAGTCAAAGCTCCCGAAGAAGGCATAGAGCACATTTGGAAGTGCGTACCCCATCGGCACCCTATCTTTGTCGTTGATTTGACCATCACCATTAGCATCTTTGAAAGTACTGATACCTTGGGCGTCGATGCCCGTCCACTCTCTCAATAAGAACGTTCCGATTGGTTGATCACTGATGTATCCGTTAATCGTTGCATTACTCAAGCCCGGTCCAGAAGCACCACCAGAAGGGATAACAGAATATGGAGAATTTTTTACGATATTATCAAGGAACGAAATATTACCACCAAAACTGTACCTCAATCCCGATGCAGTGGTTTTCTTATACTGAAGATCAAGTTCTACCCCACTATTCACGATAGTCATGTCCTTCACATTAGTCCATACACTGCTCGCAGGCTGAATTGGGTCAGCTGGAACAACTTCAAGTAGAATGTTGTTTGATACCTTTCTGAAATAATCAACTGAACCAGAGATTGCCCCATTGAAAAATCCAAAATCTAACCCAATATTTGTTTGTGTGGAAACCTCCCACTGAATATCAGGATTAGCCAACCTTGCGTAAGTGATACCGGCAGGGTATGTTGTGGTGTTATCAAGAGGATAACTTGCTGAACCAGATACGGTTGCAGTGTATAGTGCCTGGGTAATTTTTGAAGGAATTTCCTGATTACCTGTTTGTCCCCATCCTGCACGAAGTTTGAGGTTACTGAAAGGGCTGTTCTTCATGAACTTCTCTTCAGTGATTCTCCAACCAAGGGAGAATGAAGGGAAGTAACCATATTTATTGTTTGCTCCAAACTTAGATGAACCATCCATACGGAAGTTTGCAGTAGCCAAGTACTTATCTTTAAATGAATAATTAACACGGGAGAAGAATGACTGCAGTTCATTATTCACAGCATAACCGCTTGGCTTATTGTTGGCCAGCGTCAATTCCTGACCAATAGAAGGATTGTACAATGGTTCAACCGGAGTTATTGGAAATCTATTGATACTCCAAGAACGTCCTTGAACAAATATTTCCTGAAACGAGTGGCCTGCCAATGCTGATATCCTATGATCCTTGATATCAAAATTATAAGTCAGGTAGTTTTCTATTAGCGTGTTTCTATTGATTGCATTCGTTGTTGAAAACGATCCATAGCTCTGAGGAATAAGGTTTGGCAATGATTGATAATCACGTGTTGAAGTTGAATTATCAACTCCTAAATTCATTTTGTAGTTCAACCCCTTAAAAATCCTGAGTGTAGGAGAAATACTTCCAATTACCCTATTGATGGTTGTAATATCCTTATCATTTTTAAATGTCAGTAGCGGGTTATTGAAGACCTGATATGCCGCGATCTCACCATCTTCATCATATTCGGGGAAAGTTGGGTTATTGCTGAGCGCATCACCAATAGCGGCACGAATATTTGGCCTTTGGTTTTTGGTGCTGTTTGCACTTAAATTAACATCTACAATCAGACGATCGTTTAAGAACTTTTGTGTTGCGTTAAATCTTCCTGAATATCTATCAAGATCATTTGTTTTGATAATACCCTGTTGCTTTTGAAGACCAAAAGAAGCGAAGTAGGTCAGCTTATCAGCTCCACCGCTCATTGTAAGGTTATGATTTTGAGTATATGCAGTACGGCTGATTACTTTCTGCCAGTCGGTATTTGCTCCTCTGTCATCAAGTGGGTCACCTCCAAGTGCTGCTACTTCCTTCCTGAATTCGTCACCGGAAAAAACTGGCAAAGCTCTAGAGAGTTCAGAAACTGCAATGCTTGAGCTGTAATTCATGGTAGAGACACCCGCTTTACCTTTCTTAGTTGTGATCAGGATTACGCCATTTGCACCTCGGGCTCCATAGATTGCAGTTGCTGATGCATCTTTAAGCACGTCCATCGATTCAATGTCGGCAGGGTTAATAAAGTTGAGAGGGTCTCCACCACCAGTGCTTGAGTTATCAAGAGGTAATCCATCTACAACAAACAATGGTGTACTTCCGGTTCTTAATCCCCCTGGGCCACGAATAGTGATTCCTTGAGCACCACCAGGCTCACCACTTGCAGATGTTACATTTACGCCCGCTACTTTACCTTGAAGGAGTTGTTGGGGGGCGTTGATGATACCTTTGTTGAATTGCTCAGAAGTTACAGTTTTTACTGCTCCAGTTACATCCTTTTTGCGCTGTGTTCCGTAACCAACTACCACCACTTGTGTGAGCTCTGAGTTAGCAGATTGAAGGGTGAAGTTAATTGCAGTTCTGCTTCCAACGACTACCTGTTGGTCTTCGTACCCAACAAAGGATATCACGAGAACAGAATTGTCATTAGGAACAGAAATTGAATAATTACCAGAAGCGTCTGAAAGTGAAGAGACCGACAATCCCTTGATTGAGATGCTAGCTCCAGAAAGACCTGCTCCAGTAGCATCAGTGATGCGGCCTTTAATAATCTTGTCGAGTGATCTAGAGTTCATTTCAGATACAGTAGACGCAACTGTTTGCGAAACTGAACTGAAAAGAAGCGCTAGCATCAGCATGAAGGACATTAGTCCGGGCCATGCTCGGTGAGTAGAAATGATTCTCATGGTTAATTAATTTTGGGCTAAACTATTTCAAAAAGACATTATAACAAGTTTAAGTTATTGACAATTATCATTAAAATCCCCCAAGGAACGCATGAAAATAAGCATTGAGTGGGTTTTTCTCGATATAGATACTGAGTTCCACAACAAAAAAGTATGAAAAGTCAAAAATAATTAACACAACCCTCTTCATTTGGTTTTATAAACATAACGGAAAAATGATATGACAGGTAGAACTTCTGTTTTTCCAAAAAAAGGAGAGACTTAGTACATTAAATCTAGGAATCCATAAGGTTGAAATGATTTTATGGCTCAGACTAGCTAAATAAAGGCGTTGATTGAGATCTTCTATCCGTAGCCAACATTTTACCACCTTTTACCCCTATATGGAAAGATTTAAGGAAATTTTAAAAATTGGCGGGAGTGTTTAAAATGCTTAAAATCAGTGATTTTGATCATAATCAAATGTGTGTTTTATCAAGAAAGGTGCATCAACAAAGTGATTGAAATAATTGATTAACTTTGTATAACTAAATTCTGCATGAGAGATGACATACAAGATATCCTTTCTGGAAAGAGCCAAGTTAAGCACCATCATCTTATCCAAACAACCTGCAGTTACCTTAAAGGAAGCCAAGGAACAAGCTCAATGGTTAAAGTCCAACAGCAGCACAAAGAAGAAGAAACAAAGATCCTAATTCAATTTGCAGAAGACAATAACCTTTGGGTAGAAAATATCAATATTGATTTATACCTATCACAAGGTGCCGAACAAAAGGTATACTTAAAAGATGGTACAAGTGTTTTAAAATTAAATGATTCAATTTATTACGTTAGTTGGGTTGATTATTTTCAGAACCTCTTACTTAACAATTTATTTTTTCCAGATACAGCATATCAACTATTAGGTTTTTACAAAGATTTAGATGTTATGTATGCCGTAGTTGAGAAGCCATTTGTAAAAGCAAATGAAAAAACAGATTTAAATATCGTAAAAGCCTTTTTAGAAAACAATGGCTTTATTAATAAAAAAAACCATGATTACTATAATGAGGAACTTGGTTTAATTCTAGAAGATCTTCATGACGAAAATGTACTAACACAAAATGGTATGCTCTATTTTATTGATACTGTGTTTTATATTGTTAGCCCTAAATAATTTCTATTAAATAATTACGTTTGTGGGAAGTTCTTTAAACTCAAAAAAGTCGGCCATTAAAGCCAACTTTTTGAATTCATAAATTATTCTTGAGAATAACAGTGTAGCGAGATCGGGAGTTGAACCCGAGACCTTCGGGTTATGAATCCGACGCTCTAACCACCTGAGCTACCTCGCCTAATTTTTTTCTCTTTCCTTTGAACCCGTGTCCGCCGCGGCGGATATGAATCCGACGCTCTAACCACCTGAGCTACCTCGCCAAAACAATTAAGTGGAGGGCAAAAGTAATAATTAACCTACTTAAAACAAAATCGCCTTATTTAAGTGGGCAACTAGCCAAATTTGCAATAATTTGAAGAGAAATTTTCAAATCGATTAATCAAGCCCATGAAACGCAGCAGCTTTCTGAAAAAACTATCTTTCCTCACGGCATCTCCCCTACTTATTAACAACGATCTACTGGGCACCCCGAATGGATCAGCCGCTGGTAATCATGACAAAACATCATCTTTCTGGAATTTATTTTCGAACAATTACCAAAGCAATCTGCGTTTGTGGAAACACAACACGGCACACAATCCTGTGATTCCTGCAGGCACAAAGCTTTGGAAAAAATACTGGACAGCCAATCCTGCAATCATCTCATTTAAAGAACAGACACTGGTATACTATAGAGGGAATGGGATAACGCCTGGAAATCCAGATCGTCACGACCGGTTGGCTGTTGCTGGAATAAAGAAAATATCTGCAGATCATATTGAATTGCTTGAGTTAACGGACAATTATATAGTGGATGTAGGCGAAAAAGGCAGCTTTGATGCCAACGATGTGCTAGACCCAGCAGCGGTTGTATTCAACGATAAGGTATTTCTATACTATTCGGCTATTGGTGCTGGCAAGGATTCAGTTGGATTGGCGATTAGCGACGATGGTGTACATTTTGAAAAATACGGAAAGGTATTTACTGGAAGGGCCCCTAGTGTTGCAGTATCAGAAGGAAACATTTATATGATCTATCAGAATGATTCAGGTGAAGGGTATAAAGGATTCTATTTATCAATGTCTACCGATGGTATACATTTCGAGCCCATCAACGAAGCTCCTGTACTTAGTGGCGCAGCAACAGGTTGGGATAAATATGTTTCCACCGCAAGAATTTACAAAGAGCATGATGAATTCTTGATGATTTGCGGAGGTAGCCCAGACTTAAACGATCAACCTGATTATTTTGGGATAGCCAAATCCAAGGATCTGATCACATGGGAAAAACATCCGGGCAATCCAATCTTTGGAATAGGTGCCAAGGGCGAAGAGGATGGTGGCGCAATTTGGTTTCCAGCCCTCATTGAAATCAAAACTCACTACGTAATGCTGTACGAAGGAAGTAGAGGCCGTTATGCCTGGGACCTTTCATCACAAATATGCATGTCATCCATCAAAAAGTCATAAAACAATAAAAATAAGGGGAAAGTTATTTATCTTGTGACCCAATAGAATGATCATGCGAGTATTATATTATCTCATAATACAATTGGCAGTTGGCTCTTTATGGAGCAATAATTTACATGCGCAGGGCTGTGTGGCTATACGTGGACTTGGCGGTGAACTCTGCATGAATAATCATGAGGCAATTGACACCTCTTCTTGGTCGCTTACGATTAATACACGCTATTTTAAATCATACAAGCATTTTGTGGGTCTTGTTGAGCAGAAAGAAAGAGTTGAAAACAAGACAGATGTAATTAACTATAGCTTCAGCACAGATTTTTTTATTCAAAAGAAGATTGGCAACATATTTTCGATTGGATTAAATCTTCCGATAATCAGCAATGCCCGTTCCTCACTTTATGAGCACGGTGGCAATGCTGCTGGAGCAAGTGCACGCCACTCCACACATTCCTTTGGAATCGGAGATATTCGTATTGCTGGCTATGCATGGTTACGAGACCCAAGGAAGATGCACAGGTGGAATGCCCAAATTGGACTAGGACTCAAATTGCCAACCGGCGACTATCGATACGTGGACTATTTCATCAAGGATGATACTACAAGAAATTTAGGGCCTGTTGACCAATCTATTCAACTTGGTGATGGCGGCACCGGAATAAGTTTTGAGATGAATGGATTTTATGCTTTCACCCATAAGTTTTCAATATACAGCAATGTCTTTTATTTGTCCAATCCCAGAGAGCAAAATGGCGTTTTAACATCACGTGGAGGAACTCCTACTGCAACCAGTATTGCCTATGGGAGTAATGTGATGAGCGTATCAGACCAATACATGTATAGAGTGGGATTAAGTTACATGACAAAACATTTCACAACGAACCTAGCCATAAGAAAAGATGGGATACCTCCAACAGATTTAATCGGCGGGAACAATGGTTTCAGAAGACCGGGTTATGTAGTAGCTCTTGAGCCCGGAATAACATACACAAACAACAAAGTATCCTACTTTATCAACCTCCCTGTTGCTCTACAACGCAATAGAACACAAAGCATACCAGATAAAATAAGAACTCAGAAAACGGGAGTATACCACAAAGGGGATGCAGCCTTCTCGGACTATGTCATCAATATTGGAGCTGCAATAAAGTTTTAGTTGTCCATTTAAACCAATCGAGTCTTTCAGCTAAACCTCACTCATAATCAGAGTCCCGATAGTTATCGGGACAGGATCATGCCAAGGTGGGCCCACAGTCGAAAGGCAAAAGTTTTCAAGAGTTTATGAGGTAAAATTCATGGACCCTTTTTGTTTAGGATCTGATATTGCCAGGTTTTTTGTTTTTTAGAAGGAAAATTGGAGTGATAAGTTATTTATTCAATTTCTTAATCTCTTGCAAGTCAGCTATATCCTGACTTCGGCAGGATGCAATTTTGTTTTCTATAAATTCTTTTAACCCAATATACTTCACTTCAATCCCATTCACATCTACAAATAATTTGTTTGGAAAAGCATCCTCAAATTTCACGCCATCAATTGTATTCAAAATATCAATTCTAAGTGGCTGGTATCCTATTTGTGTAACATACCCCTCTTGCATAAAATCAGATTTTGTTAAACCTAAACTTGCTAAGCCAAATTCCTTTAAAGCAAATAATAATTTTTCAGCATTTGTTTCTGAACTATTAATCCAAATACCTAAATCACCCGTATGTCAAGGTTTGCCGTGAAATGCCAATGCATATCCGCCAACCACCATATAATCGATATGGTGTTTATTAAGGAGTTTAACAAAGTCTTAAAAATCTTGGGCCAATGTCATGCTTTCAGTTTTCTTCTTACTACATGCGTTTTATCCATTCTGGCAGTTTTAAGATCTACTGTTTGAGATATTAAAAATGTCACTGCTTCAAGCCTTTTTACCAAGGGTTGTGCTAACCAATAATTCAAATCATTCATTTTTTCATCAAATGACTTCAGCGGTGCTTTATGTAAAACTGGTGCAATATTCATATTCAGAATTGACAATAAAGTTACTTAAAATAAGGCGTTTGGAGGCTCTAAATTCCAGCCAGGTTGCGGGCCAGGTGTTCACCGAAAACGGGTTAAAAGAGGTTAACTAGCAGAAATATAAATCTATTTCAATCTTGTATAATTTTGATTATCAATAAAATAAAAGGTAAAAAATACCAAAAGAATCCCTCATCATCACAACATACTTTCAACTTCATTATCAATAAATTGGGTGATATCAACAACACGACAATAGCTTTCTAATCCTGACTAACCTTTGTTTAATGTGCTTGGGTTGGGACAGCCATATCCATTGATGTAAAAGCTACAGGAAAAATTGATCCAGCCAATAAAGTCATATTGAGAACATAGCGTCTTGGGATATTTAGCAGCTATTATGTGGTGAATAAAAATAATCGCTTGTTTTATGAATGAAACTTACTGAGATCTTGGTAATCCACATGCAATACACATAAACAGGAGAAAAAGATGATAGAAATCACTTAAAAAGACAATTAATGTCATTTTTACCATGAACGAAAACTGAAACCTTTATACACGTTAAAAACTGATTGGTATGTTAACATAATTAATAAATAACAATAAAACCTATCACCATGACAAGGATTACTTCTTACTGCCAAACCTGCACTGTTAAAAATTGTATCATGCTTAAATCGTTCGGCCAAGACGATCATGTATACAAACCTTACAAACATCACTACGAATTTAAAAAAGGGGAAATGATTTTCAGGGAAGGAGATGAGATTAGTGGAATTTACTTTATTCAATCTGGTGTAATCAAACTGGAAATGAATGCAGAAACAGAAAGGCCTTTCATTCTCAGGTTAATTGGTCCTAGCCACACAATGGGTCATAGATTTTTAAGTTATACTGGACTTCAGCCATATACTGCAACTGCTGTTGAAGACAGCAGGGTATGCTTCATAGAATTAGGCTTTTTCAAAAACCTTGTACAAAAGAACGAACTGCTCCAAGAAGAAATTAGAAAGATTTTCCTGCGTGAAATCCGCAGCACAGAAGTAAAACTCCTTCAAATTGCACAACAGACAGTGCGCGAAAAAGTAGCTGGCATCCTCGTTCATCTTGCAGAAACCTATAACTACAAACAGACCAGTATGGGAATTCGTGTACATGTAGACCGTCAGGAGATGGCCGACTTAGCAGGTACTACCAAAGAGCAGGTTTCCAGAATTCTTGCAGATTTTGACCAAGAACAGCTTATTCGTTTTAGGGCAAAACATTTTAAATATATTGCTACTGATAAACTTCGTGAGATTGCAGAAAAACACTCTGCTCCGGTCAAAGATGTTCAACACATAGAGGCATAAAACTCTAATTAACGATTGTTAAATTGGGTGCGACTTAGTAACTTGCGGCTGTAAAACAATAAATTATGGCAGGAAAGATAAAAGTGCACAACCCAGTAGTTGAACTCGATGGCGATGAGATGACAAGGATTATTTGGAAATTCATCAAAGACAAGCTTATTCTACCCTATCTCGATTTAGAAATCAAATATTTTGATTTGGGCATAGAATATAGAGATGAAACCAATGATCAAGTAACAATTGATTCTGCACATGCCATTAAGCAATATGGAGTAGGAATCAAGTGTGCAACCATCACACCTGATGAGGCAAGGGTAAAAGAATTTAACCTTAAGCAGATGTGGAAGAGCCCTAACGGTACCATCAGGAATATCCTTGATGGTACTGTTTTTCGTGAACCCATCGTGATTAAAAATATACCAAGGCTAGTAAGCAATTGGGATAGTCCAATTATCGTTGGTCGCCATGCCTTTGGTGATCAATACCGCGCAACAGACTTTGTTGTTCCTGGAAAGGGAAAGCTTACCATAAAATTTGAAGGAGAAGACGGTCAAGTAATTGAGCATGAAGTATATCAATACAAAGGTGCCGGCGTTGCGCTTAGTATGTACAATACCGATGAGAGTATTATGGGTTTTGCAAGAAGTTGCTTTAATATGGCCCTGCAAAAGAAATGGCCTTTGTACATGAGCACAAAAAACACTATTCTTAAAAAATATGATGGTCGATTCAAGGACATCTTTGAAGAGATATTTGAAAATGAATTTAAGGCAGCCTATGAAGCAGTAGGCATTACTTACGAGCATAGATTGATTGACGACATGGTAGCTAGTGCACTCAAATGGAATGGAAATTTTGTTTGGGCTTGTAAAAACTATGATGGCGACGTTCAAAGCGATACGGTGGCGCAGGGATTTGGTTCACTTGGGCTAATGACTTCAGTACTGGTAACGCCCGATGGCAACACCATGGAATCAGAAGCTGCACATGGAACAGTAACCCGCCATTACCGCGATCACCAAAAAGGCAAACCAACAAGTACAAACCCAATTGCATCAATTTTTGCTTGGACGAGGGGATTAGCATTCAGGGGTAAACTTGATCAGAACAATGAACTGATTGATTTTGCAAACGCACTAGAGGCCGTATGTATAGCAACTGTTGAAGAAGGAAAAATGACGAAGGACCTTGCGGTATGTATTCACGGAAATAAAGTGAGCCATGGAGCGCATTATCTCTATACAGAAGAGTTTTTGGATGCCATTGATCAGAACCTTAAGAAAAGAATGGGGATATAATATTTCATACTAGGCAAGAAATTATTGCTACAATCCTGGTTCAATGATGGACCAGGATTTTTTTTGAATAAATCAGCACTAAAAATCTGTTCCTTGAATGCGCCTCCACATCATGGCAGCAGATTCAAGATCAAATCCTGCAAATCGACCTCGTTGAACAACAAGTTCATTATCGTTGGGGTGAGATAGGTAATAATGAAAGGCAAATCTGCTTTGGGGATTTCGCCACCCGTCAGTTTGTCCAAATCGAAGATCATTAAACACGAGGGTATCGCCCTGCTGCTCGAGGGTGTAAAAGCCCTGCGAAAATTGCTTAAGCTCCATTACCTCCTTGTGGTCATGAATTGGCTCAAGGAGGTTTTCGTTTTTGGCAATATGGTGCAAATCGAGGGTCTTCTTTTCATCAAAGATCGAGCGATATCCAATATTGTAACCAGTGCTGTCTTCGATCACAACAAACCACAAAAAGTTATTTAATAAGGTTGGTGTAGTGAGGTAGTTGAATTTAGTTCCTCTTGAGTCCGTTGCATAAGGCCTCACCACTTTATCGATATTGAATTTATTGATCAGCGCAAAAACCAAATATACAGAGGCAATGGCTAAGGAAGCCCTAGCCCACCTTAAGCGATGCTTATGATCATTTTTTAAAAAAAGCAAAAAGGCAAACCCTATGAGTGGCAGAATTGTAAATAAAGGATCGGCAACATAGATCACATTAAAAGAAAAGCGAACTGATGAAAATGGCTCAAACCATCCTATTCCATAGTTGTTCATTGCATCCAGAAAAAGATGACAAAGCATTTCTATCGCAAAAAAGAAAAACCATTTTCGCAAAGAAATAGGCTCTGCCTTATGCCAACGTGCAGCAACTAACGCAAGAAAAAAACTGATAAAGCCAACAAAAATGAAAGAATGGGTTATACCACGGTGTGCAATTAGCTCCGTAGAGACCGGCATCCACAAACCTGCAATGAAATCGATATCAGGTACACTTTGCGCTAATGCCCCCCAAAGGATTGCTTTTCTGCCTGCATTCTTATCAAGTATAATTTCGCCTATACAGGCCCCTAGTACAATATGTGTGATTGAGTCCATTTGTTATTAATCACAATAAAAATAAGGCTTAAATCATAATACTTAACTAATCGATTAAGATAAACGTATCCCTTCATGCAAGCATCCTGTTCAATAAACTCACTAGAATCAAAGAATAAGGGAAAAAATGGTTTTTCAATAGGAATTGGATTTGGATTTTCATAAGGATTAGCTCTTAACCTTTGATACATCGCGAAATTAGTGCCAGCACAATTGAAGAAAAATGACTTCAACGTAAATACATGATGATTGTTGCTATACAATTGGAAAAAGAGAATTACATGCCCCCAATTAACCGCTTTGGTAAATGACATAATACCAAATACACTGAACATGCCTATTTCAGATGACAGATATCAAAAAAGGAATTTGGGATAATTAGCTTTAAAAAACTTAATTCACTGTCAACTTTGGGATTTCACTGCACGGAAAGCTAACTACCTCATGATCTGTTGACCACCACCAGATTTTTGCAGACCATTAAACTTATTAAAGCGGTAAATAAAAGTTAGGAGAAAATACTGTGTCAGTCGATTTACCCGGGTATCAATAATATTATTACCATTGATTGTTCTTGCAATACTTTTATTTTGATTCAGGATATCAAAACCAGATAATCTGAGTATACCATTCTTTTTCTTTAAGATCGTCTTCTCAAATGAGGCATTCAGCAACAGGATGTTCTGATTCACACTGCTCGACAGCCCCCGATTCAGAATGTATTCAAGATCATGTCTGAATACCCATCCACCTGGAATATCTATTCTTGTATTGTTGGTAATCACCCAGCTGCCATAATTGATATTCTGCTGCCCGGGTAGTGTGTACCTGACACTATTCAACCCATACCTACCCCCGAGATCTATTTCAAGCCACTCTTTTAGATTGTATTCAAACTTCGCACCCTGAGAAACCAACAGGTTTCTCCCCTCGTTTTGTTGACCATCAATTAAAGAAATATTGTTGTTAAAAACCGCAGTACCATTAAGCGATAAAATATAAGTGCGGTTATTCCAAGGCTTACTGAAATTATAAAAACCACTTGCGGTATAATTACCATTGACATTGGTGTATGTAGTTAGCTGACTTCCCGAATTGTCTAATCGAGTGGTGTTGTTTACGATCTGATTCTGTGTTAAATTATAATTTGCACCCAGGAAAAATGTTTGTCCCGTTAAAAAATTCAAGTTATTAAACGACATGCTAAACACATGTGCCTGCTCAGGCTTAAGGAGTGGGTTACCTTGAACTTGATACTGTGGGTTTGAGACATCTTTGACTGGCTGAAGTTGGGTGAAAGATGGCTGCTTTGCGTTACCATTATAAAAGAACCTAAGCGTTTTGTTTCTTGTAAAATTATAAGCAAAATTGGCTGAGGGCAAGAGATTGAGTCGCTTTATTGGCGCATAGGCACTGTCTCTGGTAATTGAATACCCTTGTTGATTAACCGGTTGTGCACTTACACCCAGCGTGTAATTGTATTTCTTTTTTATAGTCCTGATATTGGCCCCCATTCGCTGATTAAAGAAATCGGTTTCAAACGCATTACTCAACACATCAGAGAATTCCCGAACGCCGGAGCTATTGATCAGATAGGTAGCTCTGTCATTAGTCGAATTGGTTTGCCCGTACTGGTAGATCAGATCCAAGTACCTATCCTTCATGATCGGCTCGGAATAATTAAATCGAACAGAAATGTTATCAGAGCGATTGTCGGTCATCACATATTGATAGAGTGAATCCAACAATAGAAAAGGCAGAAATGAAGTTGTGTTATTAAGCTTATTGCTTTGTCCATCTGTAGTATTATAACCTCCGTTGATGTTCATTGAAAAGTTTCTACCCCTTTTTCTAAACTTCCGGTTATAAATAAGATTACCTGACAAGCTAGGATTATTAGACAATGAATGATCATTATTGATACCTAGACTTGAAGTATCAAGATCGTTGAGGATATAATCAAAAGCAGAAATTGATTGGTTATCAGAAACCCTAGCATTTAATTCAGGCACAAACTTGATGTAGTTGAAAGAGTCGATATTCCATTCAAAATTCAATGAAGCGCGGTGGCGATTTGATTGATCTAGTGATGTTGTGACTTGGTGATTTAGAAACTTTGTGTTTTGAAAAAAGTTTTGAGATGCCACATCGCGTTGAACATCTGTCTTGCGTGTTGAGTAACTGTAGTTGCCGTATACAGATCCCTTTTTTTCCTTAAAGTCATTTCTGAAATTCAGCCCTATTGCATTGCTGGTTCTTAACCCTTCCTCACCTCCGATTCCACCTTGATTGTTCCCACCAATCCTCACTTGAAAGCCTCTGCCGCCAGTATTGGCACCACCAGAGGAAGCTACTGCACCATCAACATTAAATGTGCTGGTATTGTTGTTGTTTGCACCGCCAAAAATTGATAGCTGCTTTTCGTTATTAAAAACATTTAGATTGGTGGTAGCCTGATAGCGTTCATTAGAGCCCCCCCCAACCACAGACCTGCTGAATACTCCGCGATTCCTGTCTTTTTTCAATTGTAGGTTTATGATTTTTTCCGGTTCCCCATCTTTGATACCTGAAGCATTGGCTAAATCGCCATAGTCATCAATCACCTGAACTTTATCAATCATGTCAGCAGAGAGCTGCTGCGTTGCAGCCTTAGGATCTCCACTAAAAAAATCCTTTCCATTCACCCTAACCCTACTCACTGTTTTACCCTGTGCGGTAATATTGCCCTGATTATCTACTTCAATACCAGGCATCTTCTTTAGTAAATCTTCAACCATTGCATTAGGCTTTAGCCGAAATGAGTCTGCCTTGTATTCAACTGTATCTTCTTTAACAATAATTGGCGGTGTTGAGATGAGGATCTCTGTTAAACTGCTGTATTCAGGATAGAGGATTAGATTCCCTATTTCAAGCAGCTCTTCTCCGGTTGGTACTGTGTATATTTTTTTGAACACCCCCAAACCAATGGTTGAAACATTCAGAAAGAATTGCCTTTCTGAAATTCCTTTAATTAGGAAAAATCCAACATTGTTCGAGACCGCCTTTAAGGTGTCCTTTTGCCCCTCAACATAAACACCGACGGTTGCCCTTGAAATGGGATTACCAAGGGTATCAATGAGGCGTCCACTTACCTGATAGCCCCCTTGTGAAAAAGCACTAAAAGAACTGAAAAGAACTAAAAAAAGAAGTAAAAGGACTCTTGGCATATGGTCAGGTTGGAGAAATTGCATGCCAAAGGTAGACAAATACAATCGGAGTGTAGATACTTCAGGGACCAGGAATACAAGGTTTAGAGAGGTTGGGAGAGGTTTAGCTTGCCAGCCGAAGGCTGGAGAGGTTTAATTCTGATCTTCCCTCAACTCCCTCAACCCCCTCAACTCCCTCAACCTCCCGAACATATCTTAACGATAAATAAACTAATTTTGACCCCCTAGAAACTATATATCCATGTTCAATATTGTATCCCGGTTATTTGGAGGAAGTAAGTCTGAAAAAGATGTTAAACTGATTACCCCCCTGGTGGGAAAAATCAATGGCTTTTTTACTGCTTATCAATCGCTCTCAAATGATGAGTTGAGGGGAAAAACCCTTGAGTTCAGAGGCAGGATAAAAGAACACCTCACTGAGGTAGATAGCCAAATTAGTAACCTATCTGAACAGGCAGAACAACTTCCTTCTGAGGATATTTTGGGCAGGGATGACCTGTACAAGCAAATAGACGAACTAAAGAAAACACACAACGAAAAGATAGAGGAGATATTGGATTTGATTCTTCCTGAAGCTTTTGCTGTTGTAAAGGAAGCCGGCAGAAGATTCAAAGAGAATGAGGAACTTATCTCAACTGCAACAACATTAGACCGTGAGCTAAGTATAAAAAAAGAATACGTCACCATCAAAGGTGGCCAATCCATTTTCAAAACCAGCTGGATGGCAGCGGGCAGCTTGGTAAGGTGGAACATGGTACACTATGATGTTCAGCTTATCGGTGGTACTGTCCTTCATCAAGGAAAGATATCAGAAATGGCAACAGGGGAAGGAAAGACATTGGTCTCTACCCTACCAGCCTATTTGAATGCACTTGCCGGCCAAGGAGTTCACCTTGTTACGGTAAACGACTATCTCGCAAAGCGTGACTCGGAGTGGAATGGTACATTGTTTGAGTGGCTTGGACTTTCAGTAGACTGCATCGACAAGCATCAACCAAATTCCGATGCAAGAAGAAAGGCCTATTTGGCTGACATTACTTATGGCACCAACAATGAATTTGGCTTCGATTATCTGCGCGACAATATGGTACACTCTCCTGATGAGATGGTTCAACGCAATCACCATTACGCAATGGTTGATGAGGTGGATAGTGTATTGATTGATGATGCACGAACTCCACTGATCATTTCTGGTCCGGTTCCAAGAGGAGATGATCAGCATTTTCATATACACAGACCAAGAATTCAGGAGCTGATTGAAGTACAAAAACAAATTGTTATCAAGGCCTTACAGGAGGCCAAGAAATTAATTGCTGAAGGTAAGGATGGACCACAAGACGGTGGGCTGCAATTGATGAGGTCATTCAGGGGACTGCCAAAAAATACTGCACTCATAAAATACCTCAGCGAACCAGGCATTAAAGTAAAGCTTCAAAAAGCAGAGAATTTTTATTTGGCTGAGCAGCAAAAACATATGCCTGAGGTTGACGAGGAACTATACTTTCACATTGACGAAAAAAACAACCAGGTAGAACTCACCGATAAGGGACTACAGCATATTACCAAAGGTGGAGAAGATCCCAACTTCTTTATCATCCCGGATCTTGCCGTTTCAATTGCTGAAATCGAAAAATCAGGATTGCCTGCAGAAGAAAAAATAAATACCAAAGAGGCCCTGCTACAAGATTATGCCCAAAAGGCAGACAGGATACACACCATCCAACAATTGCTGAAGGCATACACATTGTTTGACAAAGATGTTGAATACGTAGTCATGGATGGCATGGTAAAGATCGTCGATGAGCAAACCGGTAGGATTATGGAGGGCAGAAGATATAGCGATGGCCTTCACCAAGCAATAGAGGCAAAGGAGAATGTGAAAATCGAGGCAGCAAGCCAAACCTATGCAACGGTTACCCTACAAAACTACTTCAGGATGTACCATAAGCTTGCGGGCATGACGGGTACGGCTGAAACAGAAGCTGCAGAGCTTTGGAATATTTACAAATTGGACGTGGTTTCTATTCCGACCAATTTGAACATGGTCAGAAAAGACGAGGAAGATCTCGTTTTCAAAACCAAAAGAGAAAAATTTAAGGCGGTTATCGACGAAATTGAAATACTTCGTAACGCAGGAAGGCCTGTTCTTGTTGGAACGACCTCTGTTGAAGTATCTGAATTGCTCGGCAGGATGTTGCAACAAAAAAAGATACCACACAATGTATTAAACGCAAAGCAACATGCGCGTGAGGCCCAGGTTATTGCAGAAGCTGGACTTGCTGGCAGTGTAACCATTGCTACGAACATGGCTGGACGTGGAACAGACATTAAGCTAGGTGCTGGTGTAAAAGAAGCAGGCGGACTTGCCATTATCGGAACAGAGCGCCATGAAAGCAGAAGGGTTGACAGGCAGCTTCGCGGAAGAGCAGGAAGACAAGGAGATCCAGGATCTTCACAGTTTTATGTATCTCTGGAAGATGATTTGATGAGAATGTTTGGAAGTGACAGGATTGCTTCTTTGATGGATAGGATGGGCTACAAGGAAGGTGAGGTGATACAGCACAGCATGATTACAAAGAGCATTGAGCGTGCACAAAAGAAAGTTGAAGAAAATAACTTTGGCATCAGGAAGCGCCTGCTCGAATATGATGATGTGATGAATAAACAACGAAATGTTGTTTACACGAAACGTCAGCATGCTTTATTTGGAGAAAGACTTGCTCTTGACCTTGACAATTCATTCTATTCCGTATCAGCAAATATATTACAAGAGTTTGCGGGCAACAATCAATATGATGAATTCAAATTGAATGTAATCATGCACCTTGGTGTAGATACGGCCATTGCAAAGGAACGCCTAGAGAAAGGCAACTTAAATGAATTAACGGAGGAATTGTATAAGGAATCCATTGAGCATTATGCAAAAAGAAAACAAGGAATTGCCAAGCAATCACTGCCTGTATTCCAAAATGTTCGTCTAACCCAGGGCAATCATATCGTGAATGTTGTTGTTCCATTTAGCGACGGAAAGAAATCTATCAATGTGCTAACGAACCTCGAGAAGGCCGTCAACACCAAAGGCGTTGAAGTAGTTTCTTCCATGGAAAAAGCAATAACGCTAGGGATCATCGACGATACTTGGAAAGAACACCTGAGGGCAATGGACGATTTGAAACAAAGTGTTCAAACTGCAGTCTATGAGCAGAAAGACCCTTTGGTTATTTATAAGCAATCCGCATTCGAACTGTTTTCTTCAATGGATGCTGAGGTAAACAAAGACATCGTTTCTTTCTTGTGCCACACCTCCTTGCCTATTGAGCAAGGTGCTGCTTCATTAAGAGAAGGAAAAGAGAGAAGAACCGACATGAGCAGTATGAAGGTCAGAAAAGATGAACTGCCAGGTTCTGATTCACCTGAATTCATCAACACTGAAAACAAATACAACGATCCTTCTGTGCAAGTGAAGAGTGAGCCAGTAAGGGTGGGACCAAAAGTTGGAAGAAATGATCCTTGTCCTTGTGGAAGTGGAAAGAAGTTTAAGTCTTGCCACGGGCGAGACCAAGAATAGTGCATCGAAATAAGCCTTTATTATATGCGATATAAGCCAACCTTTTTCATTGCGGCTTTACTCTTAATAGGCATCACCGATGCGCATGCGCAGTTTGGAAAAAGCAAGTATGTAACCCGAGACCCAAGGTTGGATAAATTGGTAGATAAACAAATTGAGCTTAACAAGGAAGCCCTAAAATCGAGGGTCTCCATTGAACAAGGATTTAGAATTCTTGTGATCAGCACAAATAAGCGCGACATTGCCATTGAAGCTAAAACCAAATTGGTAAAAAACTTTGCAGATCAAAAATCATATATGTTTTATCAGTCGCCCAACTTCAGGGTGCTGCTTGGAAACTACCGAACAGAAAAAGAGGCAGAGGAAATGAAGAAGCTGCTGATAGCATTATTTGGAGAGACCATAATGGTGATACCTTCATCGGTAGAAGTAAAAAGCGAAAAAACAGAGATCGAAAATTTTTAATACTGAAATCATGCTAACGGAAAAAATTCAAGCGCTGTCGAGAAGTTACTTTGAAGAGTACCGTGCCATAAGAAGACATCTTCATGCGCATCCTGAACTAAGCTATAAAGAGTTTAACACATCCAAGTATGTTCAAGCTCATCTTACCCAGCTAGGGATTCCCTTTTCGATAATGGCCGAGACCGGTGTTATTGCAATCTTAAAAGGTAGACCCTCTGATCGAGTGATTGCACTCAGGGCCGACATGGATGCGTTGCCTATTCAGGAAGAAAATAATGTTCCTTATGCTTCCACTGTTGCGGGAGTAATGCATGCATGTGGCCATGACGTACACACATCATGCCTATTGGGCGCAGCGCGAATTCTAAGTGAATTAAAAGATGAGTGGGACGGTACAATAAAATTAATATTTCAGCCTGGAGAGGAAAAAAATCCAGGTGGAGCAAGTCTGCTTATCAAAGAAGGTGTGTTAGAAAACCCAGCCCCAACCTCAATTTTTGGCATGCATGTGCACCCATTACAGGAGATTGGAAAGTTAGGTTTTCGTCCTGGTAAAGTCATGGCCAGTGCAGATGAGCTATACATCAATATTAAAGGGAAAGGCGGCCATGCGGCAAAGCCATACCTCACCGCAGACACCATCCTCACAGCCGCACAAATTGTAGTTGCCTTGCAACAGGTAGTTAGCCGAAATAGCAACCCCTTCTATCCTACCGTGCTCTCTATATGCGCAATAGAGGGAGGTCATACCACCAATGTGATACCTTCTGAAGTGAAGATGAAGGGTACGTTCCGGGCAATGGACGAGCAATGGAGAAAACAAGCACATATCAGAATAAAAGAAATTTGCGAACACATCGCAAAATCTACCGGCGCTGAAATTGAGTTGAATATCGACCTCGGATACCCTGCGGTTATCAACGATCCTGCCCTTTGTGCAAGTGCCAGGGGCATAGCCGAAGAGTACATGGGAACAGAAAATGTTGAGGAAGCAGAATTGAGTATGGGTGCTGAAGATTTTGGATTTTACTCACAACATATTCCTGGTTGTTTTTTCAGGCTGGGAACGGCAAATGCATCAAGAGGAATTGTCTCTGGCGTACACACCCCCACCTTTGACATTGACGAAAAGGGAATTGAAATTGGGATGGGGATGATGGCGTGGTTGGGAATAAAAGGTTGATTTGTTGATTTGTTTAGGATATAATATTGCTCTACTACATACTATAAAAAATCAACAACTAAACGACTAAACAAATCAACACCTCAACTTCCTACAAACACAGACACAGAAAAGCACAAACCAAATATGCAAAAAAAATTAAGAAAAGAGCAAGCCCTTGAATATCATGCCAAGGGAAGGCCAGGTAAAATTGAGGTGGTTCCCACAAAAGAAGCAAAGACCCAGCGGGATCTTTCTTTGGCGTATTCGCCTGGCGTTGCGGAGCCTTGCATGGAGATTTATGACGATATAGAAAATGTTTATAAATATACTGCGAAGGGAAACCTTGTGGCAGTGATCACCAATGGTACAGCTGTACTTGGACTTGGCGATATAGGTCCGGAAGCAAGCAAGCCTGTAATGGAAGGTAAGGGCGTGCTATTCAAAATATTTGCAGATATCGATGTCTTTGATATCGAAATCGATGAAAAAGATCCTGAAAAATTTGTCCAGATTGTAAAGGCATTGCAGCCCACTTTTGGTGGCATCAATTTAGAGGATATTAAATCGCCTGAATGTTTTTATATCGAAAAACGTTTGAAGGAAGAGATGAATATCCCAGTCATGCACGACGACCAGCATGGTACAGCCATCATCAGTTCAGCCGCACTATTGAATGCACTTGAAATTCAGGAAAAGAAAATTGAAGACATCAGGATCCTTGTCAATGGAGCAGGTGCAGCAGCAATGGCCTGTATCGCACTCTATGAAGCCCTTGGTGCACAGAGAGAGAATGTGTGGATGTTTGATTCAAAGGGACTGATCCATAATAAGAGAACGGATCTTGATGACAGAAAAAAAAGATTTGCAGTAGACAGAAGTGAAATAAGTTTAGCTGAAGCCTTTAAGGGAGCAGATGTGTTCATCGGTCTCAGCAAAGGCAATGTGGTGAGCAAGGAGATGGTAAAAGCAATGGCCGATCGCCCGATTGTTTTTGCAATGGCAAATCCAGATCCTGAAATCACATGGGAAGATGCAACTTCTGTTCGCGACGATATCATCATGGCAACAGGGAGATCTGACTATCCCAATCAGGTAAACAATGTACTGGGTTTCCCTTATATATTTCGAGGTGCCTTGGACGTTAGGGCTACAACCATCAACGAAGCCATGAAGTTGGCTGCTGTAAAGGCATTGGCAGAATTGACAAAAACTGCAGTACCCGATATTGTGAATATGGCATATAATGAATCGGCGATTTCATTTGGCGCAAACTATATCATTCCAAAACCATTGGACCCTAGACTGATTACTGCTATCTCACCAGCTGTTGCAAAGGCTGCTATGGATAGTGGTGTTGCGAAAAAAACAATTACTGACTGGAACGCTTACGAGATTGAGCTGAAGAAAAGATTGGGCATCGATAACCAATTGGTAAGAGCATTGGGAAGCAAAGCCCGCAAAGATCCTAAACGCGTAGTGTTTGCAGATGCTGAGAATACAAAGATTTTAAAAGCAGCACAAATTGCGCTGGATGAAGGCATTGCAAAACCAATCTTACTCGGAAATCCTACTGTGATTATGGATCTGGCTGAAAAGAACAGCATTGTTCTTGATGGCATAGAAATCATCAATCCCAAGAGTGATGAAATGAGTGATAAGCGGATTGCTTATGGAGAAATATTCTTCAAAAAAAGACAGCGAAGGGGTGTTAATAAACACGAGGTGGCAAAACTGATGAAAGACCGAAACCACTATGGTTGCATGATGGTAGAAACCGGTGATGCAGATGCCATGATTTCTGGATTGAGCAGAAACTATCCTGACACCATCAGGCCTGCTATCCAAATCATCGGAACCGAAGAAGGCGTAAAGAAAATTGCAGGCATGTATATCATGCTTACCAACAGGGGGCCAATATTTCTCGCAGACACTACGGTGAACTTCAATCCGACTGCAGAGGAGCTTGCAGACATCACCATGCTTGTAGCTAAGGAAGTGCGCAGTCTTGGAATAACACCGCGGATAGCCATGCTAAGTTATTCAAACTTTGGAAGCAGTGATACGCCTGAAGCCATCACCGTTAGAAATGCCAGGGGCATTGTTAAACAACGCGATCCCTCCCTGATTGTTGACGGAGAGGTTCAGGGTATTGTTGCGTTTAACAAAGAAATCATGAAGGATAGCTATCCTTTTTCGGAGTTGGTTGACCAGGGAGAGGTGAATACATTGATTTTTCCAAACCTAAGCGCAGGAAATATTGCGTATAACTTACTTCAAGAAGTTGGGGGTGCTGATGCAATCGGGCCCATCCTGCTTGGCCTGAAGAAGCCAGTTCATGTGCTGCAACTAGGATCCTCAATAAGAAGCATACTCAACATGGTTATGATTTCTGTCATAGATGCCCAGTATAAACTGCGCAGGCTCAACAAGTCGTAAATAGTCTCTTCAAATTAGATTGTGTAACTTCACGCCACCTACCGCTTATGAATATATTTTCGCGTTTTGGAGAATTTTTACTGATGCTTAAAGGCATGTTCACCAAGCCTGAGCAATTGAGAATGTATTGGAAAGAACTCATGCATCAATGCGTAGAACTGGGGATAGGATCACTTGGTATCGTTGCCATCATTTCAGTATTCATTGGTGCGGTATCCACCGTTCAAACTGCATATCAATTTGTTAGTCCGATTATTCCCCGATCCGTTATCGCACAGATTGTGAGAGACAGTGTAATCCTTGAATTTGCGCCTACCATCACTTGTATTGTTCTTGCGGGTGTTGTTGGCAGCAAGATTTCAAGTGAACTCGGAAATATGCGGGTCAGTGAGCAAATTGATGCATTGGAGATTATGGGCATTAACACAAAGGCATACCTCGTGATGCCAAAAATTCTTGCAGCCCTCATCACAGTTCCTCTTCTCGTTATCATTGCCATGGTATTGGGTATCTGGGGTGGCCGATTTGTGGGAGACCTCACTGGTATTCTTCCTCATGAGATCTATGACAGGGGATTGCTTGAATCATTTGTGCCCTACAACGTATTTTTTGCATTGGCCAAAGCTTATACTTTTGCATTCATCATCACAGCAATTCCTGCTTATTTCGGATATAATGTTAAGGGAGGCGCATTGGAAATTGGCAGGGCCAGTACTACGGCTGTTGTAACAAGCTGTGTTATGATATTGCTAGCAGACTATATCCTTGCTGCAATCCTACTATAAAAATGACGTATGATTTCAATCACAAATATTGAAAAAGGATTTTCAGGAAAGCCAGTCATAGAGGGTGTTTCAGCAGAATTCGAAACAGGAAAATGCAACCTTATTATTGGAGCCAGCGGTAGCGGTAAAACCGTATTGATGAAATGCTTGGTTGGATTGATTACTCCAGACCAAGGACAAATTTACTATGATGGGGAATCTTTCATTTCGATGAATGATGACCAAAAAAAAATCATGAGAAGAAAAATCGGCATGCTTTTTCAGGGATCAGCATTGTTTGATAGCATGACAGTTGAACAAAATATCATGTTCCCGCTGGACATGTTTAGCAACAAAACCAGAGGCGAAAAACTCAAAAGAGTTGCAGAGGTACTTGACCGGGTTAATCTCAGCGAGGCGCATAAAAAGTTTCCAGCCGAAATCAGCGGTGGCATGAAAAAAAGGGTTGGTATTGCAAGGGCTATTGTACTTAATCCGCAGTACTTATTTTGCGATGAGCCAAACTCTGGACTAGATCCACAAACATCATTGGTTATTGATAAGCTAATTAGAGAGATTACTACAGAGTTTAATATCACCACAGTAATTAATACACACGACATGAACAGTGTGATGGAAATTGGAGACAGAATCCTCTATATGTTCCAGGGCAAAAAAGAGTGGGAAGGAACCAACAAAGAAATCATCTTCAGCAAAAACGAAAAACTGAATAGTTTCATCTTCGCCTCGGAATTCCTTCAAGATGCTAAAGACATGAGGATGTTAGAAATGAAGGGAAAGATCGATAACAACAGGGATATGGATAACTTGTTGAGTCGTTGATTTTTTTGTTTATTTGTTGAATTGTTTAGGCGTTTAGTTGATTAGATATTAAAGGCGGTAAATTAATCGACGAAATGTCTAAACGCCTCAACAAATCAACAACTCAACCCCCAACCCCTTGCCCCTTTGCCCCTTTTTACTTAACTTCGCGCGACCAAAACAATAATATTACCATGTCAGTTTTACTCAATAAATCCTCCAAAGTAATCGTACAAGGCTTCACTGGTACAGAAGGCACTTTCCATGCTACACAGATGATTGAATACGGCACACAAGTTGTAGGCGGAGTTACCCCAGGAAAGGGAGGAAGCACACACCTTGATAGGCCAGTTTTTAATACTGTGGAGGACGCTGTTAAACAGACAGGTGCCGATGTCAGCATCATATTCGTGCCCCCCGCTTTTGCCGGCGACGCAATTCTTGAGGCTGCAGAAGCTGGAATTGGACTGGTGGTATGCATAACTGAAGGGATACCCGTTCAGGACATGGTTAAAGTGAAACACTATTTAGAGGGAAAAAAGACAAGACTGATCGGTCCGAACTGTCCCGGTGTAATTACTGCCGGAGAATGTAAAGTAGGTATCATGCCTGGCTTCATATTCAAGAAAGGCAATATTGGCATTGTTTCAAAATCCGGAACATTAACATACGAAGCTGCCGACCAAATCGTGAAAGCAGGAATGGGTATAACAACTGCAATTGGTATCGGCGGTGATCCAATCATTGGAACAACTACCCGTGAAGCAATTGAGCTCTTCATGAATGATCCCGAGACAAAAGGAATTGTGATGATTGGTGAAATTGGCGGAGGCATGGAAGCAGAGGCAGCCAATTGGATTAAAGAACATGGCACCAAGCCTGTGGTTGGATTTATAGCTGGCCAGACTGCTCCTCCAGGAAGAAGAATGGGGCATGCTGGTGCAATCATTGGTGGTGCAGACGATACGGCAGAAGCCAAAATGCGGATTATGGCAGCATGCGGAATCCATGTTGTTGCCAGCCCTGCAGACATTGGCAGAACAATGGCTGAAGCCATCGCAGCGAAGTAATTGGTCCTATTTCCAGTAAGTAATTCCAATGGATAAGAAAACCACGATATACTATATCCCATATAAATTTCGCAGGGTGGAAAACCTGCACATCTTATTGTGGCTGATCAAGGATACCTTTTGGGCCCTAAATTTGAAATACCCGGCCCTATTCATGATCATCCCTACCCTAGCTGTGGCATTGCTCATTACCTACCAAACCAGGAAGATAAACAGTGAATTCTTGCATAACGTATCAATGGACTTTTGGATTACTGCCAACTGCACATGGATGGTTGGAGAGTTTTTTGGATGGGACGCCAACCTCGTTGGCCCCTATGGATTGAGAGAGTTCTCCATCATACCCTTTGCGGGAGGTTTAATCACCCTTGCTTACTATTACCTCTTCGTTGCAAATAAAAAAGACTTCAGGGAAAAAATGATTCAGCAAACTCAAGATCTCATTCTGGACACGGAGAAAGAGGTTGAAAGCAAGAGCAGCAAGTAATCTTGGCTTAAATGCCCCCTTGAAGTATCTTTGTGCCCTTTAAAGTCAGACTTCAACAACCATACATATGTTCAGATCTCATACTTGCGGGGAACTCAGAATAGCACATGCAGGATCAGAAATCACGCTAGCCGGCTGGGTTCAAACCATCAGAAAATTTGGGTCAATCACTTTTGTTGACTTGCGTGATCGATATGGCATAACCCAACTTGTATTTAGTGAGAGCCTAAATCCACAATTGGATGCGCATCCATTAGGCCGCGAATATGTACTTCAGGTCAAAGGAAAAGTTGTAGAGCGCAGCAATAAAAATCTTGTTATTGAAACAGGAGAGATTGAAATTGAAGTATCCGACTTCTCAATCCTCAATAAATCTGCAGTGCCTCCCTTTACCATTCAGGACGATACAGATGGGGGCGATGACCTTCGTATGAAATATAGGTTTATGGACCTTCGCAGGAATCCTGTGAAGAGAAATTTAGAGCTTCGCTATGCAGTTAATCGGTCAGCAAGAAATTATCTGCACGAGCATTCATTCATGGACATAGAAACTCCCTTTTTGATTAAGTCGACTCCAGAAGGCGCCCGCGATTTTGTTGTGCCATCAAGAATGAACCCTGGACAATTTTATGCCCTGCCGCAATCGCCACAAACCTTCAAGCAATTGCTTATGGTGAGTGGATATGACAGGTACTATCAGATTGTGAAATGTTTTAGGGATGAAGACTTGAGAGCAGATAGGCAGCCAGAGTTCACGCAGATTGACTGCGAGATGTCTTTTGTTGAACAAGAGGATATTCTCAACATGTTTGAAGGTTTAATCAAGCGAATATTCTTAGATGTAAAAGGAATTGAATATCATGGAGCTGTGGAACGCATGTCATGGGAAGACGCCATGTGGCAGTTTGGTAATGACAAGCCAGATATTCGCTTTGGCATGAGTATTTGTAATTTGAAAAAGCCTACCAGTGTTTTTGAAAATAAACATGACTTTGCATCACTGGTTAATGATGCTGGCTTTGTGGTATTCGATTCGGCAGAAACAGTATTGGCCATAGCAGTTCCAGGTGGTTCTGCGTATACAAGAAAGCAACTTGACGAACTCACTGAGTGGGTAAAGAGACCTCAAATAGGAATGAAGGGACTTGCCTATATCAGATGTAATGAGGATGGCAGCTACAAGAGCAGCATAGATAAATTTTATCCTGAAGAAAGGCTTAAGGCAATTGCTGAAGCAGCAGGAGCAAACAAGGGAGATCTTGTATTCATTTTAGCAGGTGCAGAAGAAAGAAC
This sequence comes from Chitinophagaceae bacterium, assembly GCA_044353505.1. GTDB lineage: Bacteria > Bacteroidota > Bacteroidia > Chitinophagales > Chitinophagaceae > Pollutibacter. The sequence goes on along the minus strand of JBILBU010000011.1, from coordinate 24,773 downwards.
AAGAAAGGCCACGAGTGAGCTTAGGCTAGAAATGGGTGAGCAACTGGGCATGCGCAAGAAAGATGAATTTAAATTGCTTTGGGTGCTTGACTTCCCATTGTTTGAATATAGTGAAGACGACAACAGATGGGTAGCTAGGCACCATCCGTTTACTTCACCAAAGCCAGATCAGATTCAAACCATGATTGACAATGATCCTCTGATTAAAGATGCTGCCAACTACCTGTCACATCCATATGCTCAGATCAAAGCAAATGCATACGATATGGTATTGAATGGCAATGAAATTGGTGGCGGGTCAATACGGATCTATCAACGCGAATTGCAAGAGAAAATGTTTGCTGCCTTGGGTATGAGCAAAGAAGAAGCTATACATAAATTCGGATTCCTTCTCGGAGCATTTGAATACGGAGCGCCGCCACATGGAGGTGTTGCATTTGGCTTCGATAGACTTTGCTCAATATTAGGCGGTAGTGAAAGTATTCGCGACTTCATTGCTTTTCCTAAAAATAATTCTGGAAGAGACGTGATGCTGGATGCCCCGTCTAGCATTGATGATAAGCAGTTGGAGGAACTGAATTTGAAAATACAAGGTTGAGAAAGTTGAGTGGCCTGCGGCCTGTTGAGAAAGTTGAGTGGCCTGCGGCCTGTTGAGCAAGTTGAGTGGCCTGCGGCCTGTTGAGAAAGTTGAGCGGCCTGCGGCCTGTTGAGAAAGTTGAGTGGCCTGCGGCCTGTTGAGAAAGTTGAGTGGCCTGCGGCCTGTTGAGCAAGTTGAGTGGCCTGCGGCCTGTTGAGCAAGTTGAGTGGCCTGCGGCCTGTTGAGAAAGTTGAGCGGCCTGCGGCCTGTTGAGAAAGTTGAGTGGCCTGCGGCCTGTTGAGAAAGTTGAGCGGCCTGCGGCCTGTTGAGAAAGTTCAGAACGTTTGGAGAGAAAAATCTCAACTCTCTCAACTTTCTAAACTCTCTAAACTTCCCCCAATCACTTCCTGCTCCATATCTCATAAATCCTATCCCCCTTGGAGCTTAGTCCAGCGTGATGCCAATCACCATCTTTCAAGTCGGCAGTAAAGCTCAATGATGCACCTACCCTGCTGGCATCACGTGAGAAGAATTCAATTTGTTCAATATACTTGCCATCTTTAAATGTATACGTTCCGCCACCAGTTCCAAAAAACTCACCGGTTTCGGAATTGAGTGCAACCCATTGAAAGCGAGATGCACTCAGTATTTTAATTGTTTTTCTTGCACCTGGAACAATTGTATTCATCTTGCTGTCCTGTTCACGACCAATTATTTTCCAATTGCCAGATAAAGCCCCTTCGCCAAGATCAACTTGCACCCAAGGCACTGCAGCTCCATCAATATCGAGTTGTAATTTATTGCCGCGCTTTTTTATGGAGTAATCATAGGCAGCACGAACGGCACTTTTATTCGCTGAATTAAATTCAATAACTCCGTTCATGCTGCCCTTAGAAATCGTTGCCGTACCGCCAGAGGTACTGATAAATTTTCTTTCTGCAACATTAAAGGTAGCCACACTAAAATAGTTGTCAATAATAGTAAGGTACTGAACAGCCGAATCCATGTTCCGCTTCCAAGCACCATTGAATTGTTGAGCGTTCAATGAAAAAGCAAAAAGTGAACACAATAATATTAATGTAGTCGCTTTTATTACCCCCATGTTAACCAGTGATATATTGTACTTTAATAGTATACGTATCTACAATTTTTTTACGCGAATATTTCTGAACCTCAACACATCACCATGACCAAGAAATCCAATATGACCTTTGGTTCTTGAGAGTCCTGGATGATTTTGTTTATCCGCAGTGCCATTCTTTATTGAATCTTTTATATCCGCATCAAGAATAACCTGTCCATTTAGGATCACTTTGATTTTGGTGCCCTTGGCAATGACTTCCTGTTGGTTCCATTCGCCGACTGGCTTAAGATAACCCCGCTTGGCAGCCATCACACCATAGATAGAACCATGGTACTGGTATGGCTTAAGATCCTTATAAATATCAGCCTCGCTATCCAAGATCTGCAACTCCATGCCAACATAGGCAGCATCACCTTCTAGGGGTGAGCGAATGCCTAGTCCATTATTTGCGCCTGGAGTTAACTGAAATTCAAACCTGTAGTTAAAATTGGCATACTCGTCTTTGGTATAGAGATTACCTCCATCATGGGCATTGGGATCAACCATCATCGATCCGTTATCGAGTAAGTAACCAGACTTCGCACCTACCCATTTATCAAGGTTGGTACCATCAAACAGTACTTCAAATCCTGCCTTAGCCTCTTCCGGACTCAACACGAACTTTGTATCTGTTGGAAGCTCTCTCACATAAATATTTCTATATGCAACATAGGTGCCATGAGCCTGAAGCTCGATTTGCTCTTTAACGAACAGTGGCATTGCCCTATCCCAATAATTCTCAAGGGCAATATTATCTGTAACCAATACACCATTGAGATAAACAGTTACCCTATCACCCTTCATAACAATATGAAAAGTATTCCACTCCCCAACTTTATTGTCTGCAACAACAAGTGGCTTGCTTACATTTTTTTGGTTGTTGTAGAGAGCACCCGAACCAACTTGGGCGCCAACATCATGTCGGCTAGTATCCCAAATTTGGATTTGTGGAGTTCCTCTCAGATAGATTCCAGCATCCCCTTGTGAAGTAATTTTCCAATCAACATACATTTCAAAATCACCATATTTTTTTTCTGTGCAAAGGTTATCGCCATGCCCAGTAAAGATGAGCAAGCCATTTTGCACAACCCAATCATTGTGGATAGTTGCATTGGCAGCAGCTTCTGCTTTTAATAACTCATCAGGGGTCATTTTTGACCGGCTGATTGGATTGCCTACTAATCCTTTCCAACCAGAGAGGTCTTTGCCATTAAAGAGAGCGGTGAATCCGTAATCGTAGGGCATAAATTTGATATGCGCCTTCAACTGATCGGCAAGCACTGCAGAATCGGTTCCACTGAGCAGCGGGAGTGCTTTTGAGAGAATATCTCTTACTGCCTTTCCACCAATCGCATTACCAGACAATGCTGTTCTGGCAGCAATATTTGCAGCTTGTAGTTGAAGGTCTGCATCGTCCAAATACTTACCAACAAAAACCAAGGCGCTGAAACCCTTGATGCCATCTGCTTCTGCAAGAATTCTGCGTCGCAAGACCGGATCATTTGCTACATCCATCCTGTCTTGCAGATCAAGTATTGTTTGTGCTGCATTTTTACTTTGCTTGCTTGGTTGGAATGCCGGAGAAATTGAGGGCAGTTTAAATTTCGCATTTTCAATGGCAGCTTGGATATGTTTTTTTAGTGGCTCCTTGGCTTTGGCTGAAGCTTTAGACAATGCAGATATAGCAAGGCCAGAGCGTATTGAGGCCAATGCTCTGGCTGCGCTTCCACCATGTGTTGGGTTTGTCAATAATTTTGCCAATGGCTTAACCGAGATATCATCGCCGAGTAAACCAAGGTGTTCTATCAATAATTCTTTAGCATAGTAAGACTTCACTGCAGATAATCCAGATATCAGCATCGAAGATGCATGCTCACTTTTATCCATTGCATTGGCTACCTGATGCACATAGGCACTCAAGGCGTACGTTGCGTTAAGCTTCAACGAGTCATCGTCCAACATTGTGAAAACTGGAGTCCATTCTGTTTTAGTCCAGGATTCCATTGAGGCAATTGCGTCTGTAGTTTCAGCACTGTGTTGATATGGAAAAGCAGCGATGGTTTTCTCAACATTGGATTGGGCATTCAACATGCCGGTTGAGAAAACGAAAAATAAAAGAGCTAGGTATATTTTTTTCATGACTAAAATTTATGGGTTAGATGTTCCAGGGTGCACGCATTGGCGGGTTAATCAAACGATTTGCTTCTTCATCATTGATAAATAGCTGTTCTACCGGATCAAAACGAAGAGATCTTCCAAGCTGCAATGCAATTTTACCCATGTTTACAATCGTACAAGAACGATACCCATTGGATTCATTTAAGGCAAATGGTTGTCGGTATTTTACAGAGTCTATAAAATTTGTCACTTGTGGTTCTGGATCTGGCATCATTGCAATTTTGTCCTTAAGGTTAGGGATATCAGATTTGAAGCCATTAAAAATTTTACCCTTTGGACCTTCTATATAAGGTACGTTAGGATCAGACGCTTCGCCGTCAAGAATAATTTTACACCCATCTGCATAGGTATAGGTAATCTTCCTGAACGTTCCACAGGCATCAGGATGCTGCTGCTCTGCGTCCACTTCTACGAGAACAGGACTATCATTGTCTTTCCCTAAGAAATATTGAATTGGATCAATATAGTGTTGCCCCATATCACCCAAACCACCTCCATCATAATCCCAATAGCCTCTGAAAGTACCATGTACCCTGTGCTCATTGTAGGGTTTGTAAGGAGCTGGGCCAAGCCAACGATCATAGTCAAGCGTCTCAGGCACGGGCTGAGTTTCCAGCTTTGTTTTGCCTACCCAATAAAATTTCCAATCAAACCCAGTGTGTTTGCTAACGGTTACAGTAAGTGGCCAACCCAATAAGCCAGACTCGACTACTTTTTTAAGGGGCTTAACAGTAGTGTTCATTCCGTAGAAATTTTCTTCAAAACGGAACCAGGTATTTAACCTAAACATCCTGCCATATTGTTTGACAGCCTCCACTACACGCTTACCTTCTCCGATTGTCCTGGTCATTGGTTTTTCACACCAGATATCTTTACCAGCTCGTGCTGCTTCAATAGCCATGATGCCATGCCAGTGAGGAGGAGTGGCAATATGCACAATATCTACCTCTGGTAGCGCTATCAATTCCCTATGGTCATGAAAGGTTTTTACACCGCCGCCGATCATATTTTCCGCAGACTTCAAGTGCGTTTTATCTACATCACATATAGCCACGACCCTTGTTCCAGCATATTCAATATGACCACGACCCATACCACCTAAGCCAATGATTCCTTTTGTAAGTTGATCACTGGGTGGGATATATCCTTTTCCAAGCACATGGCGAGGAACAATAAAAAATCCTGCAGCAACGGCCGCACTGTTGCGAATAAAATTCCGTCTGCTTTTGGAATCTGTAGATTTCATTTTAAGGGGTATTTAATGTGTTTTAAAGATATAGAATGAAACTGATACTTCTTTTGCATTTTATTCCACAAGAAGGGCTGAAAATTGTTAGTTTAAGTGTGCAATAACTCCATCGCGCAAGATTTTTTCAATTGTATCTTTTAGCTGCTCAACGAATCCAGGGATCTGCCTAAGATCTGCTCCCCACAACTGTTGGTCAGCAAGGGTTTCCGCCAACACAGCATCGATATTTCCTGCCAGCCACTTGCTATGAAGAGCAGCAGCAAAGTCATCCGTCAGCTTTATTTTGTCTTTTATATGACCGCAGAAATAGTTGTTTCCTTCTTCCTGTAGGGTATCCATGAGTAGTAAATAAGCAGCAAACCCTACCACCATTCGATCTGAAACTTTCCCAAACCTGTTGGCCGACTTGATCAATAAAGGAACATTCCGCATTTTCATCTTTGAAGTGAACTGCACTGAAATACTTGACCACTTGTGATCAATGAAAGGATTTGAAAAACGATCTATGACTTTTTTTGCGAATTCCTCAGCTTCTATTCGGCTGATTTTATCCCCCTCAATCGACGCCACTATATCATCCATCATCAAGCCCTTAACAAATGCACTCATCTTCAAATCAGACATCGCTTCACGAACAAGACCAAAGCCAGCAAGCAATGCCACCCCACAAGAAAAGCTATGGGTTCCGTTGAGCAGCCTCAGTTTAAGCTCTTTGTATTTATAGATGTCATCCACAATAAGGCATCCAGTATCTGCGTCATCAAATTGAAGCACTTGTTTCACATAGTCGCTGTTTGACTCTATCGCCCATAGACTAAAAGGCTCTGCCATGATCATCAACTGATCTTTAAATCCGAGCTCGGCTTCCTTTTCTTGATGTGCATCAGCAGACATCTTACCCGGAACAATTCGATCTACCAATGAATTACAAAAATGATTAGCATGCTTTAGCCAATCCATAAAAGCATTATCCAATTGATTGTGTAAAGCAAGATTGATGAGTATGTTTTTGAGCTTGGTGCCATTTTCTTCAATCAACTCAGTGGGAATGATAACCAATCCAAACCGGCTATCACCTGAACAGTGCAGATACCTGTGATGTAAAACAGCAAGCAGTTTTCCGGGATAAGATGCTGGTGGGCTATCCAAGATATTGTCTTCTGACATGACAATACCTACTTCTGTGGTATTGGAAATTACGACCTGAAGATCTGGACTTGTTGCGACTTTTAAAACAGCTTGCCACTCATCGGTTGCAGACAATACCCTACTGATAGCTGAGTTGATATTGGTCTGGTTTACAATCTTTCCATCATGAAGCCCCTTAACACAAATCGTATACAACCCATCCTGTTGCTTGAATTCATCTGACGATCCGGTGGAGGTTGACTTCACCACAACCACCCTGCCCTTGAACTTTCCTTTTCGATTGGCCTGATCAATAAAATAATCTGGTAACGCACGAAGTAAGACGCCTGTACCAAATTGAAGAACGCGCTCAGGATAATCCATCTGCGCGGATTCCGGTAAAATAAGCTGCTGGCTTGCCGTTAATGCTTTTATTGTCTGTTTATTTAACACTTGCATCATCTTCATATGTAATAGTGATTCAAAAGTTTTTCAATATACTTCGTAATGGGCAAAAATATTGACTAGAATATTTTTATTGGATAACTATTTTATTAATCGCCTAATGAATGGTGATTTAGACAGGTTAAAGAATAATATAAACTTTGGACCCCAATTAGGCCAACTAAAAAAGGTGTGGATTGCAACTGCGCCTCCACACCTTTCTTTTGCTTGACATGCAGGAGCATGTCTGGCTAATCGATTCTTTATTTCTAAAATGCAAGTGCAATCGCAGGTGTATTGCCAAGCTCTTCGCGCAATTTGGCAGGAAGCTCGACGATTACATTATTGCCGATGATTTTATATTTCAACTTTTTACCAGTCTGAAGTTCAGTTATACCATTGCGTCCAGGCAGATTTGTATTCCAGCTGATTCTTTCTGGTATACCGCCATCTTTAATTAATGATATTGCGTAGGTAGCAGAGTGGTCTTTAGCTTGTGTAAAAAATAAGTTGTTTTCTTTATAATGATCAGCTGTACGCGTACCATAAATGGCCTTGCCATTGTTGTCCATCCACGCGCCTATTTCGTTTAGCCTGCTGATTGCATCCTCCTGCAAAAGACCTTCAGCAGTTGGACCAACACCCAATAGTAAGCTTCCGCCCTTTGCTACAATCTCTACCAATTGGTGAATGACTGACTTTGCTGATTTAAAATTTTCATTGGGTACATAGCCCCAGGCTCCTCCAAGTGTAATACAACTTTCCCAAGGATGATCAAGTTTGTTCTCAGGAATACGCTGCTCAGGAGTTTGGTAATTTTCATACGGTCCGTGTACCGTTCTATCTACCACCAAGAGTCCAGGTTGCTTGACCCTTGAGTTGCGGGCGATGGTTGCCATATCGATATCTTGATTCCAGGCAGGAATGGTAGCTCCCCAACTTCTCACCTCGTCGTTGACAGTTTCTAATGGCCGAACCCAACCACCATCAAGCCAGAGGATGTCTACTTTACCGTAATTGGACATCAACTCATCGATTTGACTATGGGTGTATTTTTTGAATGCCTCCCAACGCCAAGGAAACTTTCTGATGTCGTAATTATTATTTCTGTCTGCGGTGGCATACATCGGCCACCAGTAATTTTCTGTATGCCAATCAGGCTTGCTGAAATAAGCACCAATCATCATACCCTGATTACGGAAAGATTCAAAAACATGTTTGGCAACATCGGCTTTCGGATTATTGGCAAAAGGCCCTTTTGCAATTGAATAATCAGATTGCTTCGTATCAAACATTGCAAATCCGTCATGGTGCTTGGTGGTAAAAACAAGGTATTTCATACCTGCTGATTTTGCAGCCTTGGCCCACTGATCAGGATTAAATTTTGTCGGATTGAATTTTTTACTTTGGTCGAAATACCACTGCTTGTAGTCGTCATATTTAATGGTGCTATCACGACCGATCCAGTCTTCCGAACAAATTGACCATGATTCAACAATCCCAGGTACAGCGTATATACCCCAGTGTATAATCATCCCAAATTTCTGGTCGCGCCAATTATCAAGCTTCGCTACTACCAGAGGGTCAGTTGGTGCTTCGTAGGTAGATGATTGTTGGTGCACACCAGTTTGGGCAAGCAAATTCACACTGAGTGACAATAGAAAAAAGAGACCTGCAATTTTTTTCATGATAACATCCGTTTTAATGTTTCACTGGAATGAGCCATAGGGGCTTGACCAATGAGTAATAATTTGTTTTAAGATGGGCACTAAGATACGGCTTCTGCTGTTCTTTCAAAACTGTTCTCAGGGAAGATTAGCTTTCATATTATGGCCAATAAAGAGATGATACCTGATTAATTACCCCCGAAATTGCTTTTAAGCTCGAACAAAATCAATCATTTGATAAGTTAGAGAAATCTTATCCTTTTTTTTTGCTTCAAAGCCCACTATCCCCTACATTTGCAAAGTCTATCATTTTGGTAGGTTGATGATTATACCTTAAACATTTAATCCATGCAGAGTTTCAGGACTGAACTAGAGAACCCACTTGTTGAAAAGGATATTTTAGAATTGGAAAGAAAGATCAAGGCCTTTCGCGAAGGAACTATTCCTGAAGAGAAGTTCCGCAGTCTTCGTCTAGCCCGTGGGGTATATGGACAACGCCAACAGGGTGTACAGATGGTTAGGATTAAATTACCCTATGGAAAGATGACGCTGGAGCAGTGGAAAAGAATAGCTGATGTATCGGATGAATATTCTACCGGAAATCTCCACCTCACCACAAGGCAAGATATTCAGATCCATTTTGTGAGCCTAGACAGAACCCCTGAGCTTTGGGCAGAATTGGAAAGAGACAACGTTACATTGCGTGAAGCCTGTGGAAACACAGTAAGAAATATTACGGCGTCCGACACATCTGGTATTGATGCAGATGAGCCATTTGATGTATCTCCTTATGCACATGCCATGTTTGAGTATTTTCTCAGAAAACCTGTTTGTCAGGAAATGGGAAGAAAATTCAAAATTGCATTCAGCAACAACGAGAAGGATACAGCCCTGACGTTCATGCATGATCTTGGAGCGATACCACGCATCAAAATAGTTGATGGCGAAGAACAAAGAGGATTTAAGATATTGATTGGCGGTGGCCTTGGTGCACAGCCACATCTTGCCATCACCACCCATGAATTTTTGGAAGAAGATTTATTGATGCCTTATCTGGAGGCTGTCTTGAGGGTTTTCGACAGGCACGGCGAAAGAAACAGCAGGCATAAGGCCAGGATCAAGTTCCTCTTACAAAAAATTGGAATCGACTCCTTTAATGAGCTGGTAATCCAAGAACAACGTGCCCTTACTGTTCAACGATTTGTTGTAGACAGAACGGCTACTGATAGCATTGAGTTTCCTTCATATATAGTGCCGAAAGAGGCTCCATCTGTTAAAAATAAGGCGGTATTTGAACTCTGGAAAAAAACAAATGTCGTAAAGCAAAAGCAAGATGATTTTGTTGCAGTCTATATCCGTGTTCCAAACGGAAACATTGGTTCATTTACCAGTAGAAGTCTAATTAACAAACTCAGCAACGTCATCGCCAATGATGTTAGGGTTACCATGAATCAAAATCTTCAACTGCGCTTTGTCAGGCCAGCACATCTTGAATACATATATGCGGTTCTTGAAGAAGAAGGATTTGGAGAGGCAGGAGCATGGAGCGTTACAGACATCATCGCTTGTCCGGGTACAGATACCTGCAATCTTGGAATAAGCAACAGCACGGGTACTGCACTTGCCTTATCAGCAGTTATTGAGGATGAATTCCCGGAGTTACTTGAGAACAAAGAAATTACTGTTAGAATAAGTGGCTGCATGAATAGCTGTGGCCAGCACGGTATGGCCTCAATTGGATTTCATGGAAGTTCTGTGAAAGCAAAAGGACAGGTAGTGCCAGCATTGCAAGTACTTATTGGTGGCGCTGTCCTAGGAAGTGGAAATGGAAAGATTGCTGATAAGGTAATCAAAGTACCGAGCAGAAGAGCTCCAGAGGTATTAAGAACGGTATTAGAGAATTATAAAACCAATGCAGCACCTGGACAAAGTTTCTTTCAGTATAGCGAAGAAAAAGGTGAGCGATATTATTATGACCTCTTGAAACCTTTGGCCGATCTTACTACACTTACAGATGATGAGTTTATTGACTGGGGACAACAGGAAAAGTTTGCTACTGCAATAGGTGTTGGAGAATGTGCAGGTGTAATGATTGATCTCGTTGCCACACTCATTCTTGAAGCTGAAGAAAAAATTGGCAACAGTGAGGAATGTATTCTCAATAATGCCTATGCTGATAGCATTTATCATGCCTATTCAGCACAAATTAATGCTGCAAAAGCATTGCTTTTGCAAAAAGGAGTTCAGTGCAATACCCAACATGGCATCCTGAATGACTTTGATAAAACGTTTACTGAAACAGGACTATTTACGTTATTCACTGACTTAAGATCTACCGTACTTAGGATGAATGACCATACACCAGATCTATCATTTGCCAATGAATATTTGCAACAGGCCAAAGCATTTATCAGAGAATCAAGTGCATTAAGGGAGAAACTCATCAATCAAGAAAATCAGGGATAATCCAATAGACTAAAGGAATTACTAAGGAAGGTTCGGGAATACCGAACCTTTTTTCATTCCTTGAAACCAGCTGAACTTATCATGAAGTTTTACAACATTCCCAACAATGACAAGGGATGGTGAACTAAAGACAATCGACAACAAATTATTAGGCGCATTTCCCAACGTAGAAACATGAACTTTTTGATGTGCTGTGGTAGCCTGCTCAATGACAGCGATTGGGGTGGATTCGCTTGCCCCATTGCTCAACATCTGATCGATAAACAATCCTAAGTTTTTTGATGCCATGTACAGCACAGAAGTGTCTTCAAACTGAGCTAGGGACTTCCAAAATATTTCAGGGTAAGTGACAGTTGGATTAAATGATAAGAATTGAACTCCCTGAGCATATCCCCTAGCAGTTAGGGGGATTCCTGCATAGGCAGAGGCCCCTGAAGCAGAAGTAATACCAGGAATAATCTCAAAAGGAATTTGATGCTTCACAAGCATCTCAAGCTCGTCCAATACATTGCTAAAAAATGCAACGTCACCACCTTTCAAACGCAGTACCTTTTTACCTGCACGCGCATGTGCTAGAATCAATTCAGTAACCTCATCCTGACTATATGAAGCATTGTTATACCCTTGCTTACCTGCAAATACAATATCGATTTCCTTTTGAGCATGCAACTCCCAAATAATTGGATTGACCAATCTATCAGCAATGATAACATCGGCAAGACCCAAACACTTTTGCAACTTGAGAGTAATTAAATCAGGATCACCTGGTCCTGCACCAGCCAAAATCACAGATCCTTGATGGATTATATTTTCTTTATCCCAGATCATTGAAAAAGTACTGCAGCTACAGTTGAGTTTCCTGTTTCATCAACAAAAATAGCAGCGCCATTTGACTGCAAATTGGCATAGGCATCAAATACCAAGGGTGATGGTGTTTTGATCTTGGCCTTAACTACCTCATTGAGCTTAACAAGCCCTTCAACGGGTATTTGCTCTAAGGTATTCACATCAAGCTTATATGCTATGTCAGTCACGATGGTTCTCACCAAGCGACTCCCCTGCTGTAACAGGTATTTATTTCCTACTTGAAGTGGTTTTTCATCGAGCCAACAAAGCAGTACTTCAGCCTCGTTGTGTAATATTGGCTGATCATTGATGTTAACGATCAAATCACCGCGACTTACATCTACATCATCTTCAAGATGCAATACAACACTTTGTGGCGCAAACGCCTCTTCCACTTCCTTACCAGCAACTTCAATTTTTGAAATTGTACTGACCAATTGATTAGGCAGTATAGCTACTTTGTCACCTTTCCTATAAATACCACTTGCTATTTTTCCGGCATAGCCACGATAATCATGCAATTCTTTTGTTTGTGGCCTGATGACAAACTGAACCTGAAACCTTGGATGCTCAAGATTAACATCATCCTTAAGTTCAAGATCTTCCAACAATTGCAACAGCGACTTACCATTATACCAATCCATGTACTGAGATGGGTCGACGATATTATCACCTTTTAAGGCACTAATGGGGATATACATAACATCTTTCAATGCGAGCTGTGATGCAACTGTTTTATAGTCATCCACAATGCGATCATAGACTTCTTTAGAAAATCCTACCAGATCCATTTTATTTATCGCAACAATAACATGACTTACTTTAAGAAGCGATGCAATGATCGAATGGCGTCTTGTTTGCTCTAGCACGCCCTGCCTTGCATCAACCAATATGATGATGGCATTTGCATTGCTCGTACCCGTAATCATGTTGCGCGTGTACTGCACATGGCCGGGTGCATCTGCAATAATGAATTTCCGTTTTGGAGTTGAGAAATAACGATAGGCAACATCGATTGTAATACCCTGCTCACGCTCTGCCCTCAGTCCGTCTGTCAAAAGTGCAAGATCAACCTCACCATTGTCCTTATTCTTTGAACTTCTTTCAACAGCCTCAAGCTGATCTGCTAAAATACTCTTGCTATCGTATAACAATCTTCCAATCAGGGTACTTTTCCCATCATCTACGCTACCAGCTGTAATAAATCTCAACAAGTCCATATGATCAACTCTTTTATCGATTAAAAATAACCACCTTTTTTTCTGTCTTCCATTGCCGCTTCAGTAACTCTATCATCAATGCGTGTTTCACCACGTTCACTGATTCTTGTAGCCTTAATTTCATCTACCACTTCATCCAAGGTAGTGGCATTGCTTTCTACAGCTGCAGTGCAAGTCATGTCACCTACTGTTCTGTAGCGTACTTGCTTTCTAACCACGATATCACCTTCATCGATTTGAATAAAGGGAGATACAGCGATGAGCTGTCCTTCAAACACCAATACTTCCCGCTCGTGTGAAAAATAAATTGAAGGCAGTGAAATTTCTTCAGCACGGATATAACTCCACACATCAAGTTCAGTCCAGTTGCTGATTGGAAACACCCTCACGTTTTCCCCCTTATGAATTCTGCCGTTATAGATATTCCATAATTCGGGACGTTGCAATTTAGGATCCCACTCACCAAAGTCATTGCGCACAGAAAATATTCTTTCTTTAGCCCTTGCCTTTTCCTCATCTCTTCTGGCGCCACCAATACAGGCATCAAACTTAAATTCTTCAATGGTATCCAGTAGCGTATGCGTTTGTAACCAATTTCGACTGGCAAATTTCCCTTTCGGCTCTGTTAGTCCACGCTGCTTGATTGTATCTTCCACTTTTCTTACAATCAGCTCCGCACCAAGTTCTGCTGCGAGCCAATCGCGATAAGCCAATGCTTCGGGAAAGTTATGCCCTGTGTCAATGTGTACAAGAGGAAATGGAAACTTCCCTGGTAAAAAAGCTTTTTTTGCGAGCTGCACCAATGTAATTGAATCCTTTCCCCCACTAAATAATAATGCAGGTCTTTCAAATTGCGCAGCCACCTCACGCATGATGTGAATACTCTCTGACTCGAGTTGTTCCAAATGATTCAAACGATAATTCTTCATATTCAATACTTGTTATGCGAATGCAAACCACACTCTTTTTTGCTGTTATCTTCCCACCACCATCTTCCAGCCCTAAAATCCTCTCCTTCCTTGATGGCACGTGTGCAAGGGGCACAGCCGATGCTCACAAAGCCACGATCATGCAAGGGGTTGTAGGGAACATTATTTTTTGCAACATACTCTTTAACCTGTCCGTATGTCCAGTTCATAAGCGGATGAAACTTGATTAGTTGATTTGTCTCGTCCCACTCAAGCATTTTCATGGCATCACGATTTGGACTTTGCTCAGCACGAATTCCGGTGATCCAAATTTTGTTTCCAGCCAAGGCCTTTTGCAATGGCCTTACTTTTCTTATCTCACAGCATGTCTTTCTATGTTCAACTGAAGTATAAAAACTATTGGGACCGTGTGTTGAAAGAAAATCATTCAACGCATCTGCTTCTGGAGAGAAGGCATTGATCTTGAGTCCGTATTTTTCGATTGTGGTAGACCAAAGAGAATAGGTTTCAGGAAATAGTCTGCCTGTATCGAGGGTAAAAATATTTACGCCAACTGCATGTTGTGCGATTAGATCAATAATGACCTGATCTTCAATCCCAAAGCTTGTAGAAAAAACCGTTTCTGAAGGATGAGATTGGTAAACTATACGGATTGCCTCTGCGGGAGACTTACCAGAAACCTGAGATAAAAGCTCATTCAAGATACTTTCTTTTCCAACCATGAATCAAGGGCCCAGCAGGATTTTATTAGTCTACTGAAATAGTAGGCAAATTTAAACAATCTCACTGAAATCAGCAAATTCTTGATGCTTCATACAGCTCGTACCAGTCTTGGTGATCAAGCTCAATACCAAAAGCATTCACAATATTTCTTATTCTTTCCTCATTCACAGTACCTATCAACGGGAGTGCCCCTAGTTTTAGGAGCCAGGCTACAGCAATCGACTCTATATCGGTTTTATATGAAGTGGCGAATTTTTCCAATTTAGTCCTTACGCGAAGAGAAACAGGATCATTGCTCTCGGCAATTTTTCCTTCAGCCAGTGGAGACATGGCGAGTGGGCGCATATAACGCTGTTTGATATAATCAAGCTGTCCATTTTCAAAAGCGGTAGTATTTAGCAGATTGAGTTCAATATGATTGCTGACAATTGGACTCCTCAGGTAGGAACTCAACAGTTGATGTTGGAATACAGAAAAATTAACAACACCAATATTTCTAATCTTACCACTATCTTTTAATTGTTGCAACCCCACTGCTGCTTCTTCTAGATTTGATAGTGGATCAAGCTGATGTAATAAAAACACATCGATATAGTCGGTATGCAGGTTTGTCAAAGAGCGCTCAACACTCCTTATAATGTGCTTCGCAGATGTGTTATAATGTTTAACACGATACTCAGGGCGGCTTGGGTGGGGAATATTAATTCCACACTTTGAGAAAAGCACAATGTCTTCCCGCTTGATGTTTTTATTTCTGATGAGCTTACCAAAAACCTCTTCACATTTATATCCTCCATAAATATCTGCATGATCAAATGTATTGATCCCAAGATCCAGACAGAGATTCACGATTCGATCCATATTTGACTCGGTTGCAAATGCTTCCTCCCAGCGGTAAAAACCGTAGATGGCTGGAGATACTTTTGGACCTGAATCACTTAAATAAATCTTGTTCATAGCAGATAATTTGGCAGATAAAAATACTACTATTTCAGCAAGCCATCAACAGTCCATGCCACATAATATAATCCACCTATTGTTGGACCAGCAGCATATTGTATGAATCGCTTATTAAAAATATTGGAACCACCCACTTTAATAAAAGAATTAATTGCCGGCACTTTAAAGCTGACTTGTGCATCTATTGTTTGATATGAAGGAATGCCCCCATTAGCTAGCGGACTCTCCCAATCGAATGCATCTTGCCAGCGCCACACAATATTGAATCCTAGATTTTTGAAGACTTCCCTATTCCCAAAAGAAATATTCGTTACCCATTTAGGAGTATTGAAAGCAGTTAGAAATACATCACTCTTTTTGTTAGATACAATATTGTTGTAACTGAGATTGGCATTCAAACTAAATTTCTTGTATACCAACCAATTTATCCCTAAAGATGATCCATAATTCCTGTAGGTGTTTTTTGCATTGGTAAATACCCTATATCTAACCTGCTTGGACCTATTAGAAGCCAGCATGTCATTAACAGCTTGATCTGTGCCCACGGCTCCGGAGACAGGCACTGAAACTTCAACTTGACCAAGAAATCCCTTATAATCATTGATGTAAGCGTCCCAATCAATGACCAAACGATTTGAATTGAGTACAGATTTGTAGCCAATCTCAAATGAATTGATATGCTCAGGGCTTGTTTCAGCTAGGTCTGTTTTTACGAGCAGCGCTCGATTTTTGAGAGCAGCATCGCCAGCAGAAGATCCACCAGTAACATCTTTATTTACAGCAGCATTGAAATCATTAACGGAAGTTAATGTGTAAGAATTATCTAAATATCCCAATCCCTCATTGATGTAAGCGAGTCCACCTACCCTTCTAACATTCCCATTGTTTACGAAAGAGAGTGCTTCAAATAGCGAAGGAAACCTATACCCATTCTGAAAAGTAACCCGAAAATTGTGCCTTTCAGAGGCAGTATAAACCAAGGCAAGCCTAGGATTTACTTTTGGAGAAAACTCAAGATTCTGATCAAACCTTAGGGAAGCGAATGCTTTTAATCTTTCTTTAAAAAAAGTTTTAGTTAGCTGTGCAAAGGCCCCATACTTGCTATAGTAAACGTGCTTGCCATAATCACCTTCTTTGGTTGGTTGATTTCTCTCTGCTATCGGCCTGCTAAAATCAACAAAGTTGTTGCCATCAGGGATAACCTCATATACTCTTGCATCCGCACCAACCAAGACATCAGCAAACCTAATTTTTTGACTTAGATCATATTGGAAGTCGGCATGATACATATGGCTTTTTTGTGTAAGCCAAGCTCCGCCAGTGGCAGGTGCACCTACAACTCCAGCATTGACGTGGTCCCAGTTATTGATGCCGATGATTGTTTTTTTAAGTTGGTCAAATGCTTCAGTGCCCGGCTCAAATCTACCTTGATCAGCCACTAGCCTTGCGTTTCGCATGGCTGCAGCCAATTCTTGCCCATCATTTAACCTAGTCTGTAGAGCAGATTTAAACTTACTAGCCCAAGCACTGTTGGAGAGATGTGTGAGTTGCAGATTATCAACAAGCGGCTTCAGGTTGAATGAATTGCCCGTATTTTCTGAAGATGTGTAAGCTCGCAGGAGGAAACGTTGACCTTTTAATTCAAGCTTATGATTTTGAACAACCACATCATTCAGCTGTATTTTATTTCCACGCTGAAAAACACCATCCATTTTTCCTAAGCGATATGCATAGGCCAATTCAATCTTCTCATTTAATCGATAGTGAACTGCGCCATCCAGCTTAAGGTTTTCAACCACTGGATTCACAAGATCTTTTTCCCAATAACCAGTTCTGCATAAAATAAACGTTTTTGGCGTGCCATTGTAGCTCACCCCATTGATTGTAACTGCATTGTTGTTCTCATCACCATATTTATTCCATGCATCATAAGCTGGATTGTTTTCTTTTCCATTCAATTCAGGAAACAATGGATTGGCTGTACTTCTTGAGTTCGGGTTCTGATCTGTTGTGTTATTTGATTGCCAATCAACCGCATTTAAGTAAGATGCATTGAGCTTAAAGGCAAATCGGTTGTTGAACGCTTTTGCAAATCGCACAGCTGTTTCGCGCATGATGCCAGGATCATGTGCAATTCTATCAACGTGGTTAACTCCAATTCTTTGATACACCGAAAGGCCCTGAGAGGTAAACGGACTTTTAGTAACAAGATTAGCCATACCATTAATGGCATTCATCCCATAAAGAGCAGAGGCCGCTCCGGGAGTTATCTCTACACTTTGAACATCAATCTCTGTTGGACCAATCGCGTTGCCAAGCGGCACACCAAGTGTGGCTGCTTGCATATCTACACCATCAACCAACTGCATGAATCTGAAATTATTAGGAATGTTAAATCCCCGGGTATTCGGAACCTTGAACGTAATGCTAGATGTAGTCATCTGCACTCCTTTTACATTTTCCAATGCATCATAAAAACTTGGAGCAGGTGTCTCTCTGATGGCTCTGATGTCAAGCTTCTCAACAGCTACCGGTGATTTAAGAATATTCTCGGGCATTCTGGATGGAGAAACAACAATCTCATTCCCCAATACAGTTTGTGTGGCCAGAGAAACCTTTACACTTGAGCCTAATGATTTGATCTCAATTTCCTGTTCCTTGAAACCAATTGAACTAAAAATAATTTTGAAGGGCAAGGGAGTCTTTGTTCTTAAAGAAAATTCGCCTTCACTGTTGGTTACAGCTCCAGTTACCGTACCCTTGACTTGAATGGTTACATCAGATAAAGGCTTTCCACTTTCAACATGGGTAACAACTCCAGATATCTCCACATTGATACTCTCTTGAGCATGGGCAGAAAATGAAGCAATTAATATCATGACTAGAAGCGGCAGAGAATACTTGTTCATAGAGGTGTATTTATTTTTTCTTAAGTTGTCTACCATTTTTATAGACTTCTAAAGAGACGCAAATATATACTCCAAGATTATAAGTCTACACTTTTAGTAGACTTATTTTTAGAAAATCTTTACAATGATTCTTAAACTCCAGAAAATAACAAGAATACCGAGCAAGAGACTGGCTGTTTTTTTAGGCAACTTACCGGTAAGCTTTGCAGCAAAAGGTGCAGCAATGAAACCACCGATGATCAGCGCGAAAATAGTTTGCCAATGACTGATGCCAATCAGCTGAAAAAAAGTAACAGCACTTGCGAAGGTTACAAAAAATTCGGTGAGACTAACCGTACCAACTGTCATACGGTGACTTCTTCCTCCATTGATTAATGTGGTTGTAACAATTGGACCCCAGCCACCTCCCCCGAAGGAATCAAAAAAACCACCGACACCAGCCAGAAGACTGTATTGCTTGAATTTTCGGGAAACGTAAGACTTTCTAAACGCATTGATGATGAATTTAATTCCAAGAAAGAGCGTGTATAAAGCAATGACAGGTCTAATAAATTGTCCATAGCGCTCACCGAGATAGACAAGCATAAGTGCACCGGCAATAGCGCCCAAGACACCCGGAATAACCAAGCGCCAAAACAACTTCATATTTACATTACCGAATTTGTAGTGGCTAATCCCGGAAGCACCGCTTGCAAAGATTTCTGCGGTGTGAATACTTCCGCTGATGACAGCAGGACTAACCCCAGTTGATAGCAAGATGGAAGCACTGGCTACTCCATAACCCATACCCAAAGCACCATCAATCATTTGCGCAACAAAACCAGCCAATAGAATCCAACCAAAATTACTATCGAGTGTGTTGTACCATCCGACAGTGCCTGTATACATCTGCTGCATAGGCAGATAAGAAAATAAGAAATACCCAATGATCATGAAAATGAAAGCAAGGGAGGTATTCCTCACCACACGCTTCCACTTTTTACTAACTGCAGATTCTTCCTGCTCAACCAACACTTTTGTCAGATCATTCAACTTACGCACCTTGGTATTGAAATCACCATTAATCCTATCTCGTATCTTGTTCACGTTATTCAACAACTGATCCATTTCTACAGGAAGTGATTCATTGAGGACTTGCTTCAATCGCTTCGCTACTGTAGGAGATTTTCCATTGGTAGAGATTGCAATTTTAAGGTTCCCTTTCTTGACGATACTTCCCAAATAAAAATCACATAGGTCGGGTGTATCAGCCACATTAAGTAAGATATTTTTATCTTTTACAAAATTCCTGATATCCTTATGCAGCTGTTTATTATCTGTTGCGAGTACAAGAATATCTTTTCCGTTAATGTCTGGATATTCAAAACCCCTTTCTATCAATATGCATTGGGGATGATGTGCAAGTAGTTCACGAACCTCTTTCTTGATAAAAGGAGCAACAATAGTAATGTTGGCATTAGGGGAATTTCCGAGTAAAGACTCAAGTTTCTCAAGTCCAACGTTGCCAGCACCTACCAACAACAGCTGCAACTGATCAAGCTTTAAAAAAATGGGATACAGCTGGTTGCCCAGGTCTTCCGTTTTCTGTTCGGTGATCGTATGTGTTTCTTGCATATTCATTTATACCTCTGCGTTTTCAATCCATTGCTTTGAATACCTGGATGCGTAACTAATTATAATAGTTGCCCCTGATCTTACCAATGCAGTCCACACTTCAAGGTGAACTGCCCCCCTATCTGCCAAGCCCGCTTTAACAAGCAATTCAAGCGCAGCATATTCACCACTTACGTGATAAGCTGCAATTGGCTTGCGGGAGCATTCAGCAATTCCCTTTATAATATCTGTATAAAACCCTGCTGGCTTAACCATCAAGATATCAGCTCCTTCCTTTTCATCCCTTAGTGCAGTTTCAATGGCATCACCGAGATTAGATGGAGATATTTGATAGGTTTTTCGATTTTGCAATCCTTTAGCATTGGGGGAAGAATGACAAGCGTCTCTGAAGGGACCATAGAACTGTGAGCTGAATTTAGCCGCGTAACTCATGATGGACACACAGTCAAATCCATGTTGATCCAATGTTTTACGAATAGCTGCAATTCGCCCATCAGTCATGTCACTCGGAGCAATACAATCAGCCCCAGACTTAGCCAGCAACAGTGCATACTGAGCAAGCTGTAAAACAGTTTCATGATTAAGCAACCGCTGTTGAGAGTCGTTTAGTATACCACAATGACCATGTGTTGTATAACTGCACAGACAGAGATCTACGGCAATCCATATGTGCTCACCGAATTGTTGTTTGATCGCTTTAATCACAGCTGATGCGAAGCTGAAATCAAAAGCTGATGCTGATTTATTTTTTGGGACTGGAAACAAAATAAATTTAGTCACGCCTGATTCCATATCCCGTTGGATTGTTTCAATAATGGTGGTGGCCGTATCTACCCACACATCTTGCATTCCGGAAACCAAGCGGATCTCAGTCAGTCCCTCCTCTACAAACAAAGGTTGTATAAATGCCTTGTGCGTCAGCCTAACGGTTGACGTCAACTCACGTATATGCCTATCGGCCCTTAGCCTGCGGTTGGTATGCGGGTAGTTGACTTCCGCCATAATTCAAATGATTTAATAGTTGGAAAAATGACAGGATCTAATCCTTCGTTGCGCAATAATACAGCCGTCTCACCCGCTGCACATAGATGCAATGCCTCTTTATCTAGGTCCTTTCCATAAAATTCATACTGTGAAAAACTACTCCAGAAAAAAGCTGTTGATTCAGCAATGAGGTCCTTGAGTGTGTTTTGATTATTTGGACTTAATTCGTAATTGGAAACTGACTTATATCCTTTTTGTCCCCACCTTGCTGCTGCCTTGCGATGAGTGAGAATGGTTAATGATTTGATGTTGACCTTGAACAAAGGCATTTTTAACACAGCTTCCATTTTCTCAAACCCCATTGCATCAGCAGATCCCTCAACCCAGAGGCCAAGCTTAGCAAGCTCAAACCAGGTCTTTGTTCCAGAAGCCCATATTTTTTTTCCGGCTAACTTTTCAAATGCATCCGGATGCAATAAGGTTTTGTAGTTGGCTACAAACACCCCTTCAGATTCTATGGGCTGGTCAAAATCACCTACGGCGTAACTGAAAAAATCACGCATGTGATCAGTAGAGGAGAAAAAATGTCGCCCTTCCAATTCCAGCTCCGGCAGGTTCTTCCACTTTGAAAACTTCTCCCCATGTTGATCTTCTCCAGCAGCATATAGATAAGTACCCTGTTCATTTTTTATACTCACCACACCAAAGCGTTGCAAACATCCAGTACCGAATTCAAAACCAACCTTCTTTTCGGCTATGGCTTCTTCTAAAAGTGCTGGCTGATTGATTTTCTTTATCAGTTCAACTGCATCAGTATTATGCGGATTAGCTTCTGCAACAATAGCAGCCTGACATGGTGCAGGAGCACATTCAATTAACGGCAACAACATCAGCCGCTTACCTTCAAGCAGGGACGACAATGAATGTTCGCCTATGATCTCATTTTTTATATCGTCTCTCAAGAGTCTGTTTAATCCAGCCGTAGCCAATATGGTAGCATCATACTTCCGATCATGGAGTTGCTTCAATCGTCCTTCAACATTTCCGCGAATTGATTTTACTTCTATCTTAATGGATTCACCAAATTGCGGTAGTGCTTTTTTGAGAAATCCGATCGCCATTTCCTCTCTTCGGGGTGAGCAAGTGCCGATATTAATTACTTCCCCCTTTTTCAACTTCTCAATGATATCCTCATTGAATATCGCAACATCACGAACATCGTCGCGATCAACTATTGCAAATGCATCATGACTAAAAAAATGAGGTGCACTCATATCTTTGAGTGAGTGAACCGCAATATCCGCTTCGTCACGTTGAAGCACTTCAAAAATCTCTTGTGTGAAAAAATCTATGCCATCCAACGCTGATAAAGGCACAGAAAGATCCCTGTCTCCCAAGCTAGTTCTTGGGATGATGACTACCTCAGCATCCTGCTGAACGCCAAGGATTTTTGCCTTGACCAGTTCAGCTTGAATTAAGCTCAAGCGGCTATTTCTACATATGATGCGTACTTTCTTCAATCAATACTTTTTTTAATCCCTCTACCAATGCAACTACTTGTTCTCTTGTATGCCTTGCAGTAACAATCAACCTAAATCCTTCCTCCCCTACAGGTACTGTAGGATGATTAAGTGGTTGAACGTAAATACCGTATTTATCAAGCAAGGAGTCTGCGATTTGTTTTGACTTGGCCGCACCAGGTATGATTACTCTGGTAATATGAGAATTGTTATCGAGAAATTGAATACCCTCTTCAGTTAGCAATCTTCTCAAATAATCCACCATACCCTTCACCATCTTTCTAGTGGAGGGATCACGCTGAATCATTTGAATACTTTTTTCGGCGGCAGCACAGATTGCAGGAGGTAGTGAAGTGGTGAAAATAAATCCACTGCCAAAACTTCTTATAAAATCTACCATATGGGTTGATCCTGTGATATAACCACCAAGAACCCCGACGGACTTTGCGAGGGTACCGTTGATGATATCAATGCCATTCGAGCATTCCAGCATTTCACAGACACCAGCGCCAGTAGAACCATAGATTCCAACACCATGCACTTCGTCAACATAACTCATTGCATTGTATTTCTTTGAGATCCTCACAATCTCTTTAAGCGGAGCGATTGAGCCGCTCATGCTGTATACTGATTCAACCACTACAATACGTGGGGTATCGGGGTGCAGTGATGACAAGATCTCCTCAAGGTGCTGCATGTCGTTATGCCTGAAAATATATTTTGAGCAGCCTGATGAACGGATGCCTTCGATCATTGACGCGTGATTCTGTTCGTCTGAAATAAATACGAGATCAGGGATATGCCTACCCAGGGTTTGCAGTGCTGTGAGGTTGGCTAGGTATGCAGAACCAAAAAGAAGTGCAGCTTCTTTCTGGTGCCACTGGGAAATAATTGTCTCCAAGCTTTTATGGTATTGCGTGGAGCCTGAAATATTCCTTGTTCCCCCGCTTCCCGTTCCGCTCTGATGCAATACAAATGATAATTTTCCTATGACTTCCTCATCGGTGCTCATTCCCAGGTAGTCGTTGCTGCAGAAGTTGATGGCTTTTTTTGACTTACCATCTTTTTCATAATAGAATACAGGAAAATGCCTTGCGCTCTTGTTCACTTGGAGAAAATAACGGTATGCACCATTATCCTTCAATTCCTCCAAGCGCTGCTGTACTATTTCGTGTATTTGAGCCATTCCTTCGTGTTGTACCTGTTAACCGGACACGAAAATATGTATTTCCTACTATTTTAGTAGACTTTATACTTGGTTTTTTTGAATTTATATTTAAAAGCAGCAGATGGGGGACGAAAGCAGTTACTTCCCGATACAAAAAGTATGGAATTTCTACAGTAAATGAATTCGTCATTTGGGGCAACAAATAGGTGTCCAAGTTGACTGATTTAAATGCAATTAAATATAGTTTAATAATGGAAAAATTTTAGTAATAAAAAGAAAACGTGTGCGTATTTCATATGACTACACATCAACTTCAAGATTTTAGTTACAAATTGCTAACTATGTAAACAGGATGAAGAAAAGGATGCGAGCCGCAACCACAAAAAAAACCTTGTAGATTTAATCCATACAAGGGTTTTCTTTTTATGGGGCGCGCGAAAGAATGCGACTTTTTGTGGGCCTTTAATTTCCTGTGCTGCTTTTTCGGGTTATAGGATAAAGCAACGTAGAAAAAAGTAAAGGGATAATTTAAATATATGTCTAACCTGAAAATCAAAAAAACATACTCACAAATTATTTGTTTGATTCCTTATCCCTTGGTGCGATAGAGTGTCCCGTTTTCTACAACATACAAATAACCATCAATTGCTACTATAAAATCTACACTTTCCATAATTCCCGCGGGTCCGACCTGCTCGTACTTCCCGTTTATATTAGTTTTAAAAAGCGTCCCGTCTTTTTCAACACTCCAAATAAATCCATTACCCGCTGTCATTGCGATAGTTGCTTCCCATTCAGCTATTTCGCCAACCTGCTGCCATTCCATTGCAGTTATACTAGTCTTGTAGAGTGTACCACCTTCGACCGTCCAAAGGAATCCCCCCATTGCAACTAGCATTTCTAGGTTTTGAAATTCGCCATCATCACCGATCTGGCGCCAAGTTCCGTCAGTTTTTGTTTCATAGAGGGTACCGTTTGTCTCCACTGAATATAATTTTCCATCTAATGCAGCTATTGCAATAGTATTCTCATATTCTCCTTCCTTGCCTATCGCCTGCCATTTGCCAG
>JBILBU010000010.1:0-63169 GCA_044353505.1 Chitinophagaceae bacterium | reverse complement strand
AGGTTTGGCGTAAACCGTAACCTTCAACTCCCTCAACTTCTTCAACTCCCTAAACTCCCTCAACTCCATCAACCTCCTTCAACTCCCTCAACCTCCTTCAACTCCCTCAACCTCCTTCAACTCCCTCAACCTCCTTCAACTCCCTAAACTCCCTCAACTCCCTCAACCTCTTTCAACTCCCTCAACCTCCTTCAACTCCCTCAACTTCTTCAACTCCCTCAACCTCCTTCAACTCCCTCAACCTCCTTCAACTCCCTCAACTTCTTCAACTCCCTCAACTTCTTCAACTCCCTCAACCTCCTTCAACTCCCTCAACTTCTTCAACTCCCTCAACCTCCTTCAACTCCCTCAACTTCTTCAACTCCCTCAACTTCTTCAACTCCCTCAACCTTGTATTTGAGTTTTAACTACCTTTGTATTTGAAAAGTAGCGTATGAAAAAAATGCATATTCTTGGGTTGGTTTTAATAGCCGGAGCGATTGCTGCCTTGTTGACGTTGATGGATGACATCAGCACATATGACTCTGTTGAGTCGGCCAAACAAAAGCAAGGAAAATTTGTGCATCTTATTGCCAAGTTGGATACCACGAAGCCTGTTGTATACGATCCAATAAAAGACCCCAATTATCTTTCATTCACCGCGGTAGACTCTCTCGGTGGTTCTACTTTGGTTGTATATAAAAATGCAAAACCCACTGATTTTGAAAAGAGTCAGCGTGTTGTAATGAAAGGGTCTATGGTAGGAGAAACATTTCAGTGTAAGGAGATTATATTAAAATGCCCTTCCAAATATATAGACAACAAGGCTCCTCAGCCAGGGAAAACAGTTTCTGCAAAAGAAATATACACAGCAAAAAAGCTGGGTTAAACATCAATCAAACACATGATTAATTACAACGGGGAGCATTTGCTCATTGGACAGATAGGGTATTTTCTGACTGCACTTGCATTGTGTTCTGCCATGTTAGCGGCGTACTCAAATTTGCGGGCAGCAGTTGCAAAGGACAAGTTGGACGAGCTCCCTTGGCAAAAGCTTGCTCGAATTTCATTTTTTATCAACACGCTTGTAGTTATTGGATTGTTTGTTACACTTTATCTGATTATATACAACCATTATTTTGAGTATAAGTATGCTCACCAACATTCCAAACGGAGTCTTGATATGCAGTATTTGTTGAGTTGTTTTTGGGAAGGTCAGGAGGGTAGCTTCATGTTGTGGGCTTTCTGGAATGGCATCTTAGGAATTGCGCTTATAAAATGGTCTAAGAAGTGGGAGTTTCCGATCATGACGGTCATGAGTATGCTGCAGCTTTTTCTTGCCAGTTTTTTGATAGGCATTTACTTTTTTGATCTGAGGATTGGAACAAATCCTTTTGTACTGATGAGGAGCGAATTCCCTGATGCACCGATTTTTCAGGATGCAGACTACCTCACCAAATACCTTACTGATGGAAATGGGTTAAATATTTTACTTCAGAATTATTGGATGGTGATTCATCCCCCAATTCTGTTTCTTGGTTTTGCATCGGCTGTAGTTCCTTATGCTTTTGCGGTTGCTGGCTTATGGAAGAGAGACCATGCGGGATGGGTGCGCCCAGCAATGCCTTGGGCTTTATTCTCTGCTGGTATCCTTGGATTGGGTATTATGATGGGCGCCGCCTGGGCCTATGAGTCACTTACGTTTGGAGGCTATTGGGCCTGGGATCCTGTTGAGAATGCCTCAATGGTTCCATGGCTGCTTTTGGTTGCAGGTATCCACACCATGCTTATTTTTCAAAGTACCGGATTTTCTATCAAGGCCAGTTTGCTGTTTATATGCCTGTCATATTTGTTGGTACTGTATTCTACCTTTTTGACTAGAACTGGGGTACTTGGAGATACGTCAGTGCACTCCTTCACTGGAGAGGGCGGAACACTTTATTGGCACTTGATTATAATGATGTTGTTTTTCATTTTGCTGCCACTGATTTTATATATCCGGCAGAGGAAAGATATTCCGGTGATCACGCGTGAGGAAAGCATGAACTCACGTGAGTTTTGGATGTTTGTAGGTTCGTTGTTGCTTTTTATTTCAGGGGTGTATATCATAGTGCTCACGTCGCTTCCGTTTTTCAATCAGTTGTTTGGAACCAATTGGGCCATAGGTGAAGATGTTGAATACGTGTACAACAGAATCATGATCCTTGTGGCCATTGTTCTTGGCGCACTTACAGCCATGACCCAATACCTAAAGTATAAAGATACCACACGAAAATATTTGTGGTCTAAACTGTGGATCCCAACTGTGATTTCGGTTGTCTTCTCGATCTTGATTACCATCTTCGGTAACATTGATTACGATAAATATGGCGCTGGATTTTTGGTGGCTATTCATTTGGCTACATGGACTGCTGTATATACGGTCATTTCAAATGCTTTTTATCTTGGATCCGTATTGAAATGGAAGATGAAGGCAGCTGGCGCTTCAATTGCTCACGTTGGGTTTGGACTTATGCTTTTCGGCATTCTCATTTCTTCTGCTAAAAAGGAGTTGATGTCTGAAAACAGAACAGGTATTGCTGTATCGGGTTTGAAAGATGCAAAGGGCAGGGATGAAAATGCATTGGAAAATATTACGCTCATCTATAATGTGCCAACTCCGATGGGCAAATATATTGTTACCTATATGGGCGATTCTACTGAAACAAAAAACAATAAAGTCTTTTTTAAGATTCGATTTTTGCAGACTGATACTGCTGATGGAAGTATCGTCGACCAATTTGATGTATCACCAAATGCCTTTTTGATGAAGTCGGAAGAAGGTACTCAGCTTTCTTCAAATCCTGGTGCAAGACATTATCTTTCAAACGATGTATTTGTGTACATCACCTCTTGGTTGAATCCGGATAATATTAAAGACACGACAAGATTTGAGTACAAAAAGGTAAACTCTGGGGATACTGTTTTTTACTCAAACGGATTTGTGGTTGTTGACAGGTTGCTTTCTGCTAACAAAAATGAGAACAAAGATTTACCATTGGTTGACAGTGCTTGGTTGTCTGAGCTTACCGTATACTCCAAAGAAGGTAAACGTTTTGAATCTACTCCTGCTTTTTTCATTAAGGATAAACAGGCTTCCGTGAAAACAGATACCATCATGGAACAGAATCTTGTGCTCACATTAAAGAAAAACGATTCAGGGATTGTTGAGTTGGGGTTAAAGGAATCTAATGCCGTTATGCGTTACATCACATTGAAAGCGTATCGTTTTCCTTGGATCAATTTGCTTTGGCTGGGAGTTGTTGTCATGGTAACTGGTTTTATGATCAGCATGTACTTCAGGATTAAAAGCAAGATGTACGCAGCTTGATGTTAATGGCAATGTGCTGTACACCGATCGTTAAACCTTTGCAAAATGCTATAGACCCAATCGGTAAAGGGCTTCTATTGGCTTTAAAATGATAAGGGTTTGGTTTGGGGGCTTTCCTATTTGTTCTGTTTTCATTAACTTGCATAGGTGCGTAAGCTGATCTTCATATTATCATTTTTTCTCTCTCAGGGGCTATTTGCTCAGTCTGTTGCTGGCAATCATGATACCCTTGCTGTTCCTTATATCGTTTATGCCGGAGATACCATGACCTATGGGCAGCTTGAAATGGTCTATGTGTTTGGAAAGATGAGTGATTCTCAAAAAAGAGCATTTAAAAAATGGACCAGGCTTCGAAATGCAGTTTATGTTACCTACCCTTATGCTAAGAAGGCGGGAAAGATTATCAATGAAGTAAACGTATATCTTCATGATGTAAGTGAACCGCATCAGAGAAAGCAATACCTGAGCAGCAGGGAAAAGGAACTCAAAAAAGAATTCACAACCCCACTTACTGCGCTTTCTGTCTACCAAGGGAAAATATTAATGAAGCTCATCAATCGGGAGACCAACAATACCTGCTATGAGCTGGTCAAGGAATACCGAGGCGGATTTTCGGCCCATTTCTGGCAAACACTTGCTTGGGTGTTTGGCGGCAGCCTCAAACAGCACTATAATCCAAACGGGGAGGATGCTGAAATGGAGCGCATCGTCCAGGAGGTTGCCCGTATGTATGGCCATGCATCATAGCCATTTTCCAATTTTCGTTACAACAATGAATCGAACATGTATCTTTGCGCAGTAAATAACTGCCAATGAAACTCTTCGTTCTTGCAATTGGAGTACATCCTGATGATATTGAGCTTAGCTGCTCGGGCACCCTAATTAATGAGATTAAGAAGGGCCATGCCGCTGGCGTCATTGATCTTACCGCCGGCGAGTTGGGCACAAGGGGCACTGCAGAGACAAGGGCTGCTGAGGCTGCCAATGCAGCAACTATTATGGGGCTATCTGTTCGCGAGAACCTTGGTATGCATGACGGTTTTTTCAAGAACGACGAGGCGCATCAATTGCAGGTAATCAAGGCCATAAGAAAATATCAACCAGAGATCATTTTGGCCAATATCCTAGATGATCGTCATCCGGATCACGGACGGGCAGGAAAGCTTGTTGCAGATTCTGCGTTTCTTTCTGGCCTGAGCAAGATTGAAACTGTTGGTGATGATGGCATTGCCCAGCTGAGGTGGAGGCCCAAACATGTCTTGCATTATATTCAGGATAGGTATTATGAGCCAGATCTTGTTGTTGATATTTCCGATGTGTTTGAGCAGCGAATGAATGCAATAAAGGCCTATTCAACGCAGTTTCATACGAGTGCGGATGCTGGAAAAGGTGTGCAGACCTATATATCCTCACCAGAATTTTTAGATTCAATTGTTTCTAAAGCCAGGCTTTTGGGGAAATCAATTGGAGTGAGATATGGCGAAGGATATATTTCCCAGCAACAGTTAGGCATCAAACACCTTGAGGATCTAATCCTTAACGAAACCTAAATTATTTTGATCTCTACCGCATAAGCACATCTTATCAAACCTTAAACCCGAAATTTTCCATGTCATCCATAAAAGTAGGCCTCGTTCAAATGAGTTGCACTGATGATGCAAGCCAAAATCTTGATAAGGCAATTGCTGGCATTCGCGTAGCTGCCTCAAAGGGTGCGCAGATTGTCTGTATGCAAGAGTTATTTACCTCCCTATACTTCTGTGATGTGGAAGACTATGAGAACTTTAAGTTGGCTGAGTCTATACCCGGACAAACAACAGATGAGTTGTCGGCCGTTGCCAAAGAACTTGGCGTAGTTGTTATAGCCTCACTTTTTGAAAAGCGTGCACAAGGACTTTACCACAATACCACAGCGGTCATTGATGCTGATGGCGAATACCTTGGCAAGTACCGCAAGATGCATATCCCTGATGATCCAGCATATTTTGAGAAATTTTATTTCACTCCCGGAGATCTGGGATATAAGGTATTCAAGACTAAGTTTGCCACCATCGGCATATTAATCTGTTGGGATCAATGGTATCCCGAAGCTGCACGCCTTACTTCGCTCATGGGTGCGGAAGTTTTGTTTTATCCAACCGCAATTGGCTGGTCCACCGCTCAGGATGAAGCCACAAATACCGAGCAGTATAACGCCTGGCAAACAATACAGCGCAGTCATGCAATTGCAAATGGGGTACATGTGGTGAGTGTGAATAGGGTAGGACTTGAGCAGCATGGCGCAATGAAGTTTTGGGGCGGATCG
The DNA here is from genome assembly GCA_044353505.1 of Chitinophagaceae bacterium. GTDB lineage: Bacteria > Bacteroidota > Bacteroidia > Chitinophagales > Chitinophagaceae > Pollutibacter. The sequence continues at coordinate 57,515 of JBILBU010000010.1, read as the reverse complement.
TTTGTGTCAAATCCTTTCGGTACACTTATTGCGAAAGGGTCACATGACAATGAAGAGGTGATTGTTGCAGATATTGATCTGTCTAAGACCGACAGTTACAGAACGCATTGGCCTTTTATGCGCGACCGAAGGATAGATAGTTACGGAGACATCACTAAAAGATTTATTGATTGATTCTTCAACTCCTCAGCCGTCGGCTGGCAAGTTCAACCCCTTCAACCCCTTCAACCTCTTAAACCACTTCAACCCCCTTCAACCTCTTCAACTTCTCATGACTCCTAAATCCCTCGGATACTATTTCCCCGCAGAATTTGCTTCCCATAAATCCACTTGGTTGAGTTGGCCACATAAAGAAGCTTCGTGGCCCGGCAGGATAAGTTCGATATTTCCTGCTTATACTGCCTTTATAAAAACACTTACTCGTTTTGAGCAAGTCAATATCAATGTGTGTGATGTGTTGATGCAAAAAAATGCAACCGATATGCTTCTCACTGCAGGAGCGGATATGAACAAGGTTGCTTTTCATCTTCATCCAACAAACGATGCCTGGTGCAGAGATCATGGTCCTGCTTTCTTGCTCAACAAAATCGACCCAAGCAAAAAGGCAATTGTTGACTGGAACTATAACGCGTGGGGGAATAAATATCCTCCATTTGACTTGGACGATGTGATACCAACCTTGATAGGAAAAGAACTTGGGATTCCTGTTTTCAATCCTGGAATTGTCATGGAAGGGGGATCAGTAGATTTTAATGGTGCTGGAACAGTAATCACGTCTACCGCATGCTTATTAAACCCCAACCGTAACCCTCACCTCAGCAAGTTGGAGATAGAACAATATCTAATGGACTATTATGGACAGGATCAGGTGTTGTGGGTTGATGAGGGCATCGTGGGTGATGATACAGATGGACATATTGATGATACCGTTCGTTTTGTTAATGAGGATACTGTAATTACAGTAGTTGAAGAGAATAAAACGGATGATAATTATGAGTTGCTTCAGCACAACTTAAAACAGCTTAAGGAAATGAGGTTGATCAGTGGAAAGCAATTGAATATTATTGAAATCCCAATGCCTGATCCAGTCATTTTCGAAGAACAACTCTTGCCTGCCTCGTATGCTAATTTTTATATTGCCAACCAACAGGTTATTGTACCCACATACCGATCTGATAAAGATGAAAAGGCATTAGGATTAATTCAATCGTGTTTTCCTGAAAGGGAAGTTGTTGGAATTGATTCAACTGACATTATTTGGGGACTCGGAAGTTTTCATTGTTTGAGCCAGCAAGAACCAGCGTATATTTTATAAATCAAAGGCTAGTGGATTATTAAAAATGAATCTGTATTTCCATCAGCCCCACCCTATTTTTAAATCACTTTTCGATAAATATACATCTGTAGAATTTTCTCGTTATTAAATAATTCTTTTAGGGAAAGTATTATTTAGTATAATATGGTTATAGTATATAAGTGCAATACGATTTCATGTCTGATGTGACATACTTGCTTCATTTAATTGCTATACCTTGTAATATTTCAATTCTTAACGCTTATGAAAATCTTTTCAAAGGAAGATTTGTGTTTGTTAGTAGGGCAAAACGTACGAAAAATAAGGCTTGCTAGACATACTACAATTGACCATCTTGCATTTGAATTAGGAATTGAGTACACACAACTAAGCCGGATTGAAAGAGGTGTAATTAACACCTCAATTTACCAAATTTATTCCATTGCAAAAATTCTTAAAGTACCTGTAGCTGAATTATTTGAAAAAGCGCCAAGTGAAATACTTGAGTAAAAGCCCACAAAAGTATGTGGGCTTTGGTTTTTCATGGACATTGGCATTTAAAACAGAGCCTTAACCAATATCATTTGATAGGATTTCTCGAAGTTATTGCGATTTGTTCATTAACACAATGTCTGATTTGACATCTAATATTTTGAGTTCAGTAATTAGTTTAGCTCTTATGAATCTAAGAAAATGAATTTTACAATGATAGAAGAAATGCAAACAGGTGAAATTATAAATTACTTGCGTGACAATAGAGGTTATCATGTGTAGGTGAACTTTACTCGAGATATGTATTTTACTGAATTTAAAGCGAAGTTTTCCGAATTGAGTTGGAGAGAATTTTTGATGTACTGCGATCATTTAGATAATGAATTGATGTTTGATCGAGCTGAAAAATATCTTAAACAATGGCAAACGGCGAACATTATTCGTACTTCATTCGATAAAGAATGATTCTGTCATAAGGTCTTGGATGCAGAAACTGCTGCTCATGACTTTCTTCTGATGCCTTAATAATTTTTTAAAACACAGTATGAATCAAGGCAAACGAAAAGACCAAATTGATTTCTCTCGAGCATTTACGATTTCTGGGGTTTTCCTATTTATTGTTTTATTGATTGCGGTAAAGTTTTTCAATTTTTGAATTGACTTAACTTATTGATGCTTCTCATTACTTGAAATATTGTGAACATCCCATTCAACACGTTTTGTAAAGGGATGTTTTCTTTCTGGGCAGTTTGATTTATTGCAAATCCTGCATGAAAAATCTCGGCATCCATCTGCATGAACAAATAGCTCTACGCTTTCTCCAAATTCTGTTTTTGCAGCAGCAGAAAAAGCTTCAACCTCCTCATGGCCTTCTTGAACATTTAAAAACCATGGTACAGTTAGGTGGCAGTCGACATGTATAACGGATCCAAACTTAATAATTCTAAGGTTGTGTAAATCAACCCAATTCTCTCTTCGGTTTTCATTCATTCTCGCTACCAGCTTTTCCAACATGGCCATGTCGGCCTGATCCATAATCCCCGCCAATGAACTCCTGACAATTGTATAGCCGGTGTAAATGATAAAGAATGCAAACCCGATGGCCACTGCACTATCAAGCCATACCCATCCTGTAAGTAATATAAGGCCCATTCCTGCGATGATGCCAAGGGTTGAGTAGGTATCACTTTGCAAGTGTTTTCCTGAGGCTATGAGTGCGAGCGAATTGTGTTTCTTTCCTGTTTTGATGGTATGCCATCCGGTGGCAAAGTTGATGACTGCGGTTGCACCTATGATGAGCATACCGGTATCTAGTTTTTGGATATCATGTGGGTGAATAAAATTATCAATTGCCTCGTAGATGATGACTATTCCTGCTATGGCCACCAAGCTTCCTTCAACCGCTGCTGAAATGAATTCCGCCTTTCCATGTCCGTATGGATGTTCCTTGTCACGTGGTTTGGATGCTACATAAAGACTGTAGAGGCTAATGAAGCCTGCCACTACGTTGACCGTACTTTCTAGGGCATCTGTCAATACTGCTACCGATCTGGTTAGGTACCATGCAATAATTTTTAGAACAAAGAGTAATACAGCAATGATGGCAACAAATCTTTGTAGCCTGAAATTTAGTTCTGATTGTGTTCTTTGCATGGCTGGAAATGTTTGACAATGTATCAAAATGATTCCACCCAAAAAAACTATTGATAGTTTTGAATTTGATTATCAAGCAAATGATTGTTTTATGGCTCGGAAATCTTTCCTTTCTTTGCATCTCAAACGCTCTCCTATGTCGATAAATAAAGAAGCATATCTAAAGTTGGTTTCTGATCTTGAGAAGTCGGCCTCCACTTTAGTTGCTGTTTCCAAGACAAAGCCAGTTGAGGATATACAAGTGTTGTATGACATGGGGCATCGTGATTTTGGCGAGAATTATGTTCAAGAGTTGGTTAAGAAACACGATGAACTTCCCAAGGATATACGTTGGCATTTTATCGGGCATCTTCAATCCAACAAGGTTAAACTAATTGCTCCATTTGTACACATGATACACGGCGTGGATAGTTTTAGGCTGCTGGAAACAATTAGTAAAGAAGGGGAGAAGCTTAATAGGGTAATCAATTGTTTGGTACAGGTGCATATTGCCAAGGAAGAAACCAAGTTTGGTCTGGATTTCATTGAAGCAAGACAATTGGCTGCGATATATTTTCTGGAAAAGAAATTTAACTTTATCCAGTTTTGTGGACTCATGGGCATGGCATCTTTTTCCAACGATACTGCAGTGGTTAAAGCAGAATTCAGTGCACTAAAATCTTTATTTGACGAGATGAAAGCGCTTTATGCTGATGAGTCTGAGCATTTCAATGTATTATCAATGGGCATGAGTGGTGATTATGCCCTCGCCATTGAATGCGGAAGCAATATGATAAGGGTTGGAAGTTTGTTGTTTGGCAGCAGGACCTAACACCATTTCCAATCATTTCTTTTTCATAGAAGCATAGTCAACGACCATATTACAGAATGCTTTTACTCCCACATCTAACATGCTGTCATCAATGTAAAAGTCTGGTGTATGATGAGGTGCCGCTTTATTCGGATCTTGTCCTTTTGGCATTCCTCCCAGGTTAAAGAAAAATGCTGGAGCCTTTTCTCCAAAGTATGAAAAATCCTCAGCGTTTGTAGTCCATCTTCCTGGCTGAACATTATTTTTTCCGGCAGCCCTTTGTAGTGAAGGAATCATCTCGTCAACAAGTTCTGGATTATTGTAAGTGACCAGCGTCTTTGTATCTATGGTTAGTTCAATTTTGGCACCCCAGGATTCAGCTGCTGCCTGTACTACTTTATGCATTTTTTCATGAACATCTTTTTGCATTTCTGAATCGAGTGTTCTGATTGTGCCGAGCAGTTCCGCATCTTCTGGAATAATATTTTGCCTTACACCGCTCTGAAACTTCCCTACCGTGATTACTACTGGGGAAAGGGTAAGGTCTTCTTGACGACTTACAATAGTTTGTAGGTTATTGATAATTTGTGCGCCAATGGTGATGGGGTCGATTCCAGTCCAAGGTGTTGAGCCATGTGTTTGTTTGCCTTTTATTTTTAAGGTGAACCAATCGGCTGATGCCATCATTGCGCCGCTCTTGTATAGAATTTTTCCAATTTCTAGTGAGGAACTAATATGGAGGCCAAATACAACATCTACTTTTGGGTTGTCCATTACCCCTTCACTAATCATGAGTGCAGCTCCTCCAATTTCGTTGCCCGGAGCGCCTTCCTCTGCTGGCTGAAAGAAGAATTTAACCGTTCCTGCTATGTCCTTTTTCATTGATGCAAGAACTTCTGCTGTACCCATGAGGATAGCAGTATGGGTGTCATGCCCACAGGCGTGCATGACGGGCACCTGGCTGCCCAAATATTCGGTGATAACGGTAGATTTAAAAGGGACATCAACCCTTTCTTTTACAGGTAAGCCGTCAATATCTGCGCGTAATCCGATAACCGGGCCTGGTTTACCGCCTCTTAAAATTGCAACTACACCTGTTTTTGCAACATTGGTGGTTACTTCCAGACCAATTTTCCGCAGGTGTGCGGCAATATATTCCATGGTCTTGAATTCATTAAACGCCAATTCCGGTTGCTGGTGAATATGCCTTCTCCACTCAATGAGTTTTGGGGATATGGCCGTTGCCTTAGTTTCTATGACGGCCTCGAAGGGCGTTTGGGCTTTGATGCTGGAGACTAGGCTGATCAATATGATTAAGCAGGAGATAACTATTCGCATAAGTGGCTATTTTAGATAAGTAAATTAATCATTTCATCCCACAAATAGGTCCTAAAAGGATTAACTTTGCAACTTTTCAGGGACATAAATTCTACTACTATGATCAGTGCACGCAATATTACCCTTGCCTACGGAAAACGGGTCCTTTTTGATGAGGTAAACATCAATTTTATAAAAGGCAACTGTTACGGTGTCATTGGTGCCAATGGTGCTGGCAAGAGTACGTTTTTAAAAATCCTCAGTGGAGAAATTGAACCGAATAAGGGAAGTGTTGACATCACGCCTGGTGAAAGGATGGCCGTGCTTAGCCAGAATCAATATCAATTTGATGAACAGACGGTGCTGAATACCGTGCTTATGGGACACAAAAAAATGTGGAAAGTTGCGCAAGAGCGTGAACTAATATATTCTAAAGAAGATTTTTCTGAAGAAGATGGAATAAGGGCAGGAGATTTGGAAGCTGAATTTGGTGAAATGGGAGGGTATACTGCGGAAAGTGATGCAGCTACTTTCTTAAGTGATCTTGGTGTTACAGAGGAATACCATCCAAGGTTGATGAAGGATATGCCATCCAACATGAAATTGCGGGTATTGTTGGCACAGGCTCTTTTTGGCAATCCAGATATTCTCTTGCTGGATGAGCCTACAAATGGACTGGATCTTGAAACAATTGGTTGGCTAGAGAATTTCCTTGCAGACTATGAAAATATCGTATTGGTGGTTAGTCACGATAGGCACTTTTTAGATGCCGTGTGTACCCACGTTGCAGATGTTGATAGACAAAAAATTAAAACATTCACGGGCAACTATTCATTTTGGTATGAGTCGTCACAATTGATGGCAAGGCAGATGAATGATAAGAACAAGAAAGTTGAGGATAAGCGACAAGCATTGATAGATTTCATCGCCCGTTTTAGCGCCAATGCTTCTAAGTCGCGTCAAGCAACTGCGAGAAAAAAAGCATTGGAGAAATTGACCATTGAAGATATTGAACCTTCAAACAGAAAGTATCCAGGAATTATTTTTCAACCGCTGCGTGAGGTTGGTAATCAAATTCTATCTGTTGAAGGCCTGTCAAAATCAGTTGATGGCCGGAAACTATTTGATAAGATCAACCTAACGGTTAACAAAAATGATAAGATTGCATTGGTGAGTCGGGATGCCCTCGCAGTTACCGCTTTTTTTGAAATCATCAATGGGCAGGTGCAGCCAGATGCTGGAAAGTTTGAGTGGGGCACCACCATCACCAAGTCATATTTACCTGTAGAGAATAGTCAGTTTTTTCACGAAGACTTGGGATTGCTAGACTGGTTGAGGGAGCATGTGCCACCACATGTAACAGATGCCGATGAACCCTTCCTTAGAGGCTTCTTAGGAAAAATGCTGTTCAGCGGTGATGATATCATGAAGAAGACTAAGGTGCTTAGTGGAGGAGAAAAGGTTAGGTGCATGGTAAGCAGAATGATGCTTCAGAGTCCGAACTGCATCGTACTTGATCAGCCAACCAATCACCTTGATCTTGAGAGCATTCAGAGTTTCAATGAAGGGTGCATTAATTTTCCTGGTGTGGTTTTGTTAACCTCGCATGACCATACTTTTATGCAAACTGTTGCCAATAGGGTTATCGAGATTACGCCAAAAGGTACTATTGATCGACTGATGACTTTTGATGAATATCTGGAAGATAAACGGGTACAAGAACTCAGGACTGAAATGTACAGCTAGTCACTTGTTCAGTTTTTCTGATTTAATTCATTGCAAGGCTTGATATTCATCATGCAATAGCTGGTTTTCTTTGGGCAATATTTGTTTCAAATCAACATCCATGCTCACTACAGAAACTGCACCACAACAAGCGGAACATTTTGAATGGCTTACTGCTATAGGCTTTTATAATTCTTATCTCGATATCATAGGAGACAGGCTCGAGGCACTTACTTGTCTTGATGGCCATATGTTTGACGAAAAAAAAGCGAATCAGTTTAATGATAAGCTCCAGGACCTTCGGGATTACCTGGCTTCAATAGCTTATGCTGTTAGTGAACATATAGATGAAGTGGAGATGGTTCCATCATCGGAAAATAGATTAGAACTTGATCTTCAATCTATTCACCATATTGGATTGAGGGAAAAATTTGAGCAGTTTGAGTCTCAGGTAAATGATTTTAGATCAGCCTTTAATGAGTTTTATGTAAGAGCACTTTAGTGGTACTCGCCAAATACTTTTCTTAGTGTGTCGGCAATCTCACCCATGGTGCAGTAATTTTCTACTGCATGCATCACCTGCGGCATGAGGTTGTCTCCGTCAATTGCAGCCCTTTCAATTGATTGAAGGGATTGCTCGACAGCTGATTGATTCCGCCTTTTTTTTAATTGATCAATTTTTGTTGATTGAATTGTTCTAATGGATTCATCAATTTTCATGAGTGCTGGTTCTTTGTCTTTCGGACCAACAAAGCTATTCACACCAACGACAATCTTTTTTTTACTTTCCATTTCGATGTGGTGCTTATAGGCACTATGCGCAATTTGCTCTTGCATGTATCCTTCCTCAATGGCCCTGACACTTCCCCCCATCTTGTCTATTGTGGTAATAATGTTCATGATCTCTGATTCCATTGATGTGGTAAGTGATTCAACATAATAAGAGCCTCCGAGTGGATCTGCAGTATCTGCAACGCCACTTTCAAAAGCTATGATCTGCTGTGTTCTTAGCGCAACCTGTGCGGCCTGTTCAGTGGGCAAACTCAATGCCTCGTCGTATCCATTTGTGTGCAGGGATTGTGTGCCGCCGAGTACAGCTGCAAGCGCCTGAATTGTTACCCGTGAGATGTTGTTAAGGGGTTGTTGCTGTGTTAATGTACTCCCTCCTGTTTGTGCATGAAACCTTAGCATCATGGCTTTCGGATCTGTTGCGCCAAGCGACTTCATTATTTCAGCCCAAATCTTTCTGGAGGCACGAAATTTAGCAACCTCTTCAAAAAGATTGTTGTGGGCATTAAAAAAGAACGAAAGTCTTTTTCCCAGTGTGTTGATGTCAATTCCTTTTTCAAGTGCAGCTTGCACATATGCTTTTCCATTACTCAAGGTAAATGCAGCTTCCTGAGCAGCTGTACTTCCAGCCTCACGAATATGGTATCCTGAAATGGAGATCGTGTTCCATTTGGGCATCTCTTTGCTGCACCATTCAAAAATATCTGTAATGATGCGCATAGATGCCTTGGGGGGATAGATATAGGTTCCTCGCGCTGCATATTCCTTGAGGATATCGTTTTGGATGGTGCCTGTGAGTTTGGTGATATCTGCCCCTTTTTTCTTGGCTACTGCTGCGTAAAGGGCAAGAAGAATAAATCCTGTTGCATTGATGGTCATCGAGGTTGAAACTTTTTCCAAGTCTATTCCATCAAAAAGAATTTCCATGTCATCCAAGCTATCAATGGCAACGCCCACTTTACCCACTTCTCCCTCTGAGAGCGGGTGGTTGCTATCATATCCTATTTGTGTGGGGAGGTCAAATGCAACACTAAGCCCGTTTACCCCCTGTTGAAGAAGAAAATGATATCTTTTGTTGCTCTCCTCAGCTGTTGAGAATCCGGCATATTGCCTCATGGTCCATGTCTTCCCTCTATACATATCTTCCTGAATCCCTCTGGTGAATGGGAAAATGCCGGGCACCGCAGCGGGGGGTGTATCTAGGTCATCAGGTGAATAAACCTTCTTTATCTCAATTCCGGAATCGTTTTTAATGTAGTTATCCATGGTTGGCTATTTATATCTTGGCAAGGTGTTGTCTCGCCTCTTTTTTTAGTACATCAAGCACCATCGGTTGAATTGAAGCGTTAGGATCTGCCCCAAGAAATGCTTTGATTGAATCTACGAGTGTTTGTCCTGGTGCATCCCTGGAAATTGCATGCGCCAGCTCATTAATGATGAATATCTGTTGGTCTTTGAGATCTATAACCACTTGCCACGCAGGCTCAGACACATAAATCTGTTGGGAAAGGTTGTGTTCAAATTCCACACTAATTGCCTCTTTGAACACTTCAGCCAATTGCCCTGCCAGCATGTTTCCTGCTGGGAGACGGTTGGCAAGTGCGGTAAAGCTGCATCTTTCTGTAAAGGCAACTAGCCTTTCATAGGCTTGGGCGGTGAGCAAAGCGGATAAGTTTGACATAATGAACTTGTTAAAACAAATGTACACTTTGGGTGTTGAATAGATGTTCTAAGATTTGTTATTAATTTCGCATTATGGAAACACTCAGTGATATACCAGTAAAATTTACTTCAACAGCTGTTGAAGAGATCAGGCGCTTGTTTGAGCAAAACGAAAAAGCCAATGATAAATACTTGAGAATAGGAGTAAAAGGGGGAGGATGTTCAGGACTAAGCTATGTGCTTGAACTGGACGAGAAAAAAGAGACCGACGATATTTTTGATGTTGAAGGGATTCCAATCATGATTAATCCTGCACACGGCTTGTATCTTTTTGGGATGGAGATTGATTGGAAAAATGGACTTGATGCCCGCGGTTTTATTTTTAATAACCCCAATGCATCTTCTACCTGTGGTTGCGGAACCTCTTTTGCAGTCTAGCTTACTCAGTATTTATATTGCATTATTTAATTCGCAGACAAAAAAAAGGCATTCAGTTGAATGCCTTTTTTGTATGATAACGTTTGGTATTTATTTTTTCTTCGACTCGTTTCTGTCGGCAGAACCAAGTGGTTTGCTTTTTGCAATATCAACCAATACTGGCGCCGCAACAAAAATTGTTGAATAGGTACCAGTAAATACTCCAATCAGCATCGCAAATGCAAAGCCTCTTGTTACTTCTCCACCAAAGATGAATAGAATAAGCAAGGTTAGGAATACCGTCAATGAAGTCATGATTGTTCTGCTGAGGGTCTCATTGATTGCTCTATTGATGATGTTTTGTTTGGTATCTCCCATCATTTTTGAGCTATATTCCCTGACCCTGTCAAATACGATTACAGTATCATTCATTGAGAAACCTATAACTGTTAGGATTGCTGCAATGAAGTGTTGATCGATTTCTAACGGGAAAGGAACGATGCCCCTGAGGAAGGAGAATACCGCTAGTGTTACAAATACATCATGTAAGAGTGCGAAAATCGTACCCATAGAATATCTCCAGTCGCGGAAACGAAGGAAAATATAAAGGAAAATGGCAATGAGTGCAAAGATGGTGGCTTTAACAGCACCTTGCTTCAGGTCGTCAGAGATTGATGGTTGCACAGTCTGTGAACTCTGCTTATAACTTTTTTGGAAGTCGGCATAAGACAACCCTTCCGGCAAGCTTTGTTTCAAGCCCTGGAACAATTTCGTTTCTACAAGGGAGTCTGTGCTCTTGCTTGCATCCTCAATCTTATATGATGTGGTGATGTTTAATGTTTTGTTGTTGCCAACTGTTTTGATTACAGGTGACTCATCAAATTGTGCTTTAAGTGACTCCCTTACGGTTTCAATTGATGCAGGAGTATCAAATCGAACGCTATAGCTTCTTCCACCTTTGTATTCAACCCCTTGGTCAAAACCATTGAAAAAAGAGGCTACTCCAAGGATAAGTACAACAACTGAAATAGCATAGGCTACTTTTCTGTATTCAATAAATTTGAAGTTAGATTTCTTGAATACATTTTCGCTAACCTTGGTAACGTATTCAAAATGCCTTTTCTTGTTAGTCCAGAAGTCTGTGATCAACCTAGAAATCAGGATGCCGCAAAATAGAGAAAGCAGGATACCCAGAATCTGTGTTGTGGCAAATCCAAGTACTGGACCTAATCCATAATAAAATAGGATGAAAGCGGTTAGAAGGGTAGTGATATGGCCATCAAGTACTGGTGCCATGGAGCGTTTATATCCTTCTGAAACAGCAAGCTGATAGCTTCTGCCCACCCTAAGTTCGTCTTTGATTCTTTCAAAAATAACCACATTGGTATCTACAGCCATACCGATTGTAAGTACTAGACCAGCGATACCAGGTGCAGTCAGTGTGGCACCAAGAGCACTTAATACCCCAACAGTGAAAAGAAGGTTGAGGATGAGTGAAATATTGGCTACCCATCCACCTGTGTTATAATATAACAACATCAGGGCGAAGATGACCAGGAATGATATGGTGAACGACAAGGTTCCTCCTTGGATGGCAGATGCGCCAAGGGTTGGACCAACTACTTGCTCTTGTACAATTTTGGCAGGTGCAGGTAGTTTTCCTGACTGAAGAATATTTGAAAGATCTTGTGCCTCTTCAATTGAAAAGTTTCCGCTGATTTCTGAGTTGCCCGTTGTAATTGGATTGATTACGTTGGGAGCAGAATAAACGACGTTGTCCAAGACAATGGCTATTGGTTTTCCAACATTGTTTGTGGTTAATTCGCCCCAAAGCCTTTCACCTTGTTTTGTCATTGTCATTTTAATGGCAGGTCGTCCGCGGTCGTCGTAGTCCTGACTAGCTTGTTGAACGCCATCACCTTCCAAAGGTGCTTTATCTGAACCCTCAATTGTTTTGAGTGCATACAAGGCAACAATATCACTTTTTACACCTTCGTCATTTGTTTCAGGAATACCGAATGCGAAACGAACATTTCCAGGGAATTGGTTTCTAACTGCTTCTATCCCAAGATATTGGTTGAAAATTGCAGTATCTCTTCCAGCTATATATCCCAAATTTGGCGCAAAATTTGTCCTGCCCTGCGCGTCCTGCTGAGGAGGGATGGGTTGGAATATGGTGAAGAAAGATTGAGCAGCTTTGTTGGCGACCGTATCAGCTTTTGCAGCACCGCCACCTTTAACAAGTTCTCCGATAGTGGCAGACTTGCTTGTATCCGTCGATTGTTTTGCTGCGGGTACTACAGCCGCTTTTGCTGTGGTATCAGGCTTAGTTGAAGAATAAAAATCTTGCAACGCTTTTTCGCCGTCTGTAAATGATTTGTCAAGTTCCGCTATGTTGTATACTTCCCAAAACTGAAGATTTGCAGTTGCTTGTAAGTATTTTCTAACACGTTCAGGATCATCTTTAACACCAGGAAGTTCAACGGTGATGATCCCCTTGTTCTTGTCCAGTTGAATATTTGGCTGCGCAACACCAAATTGGTCAATACGCTTTTGAAGTACATTGAAGGTATTGCTGATGGCTCCATCGGCAGATGTCTTGAGCTTTGTAACTACAACATTGTCTGCATCTTCAGTCTTTATAGTTTTTGATCCAGTGCCTGCAAAAATCGAGGAGAGTTTTGCGTTGGGATTTTGTTTCTTGTAAGCATTTGCAAAGAGGGTGATAAAATCAGCATCACTATTTGCTTTCTGGGCATTTGCCTCATTAATTGCGTTGTTTAGTGAAAGATCTTTTGGGTTGTTGGCGAGGGATTTTAATAGCCCTTCCAACTCAACTTCAAGGGTAACACTCATTCCACCTTGAAGGTCGAGTCCCAAGTTAAGCTCCTGCTCCTTTGCCTTTTGGTAATTAATAGCTCCGGTTACTCCGTAAGTAACTGGGATATCTCTTGTGCTATCAAGCAACCTGCGGTACCTTTTATTAAACTCAAGGTCTTTTGTCTCTGTGTCAGCAGTTGGAAAATTGGCTTTGACATAGGCCAACGCCTTTTCTTCCTGCTTATTCTCGTGGTTATTAACTACCCAAGTGAAGTGTAGCTGATAAACAGATATCAGTATAAGTGCTATCGCAAAAAAACGAACCAGACCTTTAAGTTGCATATCAATTCTTATTTACGCTTAAAAATTAAGCCCGACGGAGTCGGGGCGGGCAAAGATAGGGATTTTGAGGTCAAAACATTTTTTCGAATACTGAATTTTCAGGGGGCCAGGGGGTAAAAATTCATCCGTACTTATTGCTCAACTTTTCTAACTTTGCACGAAATCTACACAACATGAAACTTTCTTCTCGTCTTGATCTGTTTGCTGAGCCGGAGACACTCAAAATGGCTAAATTGGGCAGAGAGCTCAGGGCAAAGGGGATTGATATTATTGATCTTTCACTTGGAGAGCCAGATTTTGATACACCAGATCACATAAAAACATCCTTAAAAAAAGCGGTAGATGATAATTATAGTCATTATACCCCAGTGGCAGGATACCCTGATCTTCGTGAGGCGGTATGTACTAAATTCAAGAGGGATAACAATCTCGACTATAAACCTGAAAATATCCTTGTTTCTACTGGGGCCAAGCAAAGTCTTGCAAATGTTGTGATGGCCGTTGTTGATAAGGGCGATGAAGTGGTTATCCCTACCCCATATTGGGTTACTTACTCTGAAATTGTAAAACTTGCCGAAGGCAAGGTGGTGCTTGTTCGCACATCGATCGAAAACAAGTATAAGATAACTCCTGCTGAACTTGAGGCTTCAATTACACCAAAGACGAAGATGTTTATGTTCTCTTCCCCTTGCAACCCCAGTGGGTCAGTATATAGTAGGGAGGAGCTGGCAGCGCTTGCTGAGGTGTTCAGGAAGTATCCTGATGTGTTGATCATTTCTGATGAGATTTATGAGTACATCAATTTTGTGGGTAAGCATGAGAGTATTGCTCAGTTCAGCGATATAAAAGAAAGGGTTATCATCATCAATGGGTTAAGTAAGGGGTATGCCATGACTGGTTACAGGCTTGGATATATCGCTGCACATCCCGACATCGTAAAGGCCTGTGAAAAATTGCAAGGGCAATACACCAGTGGCGCTAATGCCGTGACCCAGCGTGGTGCTATCGAGGCTTTAACGGGCGACCTCACCCCAAGTATCAAAATGAATGTGGAGTTTGGCCGCAGAAGACAGCGCATGCTGGAGCTGCTCAAAGCAATTCCAGGTATAGAAATTGCAGAGCCAGATGGAGCGTTCTATGTCTTTCCAGTCACCACTGCCTATTTTGGGAAGAAGATTGGAGATGAAATCATTAAAGATGCTGATGACCTCTGCATGTATTTATTAAATACTGCACACGTTTCCACGGTCACAGGCAGGGCCTTTGGTGAGCCAAATTGCATTAGAATTTCTTTTGCCAACAGCATGGAAAAAATCGAAAATGCAATGGCAAGAATCAGCAAAGCGTTGGCTGATTTGTCCTAGTAGTTAGGCTATGGGGGTAAGCAATTCTGGGGTCAGCAGCCGGAAAGATTTCCGATTTGCGCTAAATGCGCTTTAACATATTGGTTATCAGCTATATCGACAATATTTTCCTATATTGTGTGAATTCTATATCCTTACCAAGAACCAATAACCTATCACATACAACTCTGGGTCTGATATGAAGAAATGCCTCTTATTCTTCCTTACTACATTTATACAAGTATGTTTAGCGGGGCAGGTGCATGCAGATGTTTCTTTCCCTAATGGTGAGCGTATTATTTCTCAATTGGAAAATCCTCAATCAATTGCATTTTCAAGTCCACCTGCACCACCCTGTATTCCTAAGCATACGGCATCCTTCAGTATTTCAGATGCTGTGCAGTGCCTAGATGAAAACAAGTTCAATTTTCTCAATACTTCAACGGGTACTGGCGACGCTACGTATCAATGGAATTTTGGCGATGGCCAACCATTCTCTACGGGTTTTTCACCTTCGCATCAATACAGCGGGGCCAAGGTTTACACAGTCACGCTCACCGTTAAAGATGATGTTGGATGTGCAAATGTTTTTAGCAGTACGATTACGGTAAATAAAAATCCTGCAACACCCGTAATTACTTACCCACGAGGAGGAGATGTTTTCTGTGAGGGGGATTCGTTAATCTTACATGCAGCGTTGGATAGAATTCCCAATCCAACAATATCTCATAAATGGTCTCTTGGTTCTACTATAATTGTTGATGGTAATTCATGCACAGCAAAACAATCAGGTACATACATATTAATCGCTGAAAATGTGGATGGTTGCAGGGATAGTTCTTTAGGTGTTGTGGTAACAGCACATCCTAATCCTGTTAAACCTTCCCTAGCAGTTGCATCAGGAGATGATCTTGAATTTTGCCAAGGCGATAGTGCCCTACTGGAAGTTAGGTCTGCTGTGCCTGGAAGTAAGTACTCATGGTATTTGTCTTCAACTGATGTTTCCAATCTTATCATGGGAGCCACGTCAAACGAATACCAGATTAAGGCCCCCAGCAATATGGCAGGGTTGCCAATAACGAGAAGTTATATCGTTAGGGTAGAGAATGAAAACAAATGCACTTCACCATTCTCTGAGCCCATTGCAACAGTTGTTAAGCCAACTCCTATCGTTTCCCTCGCTACCTTAAATGGCACACTTTCTTTTTGTGAAGGGGATTCAGCCATTTTAAAAGTCACTTCTCGATTTGGAAAAAACACGTATCATTGGTTTAATAACATAAGCCCATACAGTTCAGGTCCAGATTCACTTTTTATTTCAAAGTCTTCTGGTACATTTTCAGTCAATGCCACCAATTCATTCATGTGCTCTGTTACCTCTAATGCTCTTCAGATTGTCTCCTTCAGGCTTCCAGCTGTTCCGCTGGTATACTCCGACGATGACGTTCCGGAGATGTTGATTGATGGAACAATTAAAATTTGTCCAGAGACTTCAGTAAAATTAAAAACCGCTTTATTCCCTTCTGCTGTATACCAATGGTATAAAGATGGAGCGCCGCTCAATAATGGGGGTGCTAATTCCGTCATAGTTTCAGCCAGCGGCAACTATAAGGTAAACATCTCCGTAAATAGTTGTACTTCTACTTCAAACGAAAAGATAGTTGGACTCCTTCCTTCTCCTACTGGCACCTTGATTGCACCGTCAAGTAATATTATATGCAATGGGTCGCAGCAAACGCTTAACGCTTCTGGAGCAGTGGGCTATCAGTGGTTGCTCAATGAAGTGCCCATATTGGGGGCTACTGGGTCATCGTATAGTACGCCTAGTCAAGGCGTATATACAGTTGAATTTTCAACCGATAAGGGGTGTAAAAAAATGAGTTCCAACTTTGTTAATCTTTCATTGGTGCGAAAGCCCTCAGCAAAATTTTCAAATGATTTGTTTTGTATAAATGCCACTTCTAAATTTACCAATCACTCAATCACAGCAAATAGCGGAACTGTTGCGTATCATTGGAAGTTTGAGAATGGAATGTCGGATAATTCCATGCACACAACACATACTTTTCCTGTTTCCGGAGAGTATATGGTCTTGTTAAAGGTTACCCCTGTTGCTTGTCCACAGTTAGCCGATTCCGCAATGGTTAATATTACGCTTGAATCTGCACAAGCTGGTATGAGCTACACTCCCATAACCTCAATGGTTGGTCGCTCAGTGAGTTTAGTAGCCAGGCCTTTGGGCGATTTTTATGAATGGACGCCAGCCCCTGGTTTTAATAGCCCCTATATCAGGATTCCCATATTAACCACTCCTGAAAAAGAACAATTGTACACGGTAAAAATTACGAGTAAGTCTGGCTGTCAGGTTGTAGACTCGCAGCTTGTTAGAATTTTTGACGAGCAGGATATTTTGGTTGCTGGCGGATTCACTCCAAATCATGATGGAAGGAATGATAAGGTCTATCCAATTCTTATTGGCATTGCATCTTTTCAGTACATAAAAATATTTAACCGCTGGGGTAATTTAGTATTCCAAACATCATCAACTGATCCTGAGCAGGGATGGGATGGAACCTACCAAAGACAGCCTCAGCCAGCCGACACCTATACATGGGTTGTTCATGGTGTTGGGGATAATGGGCGAGAGATAAGGAAGTCGGGCTCCGTAATACTTATTCGATGAGGAATTGGACACAGATCATATTGTTCTTTATTCTCATGCAAGCATCACTAAAAAGTAATGCTCAGGATCCTTACTATTCTCAGTACTTCAATGCTCCTCTTACGCTTAATCCTGCATTCACAGGGTATTATGACGGCATACATCGGCTTACTACCAATTTTAGAAATCAGTGGCTAAGTGCAGGAACTCCTTTTACAACAACGTCTGTAAGCTTCGATACAAGGCTGCTTCAAGGCAGATTGGATAAAAGCATGCTGGGTGTGGGCGTTGTGTTGATGAATGACAGAACTTCCTCTGGCGCATACAGCAGTAATTATGCTTCTCTATCTGCAGCCTATCATCAATCGCTCGATGATGAAGGAAATCAACATCTTGCAATTGGCTTCCAGGGAAGTATGGGTTCTCGAATGCTTGATTACAACCGAATATCTTTTACCTCACAATTTTCTAGCAGAGGGTTTGATCTTTCTCTTTCCAATACGGAAGACTTTATAACACAAAGGGCTGTCTACAACGACATCAATGTTGGGGCCATGTACAATTATCTTAAAGACAGAAAGCGGGTTTTTATTGGCGCTTCACTATACCACATCAATCAACCTAGGATGACGTTTCTAGGTAATGATGAATATGTGTTGCCAAGTCGTTTTACTGTACATGGCGGATCTTCTTTTCTTGTTGGTGTGAAAGGGGAGCTTTTTTTATCTGCACTTTATGTTAAGCAAGGGGCTGCTACCACGAGCGTTGTTGGTGCTGCTTATGGAGTCAGTCTGCAAGAAATGAACGATGACAATGTTTTCTATTTGGGACTTTTCTATAGGAATCAAGATGCCATCTATCCCTATATTGGATATTTGTTTAACGACCTTCAAATTGGACTAAGCTATGATCTGAATACATCAGGTATTCAGGTTAATAACAGAAGAAATCGCAGTTTTGAACTGTCTGTTAAATATCATTTCTTTGATCCCAATGTAGCTAGAAAAGCAATGCCCTGGAACTAGCTAATCCAATTGTCATATCATTTCAGCTTCTTCGTTATGTTAGACTGGCCATGCAGGAGGGGCTAGTTCAAACTTTGTATACTGCTGTTTGCGTTGTTGGAATAATACAATTGGCTCTGTATCGTGTTCCTTTAGATTCATCAACCTGTGGGTTATTTACTAGTGTAAAAAAATGTGATGTAAACTCCCACTGCGGATTCTCTTTTTGTATATTTGATTTGTTTAGGTTGTAGACGTCCTTATGGAACCAACAACTTGATTTTCCATCCGTAATTAAAAACTTGAGCGCTATGTCAAAAAAAGTTGTAACACTTGGTGAGATTATGCTTCGATTGTCTACACCCGATTTCAAAAGATTTGTTCAGGCAGATAGTTTTGACGTAACCTATGGTGGCGGCGAAGCCAACGTTGCAGCCGCCTTATGTAACTATGGTCTTCATGGTACGTTTGTGACCAAGGTGCCTAATAATCCCATTGGTCAATCTGCCATCAACCACCTCAGAAGATATGGTGTAGATACACAGTTCATCGCCAGAGGTGGAGATAGACTTGGTATTTATTTTCTTGAAACCGGCGCATCCATGCGTGCATCTCAGGTGGTTTATGATAGGGCAGGTGCTTCAATTGCAGATGTTGACGCTTCTGAATTTGATTTTGATAAAATATTTGAAGGTGCAGATTGGTTTCATACAACTGGAATTACACCCGCACTTTCAGATAAGGCGGCAAAGCTCACAGAGGCTGCACTAAAGGCTGCAAAAGCAAGGGGGATAACCACCAGCATTGATCTTAACTACAGAAAAAAACTTTGGAGTAAAGAAAAAGCAAGGGAAGTGATGACCGAACTTTGTCAGTATGTTGATGTATGTATTGGTAATGAAGAGGATGCGGATACGACTCTTGGATTCAAGGCCAAGGATACGGATGTTACCAAAGGAGAATTGGATCTTGATGGTTTCAAGGATGTGTTCAAGCAAATGAAAGCGAAGTTTGGTTTCAAATACATCGCTTCATCCCTTCGCGAAAGCCATAGTGCAAGTGATAACGGATGGAGTGCGCTCGTTTATGATGGAACCGAGTTCTACCACACAAAAAAGTATAATGTGCGTATTGTTGATCGGGTGGGAAGTGGTGATAGCTTTGCAAGTGGACTAATCTTTGGATTGGTGACTGGAATGCCAATGCCCGAAGCTGCTGAATTTGGTGTTGCGGCAAGTGCAATTAAGCACACTATCCCTGGCGATCTAAATCATGCAACATTAAGCGAAGTGAAAGATTTGATGAAGGGCGACGGAAGTGGAAGGGTGCAACGTTAATCTCTAAAAGATAAATATGATAATCGATACATGCGCTAATTTATCAACCTATCACGCGGTCCATCCCTTATTCCCCAAGGCATTTGAGTATATTCATGGGCTAGACTTCCACGCTATCGAATCAGGAAAATATGAGATCGATGGTGATCAACTAAGGGCGATTGTTTCAAGCAAAATTGGCATGAAGCCTGAGGAATCAATGGCGAAATTCGAATGTCATAACCAGCATATTGATATACAGATTTGCATTGCTGGAATTGAAACATTCGGTTGGAAGCCAAGGGAGAATTGCATTGATCCGCGTGGCGAATACAATGCGGAAAAGGATGTTCTTTTTTATAACGATATGCCTGATATGTTTTTTCAATTGACCGATGGTCAATTTGCAATCTTCTTCCCTGAAGATGTCCATGCGCCAATGATAGGGGATGGAGAAATAAAAAAAATTGTGATTAAAGTTAAACTACACATATGACGAGTTCTAAAATTGTATTGGATACAATTGTTTCCCAGGGAATGTTGCCCTTGTATTTCAATGCCGATGAAACAGTAAGTGTTGAAATATTGAGGGCTTTATACAGGTCTAATGTTAAGGCCGTAGAGTACACAAACCGCGGAGAGGCTGCCCTCTCAAATTTCAAAACACTTGTTGCAATTCGCAATGCTGAAATGCCAGGATTGCTTCTTGGCATAGGAACCATAAAAAATCTTGCTCAAGCAGGCGACTATCTTGAAGCGGGAGCCGACTTCCTGGTAAGTCCTGGATATATCCCTGAAGTAGCTGCCTATTGTGTATCTCATGATATCTTTTTTGGTCCTGGATGCATGACGCCTACAGATATTATAGCTGCAGAAAATGCAGGAATCAAATTCATTAAGCTGTTTCCTGGTAATTTGCTCGGTCCGGAATTCATGAGCAGCATCAAGGAGATATTTCCTAAACTTGTATTTATGCCTACTGGTGGTGTTGACACTACAAAAGAAAGTATTGAAGGCTGGTTTAAGGCTGGAGTAAGTGCAGTGGGCATGGGCAGCAAGCTGGTGAGCAAGAAACTGATGGAAACGCGCGATTATGCTGCCATTGAGCAATCCGCTGCAGCTGTATTGTCATTGATTAAGTCCATCCGCAACTAATCATGTCAAGGTGCATTCTTTTACTTTTTTTTCTAACAAGCATGATGGTGCAATACTCATTTGCGCAGTACAACCCCCTTTACAAGAAGAAGATTCCTAATTTCATTGATGCAGCCAATGAGGAAAGTGATTCCAGAAATGGCGATATATATTTTATTTCTAAAGTTTCAATACCGGGTTATTTGTTCTTCAGCGCAGGTGAATCAGATGCTGTAAAACCATGTGTTATTATATGTCCTGGTGGCGGGTATGGGGGACTGGCTTCAGAGCATGAAGGAACGGATGTAGCAAAATATTTTAATTCTATGGGGGTGCATGCTCTTGTTCTAAAATATAGAATCCCATCTACTTTACATCAAGTTGATAAAAAATACGCACCATTGCAGGATGTACAACAGGCCATATACATGCTTAGGAAAAATGCTGTACAATGGCGAATAGATCCGTCCAACGTTGGCGTGATGGGATTTTCTGCAGGAGGACATTTGGCCTCATCATTGGCGGTTCATTATGGTGAACCGATGTTGGACTTCAAAAAAACTATTTCACTGCGTCCGGATTTTCAAATATTGATCTACCCAGTGATCAGTTTTGGAAAATACACCCATCAGGGTTCAAGGTTTAATTTATTGGGAGAAGATGCTTCCGAAAAAATGATTCATTATTTTTCAAATGAGTTACATGTCAATGCCGAAACACCTAAAGCATTTATAGTTCATGCAATCGATGACGATGCCGTGCCCATTCAAAATGCAGTCCAATACCACGAAGCTTTGCGCTCGAGTGGCGTCGTTTCAGAAATCTTTCGCTACGAACAAGGAGGTCATGGGTTTGGCTTAACCAACAACAGATCAGAATTAAAATGGACCGATGCATTGACTTCATGGATGAAGTCAAACAACATTATTCAGTAAGGCAATGTTGTCTTTCGGATCCCTATTCGAGTACTAGTACTTGAATACTTTCCCGCCAGCCATCACTTCTTGTGTCTTTTCATCAAAGGTTACTTTTTCACCAGTTCTCGCAGCGGCATTCGTCATGATGGTTGCAATGGAATGCGTATATCCCGCTTCTACGGGTGCGTTTGTTTGTTTTCTTGACCGTATGCATTCCATCCAGTTTCTTATATGCGCAGAAGTAAGTGGGTCGTCTCCCGTATTCGCTCCCGCCTCAACCTTAGCTATCTTGTCAATAAGTGAAACCTCAGGTAGTAAAAAGGATTTCATGTTCATCGGTTTTGCATGTTGATCTGTTAGTCCACCTCTTGGAGAAACTTTGTTCGTTATTAAATTCAACTCACCTCCATTGCTATAGTAAATTTCACTTGGGGTTTCGTCTCCATTGTGCATCCGGGAGGTGAACACTACCTGGAATCCTTTGGAGGGGTCGTTGCTTGGGCCATATTCAAATACAGCTGTTGTTGTATCCCAATTTTTTCTTCCATCCTTCCATTTATAAACTCCTCCATTGGCTACTACACTTCTAGGGTGACTAAGTCCAGTGAACCAATGAACAGTATCAATCTGGTGACTCATCCACTGACCTGGCATGCCCGATGAATATGGCCAGAAAAGACGGTACTCTAGATATTTTCTCGGATCAAATTTTTCATAAGGCCTATTCATTATGTAACGATTCCAGTCAAGATCCTCTTCTCTGCACTTGGCTACCAGGCTTGGTCTTCTCCATCTTCCGGGCTGATTTACATTCCATGACAGTTCAACCATTGTGATATCTCCGAATTCTCCTGATTGTATATATTTTGCAGCAGCCTCATAGTTTGCCCCAGATCTCCGTTGAGACCCAATCGTAATTATTCTATCCGACTCCCTAGCGGCTTTCAATGCAGCCCTGTTGTCTTCCATTGTTTCTGCAAATGGCTTTTCAACATAGATGTCTTTGTTCGCTTTCAATGCTTCAATGGTATGCAATGCGTGTTGAAAATCTGCTGTAGATATAAATACGGCATCGATATCTTTTAGCGCATAGAGTTCTTCATTGTTTCTGCATCCGATGATATCATGTTGGAATTTTTCCTTTAAATAAGCTACTCCTTCATCTCGACGAACTTCCCAGATATCAGAAACTGCAACAATATCAAAGTTGAGTTCTTTGTTGTATTGCATGAATGCAGGAATATGAGAGCCCCGGTTCCTATCTGAAAATCCAACAACGCCGACACGAACCCTGTCATTGGCCCCAAGGATATTAGCATAAGATTTTGCTGAGAATCCCATGGATGCTATTGCCGTGGCAGCTGTAGCCTGGGCGGTTTTTTTGATGAAGGTTCTGCGGTGAGTCATGTGATTTTATTTTAGTTCAGTGTAATTGAGAGAATTAAAGTTCTTTTATTTTAATGCTTCTAAATGAAACCTTTGTTCCATGTTCCTGAAGAAGTATTCTGCCTTTAGGGGCCATGCCAAAATTTTCCCATTGCTTGTATTTGCTCCTTGCCACCAAGGCATTGTATATTGGCGTGCCTCTTTGGTATTCTACCATCTTCCAACCATTTAACCAGTGTTCTACTTTCCCATCAGGGTGGGCGACTATCCTTCCCCTGTTCCATTGGCCGATGGGTAATTTATCCCTTCTCGGTGCTAGTGGATTGAGTCCGGGTGCAGCTGGGATGAGATCATACAATGATGATAATGTTCTGTTCCCAATGGATCCTGCTATTGCATCTGGATGTTTATCATCGTCTAAAATTTGATACTCTAATCCTATAGCAGAACCACTATTTTTTTCGTTTTCCGTTACATAATATTTCACACCCGAGTTCGCCGTATCCGACATCTTGAATTCAAATTGAAGGTCAAAGGCTGCAAATTCTTTTTGCGTTACAATATCACCTCCATTAGACGATTCAGCGCCAGAGCCTGCACCTACGATGAGTTCTCCATCATCGATACTCCAGATCTTATCAGGGAAATAATCCTTATGGGCACCTCTCCATCCAGTTGTAGTTTTCCCATCCCAAAGCAATGAATACCCTTGGATTTTTTCCTCTTCTGAGATGTTGTTTTTTAGCAGGTTAATTACCAAAATATTATTTGATGGACTAGCCTTAAGGTTTTTTGTTTTGATGCGAATGTTTTTCCAGTGAATTTCTTTTCCTGCATCTTCTTTTTTATCTATTGAATGTACCTGTAGGGCAATAAAACCTTTTGCTGTTTTGTCGTCTATCAGATAGGCGCATGGAATCCCATTTACCCATGTTCTCATGGTATTGCCAATACATTCTATTCTGTAGTGGTTCCATTCAGTTGGCTTAAATGCTTTTTTCGCAGCTGTATTGTATTCTAGTGAATACAGCCATCCTCTTCTTGATTCATCATAGATGCCACCGCTCCAGGCTCTACTTGAAGGGTCTATCTCCATTTGGTATCCATATACTACTTCACCCTCTGTGGGGTTATCAGGATTATTTTTCTCATGACTAACTTCACTTCTGAATTGTATGCCAGAATTCATGTCTCCTGAAAGCTTTAGGTCCAGCTCCAAGATAAAATCTCCATATAGCTTTTCTGTACCAAGAAATGAATTCTTCTCCCCAAAGACAGTTGTGCCTATGATCTCTCCATTTTTTACTTCATATTTTGCCTTACCCTCTAATTGTTTGAACCCAGTAAGGTCCTTGCCATTAAAAAGCGTCTCCCAGTCGCTGTTTTTTTGCTGTGCCCCACAGTAGAATGAAAATAGCAATAAGGCTAATGCAACTGTAGTCATTTTCATCATAAGAAATTTATTGAGTATGTTTTTATCCGATGTTTTTTGTGAAAATAGTTCAATTGTTTTCCTGTCACACACCTCCGAATGCCACAAATCCTCCATCAACCTGAATTTCAGATCCGTTTACAAACTTGGAGGCATCACTCAAAAGATATACCAATGCGCCTATTAATTCATTAGGGGTTCCCATTCTTCCTGTTGGAGTTTTCTTGATGACAAGGTTTCCTCTGTCTGTATAGCTTCCATCAGGATGGGTTAACAAGCTTCTATTTTGTTCTGTTAGGAAAAAGCCTGGCATGATCGTATTGATTCTGATCTTATCACCATGACGCTTTGATGTTTCAACGGCCATCCATTTGGTAAAACAATCTACTCCAGATTTTCCAATGCTATAGCCTAGTACTTTTGTGATCACTTGTTTTGAGCTGACGGATGAAATATTTACTATGCTCCCTCCTCGTTGTTTTGCCATCACTGCACCCATAATTTTTGTTGGGATAATGGTTCCAAAAAGGTTGAGGTCTAAAACTTGTTTTAGTCCTTCGATATTCATTTCGAACACATCTTCATCCGGCTGAATCACGCCTCCGGGCATATTACCTCCTGCACCATTCACCAGGCCATCGATCCGCCCATAGGTTTTTAAGGTTATATCCCTGACTTTTTTGATATCTTCTTCATCAAGGACATTTGCTTTGATAAAAAGCGCTTTACCACCATTCGAGATAATTTCTGCAGCTCTTTTATTACCTTCAGATTCATTACGACCAACGATCACTGCTGTTCCTCCGAAAGAAACAATCCCTTCAATAAAAGCTCCCCCTAATGTTCCAGTTCCACCGGTAACAATAATCACTTTGTCCTGTAATGAAAATATTTTGTTGTAGTTCATGTTGTATTATGAAATCATTGTTGTGACTAAGACCTCAACTTTATAAATATTGTAATTCGAAATACAATTTTTAGTTGTTACGCTCTAAACAACTAAACGCATAAACAAATCAACCTCTCTAAACTTCTCTAAACCTCTCTAAACCTTGTATTTCCCTCAGTATCCCCATCTGCAATCCTCTCAATTCAGCAAGACCACGCATTCTACCTATACAGGAGTAGCCTGGATTGGTTATTTTTTTCAGGTCATCCATCATTTGGTGCCCATGATCGGGTCTAAATGAAATCTGATACGCAGCCTTTTGTTGAATGATGAGCAATTCTTTGAGTACAGCATACATGTCGTTATCGCCTCCTAAATGATCATCTTCATAGAAGTTCCCTTGCTTATCTTTTTTTACATTCCTAAGGTGAACAAAGTGAATTCTATTGCCAAGTGTTTTTGCCATTGCGGGTAGATCATTGTCTGGATTTGCCCCTAATGACCCTGTGCAGAAGCAGATGCCATTGCTCTTGTTTGGAACTGCATTGAGAATGTATTCCAGGTCTTCCTGATTTTTTACGATTCGAGGAAGTCCCAAAATATCACAAGGAGGATCATCCGGGTGAATGGCAAGCTCCAATCCAAGCTCATCACAAAGCGGAGTAATTTGTTGTAAGAAGTATACCAGGTTATTTCTCAGGTCTGCTGAGGTAATGTGATCATACCGCGCCAGTTTTTTTCTCATTGCCTCCACCGTGATTTTTTCTTCTCCAGGGATGCCAAACATGACAACGCCGGCAAGATCATCTAATTCTTTTTGGGAATATGTAACATGTCTTTTTTTAGCTTCAATCAGTATAGCAGGAGCGTAGTCTTTTTCTGCATTTTTTCGCTGCAGGATATATAAGTCAAATACTGCAAGGTCAACCCAGTTGAAATAAAGTGCTTTTGAACCATCAGGCATCACGTAGTCGAGGTTGGTTCTCGTCCAATCATTCACCGGCATGAAATTATACGTAATCACCCGCAGCCCGGCTTTGGCTAGGTTAGTCAAGCTCTCTTTATACTGATCAATCCATTTTTCATATTCGCCTGACTTGGTCTTGATTTCTTCGTGAATGGTTACACTCTCTACAACATCCCAAGTAAGGCCATAGGATTCAATCAGCTTTTTCCGCTCGATAATTTCTTCATAAGGCCATACCTCTCCGTGTGGGATTTGATGCAAGGCCGTTACTATTCCAACAGCACCTGTTTGTTTTACATATTCCAGCGATACCGGGTCGTTCGGGCCAAACCATCTCCATGTTTGTCTTAGCTCCTTCATTTGAGGTTTTTTTGTAGTTATTTATTGCTGCTTTTCAGCCAGTTTTTTTGCTTGTGTGGTGATGTAATATTTTGCGATCATATTGGTGATCTCCCATTGCGGCATGTTATTTTCAGTCAGATAGTCAAGGAATTTTTCCGTGACCCTTGAAAAATGTGCCTCGTGACCCTCTTTGTAGGCCTCTGGTACAATCACCTCCCAACCTCGAAGCCTTTTTTTCAGCTGTATGCCCGGATAATTCTTTTTAATTTTCTCCAGCAATGAATTTAATTCTTTTTCGTCGAATTCTTGTACTGACCTAGGCTCTATAAATAAGGTTGGTTTATATTTTTCTTCTTCACCTTGTTTGATGACGAGATCTGCTTTTGTACCACGCATGAGAGAGTAATGGGTGTCGCCAGAACCTTCCTGTGCTGCATAGTCCCATCTGACGGCCACCTTTGCATGAATACCGTTGATTAAAAAAGTGAATTCTCCATTTGACCTTACTTGCAGATTTCCTGAAGGGTCAACTATTGGCATTAAGAAACGAGGAACTTCATTTTCTTTGGTCACCGTCATAAACTGCTCTTGTGAGATCATGGTGTTCCAACTTCTGGCTGTTAAAATTTTAACATCTTTCTTATAGTTGATGATTTGTTCCGGAAAGCATTCCCATTGGATCAAGTCAACCAGGTGTGTGGTTACGTCGACGATCCCTTCTCCCTCTTGATTCACATCGAAGAACCAGGCGGGGCGTGTTAGTATATTTCCTGACACATATTTGTAAAAATGATGTACGCTTTCTTTCGTAATACTTGGCTCTTCAACGCTTCCTCGCTCCAATTCTCCAAAAATTGACCTCTCCATTGAAAAGGCCCGTTGCAGTATGGTGGTGATCTCATAACGTTCTGTCATGATATCATAAAGCAATAATTTATTTTTTTTAGCAATAGCAAATGCTTGCTTCAACTTCTTGAATCCTTGTATATCAATGGCCATGGGTTTATCTGCATATACATGGAATCCATTGCGAACTGCTTTAAGTATATAATCGGTTTTCAACTTATTGTTTCCGGACAGCATAACCACATTGCCTTTTTTTTCAGCAATCATTCTTTCAAAAAAATCTTTGCCGGTGTAAGTCACCGTATTCCATGAAGTGGGAGACAACGAACGTTTGTTGTATCCTTCAATTCTCTGTAGATGTAGATTCAGATCTTTTCCTTCAGGAGCATATATGTAAGCTGTACTGTCAACATTCGGGTACATGATCTTTTGGACGAGTGCTGCATGAAAATGACCTGGTTCAACGGTAATTAGTCTGGCAGGTGCCTGTGCCTGAATGAACAGTGGTATCCAGGCCAACCATAAAGGTAGAATTTTTTTATTCATCATTTTTTCCATCAATAACCAAAATCAGGCTAGGCCTTTTATCAAATAGGGAAATCGGTGTGGTCGGTTCAACATATCATTCGCTTCGTCGTCATCGATAAACCTTTCATTGAGAGGGTCCCATTTAAGTTTCCTTGGTATTTTCATTGCAACATGGTGGATTAGACAGGTTGAACATGAACGATGACCAACTTCAATTGGAGCAATGGGTTGCTGCCTAGAAACTATACAATCAAGCCAATTTCCGTGGTGTTCGTCACTTCTATAAAGATTGATCTCGTTTGGACCGATCACTGATTCAATAATTTTTTGATTACTTGATGAGAGTGCTTTTTGGTTGGGGACTTCCGGTTCATTCGGACTTGCTTTATATGAACCGCGTGTTACGAAAATCCAACCTTCGCTGCCGATAAATTTAATTCCGTTAGGCAGTTCAGTGCTGATTGTCATTTTTACACCATTGTCATACATGGCATGTGTTGTAAATGGGCCATGAACGTCCCATAGGCCGGATCTAGGAAATGATGCTTTCCCCCATACTTCAACCGGCCCTGTATATTCAGTATCCATTGCCCAATGTGCACAATCTACATGATGGGAGCCCCATCCGGTGATCATGCCGGCCCCAAATTGTTCGCATCTCAACCAGCCTGGTCTTTCGTAATTTGTTTGTGGGTGGACTCGTTTTTCTGTGTAATACACATAGGGTGTTGATCCTAGCCACGCGTCGTAATTGAGTGTTGAAGGAATGGGCATCTCAGTTTCTATTTCACCGCCAGGATCACTTGGTAGTCCGATATGCACTTCTTTCAGTTCTCCAATCCTTCCATTTCTAACCAACTCTGCTGCATATCGAAATTGTGGGGAAGATCGCTGCTGGCTCCCAATCTGCAATATTCTTCCTGTTTTGTGAACCGTGTTGCTGAGTGCTCTGCCCTCTGCAATGGTCAATGAAGCAGGTTTTTGAAGGTAGATATCCTTACCTGCTTCAGCTGCTAAAATGCCAAGATAGGCATGTGAGTGATCGGGTGTGCTGATCAATACTGCATCAATGTCTTTGTTGTTGAAAAGCTCACGTGCATCTTCATATGTTTGAACCCCATCATAAGGTTTTCCATATTTTTTGGCATAGTAGGCATTGACATATTTCTTGCCATCATCTAGTCGCTTTCTGTCAACATCGCACACGCCAATAATATTGGCTTGATCGTATTTGAGTGTTTCCGCCATATCATGGTCGCGGGATATCCTTCCTACGCCGATTGCGCCAATATTGATTTTATTGCTTGGTGCCCCCTTTCCGAAAACTGATGCAGGAACAATCGTTGGAAAGCCTGCTGTAAGTATGGTTCCTACCATTGTTGTTTTTACTGATGAACGCACAAAACCTCTCCTGCTGATATTATTATTGCTCATGAATTTATTTTATAATGTTATCGTCTTTATGTGTTGCACTCGCTTTTGTATAGTTAGGTTTTCTTGTCAATGAAGCAATAAAGTTGATTCCTTGTATCACATGGTTTTTATACACTGCATCATTGAAGGAGGATTTATCGTGCCCTAGTGTTGTGATCCAGGCATGTCCGCCTTGAAAGTTGTTATACCAAACAGCAGGATAATAAGAAGAATAACTTCCGGCATGTTTTGCAATATCGGCTTTGTTGGAAGGGTCTAACGAACTGAGTTGATGTGCCATGATTACTTGTGTTACAGGATAAAGTTGTTTTCCAAAGTAACACTCGTCCTCGCGTTCCCAGATCAAGGGCATGTTTTTCATGGAAGGGTGATTAGGCGAAGTTTTTCTTACACTAAATTTTTGAAATGGGGCATGCCAGGAAAAAGTGCAACCAATAAACATCTTGAACCACTCCCAGTTTCTTTCGGTACCCGTTATGGAGTGGAGCCCAACAAAACCTCCTCCGGCCTCAATGTATCTTCTGAACGCCAATCTTTGTTCATCAGTATCAAAGACATCGTTATTCGTGCTAGGGAAAAGCAGCAAGTCAAATTTTTTTAATTCCTGTTCGTTAAATATTGCTGGGTCTTCACTTACTGTTACTTGAAAACTTTCTTCTTTTCCAATTTTCTTTATCGCTTCAACCGCAAATGGGATATTGTCATGCACATATCCCTTTCCATTCTTTGTGTAAACCAAAACCTGGATGTTCTTTAAGTGTTTTTTTTGCGAAAAGAGATCTGGGGCACCCCATGTTATCAGTAAGAGAAATAGGCAAGTATGTTTTAACATGGAATTTTCGTCTGATTAATATTGGTAAATTAAGTAAAAAAAGCCTTACAGGTAGATAAGTTATTCACCCTGCATGGGTAGGGTGTGTTGGTATTTTTGGCATCAGTCTCTTAAATTCATTTTCTTGAAACTGTATAAACTTATTCATTTAAAAACTGCTCAAGATCATGAAGGCAACAATGAGAGGGTATAGGTGGACCATAGCTTCCTTGCTATTTTTTGCCATTGCCGGAATATCATTATTTGGATTGGCTCCTAATGACCCCTGCAGAAGCAAATGCCATTGCTCTTTTTTGGAACTGCATTGAGGATGTATTCCAGGTCTTCATGATTTAATTTTTTACTAATCTTAATGAAAGGCCACCACTGGCCTTCAAATCAAAAGAAAGTGTTTGATTTGGTTTTACAGTCCGCTGTTCAACCTTAACATGGGTAGCGGTTTTTATTTCCGAACCACCATCTGAATAGACATAGGCTGTATAGGAGGCATTGTTATCCAAAAATGATAAGGGTATTTTTATTGACCTTGCCTCACTATTCGTTATGGCGCCAACATACCACTCACTTCCACTTCGTCTTGCCACTGTAATGTATTTGCCAATCTCTCCTTGCAATACTTTTGTATCGTCCCAGGTTGTAGGCATATTATCCCATAAGTCTATTTCAGGTTCTCCATTGTATTTATTAGGACCATCATAGCAATAAAGAGGAGGTAGGGGATTAAAAAATATAATAGGCAGGGATAATCGATGCGCAAATGTTGTACCGGTTATACTATAATACGGCAATGTGAAATCAGCCGGACCTGCAATAAAACGAGTAAAGGCTAAATGGGTATCATGTGTAGCGTCTGGAGTCATTTCACTCAAGATGCCTTCCACTGATATCAAGTTTGGATATGTTCTGCTATACCCTGTAGGCCTATACTCATCATGGATATCAACCAAGATCTCATATTTGGCGCATTTTCTTACTGCTTCATGCAGCCAGGTTGTCCATAATTGAGACCCTACCGTAACAAAACCGAATTTGATGCCTTTGACACCCCATTTCTTATATAGGGGCAATATATCATCCAACTGTTTCGCTAAATGTTTTTGATTGACATAGAGCCACACGCCAATGCCCCGCTCTTTACCATACTTGATTACCTCTTCAATATCTATGCTTCCATCCGTAGCATATCCCACATTGTCTGCAGCTACTTTTGTGGCATCACTTTTATCCCCACCTTCAAACCCATACCAACCCGCATCAATATTGATGTATTGCATTTTTCTTTTAACTGCATAATCGATAGCTGCCTTGCTACCCTTGGTGGTATTGGTCAGGTCCCACATTATTTTACCAGGCTTGATCCAGGAAACATCTTTAATCGCAGAGGGCTGATTTAGATTTAATAGCATGAAATTGTTTTCTAACAATTGTCCAGGTTGCTCTGCGGCCATAACAACTCGCCATGGGCTTGAGAAAGTGATCGAGTTTTCTACTGGTCCATATAATTTACATGCAATGGTATTTGCTTTTTTATCACTCACCACGAATTTAGTCCTTGCAAAGTCAACCAATGCAGCTTCGGCTAGACATGCATAAAGTCCATTTGGCAGTTCTAAGGTCAATGGGCGTTCACATTCATCAGGCCAGTTTGCTAATGGAAGTAGTTGATAGAGGGATTGGGCATAGTCAGTAAACCAGGCTTTTGTGTTTTCAGGCAGCGTAAATTCTGTTATTTCTTTTTCTACTTTATCTGACTGATCAGCACCTTGCTTTAGTATTTCCATCAGATTATATCGAAACGCTACACCTTCGTTATAAGCACGCACTTCAAGGTCAACTTCTCTGTCAAAGCAATAGAGACAATCTCCTGTGCTTATGACCAAACGAATATTTAGTTGATTGTAATTGTCTCTAATGCTATTTCGCTCACCCACCACAGGATTCCATGTAGTATCTTTTTTACTACGTGTGACTTCCTTCAATCGAAGTCCATCTGAAAACCTACCAATACCAAGTGCTGATGAAAGTATTACTGGTTTGCTATGGTAATTCATTGACCATGATAATTTTCCATCGGTTAATACAATCTCACTCTGTATTGTGCTATCTGGAGAATGAATACTTATTTTGTCCTGGGCATAGATGGAAGAAGACAGAAGCAATATCAAAATACTGATGCATTTATAATAATTCGGGGCGGTGAGCATGTTAATCTTATTTTTCATTATCAATTAAAAATATTTGCGAGCATTGTTACAATGTTATTCTAAGGGTAAATTGTTTTTGGGCCGTTTTTATTTTCTCACTTCCAATTCATTTGTACTTCACTGGAATTCTGACATTATAAAAAATCCAGCCAGTAATTCAGCAGCCTTTTTTTATTATTGTTTATTAGAGCATTCTTCTAATTGTAATTTAAGTAAAAAAAAGCCTTTCAGGAGTAGAAGTTATGCACGAAATGCCGCACGGGTTTGTCAGTTTTAATGTATGAGTGTCTATTAAAAATTACTATATTCAATCCCTTACAGATTCATTTATCTTAATCCACTACATGAGAATGAGGCTTAAAACTATTGGATATCGCTGGACAATAGCATCTTTGCTATTTTTCGCAACAACGATTAATTATCTCGATCGTCAGGTATTGAGTTTGCTATATCCGATGTTGCAGGAAGAATTTGGGTGGACAAATTCACAATATGCTAATATCGCTTCTGCTTTTCAGTTCACTTATGCCATTTCTCTGCTTTTTGCAGGACGGGTTATTGATAAATTAGGTACAAAAAATGGCTTTATCTTGGCAATCATTATTTGGTCAGTCGGAGCAATTGTTCATGCCGCTGCTATCCCAATCGGGAATATGTTGTTGCCTGTCTTGGGGTGGGTAGGACTGGCAACTGTTCCTGTATCAGTAATTGGATTTGTTGTTTCTCGATCAGTGCTTGCTCTGGGTGAGGCTGGTAATTTTCCCGCTGCCATTAAAGTTACAGCAGAGTATTTCCCTAAAAAAGAACGATCCTTTGCTACGGGCATTTTCAACTCAGGTGCCAATATCGGCGCTGTATTGGCACCTTTAAGTGTACCCTGGATAGCAGAAAAGTGGGGATGGCAAATGGCCTTTGTTGTTATTGGTGCTGTTGGTTTCATTTGGCTTATTTTTTGGATCATTTATTACGATCCTCCAGCTACTCAAAAGCGACTTTCTTCCAGTGAGTTGAAATATATAAAACAGGAAGATGATGAATGGCCTGAAGGCGATAAGCAGTCTCAAGCAAAATTCAAGTGGTCATCACTATTGCGATACAAACAAACCTGGGCTTTCTCTCTAGGAAAATTTCTCACCGATGGTGTTTGGTGGTTTTTCCTTTTTTGGTTACCTGCTTTCCTAAAAGAGACCTACGGCATGAGCAGTACCGAGATGATGTGGCCCTTGGTTGTTTTGTATAGCATGGTTATGATTGGCAGTGTGGCAGGTGGGTGGTTTCCTGTTTTTTTTATTAGAAATGGGGATAATCCATATGAAGGGCGACTCAAAGCCATGTTGATCATTGCTGTTTTTCCTCTTGTGGTTTTATTTGCCCAACCCTTTGGATATATCAGTCATTGGGTACCTGTCTTGCTTATTGGCATTGGTGCATCCGCACATCAAGCATGGAGCGCCAATATCTTTACCACAGTTTCGGATATGTTTCCTAAAAAGGCAATTGCTTCAGTGGTGGGCATTGGTGGCATGGCAGGTGGAATAGGGGGTGTGCTCACTACAAAAGTTGGTGGTGCTATGTTTGATCATTACAAATCTTTGGGCCATATTGAGACGGGCTATAAAATCATGTTCTCTTTTTGTGCCATCGCCTATCTCATCGCATGGGTAGGTATGAAAATATTGGTGCCCAAGTTCAAGCAAATAGTCGATTTATAGTTGTTGTTGGCCCTATAAATTTGGGTTTATTGTATATTTAGGCTTAAATCAGTGTGGCAATATTTCACAGAAAGACGAACGCCCTGCTCAAATCAAATTTTTATGTCAACCCTTAATTCATCTTTTTTGAACGAAAACTTTTTGTTGCAGAGTAGCACTGCGCAAAGATTATATTTTGATTTTGCAGCACCCCAGCCCATCATCGATTATCATTCTCATCTTTCTCCACTTGAGGTTGCCTCGGATAGAAAATACGAGAACATTACCCAGCTGTGGCTTAGCGGCGACCATTATAAATGGCGTGCAATGCGGACTGTTGGAGTGAACGAGAAATATATAACCGGAGCAGCTACCGATGAAGAAAAGTTCTCAGCATGGGCAAAAACTGTTCCACAAACGTTAAGAAATCCATTGTTTCATTGGACGGCTTTAGAGCTGAAGCATTCTTTTGGCGTGTCCGAATACCTAAATGAGGGTACTGCCTCTTCGATTTACGAGCAGTGCAATGGGATACTTCAAGGCGGCTTAACCACAAGAGGTATTCTCGAAAGCTATCGTGTTGAATATCTTTGTTCAACAGATGATCCTTGTGATGATCTTGCCTATCATCATCAAATCAATAGGGATAGTTCTTGTGCTATTGCCGTTACCCCTTCATTTAGACCTGATAAATCTTTTGCGATTACTGATTCGGTAAACTTTTTAGCCTATTTACAACATCTTTCTGAAGCGTCTGGCGTGATCATTAAGGATCTGGATGGATTGTTAGAGGCACTTCAACAGCGGGTTAATTATTTTGCTGATGCAGGATGCAGAATGGCTGATCATGGGCTCTCTCAATTGCCGCTGAATAGAAATTTCACCTCAGCACTCGAGGCGGAGTTCAAAACATTTTTGCTTACCCATGGGGAGAAACCTTTTTCCGATCCTGATGCCTTTGTGTTTTATGTCTTGTCATCGCTCTGCAAAATGTATCATGCCAAGGGATGGATTCAACAATTTCACTTGGGAGCCATTCGAAACAACAATTCTAGGTTGAAGCAACAATTGGGTGCCGATGCTGGATTTGATTCCATTGGTGATTATCCTCAAGCAGAGCGACTCTCCCAATTTTTGAATGCACTTGATTCTTCTAATCAGTTGACAAAAACAATTGTCTATAACCTTAATCCGGCAGACAATGCATTGTTTGCTTCCATGTGCGGTAATTTTAATGATGGATCGGTGAGGGCCAAGGTTCAGTATGGTCCGGCCTGGTGGTTCCTTGATCAGAAAAACGGCATGGAGCAGCATTTGAATATGCTCTCTGACATTTCACTGCTCTCCACATTCATTGGGATGATTACTGACAGCAGAAGTTTTCTTTCCTTCTCTCGTCATGAGTACTTCAGAAGAATCCTGTGCAACATGCTAGCAAAAGACATGGCAGATGGAATTATCCCAAATGACGAGCAGTGGATTGGCAAGATGGTTTCTGATATTTGTTACAAGAATGCGAAGGACTATCTTGAATTATAGCCTATACTATTCTTAAATGCATCCCTTTTGATTTGGTGAATGCCCTTAGCCCAACGTGGGATAGGGTTGCGCCAAATCCAGAATGCTTTCTTCCACTCCAAGGGAGTGCTGCACTCACCCTGTCGCAACAATTCCAATATCCACTTCCTGCATCTATTTCATTCAGAATTTTTTCTGCACGTGATTGGCTTGAACTATATACAGATGCAGTGAGGCCATATGCAGTATCCTTCATTAGTTTTAGCGCTTGCTCATCATTTTCAACTTTCATGATCCCAATAATGGGTCCGAAAGATTCTTCTTTCATCACCTGCATTTCATGCGTTACATTGATCAATACGGTTGGTTCAAAATAATACCCTTTGCGGTCAATTCTTTTTCCTCCGACCAACAGGGTTCCAACTTTTTTAAGTGCATCTTGAACTTGATTTTCAAGGTATGATAATTGCGACTTTCTGCTGAGTGGGCCAATATATACACCCTCTTCATTAGGATCTCCAATTTTCCATGATTGAACTTCTTTTACAAACTCATCAACGTACGCATCATAAATATCAGCATGAACATAAATTCTCTCAACTGAGCAACAGCTTTGTCCATTGTTATAAAATGCGCCATCAGCAGTTCCTGCAGCAACACTTTTTATGTCAACTATATCGTTGGCTATATAAACCGGATCTTTTCCTCCAAGTTCACATTGGCATATCACCATTTTAGGTGCAACTGTCTCGTAGATGTGTTTGCCGGTTTTATATGATCCTGTGAAGAAATATCCATCAAATGGCATCTCCAATAATGATTGGCCAGTCTCAGCTCCGCCAATTGCTATTTCTATCACATCTTCAGGAACACCTGCTTCCTTCAAAAGTCTGATGATGTGTTGTCCGGTCAATGTAGAAAACTCTGAGGGTTTATACATGACTGCGTTGCCTGCGAGCAAAGCGGGAACAAATACATTAGTCCCTACGAGATAGGGGTAGTTCCATGCTGATATATTGCATATTACTCCAAGTGGTTCATATCGGATCAGCTCAGTGAGTCCAGCAGACTGTTGCATAACCTCATCGGCTAGATATTTGCTTGCATTATCTGTGAGCCACTTGATTCTTGCCTTTGCCCCATTGATTTCATTGCGTGATTGTTGTAGCGGTTTGCCAACTTCATCCGTGAGTGTCTTGGCAAGTATTTCAATATGTTCAGACAATAGATGAGAAAATTTATTGATGACATCAATCCTTTTTTCCAGGCCAACTTGTTTCCATGTTATTTGTCCAGCTACGAGCTTACTATATTTTGTATCCAGACTTGTTCGGTTGTCTTGGAGTACACTCGCAATTACTTCTTCCGTTGCGGGATTGATAATGTCCATCTTCTTCATGCTATAATGCTTTTTGGTATAGTGTTTTAAAATCCTCTCTGGTAACCGGTTTCGGATTGTTTGGGTGAGCAAAATCTGCTATGGCCAGATCTGAAAGTGTCTCAATATGTTCTTCTCTTACCCCGATATCACTGAGTGTATGAGGGATGTTAATTTTGGCATTGAGCTCATGTAAATAGTTAACTACACCCGCACCAGATTCATCTGCAATTTCTAGCGTCCTTGCTATCTTTCTAAATTTTTCTTCACAAACTGGTACATTAAATTCCATTCCATAAGGAAGATTCACTGCGTTGGCCAGACCGTGGTGTGTATCAAGTAAAGAGGAGAGTGGATGTGCTAGTGAATGAACCACGCCCAGTCCTTTTTGAAAGGCAATAGCACCCATGAGTGATGCAATCAGCATTTTACTTCTTGATTCAATATCTGGCTTGTTTACTGCCTTCACTATTGCATTTCCTATCAGGGATATCCCCTCAAGTGCAATTCCTTCGCAAAGGGGGTGTTCCATTTTTGCGATGTATGCTTCAAGGTTATGGGTAAGGGCATCCATTCCTGTAGCAGCGGTTACTGCCGGTGGGAGTTCCATGGTGAGGATGGGGTCTGCAAAAATAATTTTTGCCAACAGCTTTGGCGAAAACAATATCTTTTTTTGGTGTGTGTCATCATCTGCAATGATGGCACTTCGTCCTACCTCACTTCCAGTTCCTGCTGTTGTTGGTATGGTGATGAAATGCGGAACATCGTTCGTGACATAAACATCTCCGCCAATAAGATCATCGTATTTAAATAGGTCCTCTCTGTGATTAACCCGCAAAACAATAGCACGTGCTACGTCGAGTGCTGCACCCCCCCCTATTCCAATGATGCTATCGCGCTTGGTGAGATCATAGGCATCTGTTCCTTTGTAGACATCAGATTTTACCGGATTTTTGTGGATGTCAGAGAATACCTCTACGCCGATTTGATGTTTCTTAAGTTCTGCTATAATTGCTTTAAAAAATCCAAGCTTTTCAACCACAGGATCTGTAACAATAAGTGGGCTATTCAATTTGTTATTCTTCAGATAGTCTCCCAATTCATGTACTACACCTGCACCGAACCTTATGGTCGTTGGAAAATTGTATTGGTAAATTTTGTCAAACATGGTTAAGTCTTATTTTTAAATAATCTCAAAATATCGTTTATACTCCCAGTCGGTAACTGCTTTTAAATGTTGACGCCATTCCCATTCGCGGGTTTGAACAAAATGATCAACGAATGTTTTACCGAAGAGGGCTGTTGCAATAGGGGATGACTTCATCTGGTTGGTTGCATCGATCAAGGTATGTGGGATACTGCCATTTGAATAATCTTTGTATCCATTTCCCACTGTTGCAGGTTGTTCTAGTGTCAACTTATTTTTTATCCCATATAAACCGGAAGCAAGACATGCAGCCATTGCGAGATAAGGGTTCACGTCTGATCCAACCACCCTCGTCTCAACCCTACAAGAAGATGCGCTGCCATTGAGTATTCGCAGGGCTACTGTTCTGTTGTCAATTCCCCAGGTAAGTGTGGTAGGAGCCCAGGCGCCTTCAATAAGTCTTTTATAGCTGTTGATTGTTGGCGCAAACATTGGAAGAATGAAAGGGAGGCAGTGCAGTTGCCCAGCGATATAACTCTTTGCCGTATCGCTCAATTTATTGGCATCTTGCTGTTCATAAAACAAATTGGTATTTTCTTCAATGTCCCATAGGCTCTGGTGCACATGTCCTCCGCATCCAGGAAGGTTCTCGTTAATTTTAGCCATAAAAGTGGCCATGATTTGGTGTTTATAGGCAATCTCTTTTACTGCAGTTTTAAACAATAGCGCCCGATCTCCAGCCTCTAATATTCCGGAATGGCAGATGGCGGCTTCGTAGGTACCCGGACCAGTTTCAGTATGCAAGCCCTCAAGGGGCACACTAAATTTTTTCAACAGATCAAATAGATCTGCGAAGAATGGATTGTTTAATGATGAACGCAAAATAGAGTATCCAAACATGCCTGGGGTGAGGGCAGTAAGGTTTCTGAATCCCTTTTCATTAGCTGACTGTGGGGTTTCTGAAAAATTAAACCATTCAAATTCTTGGGCAAACATTGGCCGGTAGCCCTGTTGTGTAGATTCGTCCAATACTTTTTTAAGGAGTTGCCTCGGACATACGGGAGATGGCCCACCGGTGTTGTCGTTTAATTCACCCAAGAAGAAGGGGATATCATTTTCCCAAGGTATTTTCCTGAAAGTATTGATGTCAATTGTTGCTGGACTGTCAGGATATCCCGTATGCCAACCTGTAACTTCCGATTTATCGTATAATACATCAGTAGAATCCCATCCAACAATCACGTCACAAAAGTTTGTTCCTTTCTCAACTGCGGATAGGAACTTTTCAGTTGAAATATACTTCCCCCTTAGAATTCCGTCAATATCTGAAAAGGCCAGCTTGACCCTTCCTGAAGGATGATTTTTTACGTACTCGATAATTTCTTGTCTGCTCATGATGTTGAATTAAGGTATAGGAGTATTTTATTTCTGGTAGGTTGGCCTGATGATTTTGAAGGCTAAAAAACAAATGAGAAGCAGCAATATAAAAATAATGCCCATTTTCATGTTGTAGATCAACATGGCTGTAAAGGAGATGGTAGCGATAGTTAAAGCAACGATTGGGAAGATGGGATAAAAAGGCACTTTAAACGGCCTTTCTAAT
This sequence comes from Chitinophagaceae bacterium, assembly GCA_044353505.1. Classification (GTDB taxonomy): domain Bacteria; phylum Bacteroidota; class Bacteroidia; order Chitinophagales; family Chitinophagaceae; genus Pollutibacter. Next base: position 17,641 of record JBILBU010000010.1, on the reverse strand, counting down.
GCTGGCTCAGTTGCTCTTAATCTCATTACTGAGATCATCGAAATGATGTATAGTGTAAGCGCCCCAAACACTGATATGGTAATGATTTCAGCGGTTTTGCCAGTTAACAATGCACAAATACCTATCGACATGTTTACCAGCAATGCAATTGCAGGTGTTTGATATTTTCTGTGAATCTTTCCCAGGATTGGAGGTGCAAACCTAACGCGCCCAAACTCAAAGGTGGATCTGCCAGCAGCAAGAATAAGTCCGTGAAAGGAAGCAATGAGTCCAAATAATCCAATTGCAATTAACAGATGATAGAGTGCATTATTGTCTCCTACAATCTTTGCCAATGCCAGTGGTAGTGGTGAATCGGATACCGATCCGTCGGCCTTATAAACGATTGCTTCCCATCCTGCTACGCCAGTCGAGCTGATGAAGGTAATCAAGCAAAGTACTACAAGGGTTGCGATTGCTGAACCAAACCCAATAAGTATCGTTCGTTTTGGTCTGATTGTTTCTTCTGCAACATTGGCTACTCCTTCTATCCCCAGAAAGAACCAGATTGCAAAAGGTATTGCTGCAAACATGCCTGACCAGCCATTGGGTAATGCATTTTGTTTTAGGTTGTTTATCTCAACATGTGGAAGGGTGATTCCTGCAAATAAAACCAGTTCGCCCACCGCCAAAATGGTAATTACCAGCTCAAAAATTGCAGCTGCTTTTACCCCATAAATATTGAGTGCGGTAAAGATGATATAGCTAAATATGGCAATATGTAAGATTGCGATTTGCGGAAAGAATAAATTAAAATAGGCACCAATTGCAAATGCGATGGCTGGAGGGGCAAATATAAATTCTATGCTTTGTGCCATTCCTGCAACGAAGCCCCAGTTTTTTCCTAGTGCTCTGCTGGCATAGTCAAATCCACCCCCTGCTTTAGGTATGGCACAAGCGAGTTCACTGTAACTGAAGGTGAAGGTGACATACATGACCACAATGAACACTGTTGCTACTGCAAGGCCTAACGTTCCTCCCTTTTCAAGTCCGAGGTTCCACCCGAAATACATTCCTGAGATGACATATCCCACCCCCAAGCCCCAAAGCATGATTGGCGTTAGGGTTCTTTTCAGTCCCTTCTCTTCTGGTTGATTCTCTTCTGTGTTGGGCATCTGTTGTTAATGATCGTCTTGAATCGTTGCAAGACGGTCAAATTTATGAAGAATTGCCCTTAAAGCTCAATTTGCTTTGGCTTTTATGCAGAAGGTGTTAATTGATGGGGTATAGTATATTTATGATGCTGCTTATTACTTAGACGCTGTTGTTTTATCATATCGTTCAAATTCGTCTATTTCTCCATCTTCAATCCTGAGGGTGGCGTATTTCTTCATCCCTTCTAATTTCACGATCCATACATCCCTGCCTTCGGACTGCACATTGATGGCTCTATAGATATCGTAGTTGTCATAAGCACTTCTTACAAGTGTTTTAATTGCGTCTGGCATGTGCTTTTCATACCCATAGCTGACATCATATTTTAGGAATCCATTTTTTCTAAAAAAAGCATTGTGGTCCATGTCATTCAAAATGAACTTGGCCAAATAATCTTGATCATATTTATACCATCTCAAGCTTTCAGCTCCCGGAAACGATTTAAGAAATGACTTGGCCACCTTGTCTGTAATAACTACTGGCGATGTTACTCGAATTTCAGGAAGTGCAACAACCGTATCTTTTTCTTGCGCTGATGCACCTGCAGAAAATAGGGATACAAAAACAAGGGCGGCGATGAAGTTTTTTTTCATTGGAGTGTGTTTAATTGTTTTGTGGAGTTGGAATTACTTTATTTTAAGGGTTTAAGGTAATTCCAAGCGGGTAGTTGCGGAAATGACCAATGTTATTCTTGCACTTGATTCTTGTCAATGTATTGTTGGTCTATTTCCTATTCTTGCTAATCAATTTATTTTTCAGTATGAATTGACAATTAATAGTAGCCCATCATTTGTGAAGTATGAACCTGGAAATATATTAGCTCAACAAAAAAAAATACACATGAAACACATTGCTTCTTTTATTTCTGCCTTCCTCGTAATGCTTTTTTTCTCTTTGCTGATTATTTCTTGCGACAAAGACGATGACAATGATTTGCCGCTATTGACTATAAAAGATGAAGCTGCAGCCAGGTCTAACCTTTCCCTATTAAACCTTTCAATCGAGGAGGCTGGGCTCTCTTCAACACTTGACAGTGCTGCTGCATCATTTACCATTTTTGCACCAACGAATGAAGCCTTTACTGCATCCGGAATTGATGCTACAGTAATAGGTAATCTTACAGGAAATCAGCTCAAGCAGATTTTATTGTATCATGCGATTAGTACAAAGTACATTTCTTCGGCCTTGCCTGCTGGCCCCAATGCAAAATTAATTACCATGTCGGGCGACTCTATTTTCGTTACCAAAAATTCATCAGGTGCATATATTAATGGGGTCAAAGTATCCGCGGCGGATATTACTGCAAGCAACGGTGTGATGCATTTGATGACTGGCGTGTTGATGGCTCCTGCTGGGAGCATTGTTGAAGCTGTAATAGATGACACAACATTTACTTATTTAGAAGCTGCAGTGGTAAGGGCAAGTGAAGGGACTACAAATGTTGCAGCTGTCTTGGCTGGTCCGGCTATCTATACTGTTTTCGCTCCGACAAACCAAGCGTTTCGTGATGCAGGATTTGCAACCGTAAACGACATCAATGCCGCTGATCCGAATACCTTGGCAGCTATTTTAACTTATCACGTTTTGGCTGGAAGGGTATTCTCCTCTGATCTTACGGAAGGAGCACAGCCAGCTACATTGGATGGAGCAACGGTCACTATTTCATTGATGAATGGAGCAACGGTCAAGGGAACTGGAAACTCAACAGCTTCCAATATCGTTCGTGCAAATATTATGGCATCTAATGGAGTTATTCACGTTATAAACAAGGTGCTTCTCAAGCTATAAAGATTATTGAGATCTCTCATTTTGGTGATAAGCAACTCTTTATTTAAGTAGTTTAATTGACAGGGCATTTTGTTGGCGCAGGCCAGGAGTACTTCTCCCATTATCTATTTGGCTTTGCATCAATGTAGTCATCTCGCTGACTAGAGATGGATGCTTTGAATATAAATTATGTTGTTCGCTGCTGTCTTTTTTCATATTGTATAACTGAACAGGTGGAAGTATATGGGATTCTGTTTCCTCCGGAGTAGGATAACTCCAACCTCCAGATCCGGAACAGAATTCCAACTTCCATTTTCCTTTTCTGATGGCAAAGCTTCCGTCAATCGAATGATGTATAACATCTGCTCTGTGGTACCTTGTTTTTCTATTGTTGAGCAATATCGGCAACAGGCTATAGCTATCCTCCCCGGAATTATCTTCTATGGACTGATGATTGATTTCTGCAATGGTTGCAAAAAAGTCAGTTAGGGATATCGTCTTGTTGGAAACGCTGTTGTCGTTAACCTGTTTTGGCCACTTGACGATGAATGGTACACGGTGACCGCCTTCATAGATGTCAGCTTTTGCTCCTCTGTACTCATGGCTCGGATGGTGCCCGGCTTCTTCAAGCTCCTTAAAATTCGCCGATGGGGAACACCCATTATCGCTTGTAAAAACAATCATGGTATTCTCTTCAACTCCTGCTTTTTTTACTGCGTCAATAATTCTCCCAACCATATCATCCATCATTAACACAAAATCTCCATACTCATTTGTTCCAGTTTTTCCTTTGTAGGCTGATGTTGGCAAAATGGGCGTGTGTGGAGCAGGAAGGGGGAGGTACAAGAAAAAAGGTTTTTCTTTTTTTGCCTCCTCTTGGATGAACTCAATCGAAGCTTCAATGCATTTAGGCATTACTTCCTCATGTTTAAAATCATTGCCAATTGGCCCCTTACGCCAGAAGCTTTTCCCACTAGTTGCCTCTATCGTGTCAATTGAACTCGCTGTAATTCTGTCGTTACGGATGTATACATATGGGGGAATATCTAAAGAAGCGGTAATGCCAAAGAAGTAATCAAAGCCCATTGTAATTGGACCTCTTTTAATGGGTTTGAATAAATCGATATTGCCTGAACTGTCTTTTCCCCAGTCCAAGCCCAAATGCCATTTTCCAATGCATGCTGTAGCATAACCCGCTTGCTTGAGCATCGTTGCAACAGTCTTTCTGCCATCCTCGATTAATGAACTGTCGTAACTCCAGGTAACACCATTGCTTAATTTGCTTCTCCAGGCATATCTGCCTGTCATGATGCCATATCTTGTGGGTGTGCATACAGAAGAATTGCTGTGTGCATCGGTAAACCTCATTCCTGCTTTTGCCAGTGCATCAACATGGGTCGTTTTAATTTTTGATTGTTCATTCATGCAGCTCACATCACCATAGCCTAGGTCGTCTGCCAATATGTAGATGATGTTTGGCTTAGTATGCTGAGCTAATGACCCAAGAGGGGAGCTGCTGATTAAAATCAAGCAAAAGAAATAGTTGATGATGTTCATGCTAAAATTTAAATGATACGACCAGCATTGATTTTCTTCTATGGTGTAGAGGTTGCTAATGCAATCACTCTTCCGTTTTCACCAACTGCATTGTAAAAGTGGTAAACCTTATCCTTCCAGTTGATTACAAAGGGTTTGTGTGCAAATGTGTTGTCATATGATTCTGATGGCTTGATGAGGTCTTCTCCTTTCCAATCTGTCCAATTAATCAAGTCATAAGAGCAGGCAAATCGATCATATGCATGAGCATCACCATTCCAGAATGCGCCAAAGTAAAACATCACATAGAGTTTACCCACTTTAGCAATTTGGGCATCTCCACAAATGGTGCCTTTTTTAAAACGACTGATTACAGGATTGCTGCCATAGCGTTTCCAATCAACCATGTTGTCGGAAACTGCCATCCCAATGCTTTCATAAGTTGCAGTATCGCCTGCCGCATTATAAAACATCACAAAGGGCTTGCCGGTATGTCTTTTTTTATCTTTGATAATATAGCTTTTGTATATGGTGCTGTTCTCAAACCATCTGGCATCGTTGTCATGAGCCGCAAGAATTGGCCGCGGTATACGCTCCCATTCTTTTGTTTCACTGGGATCTATGGTTCTTGCTAAGCCAACGCCCAGTTGCCCTGCCTCATATCCTTTAACTGCGCCGCCAAGGTAAGACATCCAATAGTTACCATAATATGCAGCGGGTTTGTATGAGCCTCCCCATTTGATATCCAATAGGGCCATGTATCCCGCTTTTTGATTTGCATCCCATCCTGTATCAGTGAATGACATTATTCTCCCTTTCGATTCCCATTCAATTAAGTTGTCGCTCTTCGCAAGCCATGTCTCATAGCCCCTCCCATCAAAAATGATGTAGGTCATCCACCATTTTCTTTTCCAACGGAATATAGATGGACTATCAATCAACTTCGAGGAGTCTGGATGTTGAAATACAATACCCTGTTTGTATGGGGTCTTAACTTTTTCGTAAACTGACTCCATCTCTTTTTGCGTGACCACGGATGATGCATTCCTTGTGCTCGCACAAGAAAAAAGAAAGATGCTGCCTAATAAGGCGATAAATAATTGTTTGGCCATGGTTGATTGTATGATGCTGTGTGGCATATTGTTTGGATTTTCTTGGGCCTTACAAATCTATTGAAACTTAATCTATAACTATTTCTATTCTAAGTAACAGAGAGAAATGGTTGAAAAAAAACTGACCGCTGTTCCTTTTTTTCTTTACAGCATCTACGTCAATTTATTATCTTTAATGGGCTCATCATCCTAGCAAAACTGAACACTGATAAGTTGATATGGATGTTGGTGTTTTTTCAAGTAACCACTTTTTTATGAAGACAAACCTCAGCCTGCTGCTACTGCTCTGCTTATTAAGCTGCAAGTATCCAACCCGGCAGGTCCTTGATCAGCAGGAGTATAAGCGATATATTGATTATTTTAATAAACAAGACACCTTGAATCTGCATGTGGATGTCATTCCGGAAACCAAGATGATACCCAATGAGCAAAGCTGGGATTTTCTTGCAAAAAATATTCCGTTGTTGAGTTGTCCGGATACAGAAATTGAGGAAGTTTATTATTACCGGTGGTGGACATTCAGAAAGCATATCAAAGAAACTGCTGATGGGTATGTAATTACAGAATTCATGCCTGCCGTTTCTTGGGCTGGAAAATACAATAGCATCTCCTGCCCGGCGGGGCATCATTTTATGGAAGGCAGGTGGTTGCGCGACCCTAAAATAATGCGCGACTATGGTCTTTTTTGGCTCAGGAAAGGCGGAAACCCTTATGTATACAGCTTTTGGATTGCAGAAAGTTTTTTGAATTATCACATGGTGCATCCTGATGCTGCACTCTTATCAGATGTTCTTCCCGATCTTATTGGCAACTACAAGGAATGGCAAAATCGCAGACAAGATCCAGACGGTTTGTTCTGGCAGTATGATGGCCAAGATGGAATGGAAGTTGCCATTGGGGGCACAGGAAAGAGACCAACAATCAACAGCTACATGTATGCCGATGCAAGAGCAATATCTTATATAGCAGGATTGCATGGGTTGAAGGATATCCAAACACAGTATTTATCCGAGGCAGAGAAAACAAAAAACCTGGTGTTGGATAAGTTGTGGGATAAGAACGCAGAATTTTTTAAGGTAATACCCAGGTCGGAAACGCCCAACGATAAAGCAGCTGATACGCTTTCTTCTGCGAGAGAATTATTGGGCTTTGTTCCTTGGTACGTGAACCTTGTTCCTAAAAACCAAGGCTATGAAAAAGCTTGGAAACAGCTCATGGACCCCAAAGGATTTTATGCGCCTTTCGGTCCGACTACTGCAGAACAACGACATCCTGGATTTAAAGTCAGCTACGAAGGCCATGAATGCCAATGGAACGGACCAAGCTGGCCTTTTGCAACTTCTCAAACACTCACTGCGTTGGCCAATGTATTAAACAACTACAATCAAGACGTGGTATCGAAAGAGGATTTTTTTCAGACTTTTAAGAACTATACGAAATCTCATCGCTTTAGGCAGATTCCTCCTGATGGAGATACAGTCATCAGTAATGATTTATGGATCGATGAGAACCTCAATCCATTTACTGGAGATTGGCTTGCCAGAACCCGCATGGAAATCCAAGGCCATAACCATGGGTTCAAAGAGCGGGGTATTTATTACAATCACTCCACCTATAATGACAATGTGATTACCGGTCTAATCGGTCTGCGACCATCTTTGGATGATACCCTAACCATCAATCCATTGGTGCCATCCAGCTGGGATTGGTTCTGTTTAGAGAATATCTATTACAAGGGAGCAAATGTTACTGTGTTGTGGGACAAAAACGGGGATAAATATAACCGAGGGAAGGGATTAAGGGTTTATGCAAACGGAAAACTGTTGATTCAAAGTGATGTCATTACCAAATTATCCACCACGCTGAAATAGCTCAAGATAATGGTGTAATTTCTGCCCTCTAAAATCAACTATCCATGCACATAGTAATTCGTACTTTATTTTTGTTATGCTGTTTTTCATTTTCAACTCAGGCTCAACAAATTAATATCATTCCTCAGCCGAAGGAGATTGCACTGAAAAGCGGACAATTTGTTATCAATGATAAAATTGTTGTTCTGTTTAATGATGAGCAACTGAAATTTTTGGCAGCCTATACATCAGACATGATTAAGTCTGCAACTAATTTTCTTCCAGCAGTGGTTTCAACATCTGGAACTCCTGTAAAATCAAGGGCTATCAATCTTATCATCGATCCAAAAGCAGCTACTGAAAAAGAGGGATATCTCTTGGATGTTTCCAGCAATTCAGTTGTGGTAAAAGCGTTAACGCCCCAAGGTCTTTTTTATGGTGTTCAGAGTTTGTTGCAAATGATTCCAATAGAAGGGGAGTTGAATATCCCTGCAGTGTCTATAAAAGATGAACCCCGATTCCCTTGGCGTGGATTGATGCTGGATGTCAGCAGGCATTTCTTTTCTATGGATCAGGTTAAGCGCATGATTGATCAAATGGTCATCTATAAATTTAATATCCTTCACTTGCACCTCACGGATGATCAGGGATGGAGAATGCAAATCAACACACTTCCTGAGCTAACATCAGTAGCTGCTTGGCGTGTTCCTCGCACTGGGTTGTGGTGGGATCGTGATTGTCCGCAAGAAGGCGAAGCCGCTACCTATGGTGGCTTCTATACACAACAAGAGCTTAAAGAGTTGATTGCTTATGCTTCAGCCAGATTTGTTGATGTATTGCCAGAAATTGATGTTCCTGGTCATAGTCTCGCTGCAATTGCTGCATATCCTTTTCTCTCATCTACAAAACTCAACTACAAAGTTAATCCAGGTTGTAAATTTTACGGGATAGATGACAATTCTCTGTGCGCAGGTAAAGAGTCAACTTTTGAATTCCTGGATAAAGTGTTTACAGAAGTTGCCGAAGTATTTCCTTTTGAATATATCCATATTGGTGGTGATGAGTGCTACAAAGGATTTTGGGAAAAGTGTGAGGATTGTCAACAACGCATGAAGGAAAATGGACTAAAAAACACCAATGAACTCCAGAGCTATTTTATTAAACGCCTAGAGAAAATGCTTGAGCAGAAGGGTAAAAAGCTTATGGGCTGGGATGAGATTCTGGAAGGTGGTTTGGCTCCCAAGGCATCAGTCATGAGTTGGCGCGGAATGGGCGGTGGCATTGCTGCAGCCAAACAAAATCATCATGTAGTGATGAGCCCAACTGATTATGCCTATCTGGATCTTTACCAGGGGGATCCTTCAATCGAGCCTCCAACATACAGCATGCTTCGGTTTAAAACAGTATATGATTTTGAGCCCCTTCCTGATGGAGTTGATGCGAATTATATTCTTGGTGGGCAGGGTAATTTGTGGACTGAAAGTGTGCCTACATTCCGACATGCGGAGTATATGTTGTGGCCTCGTTCTTTTGCTTTATCTGAAGTACTCTGGTCTGAAAAAGCGGATAAAAATTGGAATCAATTTGTTGGTAGAACTGAAGCTCATTTAAAACGATTGTCTAAATCTGATATCAACTATGCAACCAGCTTCTATGATGCAATTGTTACACCTCTTAAAGGTGCTCAAGATAGTTTGCTTATTCAGGTAGATACTGAGCTGGAGGGATTAGATATTTACTATTCTTTCGAGAATGTATACCCTGATCATCATACACCAAAATATAACAAGGGTGAAAAGTTAAGCATCCCCAAAGATGCAGATACTTTTCGGGTGATTACATACCGCGATGGTAAGCCCCTGGGTAAAATCATCACCATCTCCATTCAAGAGTTAATAAAAAGGCTGGATAAATAAGATATGGTATCTGCTTTATTAACGTGGGGTGACTTTATAAAACGCTTTTGATTTATATTCGGATAATCTTTTCAACCATCACAATTATGAAAAAACTACTGCTTGTTCTCTCCGCCGCTGCATTCTTTCTCACCAGTTTCGCTCAGGACTGGAAACCGGCTGGAGATAAGATAAAAACTCCTTGGGCCTCTAAGGTTGACCCATCGGCACCTCTGCCCGAGTATCCGCGTCCACAGATGATGCGCGACATCTGGCAAAATCTGAATGGGTTGTGGAATTATGCCATTCTTCCCAAAGGCGCTAATGCCCCTGAGAAATTCGATGGTAAAATTCTTGTGCCATTTGCAATTGAATCTAGCTTGTCTGGCGTGCAAAAGACAGTGGGAGAGGAAAATGAGTTATGGTATCAGCGCTCTTTTGCTGTTCCTGCTGCTTGGAAGGGCAAACGGATCATACTCAATTTTGGAGCAGTTGATTGGAAAGCGGATCTGTGGTTGAATAACATCAAAATTGGAAGTCATCAAGGGGGCTTTTCTCCTTTTAGTATAGACATCACTTCTTTTTTAACAAAAGACAAAGCACAGGATATTGTTGTTAAAGTGTGGGATCCTACCGACGATAGTTTTCAGCCAAGAGGCAAGCAGGTTAAAAAACCCGAGGGTATTTTTTATACTTCTGTGACTGGAATATGGCAGACGGTATGGATCGAGCCAGTTGAACAAGCTTATGTAGCTCAGTTGAAGACTGTTCCTAATATCGATGGTGGCAATGTTTCTGTACTTGCTGTTACCTCTGGTTCTTCCTCGACCGATATCATTGAGGTAAAGGTGCTTGATCAGGGAAAAGTTATTGGAGCAGGCAAAGCTGCAAACGGTCAGGAAGTTGTTGTAGCAGTTCCAAACGCAAAGCTGTGGAGTCCGGAGTCGCCCTTTTTATATGACATGGAGGTTTCGATTATTCGCAACGGAATTACAACAGACAAACTTAAAAGTTATGTTGGCATGCGTAAAATTTCTACCAAGGTAGACGCCAATGGAATTCACCGCATGCAGCTGAATAATAAAAATTATTTTCAGTTCGGTCCGCTCGACCAGGGCTGGTGGCCTGATGGTCTTTATACTGCACCAACAGATGAAGCACTTTTGTTTGATATCAAGAAGACAAAAGATTTCGGTTTCAACATGATTCGCAAACACGTTAAAGTTGAACCTGCACGCTGGTATTATCATTGCGACAAAGAAGGGATTTTGGTTTGGCAGGATATGCCAAGCGGAGATGCGTTTCAACCCTGGTTGCAGCGGAGTTATTTTAATATCCCTGAGCTGAAGCGAACCAAAGAATCTGAGGATAATTATTTTCAAGAGTGGAAGGAGATCATGGATCTGACCTACTCCAACCCAAGTGTTGTAGTTAGGGTTCCCTTCAATGAAGCATGGGGACAATTTAAAACTCCTGAAGTTGCTGAGTGGACTAAAAATTATGATCCATCAAGACTTGTTAATCCTGCAAGTGGAGGAAATCATTTTGATGTGAGTGACATGATCGATATTCACAATTATCCAGAACCAATGTTGGGTATATTCGATTCAAAGCGGGTGAATGTTCTTGGAGAATATGGTGGTTTGGGGTTACCCATTGATGGAAATCTTTGGGAAACTGGAAGAAACTGGGGCTATGTTCAGTACAAGAGCAGTGAAGAAACAACAGAGGCGTATATCAAGCTTGGTGAAAAGTTGAAAACTCTTATTCCAGTTGCCTATTCAGCTGCAGTATATACCCAAACAACAGATGTTGAATCTGAAGTTAATGGTATCATGACTTACGATCGTAAAGTCATCAAAATGTCAGAAGAAAAAATCAGAAAAATAAATCTTGAAATTTGTCAATCACTCCAATGAATACTGCACCCCTAAGTCCTCGCGTCAATCTATTTACCTTGGTCAAGGCAGGTATTTTCTGTATCTGTTTGCTCTCGATAATTGGCACTAGTGCTCAGCGAAATGCAAGCAAATCGATTTTGTCACCTGCTGATTATAAATTTTTAGAACAGCTTACCAAGGATGTATTGGATAGTTCACGCATTCACCCTGGTCAAGTTGTTTCTTCCGACTTCGGTCCGAATAATACGGGTGGTGTCCTTGTTAGGCCAGGAGGCAGAAGCAGCTATCCATCTTATTGGATAAGGGATTACGCAATGTCATTAGAAACCGGGTTTGTAAAAGCGGCTGAGCAAAAGCACATGTTGCTGCTTGCAGCATCAACACAATGTGATCAAACATGGATCACATCACATGGAAGCATGGTGGCACTAGGCGCTATAGCAGACCACATTAGAATCGATGATGGTTTGCCGATATATTTCCCAGGAACGTATGATTACAATCAACAAGGCGATACGATTTTTGGTTTATTCCCCCCATACTGTGATCAGTTTTATTTCGTGCACATGGGGCAACAGTATATCAAGACAACAGGAGATCTTTCTATCCTTGATTCAATAATCAATGGCTTTAAGTTGATTGATCGGATGGAGTTGGCATTTAAGGTGCCTCCAACAAGAAATGGTAAACAGTTAGTATTCACCAATGATGAGCTAAGGGGAGTTGATTATGGATTTAGGGATGTTATCTCTTTCACGGGCGATCTGCTCATGCCATCACTGTTGAAATACAAAGCCGCATTGGAGCTCGCTGAAGTTTTTGAGAAAAAGGGGGAGTCGGGGAAAGTATCATTTTATAAGTCAATCGCGGCCGAAATAAAAAAAGAAATTCCATTGGCATTTGCTGATGGTCGAGGTATGCTTTTAGCATCAACCGGAAAGAGTAAACAGGCTGATGTCTGGTCTACGGTATTGGCGGTGTACTATGGAATATTGGAAGGGAATGAGATGGTGAAAACTTGTAGCTTCATTAGAGATGCCTACTTAAAAGGGGATCTAGCAAAAAATGGAAACATCAGGCATGTGCTCATGTCAGATGATTTTAGCGAGAGTAGTGCGTGGGAAAAGAGTTTGGTGAGCAAGAATTCCTATCAAAATGGGGCCTACTGGGGTACTCCCCTTGGATGGGTCTGTGATGCCATTGCCCGTGTAGACATCGATGTAGCAAAAAAACTAGCCATGGAGTATATTGATGATTTACGTAAAGAAGACTTCAGGAAGGGCAGTGGCTTTGGAGCTCCTTGGGAATGTTACAATGCAGATAAACCACAAAATTCAGTCTACCTGACCACTGTGGCTAGTCCTTATATTGTATTCAAAAAATAATAGTATTCCTACATCAATTCATAAAGAATTATTTCACTTTAGTACAAATGGAAAAAAAAGAACTGAGAAGCCAGGGATGGTTCGGGAGAACTGGTAAAGATGGATTTATTTATAGGGCATGGATGAAAAATCAAGGCATACCCGATGAGGAATTTAGGGGTAAGCCTGTAATTGGTATTTGCAACACCTGGAGTGAATTCACACCTTGCAATGCGCACTTTCGGGAACTCGCAGAGTCTGTAAAAAAAGGTGTGATCGCCGCAGGAGGATTTCCTCTGGAGTTTCCTGTGATGTCGCTTGGTGAAACACTGATCAAGCCAACAGCCATGCTTTTTCGTAACCTCGCCAGCATGGACACAGAAGAGTCTATCCGTGCCAATCCGATGGATGGGGTTGTATTGCTTTGCGGGTGTGATAAAACAACTCCCTCTTTAGTAATGGGCGCATGCAGTGTTGATCTTCCAACAATCGTTGTTTCAGGAGGGGCCATGCTTACTGGAAAGTATCGTGGTAAATCCATTGGCACTAGTGATATTTGGAGGTTCAACGATGCTGTGCGTAGTGGCAATATGAGTCAGGAGGAGCTTACCGTAGCAGAAGCCTGCATGTGCAGAAGTCAAGGGCATTGTGCGGTAATGGGTACTGCATCTACAATGGCATGCATGGTTGAATCGTTAGGATTGTCATTGCCCGAAAATGCTGCTATACCGGCAGCAGACAGCAGAAGAAAAGTACTTGCCCAATACTCAGGGCAACGTATCGTTGAGATGGTCAAAGAGAACATTAAACTTTCTGATGTGCTGACCCGCGAGGCTTTTGAGAACGCCATCATGGTCAATGCCGCCATCGGCGGATCAACAAATTTCGTACTTCACCTCATGGCTATCGCCGGTAGAATTGGCGTGCCGCTATCTATAGAAGACTTTGATAGGTTGTCGCAAAACATCCCACTCTTGGCCAACCTCCAGCCTTCAGGGGAATATTTTATGGAAGATTTTTATTACGCTGGCGGTCTACCCGCAGTGATGAAGGAATTGCATGATCGGCTCAGGCAATCTCATCTCACGGTAAGCGGAAAGCAAATCAAAGAAAACTATAGTGCTGCTGAATGTTATAATGATGAGATAATAAGAGGATTGAATGATCCTTTTAAAACGGAGTCTGGCTTAGCTATAGTAAAAGGAAATCTCTGTGAACATGGTGCAGTAATAAAACTCTCTGCAACATCACCACATCTGCTCAAGCATAAGGGGCAGGCAGTTGTTTTTGAAAGTATCGAAGACTATCATGCAAGAATCGATGATCCTGCATTACCCGTTGATGCAAACAGTATTTTGGTGCTAAAGAATGTTGGACCCATTGGATATCCGGGTATGCCGGAAGTGGGCAATATGGCCTTGCCAAAAAAATTATTGGATCAAGGGGTAAAAGACCTGATCAGAATTTCAGATGGAAGAATGAGCGGCACAGGGTTTGGAACTGTAGTGCTTCATGTTTCTCCAGAAGCCGCTTTCGGAGGCACATTGGCCCTCGTTAAGGATGGCGATTGGATTGAGTTGGATGTAGCGTCCAGATTGCTTCAATTGCATGTTGACGATCAAGAACTCGCTGAAAGAAAAAAACAATGGAAGCCCTCGCACCCGATTGTAAGCAGGGGATATGTGAAGCTTTACCAAGAGCATGTTCAGCAGGCACATTTGGGGGCCGACCTTGATTTTTTAAATGGTTGTTCAGGCAGCGCAGTAACCAGAGATTCACATTAGTATAAATAAAGAAAGTGTTATGACATTTGATAAAAAAGTAGCTATTGTAACTGGAGCAGGCCAGGGGATTGGCCTTGAGATTTGCAAAAAGCTTGCTGCGGCTGGGGTATCTGTTGTGTTAAATGACCAGGACATCGAACTCACCCATCTTGCAGCAGCTGCTGTTAATAAAGGGTTTGGGGTTTGTGTTGCTGTCCCTGGCGATTCCAGTGATCAAAAAATTATTGACGAGATGGTGGCAACAGCTGTTTCGAAGTTTGGAAAATTGGATATCATCATTGCAAATGCGGGAGTTACGCTGTTTGGCGATTTTATCGACTATACCCCTGAAGCCTTTTATAGGGTTATGCATGTGAACCTTGGCGGAACATTTTTTCTTGCTCAGGCTGCAGCAAAGCAAATGCAACTGCAGAAAACTGGTGGTAGTTTATTGTTCATGTCTTCTGTAGTTGGACACCAAGCGCATGAAAAATTAGCGGCTTATGCGATGAGTAAGGCAGCAATTGAAATGCTCGCGAAAAATTTGGTCATTGAACTTTCTTCATCACAGATTAATGTGAATGCAATAGCCCCTGGCGCAACGTTGACAGAGCGTACATTGGAAGATGAGGAATACGAAAAGACCTGGTCTCGAATAACACCAATAGGACGACCTGCCAGTGTAGGTGATATCGCAAATGCAGCCTTGTTTTTTGTTTCCGATGAGGCCAGGCATATAACAGGACAATCACTGGTAATCGATGGTGGGTGGACAAGCATTAGTCCGAGTCCTTATTAGTTTCATATGAATACTCCTTTCTTTAATAATCATCCTGAAGTTGTTTTACCCCACACCTGCCTATTGGGCGAGGGCCCCGTTTGGGATGCCAACAAAAAAATCATTACATGGATCGATCTTTTAAATGGCGTCATCCACGAATTTGATACCCAAAACCAATCGCATCGAATGATTGAACTAGGGTCCATTGTTGGTGCAGTTGCACTCACTAAAAAAGGAAATTATCTTGCAGCTTTAAAGTCTGGTTTATCTTATGTTGAAAGGACTACTGGCAAGATTCAATTCTTGCAACATCCTGAGCCGGATTTAATTAATAATCGATTCAATGATGGGAAGTGCGATCCGCATGGACGCTTCTGGGTTGGAACCATGTCTATGTCAGAAGATCAAGGTGCTGGTCATGTATATATGGTTGATGATCAAATTACCTGCACAAAGAAAATTGAATCAGTTACCATTTCTAATGGGTTAGCCTGGAGCCCTGATCATCAGATTTTCTATTATATTGATACCCCAACATTTCAGGTGGTGGCCTATGACTATGATCTGTCTACAGGAAATATTACGAATAAAAGAACAGTCATACAGATTCCCAATAGTGATGGTTATCCTGATGGCATGACCATTGATACCGAGGGCATGCTCTGGATAGCCCATTGGGATGGCGCTCAGGTGGCAAGATGGAATCCATCAACTGGCGAAAAAATATTTTCTTTTGCTCTGCCAGTTGATCGTGTTACTTCTTGCACTTTTGGTGGAGATAATTTAACTGATTTGTATATTACCACCGCAAAGGTTGGATTGACTGAGCAACAGTTGATTGAACAACCCATTGCAGGATCACTCTTCGTGGTCAGGGATTCTGGATTTCAAGGCATCCCAACGGTTGAATTTGATGATTTTACTCTCAAAATGGTGTAACTTTTGACTCGGTTACTCTTTTCAATTATATGATTAATTAAAACAATTAAAGTATGGCAACCAGGCGTCAACTGATCAAAAATTCTGCTCTGCTCTTTGGAGCTGCTGCAATCTCACCCTCTGCCTCCTTCATGAATTTTATGAAGAAGAGAAGTTTTAAAATTGGGGCTTGTGACTGGTCAATCGATAGGGCTGCAGAGGTATCAGGACTTGAACTTGCCAAGGAAATAGGACTTCAAGGATTGCAAGTGAGTCTGGGTAGTGTAAGTGATAACTTTCACCTCCGTCAACCCAGCGTGCAACAGGAATATCTTTCGATGTCAAAATCAACAGGGGTAAAAATTTCTAGTCTTGCCATCGGAGAGCTAAATACATTCCCATATAAGTCCGATCCAAGGGCTGAGGAGTGGGTGTCTGATAGCATCGATGTGGCTAAGAACTTGGATGTATCTGTTATCTTACTTGCCTTTTTTTACGGCAACGATCTCAGAAATGATCCTGCAGGGAAAGCAGAAACAGTTAGGCGTTTAAAAAGAGTTGCTCCCAAAGCAGAAAAAATGGGAATCACTCTAGGTATAGAATCTTATCTCACCGCCGAGGAACATTTGGAGATCATGCAGCAAGTGGGTTCTCCTGCAATTAAAGTGTATTATGATTTTAGAAATGCTACTGATGCGGGCAATGATATCTATAAGGAAATGAAATTATTGGGCAAGGATAATATATGTGAGTTGCACATGAAGGAGAATGGATTCTTACTTGGTAAAGGCACCTTAGATTGGCAACGCATTGGCAACGCGCTCGATGAGATTGGATACTTTGGAGATGGGTGGATGCAGATCGAATACGCAAAGCCTAGTGATATGGGGATAGTTGAAAGTTATAAACACAACTTCGCTCACCTGCGCAATATTTTCAAATAACTCCTGCCAATAAATAATTGAAATCAAGACTCATGAAAAAATTGAATTATATCAACCTGATTTTTTTGCTTGTTGTAGCCTCATCATCTTGTAAAAATAATGATGCTATTTCTAAAGACCCGCTTGGTCTCTATCTTCCGGGCGACTTAAAAGTAGAGCTGTGGGCGGAAAGTCCGATGTTCTATAACCCAACGAACATGGACATGGATGTGCGTGGTCGCATATGGATGACAGAGGCGGTTAATTATCGAAATTTCAATAATGACTCCCTGTCATCATTAAACCGCATCAAGGGTGATCGTGTGGTCATATTAGAAGATAGAAATCATGATGGCAAGGCAGATACATCAATTGTTTTTGTTGAGGATAAGGACTTGGTTTCTCCATTGGGGATTGCTGTTGTGGGGAATAAAGTAATTGTTTCCTGTTCACCAAACCTGATTGTGTATACTGATGAGGATGGCGACGATAAAGCGGATAAAAAAGAAATCTTACTCACCGGCTTCGGAGGATTGGATCACGACCATGCACTGCATGCTGGGGTGTTTGGCCCAGATGGTAAGATCTATTTCAACGTAGGTAATGCTGGTCCTCATGTGGTAACGGATAAGTCGGG
>JBILBU010000068.1:0-6050 GCA_044353505.1 Chitinophagaceae bacterium | reverse complement strand
CTCCTGTTATTATTGGTAATGCGCCTGCATTGCCCCAAGTATTATTGATAGTTGCAATTTCAAGATCAGTAGATGCAATTTGTATGGCCAAGTTTTGCTTCAATGCCATATCAATTGCATCCCTCACTGTAAAGAGGCTATCTTGAGCAATCACTGAGCCGGTCAAGAATAGGCCAAGTAACATCGCCTTAACTTTCATACTGCTTATTTTTTTTTCTTGAAATGTACGTGTATAAAGAGGGCACTACAAAGAGTGTTAGTATCAGGGAGAACATCAATCCCCCGATAATTACAATTCCCAAAGGAACTCGACTCTTTCCTGCAGATCCCAGTGCCAATGCAATTGGCAATGCTCCAAGTGCTGTTGCCAGGGTAGTCATCAGAATCGGTCTGAGTCGTGCCACTGACGCTTCCATGACTGCAGTTAATTTATCTACTCCTTTTTCGCGTTTTTGGTTTGCAAATTCAACAATAAGAATTCCGTTCTTGGTTACCAATCCAATCAGCATGATGATGCCAATCTGAGAGAAAATATTGAGTGATTGGTTAAGTACGAATAAACTGAGCACAGCACCAGCCAAGGCTAGAGGTACGGTTATCATGATGATGAAGGGGTCTACGAAGCTTTCAAACTGAGCAGCAAGTACAAGGAATATAAGTACAATGGCCAGCAGAAATGCATACTGTGTATTGCTAGAGCTCTCTGCAAAATCACGGGAGGTGCCGCTCAGGTTTGTTGTAAAGGATTCATCCAATACTTTTTTTGAAATTCGATTCATTTCTTTAATACCATCACCCAATGTTTGTCCGGGTGCTAGCCCTGCCGAAACAACCGCACTTTTTAATCTGTTGAAGTGGTAGATTACTGGTGGGTTTGCAGTTTCATTAATCGACACGAGATTGTCCAGTTGGATCAGTTCTCCCTTTTTTGACCTTAGGTAGAGTGTTTTGAGATCAAGTGGACTATCTCGATCTTTTCGATCTACCTGACCAATTACTTCATATTGTTTTCCATTTCTGAGAAAATATCCAAATCTTCTTCCACTTAGGGCAAGTTGCAATGTATTTGAGATATCCAGGATTGAAATTCCCAACTCACTTGCTTTCAGTCGGTCGATCCTTATTTGTATTTCTGGTTTATTGAATTTAAGGTTTACGTCATTGCCCTGAAAAACTGGACTTTTTACTACCTCATCCATAAATTCTGGAACTTTTTCTTTTAGCCTGTCAAAGTTTAGGTTTTGTAAAACAAATTGAACAGGTAAGCCGCCTCTTCCGGTTTGACCAGCTGAAATGGTCTGCTCTTGTAAGATTAGTACCCTAACATTGTTATAGTCTTTAAATATTGAATTTAGTCCCTGCGCTATTTCATTCTGACTTCTTTTTCGTTTATCTGAGTCAATTAATCCCATGCTGATAAAAGCTGAATTTGAACCTCCTGCACCCGAGAAAGTCGGTGCAAAGGATAGTATAATATACCGTTCTGGAACTGAATCAATCATTTTCTGATTGATCTCATACACAGCATTGTCCATGAAGTCGAAATCCGTCCCTTCTGGAGCTGATACGCTTGCACGGAGACGATTTCTATCTTCCATAGGAGCAAGTTCTGAAGGCAGTTGCTTTCCAACAAAATATATGATTCCTATACACGCTGCTACAATAGCAAGAGCAATCCACCTTTTTCTTACAAAAGCCTGAAGTAATCTTTTATATCCATTCTCTAGCCCTTTAAAAAACGGTTCGGTTTTTAGATAGAACCAAGAGTGTTTGTGCACATCTTTCTTTGTAAGAAAAATACTCAAGACAGGCGTTAGTGTTAGCGACACAAATGCGGAGATGATTACTGCGCCGGCAAGGACTATCCCAAACTCTCTAAAAAGTCTGCCTACAAATCCCTGTAGAAAAATTATGGGAAGAAACACAATTGCGAGTGTTAAGGAGGTGGAGACTACTGCAAAGAAGATTTCTTTTGACCCTTCAACAGCAGCTTTCCATTTATCCATTCCTTGCTCAATCTTCTTATAAATATTCTCAGTTACCACAATACCATCGTCCACTACAAGTCCTGTTGCAAGCACTAGCGATAGCAGCGTGAGCACATTGATGGAGAACCCAGCTACATACATAATAAAGAATGCACCTACAAGTGCAACTGGTATATCAATGAGTGGTCTAAATGCAATTGACCACTCCCTGAAAAAAAGAAAAATGATAATCACCACCAATAGGATCGCAATGATCAGGGTTTCCTTCACCTCAAGAATTGCTTTTCTTACAAATAGTGTTTTATCGTAGCCGACTTCCAAAATAATATCTTCGGGTAGATCTTTTTTCAACAGTTCTATTCTTTTGTAGAGCTGATCAGCTATTGCCACTTGATTTGATCCTGGTTGTGCAACCACACCCAAACTTACCGCGGGTACATTATTTTTTCTTGTTGAAGACTCTTCACTTTCAGGACCAATAACAGCATATCCAACATCTTTAAGGCGTATGATATTTCCTTCTGTTTGTTTTATGATCAGGTCATTGAAGTTTTCTTCAGTAGTTAATTTACCGTAGGTCTTAACTGTTAATTCCGTTACATCACCACGAACCTTACCCCCGGGTAGTTCAATGTTTTCTCTGTCTAGTGCTTCCTTTACATCTTGAATCGTCAGTTTATAAGCCGAGAGTTTGATGGGGTCGAACCATATCCTCATCGCTGGTCTTTGTCCAAATACATTAACCTGACTTACACCGGGAATTGTCTGAAGCCTTTCCTGCACAATATTTTCAGCTAGGTCTGATAGCTCTAGCAGTGTACGTTTATTGCTTTGCATTTGCATGAACACAATCGGGTCTGAATCCGAATCCTGCTTGGCAACAGATGGGGGAGCGTCAATGTCTTGTGGTAATCTATTGGATGCTTGGGATACCTTTTCCCTTACATCGTTTGCTGCTTTTTCAAGATTAACACCTAGCTCAAATTCAACGGTAATGCTGCTATTGCCTTGTGAACTCGACGAGGTGATGTTTTTAACCCCCTCTACACCATTTACTGCCTTCTCTAGTGGTTCGGTTACCTGTTGCTCTATGATCTCTGCATTTGCGCCAAGATAGCTTGTGCGAACATTGATGACGGGAGGATCGATTGCCGGATATTCGCGGACACCAAGAGAGGTATATCCAATGATACCGAAAATCATTATCACAATGCTGCATACGACTGCAAATACAGGACGTTTTATACTTAGTTCAGAAAGATTCATATGTGCGGTCTTTGTATGTTATCTATTTAACTGAAGTGAGCTTAAGTTTTGAATCTTTTCTTATAAAAAGCAGTCCGGTTATAACTAATGTATCACCTGCCTTAATTCCGGCTTTAATCTCCACATCTTCGGCATTTCTCATTCCAGTTTTGACAGTAACAAATTCAGGGTTTCCATTTTTGTATACAATAACCTGTCCAGCTTTAGCACCTGGAATGATTGTCTGGGTGGGTACCATAATTGCAGATTCGTTTTTACCCAAAATAAGC
The DNA here is from genome assembly GCA_044353505.1 of Chitinophagaceae bacterium. Taxonomy (GTDB): domain Bacteria; phylum Bacteroidota; class Bacteroidia; order Chitinophagales; family Chitinophagaceae; genus Pollutibacter. The sequence continues at coordinate 2,527 of JBILBU010000068.1, read as the reverse complement.
TCTACCGTTGCAAACTTACCGGGGGTGAGTTTGTTGTCTGCATCATTAATTGTTGCCAACACTTTTAAATTTCTGGTGTCTGCTTCAACACGTGTTTCGGTTGCAAGAACAGTGGCTTTATGATTGTTTGTGCCGCTTTCAATGTCAAAAGATACCACCATGCCAGCGCGCACTTCATTGCTATATTTTTCAGGGATACTAAAACTGATTTTTTTTCTATTAACCTGACTGATTGTGCTAATGATGTTGGATGGTGTGATGTATGCGCCTAGGCTAATATTTCTTAACCCCATCCTGCCCTCATACGGCGAGCGAATTTCAGTTTTACCGATACCTACCATCGTCAGTTCGATATCTGCTTTGATATTGTTTACCTGCAGTAGGCTTAGATCATAATCTTGTTGACTTATCCCACTAATTTTTAATAGTTCCCTTTGACGTTCTTCAGTCTTTTCGGCAATCTTGAGTTGAACCAGCAGCTTGTTGAGTTGGGCCTGAAGGTCATTATCAAATAATTTTACCAATATGATATCCTTCTGCGCTAATGCCCCTTCCTTAAAATTGATACTGATGACCCTTCCGGAAATTTCTGGTCTAATTTCAGTTATTTCAAAGGGAAGGATGGTACCTGCAACTTGTATTTTTTCTGAAAGGGATGAGGTTTTAACGATGAGACCCTCTACTGGAATAGGACCAGCTTGCTGAGGGGCTGTCATGGTTGTTGATTTATTTTTGTCAGCACACGATAAAAGGCTGGTGACAAACGTGAGAGAAAATAAAAATTTCTTCATACTTGTAAATTAAAATTTTAGGGGATCAACACCCAACTTACTGATAGTCAGCCAGCAAAACTACTCATTAATCAAGGATATGGGGTTATTGGTTTACTCATTTTACCCACATCATCCACTTCATTGCTCATTTGTGTTTCCCTGCTGTTAACTCAAGTTTGATTTTTAAAGTATTTATAACTGCTCGCACAATTAAATATGGTAAAATGTCCCAACCTGGTTGCCCCAATAAAAAAGCAAAGGCTTGGCTTCGGGATCTGATCAACGCGTTATACCCTTTATCTTTTCTGCTTCTTCTATGCTGTCATATTGCGGATTGCAGAATAAAAGTATAGATGAATTGCTAATCCTTATCGAGGATTAAGGCAATCTCTGTAAGTTGCTTGTGTATGGTTGTATTTCCTTTTTCTTTCTCACACCTTGCAAGTTCGATTAACCATTGTTGAATGTATGCATCCATTGCTGTTCCCTCAATGGATTGGGTAGAACGCGAAGAGTTGATTTTTTTTAGATAAATTTCTATATCACGGTGGGTGAATATCTGTCCATTGAAAGGGTCAATGAAAAAAAGCACTTGCTCTACTTCATCATTTCCAAAGGGGCTGGGGTCTTCGATATAGCCAAGTAGATTTTGTTTTGGGATATTAACCGGCTTGACTGAAATACCCAACATTTGTGTCATCGTCAAGTACAGAGCCCCCAGCGCAAAGGTATTTGCCTTTTTCTCTTGTAGAAGATGGCTAATGTCAAATTGTTTTTCGTTGGTGTAGTTGGTTTCTAATCCCTTGTATTGATAATACCCAAACAGTATTTTATTGATTACATTAATTTCTTCAAGTGGTGTTAGATAATCATTTAGTTCAAGCCAGATACTCTTTCTTAACTTTTCAATTTCAAATAAATATTCTTCACGATTGAATTCCTTGTTGATGTAGGTAGACAGTAGGGTAGATGCCTCAAGGATATCCTGTTGATCTTCAGTTTTCCATTGTTGAATGGAGGTTGATAAGGTTGTGAGCGAAATGGCAGAAATAATTTGGTCTATTTTCTGAAGTTGATCTTCATCTTCATTCCCTTCCTTGAATTCTTCGAGGTAAGGGATAACGGCTGTTCCAAAGCCTACGAATCGTTGGGTGATTGACTTAAATATTTCTTCGTCCGGATCTTCAATCAGGTTAAGTAATGCATTGATCTCTCCGGATGCATTGATCATAGTAGAATCTTACTTTGATTTTTTCGGTGCTCTTCTTTTTCCTCTCGAAGGATTTGCAATGGCCTCTGCGATCATTGCTTCAACTTCCTCAATGGTGAGGTCTTGCACAATTTCCTGCTTTTCTTTTGGTATTGGGAAGTTTTTTAATCCTTTTTTAATGTACGGACCATACGGTCCTTTGAGCAATTGAATCTTTTGTTTTTCGAACACTTTAATGGTTCTTTCGTCTTTGGCTTTTCTCTTTTCTTCTATGAGTGGAACCGCAACGTCTAGTGTGATTTCGTATGGGTCGTACTCTTTGGATAACGAATAGAATTTTGCATCATGTGCTATGTATGGACCAAACCTGCCAATGTTAACTTGTACAGGGACATTTTCAAACTCTCCAAGAATTCTTGGCAATTTGAAAAGCTCCATAGCCTCTTCCAAATTGATGGTTTCAATGCTTTGGTCAACCTTTAGCTTGGCAAATTTTGCCTTTTCTTCTTCTGTGGTTTCCCCCATCTGCACCATCGGGCCATAT
>JBILBU010000009.1:0-65594 GCA_044353505.1 Chitinophagaceae bacterium | reverse complement strand
CTTACCTTATATCCCATCCCCTCCACCATACCAACAGCTTGTCGAAATACTTCGTTTGATTTATAACGCTGATCCGGATTAAGGTCAATATCAATCCACATCGGCTTGGGTAGTCCATGCTGCCGCATAAACTCTGCGGTTTCCACTGCATTCCATACTTCATTCAGTAATCTATTGGCCCTTGTGAATTCGCGCATGGTTTTCCAACGCCGGTAAAGAAGATGTGCCCCTTTCCCTTTTTTGTATAATGCCACCACAATCGCATAGGTAGTACTTTCTGAATAATTCTGGGAATCACATCCTATCATAATTTCTACATCTGGGTGATTATTTAAATATGCCTGGATATAAGGCACCAAATCAACCTCAGCCTCAGAATACATCCGCTTAAAAAGTAATGATTGTTGCATGGGAAGAAATTAATTCATTACACTGTTGAAAAGAATATGTCCATCCAAAACTATCTACTACATCAAAAGTAGTGAGATTATTTTACTTTCATTGAACACAACTTCCCTGAATACAGTATTGATAAGTTTAACAAAGCTCAAATTAGATCCGACAAAATTGCAAGTGAGAGAATAAAATTTGAAAAATCTGCCTTTGAACAGCTAGAATTCACGAATGAACAATCGTCATACTCGCCTAGCCCTACGCCATCGTTGGCAAATACTTTATTTTCAAACTCTTGATTCTCAAATAACTCCATCAATTAAATATCAAATCGATTACTTTTTTACAACAATCAATGTAATCAGCCCTGCTAATCCCAATGAGATACCAGCTGCCATCAATCCTACGCCCAAATTAAAGTGCATTTTAAACCAAGTGAACATTTCAGCACTAAAGAATCCTCCGATGTTACCAACAGAATTTATCAATGCAATCCCAGCTGCTGCCGCTGTTCCTGTCAGCACCATGGCTGGAAGAGACCAAAAAATGGAGAGTGCGCACATTAAGCTTGTAGTGGCGATAGAAATCGAGAACAAAATAAAAAAAGCACTTGTAGCTTCGAGTCCACTAGCAATGAAAGCGAACATCCCCACAAAACATGCTACTGCCACATGCCACCTTCGCTCTCCTGTTCGATCAGAATGTCTTGAATACAGTATCATGCCAAGTGCTGCGCATGCCCATGGTATAGATGCGTAAAATCCGATTTCCAATTTATTTGTCGTGATGGTATTTTCAATAATCTGAGGCAGCCAAAATGAAAGTCCATAAAGTCCTATGATGATAAAGAAATAAACCAATGCAAATACCCAAACCTTGAAAGACCTTAGTGTATCAAGTACATTGTATAGTTTTTTATTGCCCCCTATATTGAGCTGGAGATCATCTTCTAAATCTTTACTAATAATAGATTTTTCTTCATTGGTTAACCAAGTTGCTTTTTCAGGTTGGTTCGTCAATAGAAATGGGATACAAAGACCCATCAATAAACTTGGAACAGCTTCTAAGATCAATAACCATTGCCAAGATTTCAACGTTGTAGAGTGTTGTGTTGCTGACATAATCCAACCACTGATTGGCGATCCGACTATACCTGCAACGTTGATGGCGATGAAAAACAATGCATACATACTTGCTCGTCGCTTTTGAGGAAACCAGTAGGTGAGGTATAAAATTATTGCTGGGAAAAATCCGGCTTCAGCTATACCCAATAAAAAGCGCAAAAAGTAAAAACTGTTAGCGCTATTGCTAAATGCACAAAGTGCCGATATCAACCCCCAGCTCACCATGATACGTGCAATCCAAACCCTGGCTCCTATTTTATGCATTAAGATATTACTAGGAATTTCGAACAAGAAATAACCAATGAAGAATATACCTGCCCCGAATGAAAACACGCTATCTGTGTACCAAAGCTCATTTTTCATACCGAGTTTAGCGAACCCTATATTTACGCGATCCAAATAAGCAAAAATATAAGACACAAAAAGTACTGGCATCAATCGCCATGCAACTTTTTTATAAACAGTATCGGAAGAGGGTTGTGCTGGAGCCATAAGGTAAGTTAGTACTTATTATAACCCAGGCTCACATGAATATTCCTAACAAATGTACACCTCCAAAAAAATAAGCAAATTGAAAGGATGCCTGCCAATTCGCTAACCCCTTCACCTACTTAAATTGACAATAAAATCAGCTGCGTAAAATAGATATTTTGTTAGGCGCCAACTACCCTTTGTATCCGTTGATAAGATCCCTAAGCACAACAGAGGCGGCAGTAGCACCAAAAACTGCAGGGAGATAGGAGATGGTGCCATAGGCCGATTTCTTAAAATTCTTCCCATCGGTAAGCATGAGGCTTTCTTTAAGAGGCTTTTCAGGAGAAAAAACAACCTTGATCCCAGTACTGATGCCATGGCTTTTTAGGTTCTTTCTTATTTGGTGTGCAAACGGGCAATTGTATGAATCAGCTATATCAACTACTTGCAATTGTGTAGGGTCGAGTTTTCCGCCTGCACCCATGCTGCTAACCAAATTGACTTTTTTCTCGTAGGCAAGTTTTAAGAAAGTAATCTTTGGCGTGATGCTGTCAATGGCATCTATAACATAATCTGGCCCAAGAGCAAGCTGTTGTTCCACCATTTCAGGATTGACAAAAGACGAGACAACATTCAGTGAAATTTCTGGATTGATGGCCCTTAAACGCTCTGCCATGATCAAGGCTTTGGATTGCCCGTGGTTAGTAGACAGTGCGGGGAGCTGTCTGTTGCGATTTGTTGGATCAATAATGTCTCCATCAATAATGGTCATCTTGCCCACTCCGCTCCTGGCAATAAACTCAGCAGCAAAAGATCCTACACCGCCTAGGCCTACAACCATTACATGCTGATTCGTTAAATGTCTTAACGCCTCTTCGCCAATAAGCAAACTTGTTCTTGACAGCCACGAAAGATCTTGCATCAACCTAAAAGATAAATTATATATTCCTTCACTAGAGAGGCTTTAAACGATATACTGCTCCAGGACCTTCAACAGCTACATAGAGATAGCCATCCTTGCCCATTTCCACATTACGTACACGTCCGATATTTAGCAATATTTTTTCCTCGCTAACTACTTTATTGTTTTTAATAATACAACGATTAACATAGTTAAACCTCAACGATCCTGCCATGATATTCCCTTTCCATTCAGGATACCTATCCCCAGTAACGAATGTTAGTCCTGATGGAGCAATAGAGGGAATCCAATAAGTGATTGGCTGTTCCATCCCTTCTTTCTTACTGATTGAGGTAATGGGTTTGCCATCATAATTAATCCCATAGGTAATCACAGGCCAGCCATAGTTTGCACCAGACTTGATAATATTTAATTCATCTCCACCCCTCGGGCCATGCTCTGATTCCCAAATCAACCCTGTCGTAGGATCCATCGTCATCCCCTGTGGATTACGCACTCCGTAAGCATAAATGCTTGGATATGCCTTGCCTTTACCAACAAATGGATTATCAGTAGGTATGGTTCCATCATCATGAATCCGATGAATCTTACCGTGCTGTGTTTCGACATCCTGTGGGAAAATCTTTTCCTGTCCGCGATCACCAACTGAGATGAAGAGATATCCTTTTTTATCAAACACCAATCTAGAGCCATAGTGATGTCTGGTGTTGGTATACGGTAGTGCTTCAAATATTTCTTGTGATTCTGCAAATTGATTTCCTTTGATCTTGCCCCTAACTACTGCAGTGGTCGTAAGCTTTTTACTCCCTTCAACTTTTAGTTTAGAATACGATAGGTATACCCACCCATTCTCTGCATATTTAGGATGAAGTGCAATATCAAGCAATCCACCTTGTCCCTCAGCTACCACATCAGGAATGCCTTTAATCTTGGTTTTATTTTTATCGCTATCCACCACAAACAAGTCTCCTCCTTTATCAGTGATCAGAAACGATCCATCGGCCAATTGCTCAAAGCCCCATGGACTTGAAAATCCAGTAGCGATTGTATCTATCCCAACTGTGATGCCGGTCGACTTAAATATTGCAGGGCCCTCCGTCTTATTTTTTTCTTTGGTAAAACTATATTGCTCAACCGTTTTGAGACTTTCAACAATTAGATCTGCAACAGCAATAATTTCTTGTTGTGGGATCACTTCTTCCCAAGCAGGCATACCAAAATCAGTATACCCCTTAGAAATACTCTTGATAAGGTCTTCTTTTTTATTGCCATGCTTCCATCGCCTGTCAACAAAAGCTTCAACTTTTTCACCATGACAGGATGCACATTTCTCTGTGTAAATTTTTTCAGGATCTTCAGCCTGAACAGAAATATGATTGCTTTTTTGAGCAGTAATGAAGCCAAAACTTACGATCACCGCAAACAAGGAAAGAGAAATTTTTTGTACTGTAGACATAGTGTTAAATTAGAATAACAATTTACTAAAGTTGCAAGATAAATCAGTGTTAATTGGTTGTCGAAGCAAAATTCTGTTCAAGTAATTTTATTGATTCCTTACTTATAACTTTTTTCCCTGAAGCGATCACCAGTCGATAACGAATAGTAATCTCTTCGTTTGCCTTCAATGAAAGATTTCGTTCTGTCGCACCATTCGTAAACACCTTGGCACCAAGTGGATTGGCTGAGAACAAGCCATACCCTCTTGCATGCCAGAATGTTGGATAGCCAATGTTTTGGGGATGATCAATGATCAATACGCTGACAGAGTCGGCATGCATCTTCGCATACATCATACACCAAGTTGCTTGCTTCCCCCATACTGCTTCTCCATAAACACCATTGCTGTTTATGTAATTGCCGTTTGCAATGGTATCGGTAGATATCTTTATTATTGTCTCAATTCCTTGTCCATCAACAAATTTTTTTGTTTCAGATGAGGGGATCTGCAATTCGTGCGCCATCCGTAATCCGAATAATCCTTCTTTATTATCCTTGAAAAAAACAGGAACAACTGCAGCTAGCGTTGTTGTACGGTCGATCACCCAATTGCCATGCAATTCAGTAAACTTAAAACTTGTTTTTTCTTTCAACAATGAATGACCATCATTGTCATTCCAATAAGCAACATAGGAAAGTATACCCACAGGCCCTCCCTTCAATGAAGTGATCTTCCCAAATCTGATGTGGCCATACAAATGCTTTTTCTCTGATGGGACAGCGAACGAGTTATTCCAGAAATCAAGTCCATTTACATCCCCGTAATTAAACCAAAGTCCTAAATGATGAGGATGATCAGTTGGTTCACCCGCAACAGGCGCTACAGGGAATCCCCTGGTGATGTTATTGCCATTAGGGGCTTTAATCGGATACAATACAGGTTTGGCAATGGTATCGGAAAAGAAAAAATCAGTGAATGGTTTCCCACCAATGTGCACATGAATGGCAGGATCCGATTTGGATTTGATGAACGTCACACGCTGCTGTTGAGCGTAGGATGTGTTCTGCAAGAAGCACAAGCAAATAAAAAAAGATAGAACGGCTTTCATATAATTACAATAATCATAATGACAAAAACGAAAACCGGCAGAAAATTAAATCCTGCTCAAGACCTCAATCCCCATAGCCTCTGTTCCAAGTATCATGTTTGCAGGGGTTGAAGCATCGGCAATATCTCTTGTCCTGAACCCAGCTTTCAATACCAGATCAACCGCATTGATTACCGCCTCAGATTCTGCTTTGAGTCCAAATGAAATATCTAGCAACAACGCAGCAGACAAAACTGAAGCCAAAGGATTTGCAACCCCTTTACCGGTAATGTCGTGTGCTGAACCGTGAATTGGTTCGTATACTCCAGTACCATCACCAATTGATGCAGAAGCAAGCATTCCCATGGAACCTGCAATTTGAGAAGCTTCATCTGTGAGGATATCACCAAATAAGTTTGCCGTCACCACCACATCAAATCGCTTCGGATCTTTAATCAACAACATCGCAGTGGCATCAACAAATTGATGTTCAATTTCTACATCTGGGTATTCAAGAGCAATCTTTTGAACAACCTCTCTCCACAGTCTGCTTGTTTCAAGAACATTTGCTTTATCTACAGAACACACTTTCTTGTTTCTCGTTCTTGCTGCATCAAAGGCTTTTCTTGCAATACGCTCTACTTCATAGCGACTATATTCTGCTACATCAAAAGCGGTATCGCCATCATTTTTTCTCCCTTTATCACCAAAATAAATATCGCCAGTGAGCTCACGGAAAAACAAAATATCTGCGCCCTTGAGAATTTCAGGCTTGATGCTAGAGGCATCAAGCAGCTCATCAAATAATTTAATGGGGCGAAGATTTGCATAAAGACCCAATTCCTTGCGCATTTTCAAAAGACCTTGCTCGGGTCGAACTTTAGCGGATGGGTCGTTGTCGTATTTTGGATGGCCAACTGCTCCGAAAAGAACAGCATCCGAGGCCTTCATTTTTGTAAGTGTTTCTTCAGGCAATGCTACCCCTGTGGCTTCAATGGCAACATGGCCAATCAATGCCTCATCATAAGAAAACTGATGTCCGAATTTTTCTGCTATCCTGTCAAGCACTTTCTTTCCTACTGCAGTTACCTCTGGGCCGATTCCATCTCCTGGAACAATCAAGATATTCTTATTCATGTATTTTAGTTAAAAGGGTTTATAATTCAGATGTACAGTTGAATTGTTCAGCTTAAATCAGATTCAACATTTTTTGCGTTGCAATAATTGCTGCAACAGTTTGATCACTATCCAATCCACGTGTCTTGAACTCTCTGCCTTTATAATCCCAAGTGATGATGGTCTCGCAGAGGGCATCGCTCTTACCTCCTGGTGGGATGCGCACAGCATAATCAGTCAGTACCGGTAACACCAATTTCTTATTTTTATAAATAGACCTGAGTGCATTCATGAATGCATCATACTGTCCATCTCCTTGGGCATGCTCTTCAAACATTTCGCCGTTTATCACAATCTGAAGCGTGACAGAGGGCCTAAGGTCTTTTGAGTGTGTGAGCACGTAGTTTTCTATCTGTACTTTCTCTTCAATTGCACTGCTATCAAGCACATCAGAGAGGATATAAGGAAGATCGGATTGTGTCACCACTTCCTTTTTATCGCCAAGCTCAATAATACGCTGTGTTACTTTTTTAAGGTCTGCATCAGAAAGTTCAATGCCAAGTTGCGCAAGGTTATTCTCGATATTTGACTTGCCACTGGTTTTACCTAGTGCATATTTTCTTTGACGACCGAAACGTTCCGGCATCAAATCATTGTAATAAAGATTATTTTTTTTGTCGCCATCCGCATGAATGCCTGCTGTTTGTGTAAATACATTCTCTCCCACAACTGGTTTGTTGACAGGGATGCGAAATCCTGAAAACGTTTCTACAAGCTTGCTTACTTGGTATAAAGACTTTTCAACAACTCCGGTTTTTACCGTTGGCATAAAATCATGCAGCACTGCAACTGCGCTTGCCAGTGGTGCGTTACCAGCACGTTCTCCCATACCATTAATGGTAAGGTGAAGACCTTGAATACCAGCTTTCACAGCTTCGAGCACATTGGCAGTAGCCAAATCGTAATCGTTGTGGCCATGAAAATCAAAATGAAGAGAAGGATATTTTGGAATGATTTGACCAAGAAATGTTGCCACCTCATCGGGCTCAAGAATACCGAGTGTATCAGGAAGCATGATGCGTTTTACCTTTTGTGTAGATAAAAAATCCAAGTACTTGAATACATAGTCTGGAGAATTACGCATCCCATTGCTCCAGTCTTCCAAGTACACATTGCACTCAATTCCTTTCTTCTTGGCTGCTGTAATGACTGCAGCAATTTCGGCAAAATGTTGAGCAGGAGTTTTTTTCAGTTGATGGGTAAGGTGGTTAAGTGAGCCCTTGGTGAGCAGGTTCATCACTTTTGCACCCGCCTTAGACATCCAGTCGATAGATACATTACCATCAACGAAGGTGAGCACTTCAATTTTATCTAGAAGTCCTTTAGACTTCGCCCACTGTGTGATTTTCTTTACCGCTATAAATTCGCCCTCAGATACGCGGGCAGATGCTATTTCAATCCGATCAACCTTTACTTCAGTAAGTAAAAGCTGCGCAATCGTGAGCTTCTCCGATGCAGAAAAGGATACCCCGCTGGTTTGTTCACCATCCCTAAGGGTGGTATCCATGATCTCAATATATCTAGCAGCTTTTTTTGGCATCTATTAATGTGTTGAGTTGATCAGAAAGATCAATACCTGCTTTTTGAAGCGAATTCAAGAATCTCCTCTCTCATGGACTGCAGATAATCAACATCATCAAACCCATTGATAAGGTTATGTTTTTTATACCCATTGATATCAAAAGACTCCTTTTCGCCTGTAGCAACTAAAGTGATGGTTTGATCAGGCAGACTGACTTCCAACTCGGCATTAGGATCCACTTCGATGGCAGAAAATATTTTATCAAGAAATGCATCAGATACTTGAACAGGCAGAATGCCAATGTTCATTGAGTTGTTTTTGAAGATATCAGCAAAAAAGCTGGACACCACACACCTGAATCCGTAATCGTAGATTGCCCATGCAGCGTGTTCGCGACTGCTTCCGCTACCGAAATTTTTTCCGCCTACAAGAATTTTACCTTTGTAAATGGAATTATTAAGAACGAAATCTTGTTTTGGAGTGTCATCTCCATTGTATCTCCAATCACGAAAAAGATTGTCGCCAAATCCTTCCCTTTTCGTTGCCTTTAAAAAACGGGCAGGGATAATCTGATCTGTATCTACATTCTCAATGGGCAGTGGAACTGCTGTACTTCTTACTACTGTGAATTTATCGTAGGCCATAATATTTTTTTAAGCGATCAATGTTCTTGGGTCTGTTACTTCTCCTGTTACTGCTGCAGCGGCAGCAACGAGCGGACTAGCCAACAGTGTTCTGGCTCCAGGTCCCTGACGACCTTCAAAGTTTCTGTTGCTTGTGCTTACTGCATATTTCCCTGCTGGAATCTTATCATCATTCATCGCGAGGCATGCAGAACATCCTGGCTGACGCAACTCAAATCCGGCTTCTATCAAGATATCATAGATGCCTTCCTCTTTAATTTGGGCCTCTACAACATGAGAGCCAGGCACCACCCAAGCCGTTACGTTTGCAGCTTTTTTTCTTCCTTTTACAATCGATGCGAAAGCCCTGAAATCCTCGATACGTCCATTGGTACAGCTACCGATGAATACATAGTCGATTTTCTTTCCAATCATAGGCTCATCTTCCTTGAAGCCCATGTATTGAAGCGACTTTGCAAAACTAGCCTTACCTGCATCAATATCCTCTGCAGATGGAATAAGTTGTGTGATACCAATACCCATGCCAGGATTTGTTCCGTATGTAATCATGGGCTCAATATCTGCTCCCTGGTAATGATGCTCTATATCAAATGAAGCATCGCTATCCGTTTTTAAGGTTTTCCAATAAGCAAGTGCATCATCCCATGCCTGTCCCTTTGGTGCTTTTTCGCGACCTTTTATATAATTAAAGGTAGTCTCGTCAGGTGCAATCATTCCACCGCGAGCACCCATCTCAATACTCATGTTGCATACGGTCATGCGACCTTCCATACTCATATTTTCAAATACATCGCCGGCAAACTCAACAAAATATCCTGTTGCCCCTGCTGCAGTCAGTTTTGAAATAATATATAAAACCACATCCTTGGCAGTTACACCCTTGTGTAGGCCACCATTTACATTGATGCGCATCTTTTTAGGCTTGGGCTGCATAATACACTGTGAAGCAAGCACCATTTCAACCTCAGAAGTTCCAATTCCAAAAGCAATACAGCCAAATGCTCCATGGGTGGAGGTATGTGAATCTCCACATACAATAGTCATTCCCGGAAGTGTAATTCCATTTTCCGGACCAACAACGTGCACAATGCCGTTCTTTGGATTGCCAAGACCCCAATGCGAAATTCCATACTTCGCACTATTTTCTTCCAATGCCTTAAGCTGATTTGCAGAAAGTGGATCCTGCACAGGAAGATGTTGGTTGAGTGTAGGCGTATTGTGATCGGCTGTTGCAAAAGTTCTGTCTGGAAACATTACCTGAACATTCCTGTTTTTTAGTCCCAAAAAGGCAACCGGACTGGTTACTTCATGAATAAAGTGACGATCGATTAGAAGCACATCTGGACCATCTTTAATGTCTCTAATCACATGTGCGTCCCATACTTTATCAAATAGACTTGAAGGTTTACTGCTCATTTTCAATGTATTATTACGTTTGGTTGACCAATTTCAATTGGAAATGCAAATTTCCTAAAAATAAACAATAAAAAGACAGTTTTTAAGGAAATCTTGAATTGGAAATGTTAAGGATAGGGAGTTACAATAAATTAAAAATCAACCAGTTGCTCCTTTATGGCTTGCGGATTCAATAGAAAATGCACATATCCCTACCTGAGAGCATCTATGAAAGACCATTTTCTAAAAAAAATCCCCCTAAAACATGTTTAGGGGGATAAACCGAAACAGACAGTAAAATTTTCTTTAACAATATAAATTTAGCGAACCTGCACTATACTTGCCCCTAAAGCCACCTTCGCCTTTTAAACCAAGTATAAATAACAAGAAAAATTAAACCCATAATCACAAGCACACTGAGATATCCATATTTCCACCTCAACTCAGGCATGATATCAAAGTTCATTCCATAAATACCTACCACAAACGTCAGGGGAAGAAAAAATGCTGAGAATACTGTCAGCACCTTCATGACTTCATTCGTCTTCTGTGCACTATATGACATATAGGTGCTAACCATATTGAGGGCGTCTTCCGTAAGCTGCTCAAAGTAGAGCTGCAGTTTAGCCTGATTGTCTCTGATGTCCTGCAATTCATTCGACTTTTTTTGCCTGTGCTGCAATGCAATAACAACATCCCCAGTTAACAACAATAACCGGCGACAAAGTCCGGTTCGCCGCTTGAGCATATATAAACGCTCAATAGATTCAGCTGCTGTCTTTCTGGTGAAGAGCCTTTTTTCAAATTCATCAATCTGCTGATTCAATTTCGTTGAGAACTCGGTATAACTCAATTGAACTCTTGCAATTATTTTTAATAACAACTGATTTACTGCCGTAACCTTGCCACTAGATACCGCCTCTGCACAAGCAACAGCAATATCAGCCTGTGGGAGCCTATGAATAGTTACGATCGTTTTGTCGTTATAAAAAATGGCAATCTTGGTTGTCAATGCATGAATCGTATTGCCTTTAGAGCCATGAGGGATAACCATGCGCAGGATGATAAAATTAAACTGTTCACCTTCCTCAAATTTCGGAAGATGGTCGGGTTCAAGGCAATCAAGAAGGTGATGATTATTTAAACTATATCGTTTACTTACCTCAGTCAATTCTTCAATCGTTGGCGCAGTTATGTCAAGCCAAGTGAATTCTCCGTTCTTGGATATATGCTCTGTTATCTCCATCGGAACCAAGGTAAAGAATTATTTACAGTAGTGCGTATAAGGACAGCCGAATTCAGAGCGACAAAACACTGTTCGTACTGCCAAAAGCATTGGGCACTTGCCCGTCAGCTGATGAATCATTTACCCAATTAAGCTGATCAATAAGGTATTTGAATTCGTGAATTGACTCTTTGGGAAGATGAACGCTTGCTGAGAAAGATCCGTCTTTGCCCTTTCGCATGCTAATCGGACTATCCCAGTCATTCTTCAGCCCTAAAATATCAATTGTAGCTGCAGGAAGATTGGTTAAACTGAACGCAACTTTACAGTAGTCTTTTGTCCTATAGTTGGTTTTACTGATCATGAGTAAACATTTTTACCTTTGGTTCGCGAATTATTATCCCCAAATATAGGGTTGCAAAATGCGCAACCGGATTGAGATTAAAAGTGATTTGTCATTATATGCCAATTAATATATAGTCCCTATCAACACTCAATAATTCGTAACTTTACAACATAAATTACAAGGGTATGAAATACGTTTATCTACTTCTCCTATCCCTGCTCTCCATCGAAACATTTAGTCAGGATGATCTGCTGGAAGATTTAATGAAAACACAAGACAGTACTACGGAGCTATTGCCTAAAAAAATGTTGCTGACTCAACGTGTTTTCTGGGGAGAAAAAGGATTGCTGCGACCCATTTCACCTCTTACAACCTTCAACCGTGAAAAAGAATTAAAGCTGAGAAGAAAAATGTTGGTCGCCCATCAGATCATGGGATTTGTTACACTCGGAGGAATGGTTGGGCAGGGTATTGTTGGTGCAAGTCTATATAAGAATCCGGGCAAGGATGGGTTGAAAGATCTTCATGAAGGCTTGGCTAGCGTGGTAAATATCACCTACTCCACTACAGCCGTGATGTCGCTATTTGCGCCTCCCCCATTGATTAACCGCGACAAAAAGATTTCAGCCATTAGGATTCATAAATGGCTTTCAATTATTCACATGTCTAGTATGATTGCTACCAATATTTTGGCAGACAAAGCGAGTGATCCAAAGTTCAAACCTTATCACCGAGCTGCAGCTTATACTGCATTTGGAAGTTTTGCAGCGGCAGTCATCGCAATTAAATTTTAATTATGCGCATATTACTTTTCTTACTCTTCGCCCCGTCTATCCTTATAGCCCAGATAAAAAAAAGTGTCGATAAAAAGAAATCGAGCATCACCTATTCTATGAACCACCTACTTCATGCTTGGGATGGCACTTCCACAGATCTTAACGGTGTAGTAGTGATAAATACAGAAGATAAAATCGAAAAGGTAGCCATCGTTTCAAAGGTTGGTGCATTTGATTCCAAAAGTTCCAACAGGGATGCCCACATGCTAGAAGTTACAGAAGCATTAAGATACCCAAATATCAGCTTCTCAAGCTCGGCCATTGCTGAATCAAAGAATGGAGAGCTCAACATCATAGGTATACTCCAATTTCATGGAGTTGGTAAAGAAATTAGCTTCAAGGCCACCCGTAAAAATGAAACAAGCTCATCTCGTGTCGATGGCGAATTTATTTTTCTGTTAGAAGATTTTAAAATTCAGAGACCCTCGTTTATGCTTCAAAAAGTTGACAACGAAGTGAAAGTTAAATTTGAAATTGTGTTCTAGCTAGAATAAAATCGATGGGGGAAACAAAAGATATTATTCGAGACCTCAAAACAAAATCTTCAAAAGATAAGGCCTTGACACTGGCAAGATTTTTTAAAACTGCTAAGGGGCAGTATGGTGAAGGGGATAAGTTTTATGGCATTACTGTACCCGATCAACGAGCCATTGCAAAAAAACACTGCGCATCAACCAATAAAGAAACCATCATCACATTGATGGACTCTGCCTACCACGAACAAAGGCTTACTGGTATTTTTATCCTCAATCAAAAATTTACTGAAACACTGAAAAAGGGGGGAGAGAAGCAATGGGTTGACCTCTACCTTAAAAAAGCCAATCGGGTTAACAACTGGGATCTTGTTGATAGTTCTGCGCATATCATACTCGGACGGTGGCTAGAGGATAAAAACAGAAGTATCCTTTATTCGCTAGCTACCGATAAGCTACTGTGGAAAAATCGGATGTCCGTTATTGCTACACTGCATTTTATCCGAAAAAATGATCTGAAAGATATCTTAAAAATAAGCGAGATCATGCTTGAGCACAAGCATGACCTGATACACAAAGCCACAGGCTGGATGCTTAGAGAAGCTTGGAAAAAAGATGCCACTACAGTTGAGAAATTCCTGAATCAGCATGCACATCACATGCCCCGCACAATGCTGCGGTATGCCATAGAAAAGATGCCAGAATCCAGAAGAAAAAGATACTTATCCATGACAGCTGCTATTGCGTAACCGAACAGGGTTAGCTAAAATCTTTACTTTATCTGACAGACATTAGAATTCCATTAATATATGTAAACAGAATATTAATTTTTACACTTTGGGGACAGATAATTGCGCTTGAAATGCATAACAAATGCTTAGTTAACTAAATTGCCCTATGACCAAACTTTCTTTTGTCCAACGAGATATAAGCTGGCTAAGTTTTAATGCGCGTGTCCTCCAAGAAGCAAATGATCATTCAGTGCCACTAAAAGAAAGAGTAAGATTCCTAGGAATCTTCTCCAACAATATGGATGAGTTTTTTCGTGTACGGGTAGCCACCATCAAAAGAATGGTTGAGCTCAGTTCAAAAAAAGGAAAGCTAAGAATGCATATGGAGGAGTCTCCAAATGAATTGCTCAATCAAATTCTTAAAATTGTACTGAGTCAACAAAGTGAGTTTGACAGAATTTGGGTGAATATTCAAGGGGAGATGAAGAAGAATGATATCTACCTGAAAACAGACAAGCAACTTACAAAAGATCAAAAAGAATTCGTGACAGACTTTTTTGAAAAAGAAGTGCGATCTAATATCATCCCACTGATGATAGAGAGTTTACCTGAACTTCCTTATCTCCGAGATAAAAGCATTTATCTGGGAGTAGTAATGCAAAAGAAAAACTCTGCATACAAACAACAATATGCATTGATTGAAATTCCATCAAAATCATTTGGGAGATTTATAGAACTTCCGACAGTAAAAAATGAAACCCATATCATACTGCTTGAAGATGTAATTAGAGTTAACCTGCCTTATATCTTCTCGTATTTTGGATATGATCACTTCGAGTCGCATGTATGCAAAGTAACCAAAGATGCAGAGATAGACCTTGATCTTGATGTAAGCATGTCACTCGTTGAAAAAATGCAAAAGGGACTAAAAGGAAGAAGAAAAGGGAAGCCAGTAAGGTTTGTATACGATAAGGAAATGAACAGCGGACTATTGAACTACCTAACAAAAAAACTTAAACTCGATCAGAAGTCAAGTATTATACCAGGAGGCCGAATACACAACTTCAAGCACTTCATGGACTTCCCAGATGTATTTCCATCAGCAAGAAAGAAAATGCCTGCTTTTAGTCACCCTGATCTTAAAAAGGCAATTAGGGTTACCGACGTGATCACCAAAAAAGATGTGCTCTTAAATTTCCCCTACCATTCCTTTAATCCAATACTAGATCTTCTGCGTGAGGCCGCCATAGATCCAGATGTGCAGTCAATTAAAATAACAGCATACAGACTAGCTTCTGAATCAAAAATAATCAACGCACTGATTAATGCATCAAGGAATGGCAAAAAGGTTGAGGTAATGCTTGAGCTAAAAGCGCGATTTGATGAAGAGGCCAATATCGAATGGAAAGATATTCTTGAAGAAGAAGGAGTAAGAGTGATCTTAGGCATACCCAATATGAAAGTACATGCGAAGATCTGTGTGATAAAAAAACGAGCAAAGAACAAAACCATCCAATATGGATTTGTTAGTACGGGTAATCTAAATGAAAAGACTGCAAATTTTTATGGCGACCACTGTTTGCTTACTTCAAACAGGAACATCATGGCAGATATCAATCGGATATTTTTCTATCTTGAAAATCCAGAAGTACATAGCAAATCACTTCTTGATTGTAAAACCCTGTTGGTTAGTCCTACCGGGATGAGGCAAAAAATTGAGGAGCTCATAGAATTTGAAATAAGAGAAGCGAAAAAAGGAAGACCCGCCTCAATTACCCTTAAACTGAATTCTCTCAGCGATGTAAAACTGATTGAATCATTAAACAAAGCAAGCAACGCAGGTGTATTTGTAAACCTTATCATCAGAGGGATATACTCTGAAAAGAAACAGCATAAGAAAAACGACAAATACCCGTATGCGATTAGTATTGTTGATCAATACTTGGAACATGGCAGAGTAATGGTGTTCCACAACAAAGGAAATGTTCTTGTATATCTATCTAGTGCAGACTGGATGGTTCGTAACCTGGATCATAGGGTGGAGGCGGCATGCCCAATTCTGGACACATCACTTAAAAAGGAGCTGATTGAAATCCTGAATATCCAACTGAAAGACAATGTAAAAGCCCGGATATTAGATGATGAATTTAATAACAACTACGTAACTTCACTGAGCAAGAAAAAGATAAGATCACAACAGGAAACGTACAACTACCTCCTGAAAAAACAAGAAATCACCATAAGTGAGACTCGCAGCAATTGATATCGGAACAAACGCATGCAGACTGCTGATATCAGAAGTGATTACTCCCCTAAATGGCGATACGATTTTTAATAAACTCAATCTAATACGCGTTCCACTCAGGCTCGGCTTTGATGTATTTGAAACAGGAGTGATATCAAAAACCAAAAATGAGATGATCCTTCAAACAATGAAGGCGTATGCACACCTGATGAAAGCATATAAGGTGGATAAAAGTATTGCAGTTGCCACGAGTGCAATGCGCGATGCCAAAAACCGGGAAGAGGTTGTGAGAAAAGTATTTCTCGAGACTGGAATAAATATTGAGGTAATCAGTGGTGATTTTGAAGCATCGCTCATCTACGAATCACATATCGCCGAAAACCTTAACGAAAATAACAATTACCTATACGTGGATGTGGGAGGTGGGAGTACAGAATTGACGTTTTTCAGCAACAATGAACTGGTTTACAAACACTCTTTTAACATAGGCACCATTCGCCTACTCAAAGGAATTGTAGAGGAGTCAGAATGGGAAAACATGAAAGTGGCTATTAGGGAAAATGTAAAAGGGCAAAAAGATATTATTGCGATAGGAACAGGTGGAAACATCAATAAAGTGTTCTCCCTCAGCAAAAAGAAAGAAGGCAAGCCGCTTCACATCGATTTATTGAAAGACTACCATAAAGAATTTTCATCCTGCTCTCTTGAAGACAGAATCAGCCTGTTCAAGCTCAGAGAAGATCGGGCAGATGTGATCGTCCCTGCCTTACTTATTTATATTCAAGTCATGAAATGGGCAGGTATTGAGGAGCTCCTTGTTCCTAAAATAGGACTAGCAGATGGCCTTATTCAACACCTCTATGCAGAAATGCAAACCTGAGCCATAAAAATCTTCAACTTTAGTTAACAAAGACGTTACGCTGGGGTAATAGTTCATTCGGAAATTTAGATAACTCATATCCGATGACTAAAAGAAAATGTAATGTAGTTGTCTTAAGTGATATCCATCTTGGAACATACGGATGTCATGCAAAAGAGCTCATCAATTATCTTAAAAGTATCGAGCCGGAGCTCCTCGTTCTTAATGGAGACATCATAGACATCTGGCAATTCAGGAAGCATTATTTTCCATCTTCCCACATGCAAGTCATTAAAGAAATTTTTAGTCTTCTCTCCAAAGGAACTAAAATTGTGTACATCACAGGAAACCACGACGAATCACTAAGAAGATACAGTGGCCTTGAATTAGGAAACTTTCAACTTCAGGATAAGCTTGTTCTTGAAATTGACGGGAAAAAAACATGGATCTTCCATGGTGATGTTTTCGATGCAACCACAAAAGGAAGTGCAAAATTGATTGCGAAATTAGGAGGCCATGGATATGACCTTTTAATTATACTCAACAGGGGCATTAACTGGATACTGCAATCTATTGGCAAAGAAAAAATGAGCTTTAGCAAAAAAGTAAAGAACAGTGTAAAGAAAGCAGTTTCATGGATTGGCGATTTTGAGCAAACATCCGCTGAACTGGCAATCGAGAACAATTATCATAACGTAATCTGTGGGCATATTCACCAGCCACAAATTAGAACCATTACTACAGAAAAAGGATCAGTGAATTATATGAATAGTGGCGACTGGATTGAAAACCTTAGCTCACTCGAATACAACAATGGCAAATGGGAGATATACTACTTCAATGAAATGGATTTGCCAATTGCCTCCAATCCTGTTTTCAAAGAGGAAAATAAAATCCCAATCATCAACATCATTCCTGAAGAAATTGCTCTTTTTTTCAATTCAGTAGCCACAATTGGAATAAAATAATAGCATGAAAATATTCTATGCAGTACAGGCAACAGGTAACGGACATGTTAGCAGAGCAAAAACAATACTCCCCTACCTAAGCCAGTATGGAGAAGTATCTGTTTTTTTAAGTGGGAACAATTGCACACTTCAGACAGCACTCCCAGTTGAATATAGAAGCAAGGGAATCAGCTTGCAATATGATCGGTCTGGAGGTATTGATATGTTCGGCACTGCACGCTCAATGCACTTGAGAAGCATATGGAAGGAAGCAAATCAGCTGCCAATCGAAAAATATGATCTGGTAATTAATGACTTTGAAGCGATCACTTCTCTGGCTTGCAGAATAAAAAAGATCCCATCCATTCACTTCGGACATCAGGCGAGTTTTATAAGCCAACGAACACCTAGGCCTGAAAAGAAAAGTCGAATGGGCGAATGGGTATTGAATAATTATGCGAAGGGGACAGACACCATTGGGCTTCATTTTAAAAATTACGATAAGCAGATCTATCAGCCAATCATAAAAAACTCAATTCTTCAGTCCTCTCCCAAAGATCATGGATACATTACTGTTTATTTAGGGCATTATTCTGATGAGGTGCTTATCAAAGAATTTCAACAGTTAAAAACATTTCAATTTCAGTTGTTTTCGGCCTACACAAAAACATCCTATGTTGTAGACAACATTCAGGTATACCCAATAAATCAGGAATTATTCAATCAAAGTCTTATTAACTGTCATGGGATTATTACCGGAGCAGGATTTGAGACCCCTTCAGAAGCTTTATACCTTGGGAAAAAACTACTTGTAGTTCCTATGAAAGGACAATATGAGCAAGCCTGTAATGCTGCAGCGCTTTCAGACTTTGGCGTTCTTTCCATCCCCGCCATAGACAACTATTTTGCAAGCTATTTCAACAAATGGATTTTTGATTTAACAATAAAACCACTGGAGCTGACACAAACCACAGAAGAAATTATCAGCAAAGTGATGGAGCATCAACCAACCCGAATAGATATGGATATAATTGATCTTCCTAAAATACTAAACAACACCAATCCACTTCTTGCAACGTATTAATCCCGTCGCTAACCACTACTTGGCATTATAGAATTGTCCGAACAGCTTCAGCAATAAATAGATTGGGGTTAGCTATTGCATCTTCCTGTGATGAAGAAAAATCAACCAAGGCAGCGAGTCGCTCTATCCCCATTGCAGCATGATCGCGTCTTTCAATTTTAGATTCGCCGCAAACAATGCGAATTCGTTTCCCGGATCTTCCTGCAAGTGCTGCAACATAACCTACAACCTTACCCTGCATAGATTGCTCATCAATACTGCCCTCGCCAGTGATGATGATATCCGCTTCTTTAATATGCTGTTCGAGCGCGATCGACTCAGAGAGATAATCAACGCCAGGCAATAACCTTGCACCAAGAAATACATCGCAACCTCCACCCAATCCTCCTGCAGCACCTGCACCAGGAAGATCAATCACAGACCTGTCAAAATATTTCATAAACATTGAATCCAAATGCTTTAACCCCTCATCCAATTCATTGATCTGCTCTTTTGAGGCACCCTTTTGCCCTGCATAGATGTGTGCAGCACCTTCAAGTCCACAAAACGGATTTCTTACATCGCAAGCAACAGTAAATTGTATGTCTTCCAAAATGTCAGACTCCGGCATAATAATTTCATGGATAAGAGAAAGACTCTCACCGCAGGGGTCAAGCGGATCACCCTCTTTATCAAGAAACATATATCCCAATGCATCTGCCATACCAATTCCCCCATCATTGGTTGCACTACCGCCAATTCCTAACAAGATATGTTGAGCCCCTCTTTTTATAGCATCGCGGATTAACAACCCAGTTCCATAGGTAGTGGTTCGCATCGGATTTAACTCAGACTTCTTCAACAGTGCCATGCCGCTGGCCGACGCCATCTCAATGAATGCAGTGTTCGATGAACTTGCATACTGATACTGCGCAGTAATTGACCTGCCTAAAGGGTCTATGGTTAAAGCAACAACAGGCTCCGTTTTGAAGTAATGTTGTATCAACTTTTCAAATCCATCACCCCCATCGGATAATGGAAAGCTCAACACTTCTGCATCAGGATTTGATGTAAGAATCTCCTGCTCAATCAACTTACAAAGCGAGATCGAATCAATACTTCCTTTAAACTTGTCAGGTGCCAATAGAAATTTCATATCTGTTTATTATTCCTGTAAATGCTTAAGGTTTAAAGTTTAAGGCTTTAAAATGTATCGTACACTTTAATACCTAAACCCTAAACCTTAAACCCTGGTTTTTAAAAACCTTAATACCTATAATTACTTGCTCTTTGGATACACTGCATTTACTCCCAACTCTTCTTCAATACGAATAAGTTGGTTGTATTTTGCCATACGGTCAGTACGGGATGCAGATCCTGTTTTAATTTGTCCGCAATTCAATGCAACCGCAAGGTCAGCAATAGTAGTATCTTCTGTTTCACCACTTCTATGACTCATGATTGATGTATAGCCATTTGTCTGTGCAAGACGAACTGCATTGATGGTTTCGGTAACAGTACCAATCTGATTTACCTTAACAAGGATGCTGTTGGCAATTCCCCTATCAATACCTTCTTGCAAACGAATTACATTGGTTACAAAAAGATCATCCCCTACCAATTGACATCTGTCACCTACTGACTCAGTCAACTTCTTCCATCCATCCCAATCGTCTTCAGCCATTCCATCTTCGATAGAAATGATAGGATATTTATTTACCCACTCAGTCCAGTATGCAACCATCTCATCACTGCTGATTACTTTTCCTGAACTCTTATAGAACTTGTAGGTATTGTCTTTCTCGTTGAACATTTCACTTGTGGCCGCATCCATTGCAATGTTGATCTGAGAACCTGTTTTGTACCCAGCAGCTTCGATAGCCTGAATAACAATTTCGATGGCCTCTTCATTGCTCTGGATATCAGGAGCGAAACCGCCCTCATCACCAACGTTTGTGCTGTATCCTTTTTTCTTCAATACGCTTTTCAGTTCGTGGAATACTTCTACACCCCAACGAAGACCTTCACTGAAAGTTGCTGCACCAGTTGGCACAATCATGAATTCCTGAAAATCAATTTTATTGTCGGCATGTGCACCACCATTCAAAATGTTCATCAACGGAACAGGAAGGGTTACGGCATTCACACCACCTAAATATCTGTAGAGATTGAGGTTACTTGCTTGAGCTCCAGCCTTGGCAACTGCCATGGAAACAGCAAGGGTTGCATTGGCTCCAAGTTTTGCCTTATTTGGAGTACCATCCATTTCGATCAACATTTTGTCAATCAATGCCTGCTCAGTTGCAGGAACACCAATCAACTTGTTGGCTATGATGCTGTTGATGTTGTCAACCGCTTTAAGCACACCGCGACCAACATATACTGATTTATCACCATCCCTTAATTCTACCGCTTCGTGTTTACCAGTTGATGCTCCTGAAGGAACTGCAGCACGGCCCATGAAGCCGCTTTCTGTGATTACATCTACTTCCACAGTGGGGTTACCACGGCTATCGAGAATTTGTCTTGCATGAATGTTGGCGATTAAGCTCATAAATTTTATTTTATCTATTGTTAAGGGGTACTGCAAACAATCAATTGTTTGCTTCCGTCAATTCCCTGAATATGTCTTCAAGGCGACGGGTTTGCGTTTGCAAAGAAACGATATTAAGGTTATGTTGCAAAGTGAAACCTAAAAGTTCTTTGCTTAAGGCTTCAGGATCAGCCGTTTCCAACAACCAATCATAGTCATTCACGTTGATAATACGAGAAATTCCACCTACCTGGCCAAGTGCCTGCTCATCAATTTTTTGCCTAAATGACACCCTCACCTTCGCAGTGGCAGTAGACTGCTTTAGCTCCTCTATCCTTTTATCCGCTACAATAATGCCCTTGTTGATCACGATAACCCTGTCGCAAAGGGCCTCCACTTCCTGAAGGATATGGGTTGAAAACAGAATAGTTTTGTCTTTACTCAACGACCGAATCACCTCTCTGATCTCTATAATCTGGTTTGGATCAAGTCCAGTAGTAGGCTCATCTAAAATCAATACCTCTGGATCGTGTAATAATGCAGCAGCAAGCCCCACGCGTTGCCTATAGCCTTTAGACAACTGACCAATTTCCTTATGGGCTTCGGTAATTAGCCCGGTTAGACCAATCACTTCCTCAATCCTATTTGTTGGTGTTTTTAGACTGTGCAGCCCGGCCATCATCTCCAAGTACTCGCGTACATACATTTCGGTATAGAGCGGATTGGATTCAGGTAGATACCCAATTTTTCTTTTGGTGGAGATGGCTTCGCCCTCAACAATTATACCGCATACATAGATGCTGCCTGAATCGGGACGAAGATAGCCGGTAATCATTTTCATGGTGGTGGATTTCCCCGCACCATTCGGACCAAGAAACCCTACAATCTCACCCTTGCCAATCTCAAAACTGATGTTGTTTACCGCTATCTGGGTTCCGTATGTTTTCTGTATGTGATCAATCTTAATCGACATGGTGTGTACAATCAATCTCCAATTTCATCGCTGGAAGCAGGCAGTTTATCATAATCCCCTTTAAATGCGAGCCAACCGAACAGCACAAAACCAATTGCGATTGGGAAAAAGATGATGACAAATATACTCCATTGCATGATGGTATCGGTGGTTGGCTTAGCGCTTATCTGACCATACGCTGTTTTTAACAATATGCTGTAAGAAATGATAGCAATCGCTATCCACAATATGCCTAGATATCTTTTGATGGAATTCATAATGTTGGTTTAGTCGTTTACGTTGGGATCAATCTTGTTATTAAGATATATGGTTCCTATAATTAAGGACAATGCGCCAATTGCAATTGGATACCATAGTCCGACCAGTGCATCTCCTGCATAAATAGTCCCAAGCAACACAGCAATAAATGGGGTAAGTCCGCCAAATACCCCATTGCCCAAATGATAAGGCAAGCTCATTGATGTATACCTGATCTTGGTTGGAAAAATCTCTACAAGGAATGCTGCAATTGGCCCATAGACCATGGTCACAAAAACAATCTGTATAAAGATCAATGCTACAATTGACCAATAAGTATTGCTAGGCATAGTCTTGGAGAGCTTCGGATTAAGCTGCAGCTTCTCTTCTCCGGAGGTAAGTACAGTATCAGCTTGAATAGTTTTCTCTGTAATCCCATTTTGATACAGATGATAGGTAGTGGTGGATTGCAACGAATAGGGTTGCCCATCAATTTTTTGCAATACCCTTTCAATGCGGGTCTTTGAAGCATCTACCACAGATTCTTTGGTGGATGTAATCTCTATCATCTGCTGGTAAATGGGCCTGTATGAAACCACAGCAACAAGCAGTCCTGCCATGATGATCCACTTTCTTCCCACCTTATCACTAAGATGACCAAAGAAAATGAAGAGGGGGGTTGCAAAAATGATAGCCCAAATCATAATCGTTCGGGTTTGCTCAAAGTCTACCTTACACATGTTCTCCAAAAATGTTTGGGCATAAAATTGTCCAGTATACCATATCACTCCCTGACCCATAACTGCGCCAAACAACGACAAGAGCACCATTTTTAAATTCCCCCTGTGCATCAGGCTTTCTTTGATTGGATTGACGGAAGTCTTCCCTTCAGATTTTAGTTTTGTGAAAAGAGGCGACTCATGCATTTTCATCCTGATATAAATACTCATCCCCACGAGTACGATAGAAAACCAAAATGGAATCCGCCATCCCCAGGATTCAAAAGCCCTGATAGAATCTGCCTCGTCGGGGGCTAGACTTTTTCTAGTGATAAGAATTATACCAAGAGACAACAACAGCCCAAGTGTTGCTGTAGTCTGTATCCAACTTGTGAAAAATCCTCTTCTCTCTGGCGGAGAGTGCTCAGCAACATAGGTTGCAGCACCACCATATTCACCACCAAGTGCCAATCCCTGAACAAGACGAAGCAACAATACAATTAAAGGTGCAGCAAACCCTATTGTTGCATAACCCGGAACAATCCCGATTGCAAATGTTGATCCCCCCATCAAGATGAGGGTGAGTAAAAAAGTATATTTCCGGCCAACCTTATCCCCTAAGCGACCAAAGACCAAGGCCCCAAATGGCCTAACAATGAAACCTGCAGCAAAAGTTGCCAGGGTAGCCAGCAAGGCCGCAGTAGGGTCTGTCTGGGGGAAAAATTGGGTTGCAATAATTGGCGCAAGACTGCCAAATATATAAAAGTCATACCACTCAATTAGTGTACCAACCGATGAGGCAAAGATTACTTTCCTAATCGGGGTTTTGTCAGCCGTTATATTCATGAAAGAGTTCGTTTAAGCACAAATTAATTTCGTTTCAAGATAAAAATATATCTCCAAGAAACTGTATATTTTTTAACTTACCGCACCGAATCCAAAACTACGGTTTATGAGCTACCCTTATCAAATCAATTCATTCGAAAACTATCAGCAAGCTTGGAAAAAAAGTATTGAAGATCCTGAAGGTTTTTGGGGTGATGTTGCAAGCCACTTTCAATGGAGCAAACCCTGGGATAAAGTATTGGACTGGAACTTCAAAGAGCCTTCCGTAAAATGGTTTGATGGAGCAAAACTGAACATTACCGAGAATTGTATCGATCGTCACCTAAAAGACAAGGCCAATCAGCCAGCAATCATTTGGGAACCAAACGACCCAAATGAACACCATCGGATGCTAACTTATGCTCAGCTGCATACAAAAGTCAATCAGTTTGCGCATGTGCTAAAAAATAATGGCATTAAGAAAGGGGACAGGGTATGCATCTATATGGGGATGATTCCTGAACTGGCGATTGCAGTACTTGCTTGTGCAAGGATAGGTGCAATTCACTCAGTGATTTTCGGAGGCTTTAGTGCCCAAAGTATAGCAGACCGCCTCCAGGATGCAAAATCTGAATTTATCATCACCAGTGATGGTGCATTCAGAGGCGCAAAAGACATTGCTCTTAAAAATGTAATTGATGATGCATTAATCAGTTGCCCATTTGTTAAGCGTGTTATTGTCTACACCCATACACGAACAGCAGTGAGCATGATCAAAGGTCGCGATGTGTGGTGGGAAGATGAAATTAGAAAAGTAGAGACTGATGGCAGTCCGGAATTTCCTGCTGAAGTCATGGATGCCGAAGATCCGCTCTTCATTCTATATACCTCTGGTTCAACTGGAAAGCCAAAAGGGGTTGTTCATTCTTGTGCGGGATATATGGTTTACACCAACTATTCGTTCGTGAATGTATTTCAATACAAGCCTGAAGAAATTCACTTCTGCACGGCAGACATTGGGTGGATCACTGGACACTCATATATATTATACGGACCACTCAGCGCAGGTGCTACCACCCTGATGTTTGAAGGCATTCCAACATTTCCTGATGCAGGAAGATTCTGGGATATCATCGACAAATACAAAGTGAATATTCTGTATACCGCACCAACAGCGATCAGAAGCTTGATGGCATTCGGCCTTGGCCCATTGCAAAACAAAGACCTCAGTTCATTGCGCGTACTCGGCACTGTTGGTGAGCCCATTAACGAAGAAGCATGGAGTTGGTATGATGAACATATTGGGAAAAAGAAATGTCCAATTGTTGATACCTGGTGGCAGACAGAAACTGGAGGGGTTATGATAAGCAACATGGCTGGCATTACTCCTTCTAAACCAAGCTATGCAACACTTCCTCTTCCAGGGGTTCAGCCCTTGTTGGTAGATGAAAAAGGGATAGAGATTACTGAAAATAATGTTACTGGAAATCTTTGTATTAAATCTCCATGGCCTTCGGTCATAAGAACAACCTATGGAGATCATGAGCGCTGCAGGACAAACTATTTCGCTACATACGAAAATCTATACTTCACAGGTGATGGTGCATTCAGGGATGAAAATGGTTTCTACCGCATCACTGGACGAGTAGATGATGTTCTAAACGTAAGTGGACACAGAATAGGAACTGCAGAAGTTGAAAATGCCATCAACATGCATGCCGGAGTTGTTGAAAGTGCGGTGGTTGGATATCCGCATGATGTAAAAGGACAAGGTATTTATGCTTATGTCATATACAGCGGTATGCATGGCGATGAGGCAATGATAAGAAAGGATATAAAAGCAACGGTTAGCCGAATCATTGGACCAATTGCTAAACCCGATAAAATACAACTGGTATCAGGCCTACCAAAAACCCGCAGCGGAAAAATCATGAGAAGAATTCTCAGAAAGATAGCAGAAGGAGAAACTGAAAACTTAGGCGATACATCAACACTTCTCGATCCTGGTGTTGTGGAAGAGATTAAGAGAGGGAAGATTTAGGGGGTTAAGGGGTTTAAGCAGTTTAAGGGGTTGAAGGGGTTTAAGCAGTTTAAGGGGTTGAAGCAGTTGAAGCAGTTTAAGTGGTTTAAGCGGTTGAAGCGGTTGAAGGGGTTTAAGCGGTTGAAGCAGTTTAAGCGGTTGAAGCAGTTTAAGCGGTTGAAGCAGTTTAAGGGGTTTAAGCGGTTTAAGGGGTTGAAGCAGTTTAAGCGGTTGAAGTGGTTTAAGCAGTTTATATATTGTAAGATTTTGAGAATAATTAGTTTGATCATTTTACATGAAACCCTTCAACTACTTCAACCGCTTCAACCTCTTAAACTGCTTCAACCCCTTAAACTGCTTCAACCGCTTAAACCCCTTCAACCGCTTAAACCTCTTAAACCACTTCAACCCCTTCAACCACTTCAACCTTGTATTCAATATAAATTGCTAAACCTCACCCCCACCGTATAGGGCCGTTGATCAAGACCATATTGATGCATGGGTCTCATGGCAATTGAGGCATATAACTTAACAGGGCCAAGGCCGAGTTCTACAACATAAGAAGCCTTAAAACGCTCAAGGTTGAAATCTGTTTTCACTTTATTTTTTCCTGCGTTAGTGATTTGTTTTTGTCTGCTGCTATACAAATAACCTCCACTTACCCCTGCTGAAAACTGAAAAGCCTTTTTCCCTTTAGTTGGATTCGTATTCACATTCAGCATCAATGGAACAGTAAGATAATTGGCAACAAGCTTGTTCTTCGACATGTTAGTGCTTGATCTAATGGTATACGGGGATATGCCATCAACATAGGTGATGCCCGACTTGAAAAAATAATTATTGCTTTCAATACCAAGTCCATATTTAAAATTCAATACACCAGAGGCTATTCTAATCCGTTGCATGAAAAACCAAAGGTTAAAATTTGAAATCCTTGAACCCCGGAGAGCATAGTCGCCCTTTGAAGCAGCAATTCCCCCTTGATCATGAAGAAAGCTTTGCGCCGAACTGGAATTATAATTCGTCTTGTCACTATACCCGGAAAATCCCAAGTCCCAGATTAGCCAATTGGTGCTAACTTTTTTAATTTTTTTCTTTCTGACTAAATCAGTCAACAAAGTACCCGCACCCTTTAATGGCCGAAGTGCCTCAGTCAGTTCGTCTATGCTTTGTGAAAGACCTTTACCAATTACTGTAATACCCCCCACTTTGATGGTATCAATAGGTAGAATCGACGTATCCGAAACCTTGATTTCAACTCGCTTGTCTTCTGCTGACTTAAGGATAGTCATGCCCCCAACCTTCAGTGTATCAACTTTACTTTTCATTTTGCTTGTGTCCTGTTGAGCAAAAGAAAAAACAGCAATTGAACTTAACACTACCGATACCAGTACTTTTTTCATTTCACGTTTATTTATAATTATAATTAATTCGATACGGGAATCTTAAAATTAGCAACCCGAATAATGTGTTCATCGCCTAAAGACTCTCCTTCTCCCAAAATAGTTCTTGACAATTTTCTGGCAAGACCGCGAAATGGTTTTTTTCTTTCGCGCTCTACCAAGAGTGGACTATACATCTCAGTCTTGAGATGATTTGACTCAGCCTTTGCTGCTGTCTCCTTAAGAACATCTTGAGCAGCAGCTTGCAATGCCTCTTCAGAAAAATTTGATTTAGGTTGTTCAACCTTTACACTAACTATTTCCTGTTGAACAACTTCTTGATAAGGAGCAATTGCTTGATTATTATCAGCAAGGCTTGCGTGATCAGCTACAACAGATGGATTTCCTTGTACCGCCTTTCGCATCAATGCAGTTTTTTTTGCAACACTGCTTTTAAGAACAACAGTATCCTGTTGTATTTTGGGTATTGTATTTATTGCGTCAGAATGATTCGTGGATTTACTCACTACTGCAGCAACTTGTTTTTTTGGCTCTTGTTCATCAGATACCCACCAAATAATCCCAGCAGTGAATATTATCGTTGCAGCAGCAGCCAGTCGATTGATTGTAAAGAACGGCTGAACTGCTTCTCGCCTGTACAGTTCTTTTTTATTTGGATAGACAATATTGAGATCCGGCTTAAAGCTTGGCAGCTGATCCAGTTGATCTTCGTTTGTGTTATCAATCATGATGATTAAATTATATTATGTGGATTTCCAACAATTGTTCTCAATATAAGCCTGGCCCTATGCAGATAAACTTTAACCTGACTTGCATTCAATGCCATGATTTTCCCAATCTCTTCATACGTATACCCTTCGTAGTCTTTTAACAAAACCAAAGACTTCTGTAGCGGTGTCAATTGCTGCAAAGCAGCATCAAGCTCCCTTTTCTCTCCAAGATACACGGGGTCCTGAATGCTTACATCCTCACCAAACTCCCCCTCTAGCTGTATCTTTTTGTTTTTTCTTAAATGGTCTATCATTTGATGATAGGCCACAGTAAACAAATATGATTTTGCAGTTTTGTTGATGACAGCACTTCGGTTCTTCCACATTTTTTCAAAAGCCGACTGCACAATATCTCGTGAATCCTCAACATGCCCTAAACTTTTCAGGATAAATCTATATACCCCGTCAGCATGAGCGTCAACACAATCATTATATTCTCTCTCAGTCATTCAGTTTCGGCTAATTGGTCTGCTTTTATTATACGAAGGGTAAAAGGAAATGTTACAAAAGGTTCAAATTAATATCAGCAGTCGGCGAGATCTCTATTTTCCAAATAATAACCTGCTTGCCATCAACCGCTTTGTTTTTGAAAAAGGGAATGAAAGCAGTAGGCTGAGAAAAGTGATCTTGACTAATGTTGCCTTGGCAAGAAATCGGCTAGCTCCGTGAAAATGCTTATTGATATAGGTAAAAGTTGATTGTATTACTGCCGACTTGGTGATGGCTGCCGTATGATGATTAATGCGCGATGAGCCCCCATGAGAATGAATGCAACTAAGCTCATTATACATTACGCGATCCCAGCCTTTCATAGCCGCTCGCTTGCTGAGGTCCATGTCCTCACAATACATCCAATATCTTTCATCCCAACCCCCGAGCTCTTTAAAGTCGTTATGCCTGATCAACACAAAAGAACCTGAAATCCAATCAGGGTGGGTTATTGGCGCTGTACTTAAATATTTTTTTGAAAACTTGTGCCCACGGATCAGCCTTTCAAGACTTCTAAGAGGAGCCCAAACATTCCACCACTTCAAAAATAATCCATGTGGATGGGTGTCTTTTCCATGATCATTAGACTGACGAATGCCAATCAACTTCCATGTAGGTTGATGAGTTGCTTTATCCAATAACAACTTTAATGTATCAGGAGAAAGAATGGTATCTGGATTCAAAAACAGCAGCCATTCATTCTTCGCAACCGATGCCCCTTTGTTGCACGCTTGTGCAAAACCAAGGTTGGTCTCCTGTAAAATAAATCGAACATCAGGGTATGTTTTAATAAACTGATTTGCGCGTCCGTCGTTAGAATGATTATCAACAATAATGACTTCCAATCCATCAACCGACTGCAATGCAATGCTGTTGAGACAAGCAGCTAGCCTATTCCAAGATCTGTAATTGACTATAATAATAGATAACATCGTTGAATTGTCCGCTGGACAAGAAGGGGTTTTATGAATTGGGCTCTAACCAAGCTCCGCTCTCTTTGAGCAACTCAATAAGCTCATCAACAGCAACTTCACTATCTACACTTTTTTTCACCACTTCCTTTCCTCTGTAAAGTGTAATCTTACCTGGACCGCTTCCTACATATCCAAAATCAGCATCGGCCATTTCCCCTGGTCCATTTACTATGCATCCCATGATGGCAATCTTAATACCCTTTAAATGATTTGTTACTGAACGAATCTTTGCAGTTGTTTCCTGTAAATCAAATAGTGTTCGTCCGCAACTCGGACAGCTAATGTATTCCGTTTTGGATATACGCGTTCTTGTAGCTTGTAAAATACTAAAGGCAGTATTGTTTGTGAACTGATAGATGTCTTTCACTGTGAGATAGGTCCTTCCCTTCACTTGTGGATTTTCTACTGTGTTTTCTCCCCGATAATCCAAAGAAATACCATCTCCCATGCCGTCCAACAACAATGCCCCTGTTTCAGTAGCAAAGTGAATCAGGTGTTCATCAGGTGTTTGCATATCGCTTGTGGTGGAGAGAATAACTGGATGTTGAATACCTAGCTCTGCAAATTCAACGAACATCCTCCGGACTGCCTGCATCGAATTGCCGTTCATGCTGCTGAGGCAAAATACAACAGTCTTGTCTTTTGCTGCTTCTAACAATCGTTCTCTTGAATATGGATTAGAACCTCCTGCTGATGCGAGCTCATCATAACAATCAACAGCAACGAAATTGATTCGATTGCTTTTCTTGGAAGCCGTAACAAAATCCTTCAATAGAAAAAGTGGGAAACAAGATTCACTCTCCTCCCAAAAAGGTGCATCCACAATATTTCTCAATGTGCCCGGCAGTGGAAACGAGATCGCCTTTTCGCCAGTATAAATATAGTCTGCTGCGGCATCACCAATGCTCCACTTGTCGGTTGCCTCATCATACTGATAACCTATACTCTGGAGTTGCTCAGGCTTGATCTCTTTAACATTGCTCATATCCGATAATACAACCGGCACTTGCTTACCTCCAATATTCTCTACCGAACTGGATGCTCTTCGTGTATATTCAAATGGCGAATAGGGCAGTTTGATAATCTCAGGAAGAAGAATGCTTGCATCGCGACGATTATATCTTGCAACAATATCCTTGCATACCGGAATTTCAAATTCCGGATCTTCTGTAAGTGATACCCTGATGGTATCTCCAATACCATCTTCTAATAATGTGCCGATACCAATCGCAGATTTAATCCTTCCATCTTCCCCATCACCTGCTTCAGTTACCCCAAGATGCAGAGGGTAACATACCCCAAATTCATTGTTCATGGTTTGCACAAGGAGCCTATACGCCTGCACCATCACAAGGGGATTGCTCGACTTCATGCTGAGCACAATGTTGTGATAAGACTCGTCACGCGCGATGCGAAGAAATTCCATTGCACTTTCCACCATTCCCATGGCGCTATCACCATAACGACTCATGATGCGGTCGCTCAATGAACCATGGTTGGTTCCAATGCGCATGGCTGTTCCGTATTCCTTACAAATTTTTACCAATGGGGTAAATCGTTCACGTATGCGGTCGATTTCCTCTACATATGCAGCATCAGTATACTCAATAAATTCAAATTTTTTCCTATCGGCATAATTGCCAGGATTCACACGAACTTTTTCAATGAGGCGCGCAGCAATTTCTGCAGCGTTGGGCGTAAAGTGAATATCGGCTACCAAAGGAACAGTGTAGCCGCGTTTACGCAATTCATTTTTTATCTCAAGAAGATTATTGGCTTCATTTTTTGATGGTGCAGTTATCCTCACCATTTCCGCTCCTGCTTCTATGCAACGAATCGTCTGTTCAACAGTAGCAATGGTATTCATTGTATCTGTTGTGGTCATTGTTTGAACCCTGATTGGATGACCATTGCCAAGGAGCAAGTCGCCAATCTTAACTTCCAGCGTCTTAAGTCGCTGATAGGATGTGAGATTTGAGTTAGCAGCCATTCATCTAATTTACTGAAATTTGTTTTTACTTCTTGCGGGGGGCTATTGCTACATCCTCCCCTTAAAAAATCCTACAGATAAGAGAATTTCCTTTGCCAACTTCACCCCAACTTCTTTGGTGTCAACACCAGCTTCTGCATCAAAATTCATCACAAAGGGATAAACATGCCTATTTTCTTCCATCCATCCAACAACCCATCCAAGTTGCTTACCATGCTGTTGCACAACACCGAGTTGATAAGCCAACTGATACCCTGCATTATTTTCAACGATTATCATTTTCTTTACGCTTTCCTGCACACTGGCCATGAATGGATGTTGCCTAAAATACAAGCGCTTGATTAGTCCGAGTTGTTCATCAGCAGATATGGAGAGGCTATCGTTTTGCCAATAGGCAGCGTTGGCCTTCTCGATTTTTTTATTGCCATACTTGACACTATCAACCCAATATTTAATAGTATCCATTCCAATCATTTTTGCCAATGCACGAACATGATCTGAAGATGATTGATGAAATGCATCGTATACACTCATCGGAGGAACTGAAGACGTATCGGTAACGGTTATTATTGAGCTGTCCTCAGACACCCTTCCAACATGCAATCCGATAAGTGCTGTGATGATATTAAAGGTTTGTCCAGGCGGATACCCTTTCTTGAAACGATCTAAATCATAAATAGTGAATCCTCCTCTGCTGTTATCAAACATTCCAAATGTTCCCGTAACATTGTTGGTAGCAAACACTTCCCCAATCTCGTCTTTGATGGTTACGTTGTTTACAGTACAAGCATTGTACATAAAAAATGAAAAGACAAGAACGAGGAATAAGTACTGGGATCTTTTCATAGCGTACACTATTTTATTGGAGTCCTGATTTCCATCTGCTCTGCGTGAGGTTAAGATGTTATAAGCAATTTTATAAGCATTGATATGTCGGTCTTCTTTATTCTGAGTCGCTCGAATTCAACCCTCCGCTTTTCCACCAGCGAAAGGCTACCACGCCAATGATCGCCAAAGGGGCAATCATTAGGTAGATAATTCCGCTGTTCATCCCTTGTGCGGGTTTATGGCCAAGCTGCTGGGCAGTTTTGGTACAAATCGAGCATTGTGCATTTGCGTCATGCGCAAACACAAGCAAAAGCAACATACCCAACAAGATAACCGTGAACCCTTTCATAAGAATTAAACAGCCTCAGACCTATTTTGTTTGGAAAGACGAGTTCTTTCATTTTCGTCAAGAATCAACTTTCTCATACGGACGAAGTTTGGTGTTACCTCAATGCACTCATCCTGTTGGATATACTCCATACACTCTTCGAGCGTCATTTGTTTCTTTGGGGCAATGCTTGCGGCACCATCCGTTCCGCTTGAGCGCATATTCGTTAGCTTCTTGCCTTCATTTGGATTCACCACAAGATCTCCTGGTTTGTTGTTTTCTCCAATCACCATTCCCTTGTACACCTCTTCTCCTGGATCGATAAAGAAGAACCCACGATCTTGTAATTTATCAAGTGAATATGCTGTGGTATTTCCGCCTTCTTTGGCAAGCAAAACACCATTGTTTCTTCCTGGGATAGGGCCTTTCCATCCCTTGTATTCTGTAAAACGGTGCGCCATTACCGCTTCTCCTGCAGTAGAAGTGAGCATGGTGGTTCTGAGTCCGATTAAGCCACGACTCGGAATATCAAATTCGATATGTTGCATATCTCCTTTGGTTTCCATCACAGTCATTTCGCCTTTTCTTCTGCTCACCAAATCAATTGCTTTTGATGCAAACTCTTCTGGAACATCAACAACAAGGGTTTCGTATGGCTCAGACTTTTTACCATCAATATGCTTTACAAGCACCTGTGGTTGTCCAACTGTTAGCTCATATCCCTCTCTTCTCATGGTTTCAATCAATACACCCAAGTGAAGAATTCCTCTTCCAAAAACCTGAAAGCTATCCGCACTGTCTGTATCTTCTACCCTAAGGGCTAAGTTCTTTTCAGTCTCTTTCATCAGGCGATCACGAAGATGCCTGCTCGTTACAAATTTTCCATCTCTACCAAAGAACGGAGAGTTGTTGATGCTAAAAATCATACTCATTGTAGGCTCATCAACATGAATAACCGGCAATGCTTCAGGATTCTCAAAATCAGCAATCGTATCCCCGATGTTAAAGCCATCTACCCCTACAACAGCGCAAAGGTCGCCTGCCAACACTTCGGTTACCCTTCTTTTACCCATTCCTTCGAATACGTAAAGCTCTTTCACACGTTGCTTTTTGATGGTTCCATCGGCCTGCATCAATGAGAAAGGCTGATTCTCTTTAATGTTACCTCTTGCAATCTTACCGATCGCAATTCGTCCTAAGAAAGATGAATAATCAAGGGAAGTAATCTGCATTTGAAGATTTCCTTCTGCAATTTTGGGCTCTGGAACATATTTAAGGATGCCATCCATTAGAGGCAATATATTATCGGTAGGAGTCAAGCTGTCGTTAAACCAACCATTTTTCCCAGATCCGTAGAATGTAGGGAAATTAAGCTGCTCTTCGGTAGCGTCGAGGTTGAAAAACAATTCAAAAATTGCATCATGCACCTCATCCGGACGGCAGTTTGGCTTATCCACCTTATTTATAACAACAATAGGCTTCAAATTGAGCTGAAGGGCTTTCTGAAGTACAAAACGGGTTTGTGGCATTGGTCCCTCAAATGCATCCACCAACAGAACCACACTGTCTGCCATTTTAAGTACACGCTCAACCTCTCCACCAAAATCTGAGTGACCTGGGGTATCTATCACATTGATTTTCACGCCATTATACGTAACCGATGCGTTTTTACTGAAAATAGTGATCCCTCTTTCTTTTTCGAGGTCGTTGCTATCCATGATTAAGTCGCCAGTATCCTCATTATCACGAAAAACCTTCGCGGTATGTAATATTTTATCCACCAATGTGGTCTTTCCATGGTCAACGTGAGCAATAATCGCAATGTTTCTAATATTCATATTCATATTTTGGATGCGCAAAGTTACGGCTTTTCGGCGGGGTGGCAAGTTAAATATCAGTTATTGCTTAGGGGAATAGGCTGAAATTTGAAAACTTAAAGGGTGCTCTTTTGTTGTATCTTTTGAAAGCAATACACAACTTTTTTAGCCAGTAAACCAAAACATACACCTTAACCACTACCATCATGCCCCACTCAAAAATCGCCGGTATCGGCAAATACCTTCCTAGCAATGTAGTAACCAACAACGACTTATTGCAGTACATGGAAACCAGTGATGAGTGGATTCAGGAACGAACCGGAATACAGGAGAGGCGGTATGCAGATAGAAAAGGAGAGACTACCACTACCATGGCGGTTGAGGCAGCAAAAATTGCCATTGAGCGGGCAGGAATAACGGCGCAGGATGTCGACTTCATCATTTTTGCAACCCTAAGTCCTGATTATTACTTCCCGGGGTGTGGCGTATTGGTGCAACGTGCCATGAAAATGAAAGAGATCGGTGCGCTTGACATTAGAAACCAATGCAGCGGATTTGTATATGCCCTCAGTGTAGGCGATCAATTCATTCGCTCTGGCATGTATAAAAACATATTGGTGATTGGAAGTGAGAAGCATTCGTTCGGACTTGACTTTACCACCAGGGGTAGAAATGTAAGCGTGATATTTGGTGATGGTGCAGGAGCAGTCATCCTTCAACCTACAGAAAAAGAAAATCAAGGCATACTAAGTACTCACTTGCATAGCGATGGAGAGAGTGCTGAGATTCTGGCGATGTACAATCCTGGCACCCATGCCAACCACTGGAAGGAAGAAAAATATGCAAGCTTCGATGAAGCAGAAATTGGACAAATGTTTTTCAGCCATGCGATGATAGATGATGGCCAGATCTACCCTACCATGGATGGACCTGCAGTATTTAAAAAGGCTGTGGTGAAATTCCCCGAAGTAATCATGGAAGCGCTAACTAAGAACAACATGACTCCGCAGGATATCAATATGCTCATCCCGCATCAGGCCAATCTCCGAATAGCACAATATGTGCAACATACACTGAAGTTGCGCGACGATCAGGTATACAATAACATCCAACAATACGGAAATACAACAGCAGCTTCCGTGCCCATCGCCTTATGCGAAGCATGGGAAAAGGGATTGATTAAAGATGGCGATCTGGTCTGCCTTGCTGCTTTTGGAAGTGGCTTTACCTGGGCAAGCGCACTTTTGAAATGGTAGGAACAATGAGAACAACCATCCTGCTTCTTCTCTTATTTACTCATTACTGCTCCTTCGCTCAGAAGATAGACACGGTTGTTAAGAAAGACGTTTACACTTCATACTTCTCTTACCAACTAAAGGCACCATTATACGTCGTTTACTACCTCTATCAGGGTGGTGGAGACTGTTCGCGCGAGCGAATGAATTTTAAGAAAGAATATAAAACCGCGTCTGGCAGCGATTATGCAAAGAGTGGATACGACAAAGGGCATCTCGTTAATGCCGAAGATTTTGCATTTGATTGCGAAAAAGAAAGATGCACCTTCTCTTTTTATAACTGCATCCCACAACATCCAAAACTTAACAGAGGTTCATGGAAGAGTTGGGAGTTCGCCATCCGGAAACAAAGCCAGAAAGATATCCTGAAAATTTATGCGGGGGCTATTTACGGAAATCAAACAATTGGCAAGAGCGTTGCTGTTCCTGAATATTGCTGGAAAATCGTATACAACACCAGAACAAAATTGATCTTACATGCATTGCTATTTAACAACGATCAATCGCAAGCCGTTCAACGAGTTACCACCTCACAATTGAAAGAACTGCTGGGATACGAGATCAACTTTAATGCACTGTAAATAAGCCGATAATATTTATTTCAACAAACCAACGATATCTAAGCAAAATCTTTCTTAGCTTACAATAACTAAAACTATAAAAATGAAAAAGACACTTACCCTATTGTTTGTATGCCTGTTGGCATCTTCAATCAGCTTTGCACAGAAATATGAATTCAGGATTATCACAACGGTTGAATCTATTGTCAGCAGTGGCTTGGGAAGATCGAGAATGACCGCCTCCAACGAAGTCAGAGACTACAAAGAATTCACCAGCACAAGAAGCGAGGATGACAATTCAAGAAACACATCAGAGCGAAGCGATATTCGTGTAAAAGCCTTTGATGAAACCAAACTCTTGAATTTTTACAACATCGCTGGTATCCGATTTCAAAACATTGTTGCCAACGATGCAGTTGTTACATCAAAACTAAATGCAATGGCAGAAGAAGGTTGGGACCTTGCATTTGTTAACAGTGCTGTTGAAAGTGATGCCGGAAAGGCAGATGGCGAAGGCATCTTCATCACCCGCTATGTATTCAAACGTATGAAAAAATAGTGCTTATTTTCTCTTTAGCAAATAAGTAACTCCAACAAAAGACAGCAACAGCATCATGCCTGTAAACTGGTGGGCTACACCCAGCCAGAGCAGTCCGGTGCTGTTGTTTGCATATAGTACAGTAAGTATCCCCAGTACCACCTGAACCAACACCAATAGCAAGGGAAGGGCTCGCAACGCATTAAAATATCTTCCAGCTTCCAACTGCCTTGCTTTGTAGTACCAAAACAGAATGAACAACGCCAACAGATACCCTAGGTTGCGGTGAACAAAATGAACCGCCAATGGATCATGAGTAAAATTAACCCAGGTATCATTAGAAAGCGATGATGGAATAAACTCTCCATTAATAGAGGGCCATGTGGCCGCAAATTTTGCTGCCTTTAGTCCAGCCATAAATGCGCCAAATACAAGTTGCACTAGCAAGAGCAACAACAACCAAAGTGTAATTTTTTTCAAAGAAGGATCAATCACATGTTGATCCTTGGGCACGAGCAGCAACATCGCAAACCAAAGTGTATAACAAAGGAGTCCGAGTGCTGACATAAAATGAATGGAAAGACGGATATGATTAACATAGAGGTTTTCTGCGTTGAGTCCACTCTTTACCATAATCCATCCAATCAATCCTTGTGCAATACCAAGCAAAAAGAGAATGATCAGTGGATTAACCATCTCCTTCTTGAATTTTTTAGTCACAAGAAAATAAATAAATGGAATCATGAACACAACCGCAATAAGTCGCGCCCATTCCCTATGAAACCATTCCCAGAAATAGATGAACTTGAAATCGGATAAGGTGAATTCAAAATTCAAATGCTTGTACTGCCCTATCGTTTTGTATTGATCAAATGCCTTGATCCAATCAGCCTCATTCAAAGGAGGAATGGCGCCTAAAATGGGCTTCCATTCTGTAATGGAAAGTCCAGACCCCGTCAGTCTCGTTATCCCACCAAGCAATACCTGAACGATAATCATCCCCACCCCAATGAGCAGCCATATGGCTACCGCATTTGATTTTTTGTTTGCTTCATGTATTGCCATGTGGCAAAGGTATTGTGCATTATGATGCTGAATATATTTTGATGAATTTTTCTTGCTACTTTGCATCAGATGCTCAAACCATTTTATCAAAAACTTTCGCCAGAGGCTGGTTGCGATGAGGCAGGCAGGGGATGTCTTGCTGGTCCAGTGTTTGCTGCAGCGGTCATTCTCCCCAAAAACTTTTATGATCCATTGCTGAATGATTCCAAAAAAATTAGCGAAAAGCTTCGTTATCAACTGCGTGAAATGATTGAAAAGACGGCCATCAGCTGGGCCGTGGCAAAAATTGATGCAGAAGAAATCGATGAAATCAATATCCTCAATGCCTCCATCAAGGCAATGCACCT
The DNA here is from genome assembly GCA_044353505.1 of Chitinophagaceae bacterium. GTDB lineage: Bacteria > Bacteroidota > Bacteroidia > Chitinophagales > Chitinophagaceae > Pollutibacter. Next base: position 26,983 of record JBILBU010000009.1, on the reverse strand, counting down.
CGCCGTTGGCCAACTGAATCAACAACCGGCATTCCTTATTATAGATGGCAACAGATTTAAGCCTTACAAAAACATCCCCCATCAAACCATCATCCAGGGAGATGGCAAATTTGCATCAATTGCAGCGGCAAGCATATTGGCAAAAACCTATCGAGACGATTTCATGCTGGAACAAGCGATCCGGTTTCCAGAATATAACTGGCAAAAGAATAAAGGGTATGGAACACTTGACCATAGAACAGCTATGGAGCAATTTGGAAGATGTGAGCTCCACAGAAATAGCTTTCAGTTAAAGAATCCTGCCAGGGACGAGGGAATGCAAGGTTGAGAGATGCTTAGAGAAGTTTAACGATAATATTTTTTCAAAAAGTTTAAACCTTTTACTTCAGGGATAGTCAGACTATAGAATCAAATCTAATCATCATGAAAACAAGATTTCTACTCCTGCTAGCAATTGCTTCGATCATGAGCATATCATCTGCAGATGCACACACGACCGCTGGACAAATAAACAGTTCTTTAAATTCATGTAATCACCACAAAAGAGGAAAGATTGCAAGGATTAAAGCCCATAAAATGAGACATCATATTGTAGGCAGCCCATTTAGAAAAAATATGCGCAGGCCTCGCATTGGAGTTTCAGTAATCTTGTAAGGTGGAGTGAAATAATTTTAGCTTACTACGCCCAGTCCCTGTCTAATGACAACAGGCACATCATCTGTCATATCAATAACTGTTGAATACTCAGTTCCGCCTATACCCCCATCAACAATGAGATCTACAAGTTTTTCAAATTTTTTGAGAATCAGTTCAGGATCGGTAAACTCCTCTACCATCTCTCCTGGAAGAGAAGAGCTTAGAAGAGGATGACCAAGCTCGGCTGCTATCGCATGTGTTATCTTGTGATCAGGAACCCTAAGTCCAATCGTATCTTTTTTACTTTTCAAGATCTTAGGCACCTCCTTACTTGCAGGCAGGATAAAAGTAAACGGACCGGGTATATGCTGTTTAATGAAACGATATTGGGGCGTACTGATTGATCGGGCATATTTACTGAGGTCTGAAAGGTCGCTGCACACAAAAGAAAGATTGGCTTTTTCAGGGTCGATGCCTTTAATGCGACAAATTCTTTCTACCGCCTTTGGCTGAAAGATATCACAACCCAACCCGTAGACAGTATCAGTAGGATAAATAATTACTCCCCCATTGCGCAAGCAATCAGCAATCTGCTTAATCAATCTGCCTTGGGGATTTTCGGGATGTATTCGGATAATCATTACCAATTGTTATGCTCGCTCACTAATCAAGTACAACCCTGGCCACTATGAAATGGTCCATGTCTCGTTTCCTCTCAACAACTTATTGAGATCGCCCTTCCCTTTTTTAGCCAACACTTCATCAAGTTGAAGCTGCATCTGATCTTCATAGCAAGGCCTGTCTGTTTGATAAAAAACGCCAAATGGACGAGGAAGATGGCCTTCGATGGTTGGATCATCAAACATCCTAATGAGGATCTGAGCTTTATAAAAATCCCTTTCATCATGAATCCAACAATCATCTGCATTAGCCCCTTCATTGAGGTCAACAACCACCGGCCTGAAGCCGTCAAGCTTAATGCCCTTATCCTTGTTTTCCCCAAACAACAAGGGCTTTCCTTGTTCAAGGAAAAGTGTTTCAGTGGGTTTTGAAGATTTCTCTGTGAAAATCGCAAAAGCTCCATCATTGAAGATATTACAGTTTTGATAGATCTCTAAAAAGGATGAGCCCTTGTGTGCATTGCTTCTCAATAACATTTCTTGAAGGTGCTTTGGATCACGGTCCATCGTCCTGGCAATGAATGTTGCATCAGCTCCCATTGCAAGAGCAAGGGGATTGAACGGATGATCAATGCTTCCGAAAGGGGTAGATTTGGTTACCTTATTTTCTTCAGACGTTGGTGAATATTGTCCCTTTGTCAAACCATAAATCTGGTTATTGAATAACATGATGTTCACATCAAAGTTCCTTCTCAACAAGTGAATGGTGTGGTTGCCTCCAATACTCAGTGAATCGCCGTCGCCGGTCACAATCCATACACTCAGCTCTGGTCTTGTTGCCTTCAATCCACTTGCAATGGCAGTTGCCCTTCCGTGAATAGAATGCATGCCATAGGTTTCCATATAATAGGGGAAGCGGCTAGAACAACCGATTCCTGAAACAATCACAATATTTTCTCTTGGGATACCAAGGGTTGGCATTATTTTTTGCACCTGTGCTAATATGGAATAATCACCACAGCCTGGGCACCAACGAACTTCTTGATCTGTTTGGAAATCCTTCGATGTAAGTGCAATGGGTGCTGTTTGTATCGCTTCGCTCATGTTCCTATTTTATAAATAAATATAATATTTTTCTTTCTATGCTTTCTCTGGTCTCTGTTCTGCTTCAGTTGTCAATGCCTCCCAATACTCTGCAGCCCTTCTTGTATGGGGTACTACAATTGTACCTCCAATAACATTGGCCACTGAAAATATCTCATATACCTCATCGGTGTTGATGCCGAGTTCATGGCACTTACCCAAATGATACTTGATGCAATCGTCGCAACGCAGTACCATACTGGCAACCAATCCAAGCATCTCTTTAGTTTTAACATCCAGGGCACCCTCTTGATACGTATTGGTATCTAGATTCCATAAACGCTTCATGACAAGATTGCCTTTGCCGAGAATGACATCATTCATACGCTCACGGTACTCGTTGAATTCAGTTACTATACTCATGCATTGGATGTTTGCTTGCAAAGTTCAGATAAAAAATCTACATCGGTGTAGACTATCTTCCCTGAATTATACAAATCAAGGGGTTGGGGCAAAAAAAAAGAGAACCCTGAGGTTCTCCTTTTCAAATAGGTAGTTGATGCGATTACCAACGGTTTCCACCGCCGCCGCCGTTACCGCCACCGCCAAAGCTACGACCACCGCCGCCGCTACGACCACCGCCGCCACCGCTTCCGCCAGTGCTTGGACGTTGTTCGCGTGGCTTAGCCTCGCTAACTTTGATTGCGCGACCTTCAACAGTTGCACCATCCAATTCTTGGATAGCTTTCTGTGCGGCTGCATCATCAGACATTTCAACAAAACCGAAGCCACGGCTACGACCAGTGAATTTGTCAGTAATAACCTTTGCTGAAGTTACTTCTCCATACTCAGCAAAAAATTCTTTCAAGTCTTCATCTTGTACGTTGAAGCTCAAATTTGAAACATAAATGTTCATTTCAAAAAAATAAATAATTAACAATACATGAGAGAAACACAGATGTAAAGAAGACTTACTATTAGCAGAACATGCGTAGCAGAAAATTCATTCACTTACTAAAGACTGTACTTAACTCAAATTTACCAAACGAAGCTAGACTTATTAATTGATATACAAGAATTTTTTATCGTAATAATCTGCTTTTACACACATTTTAACAACATTATCGACTAAAAGGGATGGATTTCTTCTCTGCTTGCAAGCTCCGATAGGTGAGTATCGTGCTAAAAAGAAAAAATAGTGCCCCCGCAATGAATGGTGCTCCCGGAAAGTAATACCCGCTATTGTCTCTGCTAAAAACAGAAAACAGGTTGGTCATGATGGGTGGTCCGATAATGGAGGTAGCACTCATCAAGCTGGTCAATGCCCCTTGCAATTCACCCTGTTCTGTGGGAGGAACATGGCCTGAAATCATCCCCTGAAGGGCTGGGCCGGCAATACCGCCCATGCAATAAACAGCAGAAAAGGCGATCATCATCCATGTGGTCGATGCAAAAGCAAAGAGAAACATCCCAACGGTATACAGGATTAGTCCCGCAAAAAGCGCTCTGGATTGTCCAAGCTTTGGTATCACGATCCTGATTAATCCACCTTGAACAATGGCAATCATCAAACCAACAAATGCGAGTGAATACCCCACCATAGCGGAATTCCACCCCAGTTTCTTCATGGTATAAAAACTCCAGGTGCTTTGCACTGCATGTATACCTATATATATTAAGGTAAGGGAAAGGATAAGTCCGGCTACAGCAGGATATTTTTTTAACTGTGCCAATGAGCCAATGGGACTAGCGCGCTTCCAATCAAATTTTCGTCTTTTATCCTTTGGAAGGGATTCGGGGAGGATAAAATATCCATATAACCAGTTTAGCATGCTGAGCCCAGCAGCAAAGATAAAAGGAATTCGCGGTCCATATTGACCAAGGACGCCGCCAATCAATGGGCCGATGATGAATCCCATGCCAAAAGCGGCCCCGATCATACCAAAGTTCTGTGCACGCTTTTCAGGCGTACTAATGTCTGCGATATAGGCTGATGCTGTTGTAATACTTGCCCCTGTGATGCCGGATAACACCCTCGCAAGGAATAACCACCCGATACTTGGCGCCCATGCAAGGAAGAGATAGTCTACCGCAAATCCAAAAAGTGCAATAAGAATAACAGGTCTCCGCCCAAACTGGTCGCTTAGGTTGCCCAACACGGGTGCAAAGAGAAATTGCATAAAAGCATAGGTGAACATGAGCCACCCTCCATACTTGGAAGCCATGCTTAAATCTCCCCCCGTGAGGTGTTGAATAAGGCTAGGCAACACTGGAATAATGATTCCAAAGCCGATCACATCAATCAATACAGTTACAAAAATAAAACCCAACGCTGCTGAACGGCCTTTTTCAATCATAAATCAATATTACACGGGATACATTCAATATTGAATGGAATCGTAGACTTTCACCTTGCTCCAGAGCTTAGAGCAATCATGAATAAATTTGAGGTGCATAGGATGAACCTGATAGGCATCCTGATCGGCTGCAGTCTCGAATACATTTAGCCAGGACACTGCGTACGTATTATCAATCACCTCTCGGTCGGTTGGTGCAGGAATACCTATATGGTACCATTTAATCTCTGATACTTGGGCCAATTCATCTAACCCCTTTATCAATAGTTGAAGGTCTTCCTTGCTCTCAGGATTCTTAAGCCAGAAGTACACATGATGGATGAAGTTGTTCTTAAGTTCCATAGATTGATTTTAGTGGGCGAAATTAGTTAAAATAAAGAAGTGTTGAATTGTTTAGTTGTTTAGGACTAATCGAATAAACACCTAAACATTATATTCATGCCCATCGTAGAATTACGTATTCAAAAAAGCACTTTCCCTAGATTTTAGTTGATTTGATGGCAGAACATACTATGAGGGGAAGTGATGCCGTTCTAGGTGAACAAATAATTCCACCGTCCATGAAACAATCAATTATTAATCAACAAATCAACCGACTGAATTTTCTAATGCAAGCATCAGTCTACTTGATCTTCTTCATTACCACTTCACTCTTGCACAAATTTGCTGTGTTGTCTGATTATTCACTAGGCATCATCAACACCATCACTTCACTTGTTCAAGCACCATTGATGCTGGTATTGCTGTTTCATTTTTCAACAACGAATAGCCTCAGGAGCTTCATGAAAAAAAGCCTTACTGTTTTACTTGCTGCAAGTATCCTTATTATGGCCTATGCAGGAACAAGCGAAACTGTCCTGTTTAGCATCATGTTGATGGGATCAATTCCTGTATTTCTTTTCTCTTCTATTCTTTTTGGAAAGTACATTAAGAAAAGCATGAGCAATAAAAATGAAACCACCAATGCGGTTGTGTTAAGTGCGGTTGTATTTGCTTTTGGGTCATACATTCTGTTGCTTTCATTGAATATGATTAACCCCACAAAACATGAACTTGACCTAAGATCGATCATCGGATTAATCACCATCATCTCCGCAGCTGTGATGTCAGTAAGTCTTGCACTATCACAACAAGAGGTAAAGCAACCCGCAAAACAACAATTTGCAACGCCAGCAAGCGCAGGCTTTGCACAATGGGAAAACTTTTCTCTTTCCAATACACCAGATATGATGAAAAATAGTGTAACAGATATTAGCAGGTATTACTCTGGATTGCAGAAGACAAACTAAATTATACGTTAGCGATAATAAAAAAAGACCAGCTGAATTCAGCTGGTCTTTTTTTATTGCATGTTAAGCTTCATGAACATGAATGCTTGTGCATTAACATCTACTGAACAAGCTTCGCTACAATTCTTCTTCTTGCATCTTTAGCATTAAAGGGATCTGCTTTGGTGAATCGCTTGATGCCAAGAAGCATCATGCGTTGTTCATCACCTGAGGCAAATGAATTGATTGCATCTTTTCCATTCTTGTTCACACGATCTGCTGCATCATACAAATAGGTGCGGGCGATATCAAGTTCAAAACCGCAAGCCGCTTCTCCTTTTTGTTCCACCAATTTCATTGCCCGCAACAAGGCACTCTCAGCATGAAATACGTCGATTGACATATCTGCAATATTCATCAGTATTTCCTGTTCAGACTCAATCTTCATCATCAACTTCTGCACTGCTGCACCCGCAACAAGGAAGATTGCTTTTTTCATGCTGGCGATCAATTTTCTTTCTGTGGCAAAAGGCGCATCATCTGAACTTCCAAAATCAGGTATGCTCATCAGCTCTTTCTGAACTGCCATAGCTGGACCCATAAGATCAAGTCTTCCTTTCATGGCGCGCTTCAATACCATATCAACAGTTAACAAACGATTGATCTCATTGGTGCCTTCATATATCCTGTTGATCCGACTATCCCTATACGCCCTTGATACATTATACTCATCACTGAAGCCATTGCCACCATGAATCTGAACTGATTCATCTACAACGAAACTTAAGACTTCAGAGCCTGATACTTTCAACATTGCACACTCAATCGCATATTCTTCAGCAGCTCCAAGCAATGCCTCGTTAAATGGTTTACCTGTTTCAATGAGTTCCTTCTCTTTTTCTTCAACCCACATGGAAGCCCTATACATTGCTGCTTCAACAGCCCAATTGCGAATTGCCATCTCGGCAACCTTATGCTGAATAGCACCAAATTCAATAATTGGTTTTTTAAACTGCTCTCTGGTTTTTGCATACTGTATGGCATGTTGAAGACAACGCTTAGCACCACCCAATGTGGCTGCACAGAGTTTAAGTCGGCCTATATTCAAAATATTAAAAGCAATAACATGGCCCTTGCCAATTTCTCCCAACACATTTTCTACCGGCACTTTACAATCCTGAAAATACAGTTGAACAGTGGAAGATCCCTTGATGCCCATCTTGTGTTCTTCAGGCCCTTGTGTAAATCCTTCCATACCACGCTCCAGTATGAAAGCCGTAAACTGTGTGCCATCGATTTTTGCAAAAACGGTATATACATCTGCAAACCCACCATTGGTTATCCAACATTTTTGTCCATTCAACAGATAATGCTTCCCATCTGCAGTTAATGTTGCAGTTGTTTTTGCGCTCAGTGCATCACTTCCACTGTTGGGTTCAGTAAGTCCGTATGCGCCCTTCCATTTCCCAGACGCGAGGTTAGGAATATATTTATCCTTTTGGGCATCGTTACCAAAATATAAAATCGGCAGCGTACCAATGCCCGCGTGTGCAGCTATTGCAACAGAAAAAGAATGACCAGCACCAAGCCCTTCAGCAACCACGATGCCAGAGGTAAATTCTTTTCCCAATCCACCATACTGTTCAGGAATCGAAATTCCCAACATGCCCAAGTCGCCTGCCTTTTCAACCAATGAAGGCATCAGTCCGGGCTCGAGTTTATCAATCCTGTCGAGTATTGGATCCACCTCAGCATGAATAAACTGATGGCACATGTCCAATACCATGTTATGTTCTTCATTAAAATCTTCAGGAATAAATGTGTGAGCAGGGGTGGCTTCACTGACTAACCATCCGGCTCCTTTCATGATCGTTGTAACGGTAGGTGCTGTTTCCATAATTGAGATTTTATAGTGTTATTTCAAATTGTCGTAGACCTGCTGAAGTACCAACTTTGCCCTTTCAATATCAGTTGCACTAACTCCTTCCAAGGCTTCGTTCAAGGTATTGGATGCAATCACCATCGTTCGCTCCTGCAATTTTTTTGCAGCATCAGTAAGGGTAATCATGTTCATTCTTCTATCGGTTGAAGAAGATACACGCTTCACCAATTTTAGTTTCTCAAGGTTGTCAACCAATCTGGTTATGCTTGGTTTATCACGAAAAGATGCATTGCAAAGTTCCTGCTGGCTCATTCCATCTTTCTTCCACAGATGATACAAAACACTCCATTGTTCGATGGTAATCTCAATCCCCTCCTGTTTAAAATTCTTTTGCAAACGCCGTGCAATGGCAGTTGATGCCATCCCAGTCATGAAACTGTATAATTCTCCTCGTTTGAATTGGTTGTTTGGCATATAGTTAGTTATGCAACTAATTAAAGTTAAGAAATATTCTACCCACAAAAAATATTTTCCTGTCAGAAAAGATGAAATTTAACATTCGGCTCAGGTGCCCTGCAACATGATTATTATTTCCCTACTATTTATCAGTTATTCCGTCATTATCCTTTGGGCCAATAGCATAATTAGAGAGATGCGACAGTTTCATGCGATCAACAGGATGCAAGAGGGGGTAACGGTAATCATCGCAGCCAGAAATGAATCAGCACATATTCAGCAATGCATTGAGTCGGTACTCGCTCAGGAATATTTTGCTGGACGATTAGAACTGATTGTGGTAGATGACCAATCAACAGATGATACTGCTCAGCTAGTGCTGCCATACAAAGATCGAGGGGTGAAATTGATCAGCATCAAAGCTGAAGAACAATCAGGAAAAAAAGCTGCGATTGCAAGAGGCATTGAATTGGCTTCACATGACCTGATCATAACAACAGATGCGGATTGCATGCATCCTCCCCAGTGGATCAATACCATGGTGGCGTTTAGGGAAAAGAGCAATGCAGTATTTGTTGCAGGCCCAGTAAAATTTAATGGTGAGCAGAATTTTTTTGAACGGTTTCAATCGCTCGACTTTCTTTCTCTACAGGGCATCACAGCGGTAGCGGTTAGCAAAAGATTGATCAACATGTGCAACGGAGCAAATTTGCTGTATACAAAACAAGCATTTAAGCAGGTCAATGGCTTTGCAGGGATTGACCGTATTCCTTCTGGAGATGATATGTTGTTGATGGAAAAGATATCAAACACCTTTCCTGGGGGAGTTGCCTATTGTTATTCATCTGAAGCGATTGTAACAACCAGTCCCGAGAAATCACTAAGCAGTTTTATTCAACAAAGAATACGATGGGCCAGCAAATCCAGTACCTACAAGGGTTTTGCGATTAAAGCAGTGCTCCTGCTTGTATACCTTATCAACTTAATTATTGTTGGATTTTTTATAATGGGGTTGGCGGATATTGGGTGGATGAAAAACTTTGCAGTACTCATCCTGATAAAATATTTGGTTGAGCTCCCCTTCATGATCAATGTTTGCAGGTTCTTCAACAAATCATCGCTGATCAAATGGTTTCTATTCTGCCAACCACTTCATGCACTATATACTGTTGTTGCAGGTTGGTTTGGATTGATTGGCAACTATGAGTGGAAAGGAAGAAATACAAGGTTGAAGAGTTGAAGAGGTTGAGGAGGTTGAAGTTACTTAAACTACTTCAACTCCTTGCGAGAGGGCGCAGCCCGATTCTAATGAGTTGATGTGTTTAGCCTGCAACAGGTACATGTCTGTTGAAACTCTCTTCAAGAGATATTAGTGTTTCAGTTCTTTCTATCCCTTTTATTTTTTGCAGTTGATCGTGAAGAACAAATTTTAATTGATTGATATCACGCGCAACCACTTCCAGGAACATGCTATAATTACCGGTGGTATAATTAAGACGAACGATCTCAGGAATTTTTTTCAGGTCTTCAGCCACTTGATCATAGAGCGAACTTTTTTCAAGGAAGATGCCAACAAACGCTGTAATGTCGTAACCCAACAGTCGGAGATCAACATTGAGTTTGGTTCCTTTTACGATACCGATTTCCTGAAGTTTTTTTATCCTTACGTGTATGGTACCCCCTGATACAAAGAGTTGCTTACCGAGGTCAGCATAGGATATGCCTGCATCTTCCATCATAATTTGGATGATTTGGAGATCCAGTTTGTCAAGATTTAATTTTCCTCCCATTATTGCAGTCATTTTTTGATTTATTCAAATAATAATGCAATTTATTGAATAGATTCAATAAATAAAAAATAATTATTGAATTATTATCAAAGAAAGGCATTAAATATTAAATTTGCGTCAGTTCTTTCACCATTGTGGGGTGATGAAATTTGGCAGACATGCCCCCTTGTCTCGGGGGTGGGGATCACAGGATAAACATAGTGTAGAGCCGCCGGTAGCAATACTGGCGACCAGGATCGACCACTGAACTTTGCGCTATAGCTAACTGCCCCGTGGAGGTTCGACCCCTCCCCCTACAGCATTTAAAAGCTCATAATCAACTGGATAATAGTTTTTTATGGGCTTTTTTGTTTTGACAAAGTTTCACTAAAAGTTTCACTACGGTTTTAGTGTAACTGAACCTAAAACCCTCATCTTAATCATCCTCTTCCATCATCATGTACTTCAATAGTGCGTTATACAAATGATGAAAATTTGAGATCCATTCATAATGCACATCATCACAATGGCTAACGGCAATACTTGGTCGCCCCTCTGGATGAATAGAAATAGAATTGAATAACTCTGCATGGTCATCTACCCATTTTGGAACGGTGATATTTCCACACAACTCTATGCAAAGAACGAATTGCAAACAAATAGCCTATCTGTGCAGTGCAACTGCATAAATGTAATTAATTTCAAGTAATTTGCTGTTTTAGAATATCAATATGGTTTCGAAACAAATAGAATTTTTTTATATATATGCATCGGTCATAACTAAATAATTATCCTTTTGGCTACCAATAAAAATGCACTTATTCGATATAAGGTTCTTGATAAATGCTTCAGAAACCCTGGAAAAAGATATTTCATTGAAAATCTGATTGCGGAATGTGACAGTGTTTTACTTGAAATTGACCCGGAATCAAACGGGATCAGCAGAAGGCAGATTTTTGAAGACATTTCCTTTATGGAAAGTAAGGAAGGCTGGAGTATTGATCTGGTAAAGCATCGCGATGGAAAAAGAGTTTATTATAGATATGCTGATATTTCATTTTCGATCAATAACATGCCATTGAATGAAATGGAGGTGAATCAATTAAAGGCTGCGATGGATATTCTTGCCCAATTCAAAGGTATGCCCCAATTTGAATGGGTAAACGAAATGGTTCCCAAACTACAACAAGGTATTACTGCCGATCAGTCTTCAACAGCAATTATTGAATTTGATAATAATCAATACCTAAAAGGTATTGAACACCTTGGCACCCTTTATAATGCTATTTTTTACAAAAAGGTTCTAACTATAAGCTACCAGCCCTACGAAAATGACAGTCCTTTTAATTTAGAGATGCATCCTTATTTCTTAAAACAGTACAATAATCGTTGGTTTCTATTCGGGTATAATCCTGAAAAGGGGAAATCCGACTGGAATCTTGCAATCGACCGAATTGTTGAACTAAAAGAAATAAAATTAAAGTATCAGAAAAATACCAGAATTGACTGGCATGATTACTTTGAGGATATTATTGGTGTAACTAAACCTACTGATATCGAGCCTGAAAAAGTGGTATTAAACTTTATAGGAAAGACAGCAAAATATATGGAAACAAAACCATTGCATGGTTCCCAAAAATCAAGATGGATTGATGATAATACCCTTGAATTATCACTACATCTAATAATAAATTATGAGCTTGAAAGATTGTTACTATCTTATGCAGACAGTGTATCAGTATTGAAGCCTAATACTCTGGCAAAAGCCATAAAAAACAGATTAAAGGAAGCACTCAAACGTTAGATTTTAATCCATTTTAAACTATTATAGCATAAGAACCGTATGTCATGAATAAAACATTTTAAATCAATTTAATTAATGGATGAGTTAATTAGGGCATATAAAGAAACTAGCTTTAATGTATATGAGCCAATAATTACAATCAAGGTTGGAGAAAAGAATGACAGGCTTGATGTATTATTAAGTAGCTACAATATCGTAGACTGGTCTTATATTACTGCGTGGAACCCTTATTCAGAAGTGACAAGCCTAAAAATTAATGAGCAAAGAAATAATGAATTAAAAGCTGATCTTAATAAGTATTATATTTTTGAAGGTGAAGGTGTTGGAGCAGATCCTCAATGGGTACCAGAAAAAAGCTACTTAGTATTGGGGATCACCAAAGAAGTTGCTATTGAATTTGGTAGAAAATATTGCCAAAATGCAATTGTAGTTGGATCCTTGCACTCAGTTGCAGAGTTAGTTTGGATAGAGTATTCCGAATAAAATAATCAATTTAAATTCGATTCTATGTTATTACGTGAGTCGACTTCAAGAATTTCTTGTTCAACAAATAGATACTGTGTGTTTTTCTTGCACCACTCATCTGCTTCCTCTTTTGAGTTTGCTTCAATAATAGGACCAGGCCATTTTCCAAGCTGGCCATTTACGTTATGAATGGCCATTACTGAGGTTAGATATTTTTTCATGATCAATCGTTTTATTTTCTGCGGTACTTGCCTCGGGTATGATAATAATAACGCGAGTGGTTCTGACTTTTAACAGCATTCTTTTTTATGCTGACAGACTTGCGCACATGCCCCTTTCTAAAACGCCCGTTTTTGTCGACTGATGGTTTTACATAGGTAGCGCTGCTTCCTTCATCAACATTACCAGAACAAGAGCTGAGTTGAAGAGTGATCAATAAGATCAGAATGGGAATACTTATCAACCAGATCAATGTTACCATGCATCCCCTCGACGTTCTATTATAAACCCTGTTGTAGGCCGCCCGTTTGGGATTCGTCATCCATCCCCACCCTCTTGGTGCTTTTACCCCAAGATTGTGTCGGATGATGCGTTTCACTGAAGTTCTTGCAGCAATTCGCTTTTTTAGATTTGGTATACGAAAACCGATTTTCAATCTATAAGGTATTATAGTAACTCTTCATTTTGTCTGCAATTAATTTTCTCCTATCATTCAAAAAAGCCTCATACCCATCAATATTTGAATCGAAAATAGACTCAGGTATACAATGAGTTTTAAGATTATCTAGCAATTCATCTAAATTATTGATAGCCCCATATTTCATTTTACCTCCAGTACATTGCTCCTTCAGTTCTCGGAAATAAACATTAGGTGATTTTGCACCAATTGCAATATTGATTTCTTGTTGCATCAACACGTAGTTGGCTATTTGATTATAGTCGCCTCTAGATTTGTTATTCGTCTTTAAGTAATTTTTTGGATAGATGTGATGAATATCGCCTTTGTAAAGAATAATACTTTCAACGCTAATATCTCGTGATAAAAATCCTTTATCGTGGCCTTTTACTTGTGATGCTTGATAGACGTGAAAAACTGGACTACTTGCTACTGAAGTATCTAAACGCTGAATTAATCCAAAATTCCAGAACGAATCAGATAGCTCAGCCTGTTCTACGCTTTCTAAATATTCCTTAAATGGCTTATTAGCCATTTGTTTAATGTCGTAATCAAAAGTGCTTTCAGGAGAGCTGCCATACCTTCCAGTAAGCACTGAAAAGACAAACCAACGTGATACTAATCTTCCAATTTCTCCTTGGGGCACCCCGTCCTCTCTGAGTTTCAGGTATATGATGTACGCAAAGTCTAATGCATTTTTAGACCGGATTAATTCTGGAGTTATAAAACCTGCCGAACGAATAATCATTACAAATTTTTTGAAATAATCTTCCTTCATAAATCTTAGCGTGGAAGATTTCATTCGTTCAAAAGTTTCTGCAGCTATGCTCTCTTCAAAATCTCTAGTTTCAAAGTTTCTTCCAGATAATAAGCTAACCAGGTCAGACATTCTACCTCTTGAAAATTCAGAAGTAAATGCTACACGAAGCATATCTGTATAACTTGGATCATACAAATCATCCTTCTCGTCTTTTAACCATATCATTGCCTTGAAATAATCTGTTGAGGCAAAGTCTTTATCATTATCTCTAATATGTTCATAGAATTGCGGCGCAACGGCTAAATGACAGAAATAATCAATCGCTTTCCTAAGATTAGGACCTTCAAGTTTTTCATTTGAAGCTATCTTACTCATAGCAAAGTCGGCCTGTGAAAGAACCACACCTTGTGAGTTGATTCGTATAAATATTTCAGTTACTGTTTCTATGTCTAAATCATGAGCCAAATCAATAGTTCCTATTTGCTTATGCTGTATACTCAAAAGATTGCTGATATTGGTCTCTACCACTTCGCTTTCTACTTCTGGGTTCGCTTCTAAGTATTTTTTAACTGTCTGAATGATACTGCTTGAATTCATGATTTCAGATATATCTGGAATCCATGTTTTATCTTTTAATATAGCAGGGTTTTGAACTTCAAATACTTCTGTCTTTGGATTAAAAGCGATTTTTATTCTGACCTTATCATATTCTTTATTGACAACATATTCTCCTAAAACTGCTGCCCTTAATGCGGTTATCCTTTGTTGCCCATCAATCAATATCTTCTTTCCTTCAGATAATTTACCATCCTTTAGTCGAATATTGGGGTTTTGCCATGTAATCACATAACCAATTGGATATCCTTTATACAAACTGTCAAGTAAATCTCTGACTTTTGAATTATCCCAAACAAAAGGTCTTTGCACCTCAGGTATAGCAATTTGCCCGGCTTTCACATATGCAAGAAAAACTGAAATTTGATGTTGGTTAACAGAATACTTTTGGATTTGCATCTATAAATGATTTATTTATTAATAATACTCTTTAATATAAGCGTATGCTCTATCAAACAATACCTGGTCTTTATGTAATTGATATTTCAATAGCGCCTGTCTTAAAGACTTTTGAACCTCTCTTTCACCAGATGACGTTTTTTGCCAACCAGGGAAGCTAACTACACGAACTATTGCATCAATATCTGCTACTATACGCTCTACCACAGCAGGGGTTTGATCCGTCTTTAATTCCAAGAACAACTCAGTTAGCGCAGCTTTTGGTGATTTCTCTAGCGTTTCAGCTTCAATATCTTTTTCAGCCTGAACTGCTTCCTTAGCAATTTTACAAAGTTCCTTCACGAACTCTATTGATGAAATAAGTCCTTTTTCTGCTTTATTTCTTAGTGCTTCTAATAATTCACTTAGTTTTTTAAATGTCGGGTGTTGGCCAAATTTCTTAAATCTGTTAATCAGAATTTTTTCTAACTTTTTAGCATTCTTAGGGTCAGGATTATTGAAAATATCCTCAATTACATCAGCATCTAATATAAACTCATCAAGATTATGTATCTCCCCTACATGGATGTTGTCATGTATCAATTGCGTTGTTTGAGCACCTAAAGTCATCCATAATAACTTACCTACATTATCAGTTGCTGGTCTAACAGATTCATAAACCTGTGACAACCACTTATAGTCGGTCTTATATAAGTTTAAAATATTGTCAGGAGAAAGTGATTCCCATAGCTTACTCAAATACTTGTAGTCTTTTGCGAAAGCGTCTTTTTTCTCTTCAGTTTTAATAGCATTTTGCGCAGATTCAAGACCCTCAAATCCTTCAATTGTTCTATCTACTCCATCAAAATGTTCAAGTGCATCACTCATAGCTTTTGGAAGCTGTTCTCTTAATTCAGATAAATTTGTGATAATCTGTTTAACTGACTGCTCATCAAATTCCAAGGCTTTCGCAGCATCGTCAAATACACCAAAGTAATCAACGATTCTACCAAAAGTCTTATTTGGGAACAACCTATTAGTTCTACATATCGCCTGTAATAGGGTGTGATCCTTCAAAGATTTATCAAGATACATTGTTTGTAGGATTGGCGCATCAAACCCTGTAAGCAGCTTTGCAGTTACAATAAGAAATTGCAAATCCGAAATAGGGTCATTAAATTCATCAACTATTCTTTCTTGTTGGGACTTGTCTATACCCCACTTTTGCTTGAATTCAAGTTTGTCATTAGCAGTTGTTGAAATGACCACTGAACTTGCTTCAGCTGGGAAGTATTTGTCAAGCTCTTCTTTATATTGAACACATGCTTCTCTATCTGGTGTTACTATCATTGCCTTGAATCCATGAGGCGCTACTTTCTCCTTAAAATGCGATGCAATATCTTTTACAATTTTAGATACACGTTCAGGAGACTTTAAAAATGCGGCCATTTTTGCTGATTTCTTGTTCAAAGCATCTGCTTCTTCATCAGTTAATGCGGCTTCTTCCTTAAAATCCTCAAATAATTTATCTATCGTTACCTTATCAACATGAACATCTACCATCCTTGGTTCAAAATGTAATGGTAATGTGGCTCCATCTCTTATGGAATCTTGAAAAGTATACCTAGACATATAACCACCTTGATCTTCTTCAGATCCAAAAGCCCAGAATGTATTTTTATCCGCCTTATTTACTGGTGTACCAGTCAACCCAAATAGGAATGCATTTGGTAAAGCTGCTCGCATTTGACGCCCTAAATCCCCTTCTTGAGTTCTATGAGCCTCATCGACCAATACAATTATATTCTCACGGGTATTCATATTTGGCTTCGCATCACGGAACTTATGAATCATTGAAATGATAATCTTTCTTGTATCCTGTTCCAACATTGTTTGTAAGTCACGTATATTTTCAGTTACCTCCACATTTGCAACATCTGCAGCATTAAAAGTACCCGATATTTGAGTATCCAAATCTGTCCTATCTACTAAGACAATAACAGTTGGACTTTTAAGCTCAGGTGCACGCCTTAATTTTTGAGCAGCAAAAACCATTAATAAAGACTTACCAGATCCTTGAAAATGCCATATTAATCCTTTTTTAATTTTACCTTCTTTTACCCTTTCAACTATTTTGTTAGCTCCTTCATATTGCTGAAAACGCGGTATAACTTTCGTTCTTTGTTTTTTCTTATTTGATGAGAATAATGAAAAATTCTGAAGAATATCAAGTAGGCGTGATGGCTTTAAAAGATCGTTAAGTTCATTACCTATTTCACCAAGTCCTAATTTATTAGCCAGAGACTCATCCTCTAACTTCCATGGCGCCCAAAAATCTAATGGACATCTGATACTTCCATAATAAAACTGTTTTCCTTCTGTTGAAAACGATAAGATATTTGGAACAAATAATTGTGGTATTGTATTTTCATACACTTCATTAATCTCATAAGCACCATCTAACCAACTAACACTAGGACGTATTGGAGTTTTTGCTTCTCCAACAACAACCGGAATACCATTTATGAATAAGACAATGTCAGGTATTTTAGTTTCTCTATGATGGATGCGAAACTGATTTGTTACTACATAAGAATTATTGGATAGGTTTTCAAAGTCAATTAATCTAACTGGCACATGTCTGTTATTTTCACCAAACGGCATAGTTTTTTCTCCACATAGCCATTTGAAAAATTCTTCATTTGCTTTAACTAAACCCACCTGATTTACAGAAATTAAAATTGCGCGTAAATTATAAATAACCTCTTCGGCAAGCTCATGATTTTTGTTGATTTCAGGATTTAATCGAATTAACGCCTCTTTTAAATCTTGCTCAATTAGAACTTCATTAACTGACCGGTTTAGCTCAGTTGCAGATTTATAATTCCATCCTGCTTTATAGCCAATCACCGGTTCGTTCAAAACATTGTTATTCAAATTCACTCCACTGAGTTGGTGAATAATATAATGTTCTACACTATTTAATTCGTTAAATCCCATAATTAAGTTCTTTAATTAAAGTTGACATTGACTTGTGCCAATGGATATATTTTTGATCTGAAAAAACTACTTCTTTTGTTTCTTCAAACAAATGAAGATGTATTGATTTTCTGTCAAGCCATAATTGTTTAAGATCTTTGACACTGGAAATATTTTTCTCTAATTCAAGTCTCTCAATTCTGAAATAAACATCATCTTTTTTCTTTGGCATTTTTGGATAAAGACATTTTACTATCGCTTCCAAAATTGAAGCAAGGTTTATTAATTGGAATTTTATCACCATTTTTCTGGCATCTCCGCTAATATCAGTTTTCAACCATACCCAATGAAGTGTATCACGATGCATCATGTGAAGAGCAATATTTTCAACTATTTTTTTATTATTTAGAAAAGAAAGGAATGATCTATTTGAAGATAAAGTTTTTAGAAACCCTCTCGGAAAATCAATCCTTCTTGCTGCATCAATTTCATAACTTGAGACGTCTCCGTCACCATGCAATGACTTAATTGCAAGATTTAATTTATTTAATTCTAGTTTAGTCATTTTAGTAATTAAAATATTTCATTAATTAAACTCTTTTGTAAATTTAATGCATACAAAATATTGGAATTAATACTAGCAATTAAACCATAAATTGCGGACAACTCTCTTGCAATTTCTTTTTGTTGCATTAATGGAGGTAATCGCAATTCTGTATTATTGAAATCGTCTAATCCTAAAATCATCCTAGTAACTCCCTTTGCTCTTCTTGAAAAATAATACAATGTTTTAGGATTATTAAATAAAAATCTTTTGAAATCTAAATCTATTTCTATATTGAATTTTAGTCTTACCAAATGATAGCTGTGTAGAGTATTGGGTAAATCTTCAGTAATAACTGCAGAATGTCCAATATCATCTGAAGTTTCAGAACTAGGAGTAAATAACACATCCCCTTTATAAAGTTGATTTTTTAATAGCTGATTTTCATTCGCAGTTACCTTCATGAAATTTATTCTTGAATCTATTTTTTTATCAACACTAGAGTATACATCCATGTAATTAAGTAGGTTGACCTCTTTCTCATTAACGTTAATTTTCTTGTCAACACTACTAGTAGAAATTGTTCCTAAATCTTTTAATTTCAATAATTTCCAATCTACAGGAAGTTTATTTTTATTTTTTTCTAGATTATACCCATTTAAGAGATCAATCATTCTTACTTCTTTAAATGTTTCGATTTTATCTAGTAATACCTTCTCTTTCTCAATCAGATTATCCATTTCCAAAAGTAATTCTACCAAACGTGCTTGATCAGGTTTGGGCGGGAGGAAGAATTCTTGATGCTTCAAGTCTCCCCAATTGATAGTGGGTGACAGACCTCCTACAGATATATCTACTGCCCTATGCATAAATTGGTCTGAATGTAAAAAGAACGGGAATAGTTTTGGATCAATCACTTCTTGATTAGCTCTAAACACAAAAGCGTGAGCAGAGCAAATTCCTTCAAAGTCAACAATAGCAGCTTTCCGTTGGTAAGCTCTACGTTTCCCAAAAATTACATCGCCAGGATAACATTTTAGTTTTCCTCCAGTAACATCATCAGGTGTTCCATATCGTTTGATATGAATATTTTCTGCATCAATATGTTCCAATCCAACATACTTTTCTAATGTAGTTGTGTTAGGATCAACTCCTTCTGTTACCCTTTTCGTTATTTCCTCAAAACGAAAAGTTTCAAAATTGAATTTATCTATTTTCTCGAGCATTCTTTTTATTTTATTTCAATATTTCAAAAAAATTATCCATACTTTCTTTCAGTTTTTTTGAATTTTCTTTCCATGTATTAATAGCAACTCTTAAAGATGTCGCATTTTCATTTTGAATAACATTACTTACATATTGTGCAATATTTAAGCTGGCTTTATTTTTTAATATTATTTCATTCTCAACTACCTTTGAAAATCCTTCTTCGTCTTTAAAATTTAAGAAACTGTTATAAATCCTCTTAATATGATTTGCTTCTAGATAACCAATGTTTTTATCTTGTCTTACCTCTTTGACGGCATTCATAATAAGAATTTTACCTTTGTGTTCCTTTTTCTTACTCGTTGTAGTAATTAATAAACAAGCTTCCATAGGTGAATTATAAAACAAATTTGGCCCCAAACCAATTACACATTCAACCAAATCTTCTTCTATCATTTTCCTTCGCATTTCTGATTCTGAATCTCTAAATAATACACCATGAGGCCATAGTGAAATAGAACGTCCATTTTTCTCGTTCAAACTCTTTTGAATGTGCTGCTGAAATGCATAATCAGCGCATCCCTGTGGTGGAGTACCCCATAAATTTCTTCCGTAAGGGTCGTTTTCAAAACTCTTTCGATCCCATGCTTTAATAGAGTAAGGAGGGTTTGCAAGAATTACATTGAATTTCTTAAGAGTATCATTTTCCAAAAAAGCTGGTTGCGCTAGTGTGTCACCTCTAACAATACTAAACTCCTCGATTCCATGCATAAACATATTCATACGCGCAATTGCGGATGTGATAAGATTAATCTCCTGCCCATATAATTTAAGTGTACGATATTCTTTTCCTTCATCCCGTAAATGCAATGCACAATTTAATAATAAGCCGCCTGAACCACACGTTGGATCGTATACGCTTTCTCCAGGCTGAGGATCCATAATCATTGTCATCAATTTGACAACAGTTCTATTTGTATAGAACTCAGCTGCAGTATGTCCGCTATCGTCTGCAAACTCCTTTATCAGGTATTCATAAGCATTACCTAATTTGTCATCAGCTACATTGACTAAATTAAGTTTATGCTGAGAAAAATGCTCAATTAGGTTAATAAGTGTTGCATCAGATAGTCTATCCTTATTTGTCCAACTTGCATCTCCAAAAATTCCATATAAAGTATCTGGATTAGCTTTCTCAATTTCTCTCATAGAATTTTGAATAGACAATCCAATATTAGTAGTAATTTCTCGTATTTTATTCCAATGAGATTCAGGAGGAACTATAAAGTGATGATGTTCTGCAAAAGACGCATACTCCATATCACCGCCACTTTCCTTTAATGCTTTTTCAAATTCTTCTTCATATACATCACAAATCCTTTTGAAAAAAAGTAATGGGAATATATATTGCTTATAGTCACCTGCATCAATCGTGCCTCTTAAAACCTTAGCCGCACCCCATAAATATTTCTCTAATTCTTGTTGCGTCATTTTATAAATTGGTTTAAGATTTTTTTAAATTTCTCTTCCGCATCTAAACTCTCTTCCCAAGCTGATTTTAAATCCTTTAATGCAACATCAACAGAAGGAAGATTGTCTTCAATTACCTTTTCAATATATAATGGTATATTAAGACTAAATTCATTATCAGAAATATCTTTTAGAGTTACAACCTTTGCAAAATTTTCAATCTCTTTAAAATTTGTATACCAATCAAATAATTGACTAACATGATTTGGTTCTAAAAAATTCTGAGCTCTACCAACTCTTACTTGGTCAGACCCGTCAATAAATAAAACCTTTCCTTTTTTGTTGGATGACTTATTTTGTTTGAATACCATTACACACGCAGCTAATTGGGTACCATAAAAGATATTAGACCCTAAGCCAATTACAGCTTCTAACAAATCTTGGTTCAAAAGCTCTTCTCTTATTCTACCTTCGGCTCCTTTTCTAAACAAGGCTCCATGTGGCAAAACAACCGTCATTCGACCGTTGCTGTTCATAGATTTAATCATATGTTGTACCCACGCCATATCTCCATTCCCTTTTGGTGGTACACCTGCTATATTTCTTCCAAATGGGTCATTTACCCAATTCTCACTTCCCCAGTCATCTAAAGAAAAAGGGGGGTTTGCAATAACACAATCAAATGTTTTCAATCCGTCAGCAGCAAAAAATGCAGGATTGCGAAGTGTATCACCTCTTACAATATTAAAATCCTCTATACCATGCAGGAACATGTTCATTCTAGCAATTGAACTTGAGGTGAGGTTCTTCTCTTGTCCATAAAGAGTTAATGTCCTATAATCCTCTTTGCTTTCTTGTAAATGATTAACACACTCCAATAGCATGCCTCCAGTTCCGCAAGCGGGATCATATACGCTTTCTCCCTCATGAGGATCTAGTATTAATCCTAATAAATGAACGACTGACCTAGGTGTATAAAACTCACCCGCTTTTTTATTTGTAAGGTCAGCAAAGTGTTTTATCAAATACTCGTAAGCTTGTCCTAGAATATCAGGATCCACAAGTGAATTTGACAATGTGTATTGCGAAAAATGTTCAATTAAATCTATTAATAACCTGTCGGAAAGTTTGTTCTTATTACTCCATTGGGCATCTCCAAAAATACCATATAACAATTCCTGATTCGCCTGTTCAATACCACGAAAAGCTTTTTCAATGGCTTGACCAACATTTGTAGTCTTCTCCCTTATATCATTCCAATGACATTCTTTTGGTATTTCAAATCTGTGAAATTCTGGAAGTGATGCATATTCAGAATCACCATTACTTTCTGCAAGTGCGGTTTGGTACTCTTCATCATACACATCAGATAGTCGTTTATAAAACAACAATGGAAAAATGTACACCTTAAAATCTGATGCATCCACTGGACCTTTTAAAATCCAGGCTGCTTTAGAAAGGTATTGCTCCAGCTGGTGTAAACTTAATTTATTTTTAGTCATGCTTATTTTGTAATAGCTATTATGTAAATTTTTGATCCGTCTGAGTTAGGCTGTACATTTACTTTTATTTGATCATTTTCTTTCAAATTATTTTCTTGAACCATTTTTGGTAAGATACTCGCAGTAATATTAGAATTTTCAGAAATAAATGTACCCCAACCATTTATTATACGAATAACAGTACCATCCACCCAGTCTAAATTATTCAATTTTGATTGCCAACGAGTCTTGTTAAGATTTAAATCCTTATTTTGATCAACGAATTCCTTAAACCAGAGAACTGTATCAAATAATAAATAAATTATACTTCTATATAAGTAATCAGATTGTGCATTCTTTAAATACGAATCAACCTTTAGTTTTAATTCGCCTTCGGAGTGTGAAGCATCTTGAATAATATTTAACAAGCGAAAAATATTCTCTGTTATAAGCCTTGGAAATGTCTCTTGTAATTGCTCATATTCTGTGTGTTTATTTGATAAAAATTTACTTGAATTGTTAATCCATCCATTAGATGTCGTGATGGCCTTGGGAATTATTTCATATTCAGCAAGCTTTGTAAAAAGTTTTTCAATGATTTTTCTAATTGGGTTTAACATATCTTCAGCGCTAGAAATTCTGAAGTCATTATTTATATGCTTGATTAAATTAAATATTCTCGAATAATTTTCTTCCCCTAAAAAATCAGCTGAGCATACTTCTAAAACGTTTTGATATCTACTTTTTAATTTGTAGTCATCAACGGCTTCGGCAGCAATTTTCATTTCTTTGAAAAGCTGAACAAGGTCATGGGGATTTGTCTTGTCAAAACATCTTGCCTTATTTCCTTTTAGTAAAGAATTTTCACCTTTTGTGAATTTGTCCTTACCAGATAAAACAAACCATGGAAATGCTTTTTGACTTTTTAATTCATTAATTCTTGCTATCGCCATCCCAATACCAGACTCATCTTCTGTTCCACTTTCCTGATTCTTTTTTTCTAAGAATAGACCATCTAACAATATAATATCATAGTAATCAAGTTTTTTATCTAAATGAATAAAGCCTTCCTCAAAAGATCTAAAACCATCTAAAAAGAGACCCTGATTTTCAGCATCTATTTTAAACTGAATCATTTCAGGTTTTTCACATTCATCATCTAACCAAAGTACTCTATACATATTATCTATTTATCGGTATTAAAAATGAATATGTTGTTGTAAATCCATTTTCAGAATCATCAAATATTAATCTTAACGTACTAGTGCCCTTATTGTGATACTTTATTATTTCGTTTAGATCAAAGCCACCTTGCCCAGTATTTCCTGTTTCGCCAGCAAAGGAATTTCTCCTAACAAATTTTTCAAGTGAATAGTTTTTGGAGAATGGCTTACCATCATTTGCGACCTCTATTTTTACAAAAGCTTCAAAACTCGAATTATGTCCAAAAATTAGGCTGTTTTCTTTTAAAGGAAAAAATATGCCTGCACGTATTTCAAGTTTATATTTTTTGGTGTTATCAACAAATGCATGCATGTAGGCATTCTCAACTATTGTATTTAATGCAACCTCTAAAAGTTCTTCGTTTGAAATTAATTGAATTTGATTTGAATCACTAAACTCGGAAATTAAATCAGGGTGAATATCTAAAGTAATCTCTAAGTTTACTTTACCAACTGATTTGATATCTTTTACATAATCTTCTATAAATTTTAAAAAGTTTATTTCTTCTAAACGATAATTTGATACATCGAATACGCTTGTATTATTTCGAAGTACAGAATGAATCAAATCTAGATTGCTAAGTATAGAGGTAAACGTATCTTTCATTGTTATATCATACCGAGGATTTATTTTAACTACTCCCCATTCAGGAATTATATTTGAAAGAACTGTTTCAATATTTCTTAGCGAAGAACCAATATTTAAAAGCGGTTTACCTAGCGAATGTTTAATAGTTGAAACACTTTCATAAAGTTTATCGCTCACTCCATCTGCAATTGATTGACGCTCGGCTTCTAAGTTTTTTATTTTTTCTGAAAGCTCTTTAATACCTTGTGCTTTTGCTCTTTGCTCCTCAATAGATGGGAGCTTTATAACTACGTTTAATAAATCTTCTCTTCTAATAAATGGTATAACGGTCCCAAGGCGTAAACTTGAAACTTGCTCTTGAACATAGATTGAATTAAGCTCGTGAACTAAATACTCAATATCAATCTTTTCAGAATCTATTCTAAAGGCTAGAATATCTGAGCTTATTAATATAGGCTCTGAAACATATTTAAATATAGTAGGTTTTAAGGTTTTCCATCTAATTGCCAACAATAAACATGATTCACTAATAAGTTTATAATCACGTCTGATTTCCTCAGATTGTTCAATGGTAGCCAAGTCTAAATGATGTTCATCATTTGATTCCTTTAGATCTCGGATCTTGATAATTTTACCAATAGATGGAATATCATTGTCACCCCTAATTGCAGTTAAAATTTTACTGAGCTTTACCCCTTCTACATTTTTCTTGAAATACCGAGCTACACTAAGATTACAAGAGTTTTCTCTTATTTCATCAGAATTAACAGCGCGAAAAAAATCACTATTGCTTTCCTGTTCAATAATATTTAGAATCTGTTCATTATCGAGAATACGATCTCTTGAATCTTTTTGGAAATAACAATTAGAGGCATCGATGAATTTGACAAAATTTGGTGTATCTTTTTTCTTTTTGAGAATAATGATAGACAGCGGAACACCTGTATTTGATAGAATATTAGCTGGTAAAGAAATTACCGTATCTAATACATCTTCATTTACTATAAGCTCTCTTAAGCGTCTTTCATGTAAGCTGTCCTGAAATAATATTTTTTGTGACACTAATGAAATTAAAGTACCATTATCATTCAAAGACTTAATACCTTTTTCTATTAGAAGTTGTTCAAAAGTTCGATATCCAGGTTCAACATCTAATTGTACAGCAGAAAGCCTCGCACCAAAAGGAGGATTTGATATGATTAAATCATATTTTTCAAATACACTTGGCCAACTTAGAATTGAATCCTGACATAAAAAATTTGTAAAACTCCTTTTGCCATTAGCAATTAATCTCAATATACCGATAGCCCAAACTTTAGGATTGATTTCTTGACCTAAATAATTTTCGCTTTCACTGAAATTTAATCCAAAAGATGCTAACCCAGCAAAAGGATTAAAAACAGTTAGATGTTTTTTTTGAGGCCAAAGGGCTTCAAAAAGTCGAGTAATCTCAATAGGTTGTATAAACTCGCCACCAAATCGACCTTGAAACTGTATAAGTTTTGATAAAAGAATCTCAAATATTTCCGGATAGTGTTCAGAAAGTAACTTTCGGTCTATTTCATTAAAATATCTAAATATTTTTTTTATTGTTGAATCTGATACACTTTCTATGTTTTTGATAAAAACATTAGTTATACTAGTGTATTTATTATCAGCTCTACTTTGAATTTCTACTAACTTAAAAAGTAATTGATCTTTTAGATTATTTCCATCCCTGATTATCTTATCAGAAAAGATCTGTTCTTTATGTAGAGCCAATAGAAATACAACAAAATCATAATCATTAACTGAAATGCCTTCTGTCCTAATTGCATCTAGTACCTCAAATATTTTTTTCTCAAAGTTCTTCGTAATCTCCATATCTGTATAAGTATCTCTAGTTTTCATTAGACAATTTTTATTGACAACTCAAAAATGAACATGATCTGTGCAGTACATCTGCACTGGTAATATATATTTGTTTATCAATGTCTTACCCTTATACATTATTTTCTCTTTTACGGTTTTGGGCACAGCCTTATTTGTTTGAAATATTTTTTAATGCAATTTTTAGTGCTGCTATAGCTTCTTTTTCGTCTTTAACGAGATTTGATATTCTATTTGCAAGCCATAATATATAAAGTTCGTTTTGAGAAATCCCTAAAATTGATGAAAGGCGCTTTAGGTGACTCCTGCTTAACGGTTTTTCGTTTTTTTCTATTTTACTAATATAGGCAGTATCTACTTCAAGCTCTGCGGCTATCTGTCTTTGAACCAATCCTTTAGCTTCACGTAATTCTCTTATTCTTTCTCCAAGCATAGTATACCTTATTTAGACTTGTCCAATTTAGTACAAAATAAAGCAACTTTTATATAAATGAGTTCATATGAGAATTATTGCTATGTATTCTAATTACACAAGACATTTCATTTAAGTTAGAGTACTCTTGAATTTACTTTAGAATTGCATCTATACTTAATTAAATCTTTATTAGATTAATATTCGCTTTAATTAGTATCTATTACTTGGATTGATGCAAACAATTATAGTTGCACATGAAATTACTTCAACTAGACAATGTCTTGTATTCAAATTATGCCTACCACAACATATAATCAACAAATTATAACCACTATACTTCACTAACACACCTCGTCGCTTTTGATATTTTTCTAAGTATAATATTTACCTATATTCTAAATGATATAGTGGTTTGGATTAAAAAATTTCATGTATTCC
>JBILBU010000036.1:0-19127 GCA_044353505.1 Chitinophagaceae bacterium | reverse complement strand
GGGTAAACTTGTTCGTGGTCCATACGCCCAAAAGAAATCAAACCATATTTTTTAACAATCTGATAGTCAATTCTGGATCTTTTGCGTTGAAGACGGTATTGCCTGCAACAAGTACATCTGCCCCAGCGTTTACGATTGCCGATGCATTTTCAAGAGTAACTCCGCCATCAACCTCAATCATTGTATTTGTTCCTTGTTTAAGGATGGATTCTTTGAGCCGTTCAATTTTTTTAAGCATGCTGTAGATGAATTGCTGTCCTCCAAAACCCGGATTAACGGTCATGATACAAACAAGATCTGCTTCGTCCAGCACCTCCTCTATGGAAGAAATGGGGGTATGTGGGTTTAGGGCTACACCTGATTTCATTCCGAGTGAACGAATTTGTTGAAGATTTCTATGCAGGTGTCGGCAGGCCTCTGCGTGAACAGTGAGTATGTCCGCTCCAGCATCTTTGAATGCCTGCGCATATTTTTCTGGCTCTTCAATCATAAGATGCACATCACATATCTTATTCGTAGCTTTTCTCATTGCGGAAATCACTGGAAGTCCAAAACTGATGTTCGGTACAAATCGTCCATCCATAACGTCCAAATGAAGCCATGCTGCCTCAGATCGGTTAATGAGATCACCTGCCTGTTTAAGGTGAAGAAAATCTGCAGAAAGGAGGGAAGGTGCGATAATTGGCATGTGTTATTTTATTTTGGGGTTGTCTATCTTTTTAAATCCATCTAGGGCATCTTTTGCAGCCCCGTAGTTTTTGTCTAACAATAGTGTTTGCTGGTAGTAAAAAAAGGCTTCCTCTTCGTTTTGTAGTGACTCATAATTTTTGGCCATCCAAAAATAAATATCTGCGTCATACCGATTAAGCTCAGCAGCTTTTTTTAGTAAATCAAGTGCAAGATCAAACTTTTTCTTGTCATAGAGCAAGATGGCTTTTTCAAGGTATGCATCAGTGAATGTGAAATTGGTGATGATGGTGGAGTCAAATTGTAACAAGGCTTTGTTTGATTCATTCGTATTGGTGTAATAAATTCCTTTGAGGTAGTGCCCCTGACCAATGATGTCCTCAGTTTTTCCAAATTGTATAAGGCTGTCCGCCAATTCCAATGCCCTTGCATCGGCATTTCTTGCATAGATAAATGCTTTCTCTATCGGGTTTTCACTAATCTCAGGATTGGTATTGGATAAGCTCGTATCTGCTGCTTGTTCGGATGCTGAATGTGTATTGGTTGAAGTACTATTTTCACATCCGCTCATTGAACTAGCAAGGCAAACGAAAAGGCCCAAAAAAATAAAAAGGTTATGGGGCATGGTCAAAATTACAGAATACTCATGTTTTATTGCAGTTTTATGATAATTCCGAGTTCTTTTGTGCTTATTTTGTTTCATAATTTCATCTCATGAACAGATCTTCCGGTTTTTTTGATCTTTCCTTGGCTTTACCCCAGCTTTTAATCTGTGTTTTGTTGATCCCATTTCATTCAATCTCACAGGATTCGTTGGCCTATGCTGAAGAGTCTCATTTTAATAATATCCGCCAACTCACCTTTGGGGGTGATAATGCTGAAGCCTATTTCAGTTTTGATGGGAAATGGTTAATATTTCAAAAAACTAACCCCAAAGAGGGAATTCCTTGTGACCAGATTTATATTGGAAAGATCCCGACAAAAGAAGGTCAGGTGTTTAAACCTCGTTTGATTAGTACTGGAAAGGGTAGAACAACTTGTGGGGCTTTTATGAAAGGGGATAAACATGTTGTTTTTGCGTCAACACATTTGCTTGATAAGGCATGTCCGCCTGTCCCAGATCGAACCAAATACGGCAATAAATACATTTGGCCTCTGTATCCTTCTTATGATATTTTTATGGCAGACCTCAATGGCAATATTACCAAGCAGCTCACAGATTCCCCAGGCTATGATGCAGAAGCAACGATTTCTCCAGATGGAAAAACCATGTTGTTTACTTCTACACGAGACGGTGATATTGATTTGTATACCATGAATCTTAAATCAGGTGAAGTAAAGCGAATCACCAATATTCTTGGATATGATGGCGGTGCGTGGTTTAGTCCTGATGGGAAAAAAATAATTTGGCGAGCATCAAGGCCTTCTACTCCTGAGGAAGTAAAAGAGTATACAGAGCTTCTCAATGAAAATTTAGTGGCACCAACCCGAATGGAAGTATGGGTTGCGGATGCGGATGGCAGTCATGCGCGTCAAGTAAGTAATCTTGGTCAGGCGAATTGGGCCCCCGCGTACATGCCCGATGGCAAGAGAATCATATTTGCTTCAAATCATGAATACAAAAGAGGGTTTCCCTTTAATCTCTACACCATGAATGAGGATGGCTCTGATCTGGCAAAGATCAGCAGGGATAAGGGTTTTGATGCCTTCCCCATGTTTAGTATAGATGGTAAGAAAATTGTTTTCTGTTCCAATCGAAACAATGGGGGAACACGGGATACAAATATCTTTATCGCTGATTGGGTTGATTAAATTACTGTACGCTTTCTACGCTGTTTAGCCTTCTAATAAAATAGATTCTCTTATTTTCGAAATAGTCAGGCACTTGTGTTTCTTTAGTCCATTTTATTGCTCTAAAATCAAGGTCATTAAATACTTTGAATGGTTTATCTGCGGGGTTGTCAATTTTGATTGTTCCATACTTTGAAAGGATGTTCAAAAAGTAAAAGGTAAGTTCAAATCCTTTCAATGCCGAGGTAGATGAATTGATGCCTGTTTCTTCTTTCATTTTTTTATCAAAATCAATTGCCCATTTATTATCGGTTGCCGGGGACATACCGCTTGTATAGTATATTGGAATTCCGGCATAGCTTGTAGATTGCAATTCTTTAAGTCCATCCCAGTTGGGCATTCCAATCACTTGGATGATTCCCTTTTTTTCATATGTAGAAATAGCTTTCGCAAAATTCACTGCAAAGGTATTGTCAAGGCTGCCTGCAAGTAATACGTTTATTTTTGTGCTGTCTATTGCTTTAGAAATTTCTTCAGTAGAAAATGTCTTTCCAAGTTTGATGTACTGCGGCCGCTGAGCAATCGAAGATTGCTTAATTAATTCTCTAAATATATCTTCCAGTCGATCATCTCCAGGATCTGATCTGTTAAACCAAATGATGTTGGCTTCTTCCCATCTGTTAATCATTTGGTTGACGATTATTTGTAGATGCGAATTGATTTTAGGGTTGGCTATATATACCATCGGACTTCCCCTGATTCCACCATCATTGGGGTATGAGGCACTCACCAAAGGGATGTTCTTTGATTTGGAAATTGATGCCAACGCAGTATATTCTGGTGGGCCTCCATGGACAAACATGATATCAAGCGAATCAAACTTGCCTCTTTTTAGCAGTTGCTCGATATTGCCTTGAGTACTTGATATATCATATACTTCTAAGATAGCTGATTTGCCTGTTTGATTTAAAGAGTCTATTGCCATTACAGCGCCTTCATAGAATTCAAGGTTGGCTATTGCCTGTCGGGGGAATGCAAGCGATTGTCTGTATTCCCCAGAAGTATCAAATGCACTGTCTAGATAAAATGCGGTAAATAGGCCCGCACGAATAATCTTAGATTTTTCCTGTGCTTTGGGAAGTATAAACCCCAGCAGTAAGAGAAGGAAAAAAATAGTCTTTTTCATGGGAGTAAAATGATAGGGTTATTCCCATTCGATAGTCGCAGGGGGCTTGCTTGAAATATCATAGACAACCCGGTTTATACCGCGAACCCTGTTGATAATCTCATTTGATACAATACCAAGGAATTCGTGGGGTAGGTGGGCCCAGTCGGCTGTCATGCCATCTACTGAAGTTACCGCCCTTAGTGCAACGGTGAACTCATAGGTTCTCTCATCACCCATAACACCAACGGATTTTACGGGAAGTAGGATTGTTCCAGCCTGCCAGACCTTGTCATATAATCCATGCTCTTTCAGGGCATTCATGTAAATGTGATCTGCTTCTTGGAGTAAGCGTACTTTTTCCTCGTTGATATCGCCAAGTATTCTGATTGCCAGTCCCGGGCCAGGGAAAGGGTGTCTAAATAGCAGGTCTGGCGGTATGCCAAGTTCTAACCCAACCTTTCTGACCTCGTCTTTGAAAAGGTAGCGCAGGGGCTCAATTAAACTGAGTTTCATGGTGTCGGGGAGTCCGCCTACATTATGGTGCGACTTTATAGTCACAGACGGTCCATGTACAGAAACACTTTCAATTACATCCGGATAAATGGTTCCTTGACCCAGAAAGGAGATGTCTGTTAATTCATGCGCTTCCCTGTCAAATACCTCAATGAACGTTCTGCCGATTGCTTTTCTTTTCTCTTCGGGGTTCGTCAATCCAGAAAGCGCATCGTAAAAGGATTGTTTAGCATCTACCCCTTTTACATTTAAGTCGAGCTGCTCGTATGTTTTTAAAACATCCTCAAACTCATTTTTTCTAAGTACTCCATTATCCACAAAAATTCCAAAAAGGTTTTTCCCAATTGCCCTGTGGATGAGTGTGGCAGCTACTGTTGAATCTACACCACCGCTTAATCCCATCACTACTTTTCTGTCGCCTATCTCTTCTTTTATTGCATGTACAGTATCTGTAATGAAATGTGCGGGAGTCCAATCACCATTGCATCCGCAAACAGCGTGTAAAAAGTTATGCAGTATTTTTTTTCCAAACTCTGAATGGTATACCTCGGGATGAAATTGCAGACCGAAAATATTGTTGCAGTCAGGTTCATCAACCCGGAATGCTGCAATTGGAATAGAGTTTGTGGTAGCTAAAATGCTAGCGTTGGTTGGTAATTCAAGAATTGAATCCCCATGACTCATCCATACTTGTGATGTTTCTGGGATATGCTCCATTAAAACATCATCAATATTTTTTTGAAGAATTGCCCTTCCATATTCCCTTTTTTCAGATCGTTCAACCCGTCCACCAAAGAATTTGGCGGTAAGTTGAGCCCCGTAGCAAATACCTAGGATATTTCTATGTTTAGCCATGGTTTTTATATCAACCTCTGGGGCATTGCTATCGTTCACGGAGAATGGTGAGCCGGAAAGGATGATCCCCTTTAGTTCCGGTCCGTATTCAATTTTTTTGTGGTAGGGGACTATTTCGCAGTAAACGTTTGCTTCTCTAACAGCACGGGCAATGAGTTGTGTGTATTGAGATCCGAAATCGAGGATAAGTATTTTCTCTGTCATAGATGAATGCGAAGGTAAAGATTTCACAGATGAAGATGCTATCAGATGGCCCCAAAAAAAAGAACATCCCTAGGGATGTTCTTTTTTCAATGTATTGAGTTGCAGACTAAGCTATTTTGGAAATAGCTTTGGCCAGTGAACTTTTCAGGTTTGCAGCCTTATTTTTGTGAATAACGCCCTTTTTTGCAAGTTTATCGATCTTGCTGAGCACATTAGGGAGGGATTCCTTGGCTTCACCTGCAGAAGTCAATGCGCGAAGATCACGCATGGCGTTTCTGGTAGTTTTACCTTGGTAACGATTTTTCTCCCTGCGTTTAGCCACCTGGCGTACGTCTTTCTTGGTTGCCTTATGATTTGCCATCCTTTCTTGTTTTCTTTTTTACGGGATGCGAAGGTAAGGGACTTAGTGATATCAACCAAAAATAAGCTGTTTTTAAAAAGTATTTCATTCAGCGGACGATCGAAGATTCCTGATATTTTTTCAGTCCAAATAAACGATATTTGCCACAGTTTTAGGCAGTTAACCTTATAGCTATAGGAAATGAAGGATTTTTCATACATCACATCGTCTCATCCATCTTATATTGAGCAGCTTTATCAGGATTTTTCGCGTTCTCCTGAAAGTATTGATCCAGACCTGAGGAAGTTTTTTGAAGGGTTTGATTTTGCTGTTTCCCAAATTCAGGATAGAAAACCTGGTGAGGCGTCTACCTTGTCCGCAGAAATTGACTGGAGAAAAGAGCTGGGCGTTTACCGCCTGATTCTTGGCTATCGCAATAAAGGACATTTAATTGCCAAGACTAATCCCATTAGGGAAAGAAAGGACAGGATGCCTAATCTTGATTTAGGTTTCTTTGGTCTATCTCAGGCAGATCTCTCATCAACTTTCTATGCAGGCAATTTAATTGGGTTAGGTACTATTCAATTATCAGATATTTTAAAACATCTTGAAAAATGCTATGCTCACCATGTGGGTATTGAGTTTAAATACATCAGCAGTCAGGAGAAAATTAATTTTCTTACTCAAGAAATGGAGCATGATTTCCCAACCCCCTTATCTTTTGAAAAGAAGAAGAGGATTCTTGAGAAGTTGAATCAGGGTGTGATTTTTGAAAAGTTCCTCCACACAAAATATATCGGACAGAAAAGATTCTCGCTTGAAGGGGGAGAAACAACCATAGCGGCGTTGGATGCCATGATTAATACTGCCAGTGAGTTGGGTGTTAAGGAAGTAGTCATTGGAATGGCACATAGAGGTAGGTTAAATGTATTGGCCAACATTATGGGCAAAACCTACGAGCATATTTTTAGTGAATTTGAGGGCAAGTCATCTCCCGATCAAACGATGGGCAGTGGCGATGTTAAATATCATCTTGGTTTTGGAAGTGAAGTGAAGACTGCCTCAGGCAATACGATTTCACTTAAGTTGATGCCCAACCCTTCTCACTTAGAGGCCGTTGATCCCGTTGTGCTTGGATTTTCACGCGCAAAGGCTGATGTGATGTACAACAGTGAGTATGATTCAATACTTCCTGTCTTGATTCATGGCGATGCATCTGTAGCTGGCCAAGGAATTGTTTATGAAATACTTCAAATGTCTGGTCTTGATGGATACTCCACAGGAGGTACCATTCACTTTGTTATCAACAATCAGATTGGGTTCACCACCAATTTCGAAGATGCACGATCTGCAGATTATTGTACTTCACTTGCGGCAATGGTTCAAGCCCCTGTGATGCATGTCAATGGTGATGATCCGGAGGCTGTTGTGAAATGCATAGAGATTGCGACTCGCTACAGGCAACGTTTCAACAGTGATGTGTTTATTGATATGGTTTGCTATCGCAAGCATGGGCACAATGAGGGAGATGATCCTAAATTTACACAGCCACATCTGTATGCAATCATTGAAAAGCATCTCAATCCCAGAGAGCAGTATGTTAACTTCCTACAAGAAAATGATAGTCAGGAGATCCGGACTCTAGCCTCAGATATGGAGAAGAAGTTCTGGTCTGATTTGCAAGAGCGCTTGGATGAGGTAAAGCAGCATCCATTGCCCTATCATTATCAGGCACCTGAGTTGGTCTGGAAGAGCCTTAAAAAAGCTGTAACAACGGATTTTGATTACTCGCCCTCAACGTCAGTTTCTGTTGAATTGTTCAATAAATTGTTTGGTGCAATCATGAAGGTTCCTTCAGGGTTTAAGCCATTAAAAAAGATAGAAAAATTATTGGGTGATAAGATTACCCTGCTCGAGAAGGAAAATAAAATCGACTGGGCAACTGGAGAACTGCTGGCTTATGCCAGTTTGCTTGCTGACGGAAAGGGTGTGAGGATGAGTGGACAAGACGTAAAGCGTGGTACTTTTAGCCACCGGCATGCAGTAATTTTGGATGAACAAACAGATAGCCAGCACAATAGGCTTCAAGATATTCCTGGTGCAAAAGAAAAGTTCAATATTTATAATTCTTTGTTGAGTGAGTATGGTGTGCTTGGTTTCGAATATGGTTATGCCTTGGCGAATCCAAATGCATTAGTACTTTGGGAAGCCCAGTTTGGCGATTTTTCCAATGGTGCACAAACCATGATTGACCAGTTTATTTGCAGCGCGGAGCAAAAATGGAATCGAATGAATGGGCTAGTTATGTTGTTGCCCCATGGTTATGAAGGACAAGGCCCTGAGCACAGCAGTGGAAGGATGGAAAGATTTCTTCAAATGTGTGCTGAGCTCAACATGGTCATTACAAACATCACCACCTCTTCAAATTTGTTTCATGCACTAAGGCGTCAGATGACTTGGAGCTTTAGAAAGCCATTAATTAATTTCTCTCCCAAGGCCAATTTAAGACATCCTGGATCTTATTCATTGATGACTGATTTTACAGAAGGGGCTTTTAAAGAGGTTATTGACGACGCCGAAGCAAATGCTGATAAAGTAAAGCGTGTACTGTTTTGTAGCGGTAAGGTTTATTTTGACCTTAATGAATACAAGTCTAAAAATAATATTGTTGATACCGCTGTTCTTCGTTTAGAACAGCTCTATCCACTGCCCACAAAACAACTCCATGCTTTGGTAGCAAAGTATGGGAAGGCTGAGTGGACATGGGTTCAGGAAGAACCTATGAATATGGGGGCGGCTTCTTTCTTGAAGATGAACCTTGATGGGTTTTCTTACAAGATTGTTGCACGTTCTGCCAGTGCATCAACTGCAACAGGGTTCAGTAAGATTCATGCTGCAGAGCAGGAAAGCATTATTAAAAAAGCATTCACATCATAAAGTATAGCGATTCAAAACTTTCAATAGAAAAGTATGATAGAAATAAAAGTACCAGCAGTAGGAGAATCAATTAACGAGGTAAGTCTTGCCAAGTGGTTAAAAAAAGATGGCCAATGGGTTGAACGAGACGAGGTACTCGCAGAAATTGAAAGTGAAAAAGCAACTTTCGAAATCAATGCGGAGCAGTCTGGCTTGTTGAAGATTCTAGTTGCTGAAGGTGATACACTAGGCATTGGTGACACCGTTTGCTCAATCGATGATAAGGCTGCAAGACCTGCGGATGCTCCTAAAGCGGTTACAGAGGAAAAGCCTTCAAAAAAAGTTGAGCAAGTAGTAAAGCAAGATGTGAAAGCCAGTCCGGTTGCTGCTGCTATCATCGCAGACAAGAAAGTTGATGCAAAGGCCATTGCAGCTTCTGGAACAGGGGGTAAAATACTCAAGCAGGATGTATTGGAAGCGCTTTCAACTCCTGGTAGAAAAGCGGGTACGGTATTGTTTGGTAGGGGTGAGCGAAAAGAGAAAATGACCCAACTAAGAAAGACTGTTTCACGCAGATTGGTGGAGGCCAAGAATACTACCGCAATGTTAACCACATTTAATGAGGTTGATATGGGTCATGTAATGGAAATACGTTCCCAGTATAAGGATAAATTTAAGGAAGTACACGGTGTAGGTCTTGGATTCATGAGCTTCTTTACAAAAGCATGTGCATTTGCTCTGCAAGAGTGGCCGGCGGTGAATGCTTACCTGAATAACGAAGAAATTATCTACCACGATTTTTGTGATATCTCTATTGCCGTTTCTGCTCCCAAAGGGCTGGTTGTTCCAATCATCAGAAATGCAGAAAGCTTATCAATGGCAGAAGTTGAAAAGAAAGTTGTGGAACTGGCTACAAAAGCAAGGGATAATAAATTAACGCTTGAAGAAATGCAGGGCGGAACTTTTACAATCACCAATGGTGGGGTTTTTGGTTCACTCATGAGCACGCCCATCATCAACATACCTCAATCGGCAATCCTCGGAATGCACAAAATTGAAGATCGTGCCGTAGTTGTTAAGGGTCAGGTTGTGGTACGTCCGATGATGTATCTCGCTCTAAGTTACGATCACCGCATAATTGATGGTAGAGAAAGCGTTGGCTTTCTAGTTAGGGTGAAGGAGCTGCTTGAAAATCCTGCTCAATTGTTATTCGGTAAGGATCCTGTAAAATCATTACTGGAACTTTGATCTTGTATTCATTAAATTTTTTATCATATCAGGATGAGTGCATATTTTCATTCTTATCAAAATACTGCATCATCTATTCTGAATGCATATTCCTACAGGGAACCTTTTCCTTTTTATTTAAAGAAGTATTTTCGGAGGTTTAAAAAATTCGGGTCGAGAGACAGAAAGATCATTGCCGATTTGTGTTTTGGTTATTTTAGGATAGGGCAGTCTGCATTGGATTTCAACCTACAAGACCAGCTCATTATAGGATATTACCTTACTCATCAGTTCGACAGAGGTTATCTCGAGATGGTTAGTCCATCCTTAATCATGTCTATAGACAACGATATTGCTGATAAAATTGAAGTCATCAAGACTCAATACCCTGCTTTTGATGAGCATAAAATATTTCCTTCTCAACATCAACTTTCAACAGGAATTGACATTGAACTTTTTTCTATTAATCACATTAAAAAACCTGCTTTTTTTATACGGGTAAGACCTGGTAAAAAGAATAAGGTTCTGGAGGTGTTGGCAAAGAACGAAGTTAAATTTCAATCTGTAACAGAATCCTGTCTTAAGCTTTACGGCAATGTGGATATTGAAGCACTATTGGATGTTGATTCAGATTGTGTTGTTCAAGACTATGGTTCTCAACAAACTTTTGATGTGTTGGCTGGTGTTGTTTTTCCTAAGCAGCTCTCAATATGGGATGCCTGTGCAGGGAGTGGGGGTAAGGCAATTATGGCTCGGGATGTTTTTCCTCAAGCAAAACTTTATGTCTCTGATATACGGGAAGATATTCTTGAAGAATTGGAATACCGGTTCAAGCTTGCTCATATTATTCCTGAAAAAGTTTTTTGCACTGATTTACAGCACCCCCTGTCTTCTCAGGTTTCAATTTCAAATCTACCTACAGGTGGCGTGGATCTGATTATTGCTGATGTGCCTTGCACGGGTTCCGGTACTTGGGGAAGGAGCCCTGAATGGCTTAGGTCATTTGATGAAACGTTGATCGATAGCTATCGCCAGCGTCAGACAAGTATTGTATCTCGACTGCCAGAGCAGTTAAAGCCTGGGGGGTATATGCTTTACATTACCTGTTCCGTATTCTATCAAGAAAATGAGTCATTGGTTGACTTTATTCAGCAAACAACAAAACTAAAGCTTGTTAAGCAGGAGTTGATTTCTGGAATAACCAGTGAATCAGATACACTTTTTACCGCATTGTTTATTTTACAAGCCTAATAATGCCTTCTCCTATAGGATCATGGTATTTGAGAATATACTGTCCAGATGAAAGACTCCCTAGATTATCGATTGTAAAATTGTGTAATTCATTTTCATTTACAATAAATGATAAGCCTCTTATCCATTTTCCCTCTATTGTAAAAATCTGAATATCAAGTTTACCATTTTTAGTTGAATTGTAGAGCAGAGCGCAGTTATCCTTAAATGGGATAGGAAATACTTTTATTCTTTCTGGTTTCAATAGGAGCATTGTTTTTCTAACCTCTCTTTCTTTTACCAATGCGTCATAAGCAATTTTCATATTGGGTAATCCGTATCCTGTTCTAGTATCTGGTGTGGTATATCGATCTGCACTTTTTTTAACTTCTTCAATAATTTCGTTGCTACTAAACTCCGGGAATGCCTGCCATAAACAAGCAATAAGGCCTGCTATATTTGGGTTTGAATATGAGGTTCCACTAGATCGTATAACCCTCCCAAGTGAATTGATTAGGTAAGTATTCCATCCAACTGATGCAATTTCTGGTTTGATTCTTCCATCATAGGCAGGGCCATAGCTTGAAAAGTCTGCAACTTGTTTACTTATATTTACCGCTCCTACAGACAATATTCCTTCAGCATCAGCTGGAGCTGCAATATATTTCCAGTCATCAGCTCCTTCATTGCCTGCACTGGT
The DNA here is from genome assembly GCA_044353505.1 of Chitinophagaceae bacterium. Lineage (GTDB taxonomy): Bacteria > Bacteroidota > Bacteroidia > Chitinophagales > Chitinophagaceae > Pollutibacter. The sequence continues at coordinate 7,496 of JBILBU010000036.1, read as the reverse complement.
CATCACGATGATACCTTTTTTTGCAGCGATTGCTGCAGCTCTGGATATTAGTGTTGTTTTTCCATTTAAATCCTCATAATTATGGTCAAGTGATTCGTCATCGAAAGTAGAATACCCAAGTGAAGAGCTAATCATGTCTACTCCGATACTATCCGCCATTTCAGCAGCCGCTATCCAGTTTTGTTCTTCAATCGGATATTCAGACCCTACATCTTCCGTTCTAAATAAATAGTAAGAAGCCTGTGGGGCAGACCCAACATAGGTTCCAGGAATATTTGCGGCTAGGATGGACAAGCAATAGGATCCATGAAAGTTGTCTTCGTTTACTAAACTATTTCTGGCTACAAAGTCCCAAGTCATTTTTATTTGTCCATTCCTTCTGATGCTATCGAATGCGACATTGGTTTGGTAACGTAAAAATCCGCCATCAAATATTGCAATTTTTAATCCTTGACCCTGATAGCCTTTGTTATGGAGGTACTCTCCCTCATGAATGGTTACTTGGCTTGAGGTATTTCCGTAGTTTAATAAATTTTCTTCAGCTTCTAATTCTGTTCGATTGCCACCAGCATCTTGTATGTTTTCTCGTAACAGGTTGCTATTTTTTTTCAACGCCTTGTTTGATAGTGGGGTTCTCTTTTTTACAAATGGAAACTGTGTTATTCTTATGATTTCATCTTCGTCTGTTGTGCTTATTAGGACTTGATTTAACCACTTTGAGGTATTTAATATTTCTACTTTTCCTGTACTTCTGATGCTGTCTAGGTAATCTTTTGAAACAGGCAGGTCTGTACTGTCAATTGGTATTTTAAATTTTCTCTTTCGTTCAATACTTTCCTGAGCAAGAAAATCGATGGGGTTGCTTAGGCTATATGATGTTCCTTTTTTATCAGTGAGTTCCACTACGTACTTTGCATATTGTGCCTGCGTGTAGGTAGAAATGAAAAAGATAAAAAAGGTTAGTATTGCCTTCACTTTATAATAGATTAAAAATTTCGATTTAAAATCGTTAATGTTAGTCCATAACTATTTGACTCGTAGTACCCGGAGTTGGAATTTGAGTTTGCGGGTTGCCAAGCCTCATGCAGAAACTCTTTGTGAATGAGTCCAATTTCTTTTGCATATACCTCTTTGGAGTAGTTTACTTCAAAGTAGTAATCCTTGTTTGTTGTATCTCCAATAGTGTCATCTTGTTGAACAATGGTGAGGGTTTCGGGATACGTGACATTATTAATTGTAGCAGGCATGTTCACATTGCTGTAATAGTATTTCCATTGATCTAGGTACTGCAATTCGGGATTGCTGATGGTGTTGATATAGGAGTTGCCATTCCATTCGACATTATTTTTTATAGGATCTATCATGATTAAATAACGTTGATTGTCTTTTATCAGTTCCACACGCAACGAATCCTTTGTAATTAGATAGGACGTAAGATCATCCCATATGGTTGTATCGGTACTGTTTCTAATTTTCCTTTTTATTTTATATGAATTTCTTCCCAGGTTGTCAGTGATTATTGAATCGACTTCATCTTTTATGATGTAAGAATGTACAACCTTGTTTGATCCAAACTTTATAAATACGGTTGAGTCCAGTTGGTAAACAATACTGTTTCCAACTTGGAGAGGGTAGTAGTCTTTTATTTTCTCATTCATCAATACCTCATTTTCCTTCTTGCATGATCCTATTGCTAGGGTCAGCATTGCGGTCATGATGTATAGTTTTATAATTTTCATTTTACCCAATGCTATTTACTGTATAAGTCTAATATGGCATATATTATTTGGCAGTAATTATTGATTTTTTATTATCGTTGAATAATTCCACCACCAATTACATCATCTCCTTCATAGAATACTGCAGATTGACCAGGAGCGATACCCTTTGCATTTTCATAAAAACTCACCCTTAATCCATTTGTGTCGTGATGTAAGATTCCTGTACTGCCATTGTCTTTATACCTGATTTTCACATTTGCTTCCATGCCATCTTCAATTCCGGAATATTTTATATAATTAAGTTTTGCAACCATCATATCATTTTTCATTAGGTCCTCTTCATCCCCTAAAACAACGGTATTTTTAAGTGGGTCTATAGCCGTAACAAAAACTGGTTTCCCAAATGTTACCTCCAACCCTTTTCTTTGCCCAATTGTATAAAATGGATATCCTTTGTGTGTTCCTAAAATATTTCCTGATTTGTCTATAAAATGACCTCCCTTTACCTTTTCCTCTAGTCCCTCAACATTTCGCTTTAAGAATCCACGGTAATCATTGTCTGGTACAAAGCAAATTTCATAGCTCTCGCTCTTTTTTGCAAGTTCAGGGTAGCCAAAGTCATGTGCCATTTGCCTGATGGCTGTTTTTCTGTAACCACCTATTGGCAGGAGGGTGCGGCTAAGCAGGTCCTGCTGCAATCCCCAGAGTACATAGCTTTGATCTTTGGTTTCATCAATCCCTTTACTGATTAGAAACCTATCATTTTCTTTTCTGACGTTGGCATAATGTCCTGTGGCAATGAATTCACAGTCCATTGCGTTTGCCCTTTTGAGCAAGGCACGCCATTTGATATGGGTGTTGCACATCACACAGGGGTTTGGGGTTCTCCCTGCAAGATATTCATCAACAAAGTTGTCGATTACAGCATCTCCAAACTCGTCCCTTATGTCAAGTATAAAGTGAGGGAAGCCATGATGAACAGCAGCTGCTCGAGCATCGTTAAACGAATCCAGGTTACAACAGCCAGTTTCTTTTTTACTACCTCCAGACGTTGCATAATCCCATGTTTTCATGGTGATTCCAATAACCTCATATCCCTGCTCATGGAGCATAAGTGCAACCACCGTACTGTCTATACCACCACTCATGGCCACCAATACTTTTCCGTGTTTACTCATCTTTTTGTTGTAAAGTTAACACAAATTGTATGCAGGTTTTCAGGAGTTGGAAAGTTTAGCATTCTATAAGGATCGTTTAGTCAATCAGGTTGTTTTTTACTGCGAAAAATACCAGTCCTGCTGTGTTTTTTAGTCCAAATCGCTCCATCAGTCTATCTTTGATGGATTCAACTGTTCTTGGAGAAATTTCCATTTTTAGCGCAATTTCTGAGGCTGTATATTCCATACAGAGCAGGCTTATGACCTCTTTTTCTTTATCTGACAATACGATTTCACTGCTGAGTGAGGGGATGGATTTGTTTCTCGCATTTGTTTTTTTCAGCAGTACCCGATTGACGAAATTATTGAGGTAGTAACCCCTCACCATTACTTCCATAATGGCTTTTTTAATTTCCATGGGATCAGCATTTTTCAGGAGGTATCCGTTTGCCCCATTTTCCATCAGGTGCGATACAAAACGCTCGTCTTCATACATGGTAAGGATAAGAATTCGAACATCGGGAAACTTGCGGCTCACCTCTTTTGTGGTTTCAATGCCATCTTTTCCGGGCATTCTCAGGTCCATCAAGACAATATCTGGTGTTTCTTCAGCAATTTTGGTGAGTAACTCATCGCCATTTTCTGCCTCAATGATGAAGGAAATATTGGTATGCTGTCTAAGGGAAAGTATTACCCCCTTTCTAAAAATTTTATGATCATCTGCAATTGCAACCTTAATTAGGTTCATCCCTCTTGTGTTTATCCTTGGTTTGAAATAATTAGTAGGTGTTCACTTTTCTAGCTAGATAGGAAGGATATTTGGATGCTAGACGGTACAAAGATAACGGATCATGCGTTAGGATCTGAAGAAATAGGCATTTCTGTAGTAACCTTATAAAAAGTCTGGGATTGATCTTTTTCGAATACAGCGGATCCATTCAGGACTTTCATTCTGCTCTGAATATTTTTTAGGCCCAATCCAACTGAACTTTTGTTCATTTTTTCAAAATCAGCCTGGGTAATGCCCTTGCCATCGTGATGGATACGGATAAAAAACTTACCATTATTTACGTTCTGAGTCAGGTGTATAAAACTGGCATTGCTATGCTTTAAAATGTTGTTTACCAATTCTTGTGTTACCCGAAATATCAATAATTCCCTTTGTGGAATTAATCGCTCTCGGTAGTCATGAAAGCGACAACTTGCATTCATAGACCCTGAGCCACTTATCTTCTGAAAAAGATCATTTACTGCCGACTCAAGTCCAAAGTTCTTGAGGGTAGGGGGCATGAGACTATGCGAAATATTTCTAATGAGTTGAATTGTATCGTCGATGATTTGTTTAGCATTGTATATACTCTGCAGTTGTGTAGCAATATCTTGGTTAACGAGATTGTCGTTAAGGTAAAGTCTTGCTGTTGCCAACAGTGGCCCAGCGTCATCATGCAAGTCGGCTGCAATTCTTTGTCTTTCCTCTTCCTGCCAGCGTATTGAAGCATTTAATAAGATCTGTTGCTGCTCTTCTTCCATACGCTGCAACTGCTCTTGATATTTAATCACCTTCCTCTGGTGGAAAACAATAAAAACCACTAGACCTATTGCCAATACAAGCATGCCCAGTGTTCCAAAAAATAGAACAATAGATACATTTGAAGATGGTTGTATGGATTGTAGGAAGGACATTGGTTAGCTCAAGTTATTGATGCAACTGTAGCTTTAATATTTTGTGTTTTTTTTAATAATGAGAAGAATCCAATTGAAAGTAAACTATTTCTAATAATCAGTATTACAGCGTTGATCAATATATAGGATGATTGGAAGTCCTGGTTAAAAAAATTATTTTTGGAAAGAATATAAATAAAAAAAGTTCCGGAAAAGTAAATCAGAAATGATATAACAGAAATTGAAATCCAGTCAAATTTATAATTTGCATCAGGGGTGCTAATCTTTTCGAATAAATAAAACATACAGTAGACAATTATTGATAAAGCACATACCCCTGTCGAAATGGAGTCGAAATTATTATTATAACTAATTAAATTTTCGTAAAGAATAGAAAATGAGAATAGTATAGTGCTTATACTGAAAATAATATATTTCCTTTTCAGTACAAGCTGCTTGTACATGAATATTGACAAGAAATAAAATTCGATTAACGTAAATATTTTTGAACCCACAAATTGTGAATTCACGGAGTCGCTAAATATTGGTGTTATGAGTAGATCCGTAATAAATCCACCAAGCAGATATAGGGAAATTATCTTAGCGCTTTGAGGCCTGTTATTTGTGAATAATAAACTTATCACAGGTAATAAGCCTAGAAAAACTGCCAAATATGTTAAAAAAATTGTGATATGCTTTTTGTTTAATTAAAAACAAATATAGAAACAAACCACCTTAATTAACAGCTTTGCTTTATTTTTTGGCTGTGTCAAACCAACCTAGTCCAAAGTTTCGGTCCGCAACAATGCCCTCATGGGAGTGTAATTCTCCGCAACTATTTACAGAGGTGATCTCCAAAATAGGATTATTTGCCTTATCCAAGCCAACTAATACATATGTTTTATCACCCTTTTCATTCAATGCTTTATAAATATTTATGCCTATGCATCCGGGCTGGGCTAGTATGTCCTGAAGTATGTTTTTCCCAACAAATTGAGCGCCACCTTCACCATGCGTATCAAAATAATCCTTCACCATTTTAACCCCAAGATCATAGCCTATATGCTCACCAATGGTCTCGTCAACGATTGTTTTTTCCTTGATTTCTACATTACTTTTTAACATGGCTGAATTATTTTTGTGGATAAATGTTCCTCTTGGGTACACATTAAACTTCTGAATTTAGATTGATTCATAAAACTGGGTCACGTATATATACGAATTTTTTATTCCACTATTTTGATATAAATTATTGACATACAATATATTAAATATTGTATGTCAATTTTACTTATATAATTATAGCGTGAATATACGATTTGAAATGCGTAAAATTACGCTTTTAGAAATCGTGTTTTCCCCTTTACTTTTCAGGAAAATCTACTATTGCTGTTTTAAACCCTCTTTGGAGACTTTTCAGTAGTTGCTTAGATTTATTCTTTTGGATAAAAATGTTGCAATTTTGAATTGTGTAGTCACCCACTCTTTTATTATTGGGAGCAATTCAAGCTATCTTATTGAGCTACTTGCTTGAATTTTTGTGGAACATTTCTGCAGATCTTTACCTTAACAATAAAATTGTAGGTTCATTTATGATGTTTTTTTTAATTGTCTAACAAACGAATAACAGCATTTTTTTACCCCTCAAGGATGGGGGAGATAGATAGGGTTTTTATCTAGTGTTTTTACCCTTTTTTTTATGGGTATTCTTACGATTGGGAACAATTATTTTTGAAATTAATTTATAAAATTCAGTAAAGTATGTCAAGTATTGAGACGATTAAGGTGGCCATTGCGGATGATCACAAGATTTTTAGGGATGGCATCAAGATGGCCTTGTCCGACAAAGAGTACCTAAAAATTCTTTGGGAAGCGGAAGACGGAAACGACCTCATTCATAAGATGAAGATAAAGCTACCAGATGTGTTGTTGATGGACATCAGAATGCCTGAAATGGATGGCATCAATGCCATTTCTTTATTGCGTAAAGAGTACGAGGAGGTGAAAATCATTGTATTGACCATGTATGACGATCAGGAAATGATTTCAAAGATGATGGAAATGGGGGCAAATGCATACTTGACTAAAACCACGGATCCTGAAGAAATCTATAATGCCATTCTTACCTGCATGAATGATGATTTCTATTTTAATGACCTTTTGAATAAGGCGGTCTTGATGAAATTACAGCAAAAGAAGGCCACCAGGCAGTTCTATCCCAATGCGATTAAATTCAATGAAAAGGAGATTAATATTCTAAAGTTGATTGCACAGGACAAGACAACCGAAGAGATTTCAAAGGAGGTATATCTTTCACCTCGAACGATTGAAACAATTCGTCAAAATATGAAAACAAAAGTAGGGGTAAAGACCATAGCTGGACTTATCATGTACGGTACACGCAATAAATTGATCGATTAAATTGAAACGATTCCATGTCTTATGGTGTACATGGCCAATCCTACTCTGCTTTTTACATCAAGGCGGGTAAATAAATTGTCTCGCATTCCATCTATTGCCCTTGGGTTCATCTTTAACACTGAAGCTATCTCTTTATAGGTCATTTCACTGCATACGAGTTTTAGAAATTCTATTTCTATTTCACCCAGCATAATTTTGTCAAGTGATTTTGTTTTTTCATTGGCTTCTCTGAATAAACCTGCCAGTTTACTGCTGGTTTGTGGAGAATAATAATATCCCTGTTCGTAAACCGATTCTATGGCAAAAAGTAATTCTTTTGGGTGAATATCTTTTTTCATAAACCCCTTGACACCTGCTTTCAATAGTCGGATTAGTGCTAGGTCAGAATCATACATGGTGAGCATGAGTACCCTTATTTCTGGATGGTGCTCCATAAGGTAACAAGCAGTTTCATGGCCATCCATTTCCGGCATGTTTAGATCAAGAATTACCACATCTGGATAATTGTCTTTGTTTATTTTTTCGATAAGCTCCC
>JBILBU010000067.1:0-6227 GCA_044353505.1 Chitinophagaceae bacterium | reverse complement strand
ATACGTTTTTGATTTCCTGTTGGGTTGGTACAATATGGTTAGCCAAACTAAATGGGGAGAAGAAAATGATACTCGATACCCGGATTGATAAAATCAATGCAGCCGATATAGGATATGATTCCAAAAACAAAATTGTATATGTACCTACTTTTTGGAAGAACAATGTAATGGCCTATCAGTTGAAGTAGATGCCAATGAATCATCATATTGCAAAAGGGGCAACGCGTGTTGCCCCTTTTTATTTAGGGTTACTGTTTTAACGCTTTACTTTTTTATATTGGCTTCTATAAATTCTACAATCTCTGTATTGCCCGATGCTTTGAATTTTGTTATCAATCCCTGAAGAATCATGCCATTGATATAGGGGGTTATTTGTTCTTTAAAATTTTCTGGTATTTGATCTCTGAATCCTGTGATCAGCGTAATTCCCTTTTTAATCTTTGTACTATCTTTCATAGAACCAATCATTTCAGCTATCTGCTGCATCAGCACGAATTTTTGATTGGACAATTCCATTTCCAAAAATTTACTCTCCAATTTACCATAGACTTCTTCGTTTCCTGATGCAATAAGAATCTTATTGATTGCAATATCCAACTTCCCCTTTGCTGGTTCATTTGATAATTTGGTAGCATATTCCAATGCACGTAAGGAGTCAATTTTACTGAGTGCTTCCAGCGATGCGCCAGCTACAGTGTAGGAGGAGTCTTCTATATTAGACTCATAGAGTTGCTTATATGCGATATTTTTAGTGGTAGAAAGTGCACTAATCATACTTGCTTTAACTGGTCTGTTTTTTTCGTTTTTCACCAGCTGCGCAATTACTGGTTCAATCTCCTGTCTGATTTTTTCTTTTTTCATATCGAGCTTGCTGATGGCTAACTCGCGGATGAGATGGTAAGGATCTGATAGGGCCTCCTTTAACAATGCAACGGCCTCAGCATTATCAGTTTTTCTTCCACAGAACTCCACGGCTTCTCTTCTATCTACATAATTGCCTGCATTGCGGTATTGGTAGATATAATTTTCAAGACTTTTATTTTCTTTCTTTTCGCAAATCAAAATCTTCTCAGCATCAAAATTGATGAGGTCAGGTTTTGAAAGGGCAACAAAGCGGAATGTGTCAATTGCGTTTTCCGCCCAAACCTGATGCCTAGTCTTTGTTTTTCCATTATAGATATCTATGTAGGTTGGAATTCGGAATATTTTTCCAGTGGCTTGTGTTTGCTTCACAATAACCACGGCTTCTTTCAAAGTATCATTGTACTTGTATTGAACATCAAGTTTAGGGTGGCCACTTCCAAAGTACCATTGATTAAAATACCAATTGAGGTCCTGTCCACTTACTTCTTCAAGCGCAAGCCTAAGGTGATGTGCTTCGGCAGACTTAAACTTGTTTGTTGTTAAATAGAGATTTATTCCTTTGAAGAAGGCACTATCGCCAATGTATTTTCTCAGCATATGGAGAATTCTTCCTCCTTTCTTGTAGCTGACAGCATCAAACATCTCTTCTTTGTCTGCATAATAAAACCTAACCAAATCCTTTTTTGAGTTATCCCCCATGAGATAGCCCTGCAATCCACTAAAGTTTTCTGCATCCCCAGCATCTTTCCCGTATTTATATTCATCCCATAGTGTTTGGCTATAGTCTGCAAATGATTCATTGACGGTGAGGTTACTCCAGCTTTCAGCAGTGGTATAATTTCCAAACCATTGGTGGAATAGTTCATGTGCAATCGTGCCCTCCCAACTATTTTGATCAGTGAGTTCTCGTGCATCCTGTTGCGCTGATTCTTGGTGAAGGGTAGCCGTTGTGTTTTCCATTGCGCCCGCAACAAATTCTCTGCCAGTCATCTGACTATACTTAACCCAGGGGTAGTCAATGCCTGTGATTTTAGAAAAATAGGTCATCATCTCAGGCGTGTTTCCAAAGATTTTCTTGGCAACTGGTCCAAATTCTTTCTCTACATAATAATTCACTTCCTTACCTCTCCATGAATCTTTTATTACGGCGTAGTCGCCTATCCCCATAAAGAATAGATAGGGGGAGTGGGGGAGATCCATCTTCCAATAATCAGTCCTTGTTCCATCTGAGTTTGTTTTTTGACTAACTAACTTTCCATTGCTGAGTGTAACATATTTTGATGGAACAGTTAGGGTCAGCTCCTGTGTAGTTTTTTGTTGTGTTTGGTCAATCGTAGGAAACCATACCGAGTTAGATTCAGTTTCACCTTGTGTCCATACCTGAATAGGCTTCTTTTTATTTTCTCCTGTTGGGTTGATAAAATACAGTCCCTTTACGCCCAGCATAGGGTCTCCCCCGATTTCTTTTTCATATTCATTTGGCTTGGAGGTGTAGTTTATATATACAGTGTATTGTTCCCCTCTTTTGTACTGTTTGGGTAATTTGATATGCAGTTGTTTCTTGTTATACTGATAAATCAGGGGTTTTTGAGTCTTGTCTTTGTTTACTAATGTAACTTGTTGAATGTCCATTCCCTTTGCATCCAGTGTGAGAGAGTCTGTAGGATAAAGATGGGGAGTAAGCGTAATCCAAGCTTTACCGGTAAGCCATGCATGTTGATAGTCTAGCTTAACATCCAGTTTGGTATGGACTAAGTTGTTGATTCTTTTCGGCGTGTATCTTGGATTATTTTTCCATGAGCTGTCTGCCTCAATTTTGTTCTGTGCATATGAGCTGAAAATTGAAGCAAAAGCAACTAAAATCAAGAATGTCTTTTTCATGAATGTAGGTTGAGTTAAATAATGATTTCGTTTAGGACGAAGATATAACCCAGAAGTTACTGGTTTTTGTTAATTAATTGCAAATGAGTCGATTCTTTAAACGTAGTGTTTTTGATTCTTTTGTTAGATTTGTATCATGTCATTTCTTTTAAGATCGCTATTCATCGTCTCCTTAGCTGCAATGCTAGCTCCTGTTAATCTATTTGGTCAGCATTATCTGTTTATTGAAGCTGATGGGCAACAACCCTTTTACGTTAAGAAAGGCGATATGCTTTATTCTTCCTCTTCCTCCGGATTTTTGATTATCCCCAAGGTGGCTAAAGGAGATGTTCGTATGGTGGTTGGGTTTCCAAAGGGACTCTATCCAGAGGTTAGTTTTGATATTCAGGAAGTGAATCGAGATCGTGGATTTCATCTTAAACTATTTGAAGGTAAGGGATGGGGTTTGTTTGATCGGACTAGCCTTGAAGTAATTATGTCTGCTGCTGAACCTGTGATCACTGCATCTGTTGTTAGCGAGAAGAACGACTCAAATCCATTTGCAGAGCTGTTGTCCGGAGCCACTGGTGACGAGGCATTGCTTAAGAAGCAATCTGTAAGTCCAAAAAGTCTGCCTGTTGCCCCTGTTGTGGCAAAAGAAAACAAACAAGACAAAAAAAATACCGACGTGCTGAGGGAGAAAGCCATACAGCCAATGCTCATCAAGTTGGAAGAGACTGATTCTGATAAGAGGATTGCCTTTATTGATCAGATTGCCAGTGGGCAAGCCGATACGGTGAATGTACAGATTGACAAGTCACTGCTTGTTAAAAACAGTTCCTCCGAAAGTTCTGTCCAGCCTTCTATAGCGGTGGTTGGAGAACCTCCACTAGTGAGCTCCACCGCGTCAAATGCGGTCCCTTTACAAGTGGATACCCTTGAGCCTTCAGCTCCATTGACTGCCAACACAAGAAAGTTAGCTGAGTGCAATAAATACCTTGCTTCAGATAAGGATATGTTTGTGTTGCAAAAGAAATTATTGGGTATTTCAACAGAGGAGTATCAGATTGCCTTTGTCGAAAAGAGCTTTGGGCTCAAATGCTACAGCAGCAAGCAGGCCGTTGAAATCGCGTCCTTCTTTTTAGATGAGGGCTCAAGATTGCGCTTGTTTGAGCGAGTATACTGGCTTCTGACAGACCAGGTTGAACTGAAGCAGGCAGGTAGTTTGTTTTTTAAAGAAGAAAACATTCAGGCTTTTAAAAAATTACAGTTGGGCAACTAACCAAATTACATCCAAGCAGGTATGCCCAGATATTTCCTATCCCTAAAGTACAAAGGCACCCGTTACGCAGGGTTTCAGATACAAGACAATGCTGCCACCATACAAGGGCATATTGAACGTGCAATCTTTATCTACCATAGAGAGAAGCTTGTATTGACAGGATCATCCAGAACCGACGCTGGGGTTCATGCCAACAGCAACTTTTTCCATTTTGATACGGATAAGGTGCTGTCTGCTGACTTTATATACCATGTGAATGCGATACTGCCAGGAGATATTGCCTTGACCGGTTTGTATCAGGTGCCTGAGGAGAGCCATTGCAGGTTCGATGCGATAGCCAGGTCGTATCAATATGTAATTTACGGCAAGAAAGATCCTTTTTTGGAAGATAGGGCTTGGTATTATCCCTATCCTATGGAGCAGGCTGCGTTGGACGCAGTGGCCAAACAGGTGATTGGGACCCATGATTTTACCAGTTTTGCCAAGAAAAGGACACAAGTGTATACCCATATATGCACCATCAATCGGTGTGCATGGGCTCAAACTGAGCAAGGTTGGTCATTCGAGGTAGAGGGAAATCGGTTTCTTAGGGGCATGGTTCGTGCGCTAGTTGGCACGATGGTAAAAGTGGGTCGGGGAAGGATGGAAATTGATGGTTTCAAGAAGGTGATGTTGAGTAAAGACAGTGCCATGGCGGACTTCTCTGCACCAGCACATGGATTGATTCTTGATGAAGTCATTTATCCTGATTTTTTATCCTCTTTTATGCACTAGTTTTCTCAATTTATTTATTTCCTTGAAACCCTCGCCACCGTTGATTTACAAGAAGTTGGGAAAAAAGAAGTGAATTAAATTTGGAATGAATCAACATTGCGTCCTATATTTGCATCCCGCTTCGAAAAAAGCGATAGTTCTTTAGAAAAAATGCAGAATAGTTTTTTAGGTTTCACTTAAAAAATATTTTGAAAAATACATTTAACCAGTTACCTTTGCACTCCCATTTAAAAATGGGCAGCGTAAAAAACTGAAAGATCTTTGAAAGTTTGGAAAGCAGTAACACTCAAATGATTGGTCTCGTATCAATCAGAGGTAAGGTAAGACGCAATTATTAATTTTTGAATTTGAGCAATCAATTTCTACATTTTTTACAATGGAGAGTTTGATCCTGGCTCAGGATGAACGCTAGCGGCAGGCTTAATACATGCAAGTCGTGGGGCAGCAGGTTTGTAGCAATACAGATGCTGGCGACCGGCAAACGGGTGCGTAACACGTACGCAACTTACCCACTACAGGGGAATAGCCCAGGGAAACTTGGATTAATACCCCATATTATATAGAGTAGGCATCTACTTTATATCAAAGCTTCGGCGGTAGTGGATGGGCGTGCGGTTGATTAGATAGTTGGCGGGGTAACGGCCCACCAAGTCTACGATCAATAGCTGATGTGAGAGCATGATCAGCCACACGGGCACTGAGACACGGGCCCGACTCCTACGGGAGGCAGCAGTAAGGAATATTGGGCAATGGACGAAAGTCTGACCCAGCCATGCCGCGTGAAGGATGAAGGTCCTCTGGATTGTAAACTTCTTTTATCTGGGGCGAAAACCACCCTTTCTAGGGTGCTTGACAGTACCAGATGAATAAGCACCGGCTAACTCCGTGCCAGCAGCCGCGGTAATACGGAGGGTGCAAGCGTTATCCGGATTCACTGGGTTTAAAGGGTGCGTAGGCGGGCAGGTAAGTCAGTGGTGAAATCTTCGAGCTTAACTCGGAAACTGCCGTTGATACTATCTGTCTTGAATATCGTGGAGGTAAGCGGAATATGTCATGTAGCGGTGAAATGCTTAGATATGACATAGAACACCAATTGCGAAGGCAGCTTGCTACACGGTTATTGACGCTGAGGCACGAAAGCGTGGGGATCAAACAGGATTAGATACCCTGGTAGTCCACGCCCTAAACGATGATTACTCGACATCAGCGATACACAGTTGGTGTCTAAGCTAAAGCATTAAGTAATCCACCTGGGAAGTACGATCGCAAGATTGAAACTCAAAGGAATTGGCGGGGGTCCGCACAAGCGGTGGAGCATGTGGTTTAATTCGATGATACGCGAGGAACCTTACCAGGGCTAGAATGTCAAGTGACCGTCGGTGAAAGCCGATTTTATAGCAATATACACTTGATAAGGTGCTGCATGGCTGTCGTCAGCTCGTGCCGT
>JBILBU010000035.1:0-19999 GCA_044353505.1 Chitinophagaceae bacterium | reverse complement strand
CCTCCATCAGTTTACACTGAAATAATGAATGATTAGCCCTGCTTCAATATCACATTTCCGCTCGCCAGATGATATGACCGGCAATAGGAGAAATGCAAAATGAGGAAAAGACCAACGTGTATTTTTATTGTCCACGGGAGTAGATTGGTTTTTATAGAATTTGGATAGGATACATTGATCATGCTAAGTCTAAGGCACATGTTTCAGCGTATACAAATATAACCTTTTAACAGGTTGGGAACAAGAGAGTTAAGGGGGGAGTAGTGATGGAGATAAAAAAAAGCGCAAATTTTTTAAATCTTGCGCTTTTGTAAGTTTCAAACTTAATTACTAATTCTACCTAAAGAAGAATGCCATTAGGTGTTAAGAGGCAATGATTTAATCAAGTGGAATATCACGCTTTAACATTGCTTCTCGATTTGCCATTTCCCAGGCAGTATAGAATACCAGCTGGGCACGTTTTGCCAATAGCGGATAATTGATCTTATCAGGGGTATCTGTTGGTTTATGGTAATCAGCCTGTAGCATCCCATCGTAATAAAAGATAATTGGCACACCTTTGCGGGCGAAATTAAAGTGGTCGCTTCTATAATAGATGCGATTTTGATCGTTGGGGTCGTTGAATTTGTAATCAAGCACCAAATTCAGGTATTTTTTGTTTGCGCCTTCACTGATGGGCTTCAATTCAGAGCTGAGTTTATCATCACCAACTACATAAACATAGTTTAGCGTATCGGCTGAAGTCCTTTCAGTATCCGTTCTTCCAATCATGTCAATATTCAAATCTGCAGTAACCTTATCCATTGGGATGGATGGATTATCTGAAAAATATTCCGAACCCCAGAGGCCCTTTTCCTCGCCACTCACAGCCATAAACATCACATTTCTGCGAGGGCCCTTCCCTTCTGCTTTTGCCTTAACAAAAGCCTCTGCTATTTCTAGTATTCCAACAGTTCCGGAGCCATCATCATCAGCACCGTAATAGATTACATCCCCCCTTTTACCGAGGTGGTCATAATGGGCAGTGAGGACCAACCATTCATCTTTTTTGTCTGAACCCTCTAGATAAGCAAGTACATTGCTACTCTCCAATTCAATTAGTTTCTTAGCATAACCCAATTGCAGGTTGGCGGAAATGATTGTTTTTTCAAACTTGCCAGATTTAGCAGCCTCTTTCCAGGCCTTCCAGGAAGAGTCGTTTCCAACAATTGCATTTGCTGTAGCATCAGAAACTATGAATGTATTTGGAAATTGCACCGCTTTGTATAGGTCAACATATTGATTTCCATCACCTAAGGGCTCCTTACGGGGGAACCCTGCGCCAGTAATAATTACAGCGGCTGCACCTTTTTCCCGCGCCGTGGTAATTTTGCCATACATGCTCATTGAAGATCGAAAACCGGGTACAGAAGGTTTGAATCCACTTGGGGCACCATCGAGTAAAAGGACCAGTTTACCAGAAACATTAATTCCGTCGTAATCATCAACTCCTTGGTCAACTATACCATGACCGACAAACACCAATTCAGAAAAATAGTCTGTGGTGCTTTTGTTCCATTGTGACACTGGACTAAAATCTTTGTACGCTTCAAAAGGCTTGCCATTGAGCACCAATTCAGTTTTGCCCGGCTCATCTTTGTATACAGGAAAAAATTGCTGGAAGCTTTCTTTGTTAGCGGGCTTTAAGCCAAGCGATTTAAAATGATTTTCGATATATGCCGCAGCTTTGCGCTGGCCTTCGGTTGCTGTTTCGCGGCCTTCCATTTCAGCACCAGCAACAATATAGAGGTGCTTACTCAAGTCGGCAGCAGTGATGGTTGCAGCATATTTTTTAGGGTCAGCAACCTTGTTTTTTTGAGCAAAAGTGGATGTGCAAAAAAGCAAAAGAAAAGATAGGTTCAATATTGGCTTCATAAATAAACAAGGTTTAGGTTTTGAGAAAGCTGACCAAGACTTTTTTACAAGTAAAAAGATGGTTAATGGTAAACTGACTGAAATTAAAATTAGAATAGAAATACCGGATAATAAAATGTGGTTATGAACAAGGGAACTTAGCCATTATTTGGTCAGGTTTAAAACACAATTACTTCGTTGTATTTCACATGAAATGGCCTTCGTGGCATATTATTTTTACCCCATTTAAATAATATGCATGATTATTCACAATAAAAAGGAATTGGAGAAATTTCGTAAGAAACTTCGGAACGGCTCTACCCGAGCGGAGTGCAGGCTCTGGATAAAAATTAAAAACAGGAAACTAGGTGGTCGAAAATTCAGACGCCAGCACAGTGTAGGAAATTTTATTCTGGACTTCTATTGCCCGGAGGAAAAGCTAGGAATCGAGCTTGATGGCAATCATCATTATACTCCAGAGGGAAAAAGGAAAGATAAATGGAGGGAGGCTATTATAGCTTCTTATGGTGTAAGAATAATCAGGTTTGAAAATAGATTGGTTTTCAAAGATCTGGAATATGTGTTGAGTGAAATCAAGAAATGTTTTAAAACTGGTGGGGACCACCCCGTCACCGATGTCGCCTCGGCTTCGCGAGGCTCCTCGGTGCCACCCCTCCTTTCAGGAGGGGACTTATAACTCGCGGGGGCTGCTCTTGTTTACTTAATCAGACTAGTACTACGTTGTGAAGATTTCTCCATAAGACTCCCCTCTTACCGAGCGAAGCGAGGAAAGGAGGGGTGTCACCGAGGGAGCCTCGCGAAGCCGAGGCGACATCGGTGACGGGGAGGTTTACACCACAATAACCCGCGCTCATGTTGTGAGTCTGTTAGCACATTTCTTTCCGCGAAGCCGAGGCGACATCGGTGACGGGGAGGTTTACACCACAAGAAACCTCTCGGAGCTTGGGAGCCAAGAGTTGACGGGGTGATTTCTACGCCATACACCTTAATCATCTTATGAAAATTTTATCCTAGATCTTCCCTACTCGCAACGCATGCCTTCCACCCTCAAATTCAGTAGCAATGAACGCATCAGTCATTTGCAAGGCATCATCTATAGATACAAATCGAGCGGGGATACAAATCACATTCGCATCGTTATGCGAGCGGGCAAGAACTGCAATTTCTTTTTCCCAACATAGTGCAGCTCTTATCGCGGCATGCTTATTGGCAGTAATACAAACTCCATTTGCCGAACCACAAATGAGTACTCCCATTTGAGACTTCCCCTGCTCCACTGAAGCAGCCACTGCATGTGCATAGTCGGGGTAATCGCATGAAGTTTCAGTAAAGGTTCCGCAATCTTCCACATCATGACCGGCACCAATCAAATGATCCTTGATTGCTTCTTTGTAATTGAACCCTGCGTGATCTGATCCTATTGAAAGTTTCATGGTATATATTTATTTTTTGGAGCAGTAGAATTAAAATAGCTCAATGATTATTCCTGTTCACCGACGATCTTATTCCCATTCAGCATCTCTCTTCTTCTGAATCCTAGCAGCAATGAAAATACTGATCTCATAAAGCATGACCAATGGTATAACCACAATCAGCTGTGAGCCCCAATCCGGCGAGGGCGTGATGATAGCCGCAAGAACCAACAACACTACGTAGGCATACTTCCTGTATTCTCTAAGGAACCCGGGTGTGATAATACCAAGTTTAGATAAAAGCCATGTAGCCATGGGCAATTCAAAGGCAATGCCTGCTCCCAAGGTGATATCGATGAGCGTGTCGAGATAATCTGATAATGTTGGACGGTAGTCAATGGCACCCATTGCACCAATTGTATAATTAGATAAAAAATTAAATGTGAATGGCGCCAACATAAAATAGCCGAAAGCCGCCCCAATAAAGAAAAACATACTTACCCAAAAAATAATGCCTTGAGTATACTTCAGCTCACTTGGCTTAAGTGCTGGTTTGATAAATTTCCACACCTCCCAAAACACAAAAGGAAGAGCAAGTAGTATTCCCCCAGAAATGGCAATGGTGATGCTCGACATAAATGTTCCGCTAATCGATGTCACCTGAAGGTTCATCTTCATTGGTGGCATACACAAAGAATCGCCCATACCCAGCAAATGACTCAGGCTACAGAATATCCGATAGGAGATAAAATCATTATGTGTTGGTCCCATAATTACTTTATCAAATATCTCATCGATATAAATAAAAAAAAGAATCGCACTACTCACAATTGCAATAGCAGATCGAACAATATGCCAACGCAAGATTTCGAGATGATCAATAAAGCTCATCTCCGATTGCTCCCCGTCACCTGTTCTCAGCCGCTTAAAAAATGATCGTTCGTTTGACAAAAATTCTGATTTAATAAGAAAAGCGAAGTTAAGATAAAGGGGTGAAGGAACAAGGGGCGGAGAAGGCGTGCAGGCGACTAGCAAAGGTTAAAATTCCACTCCCTCAATCTGTATACTTACTACCTTCCACGCTTCGTTATAGTAGGCCAGTTCGATCTCCCAAAGGCCTCTAACAATTTCACAATGACTATCGAAGCAATACCCCGTTTCATGCCTACCTCGAAACACAACCCTGTTGTTAACTAGTTTTTTGTCGACAAAACTAACCGATAGGCTGGAGATGGAGGTATAGCGCTGTTGATACCTTCCAATTAAATAGTGAAGTTCTGGCTCTGAGAGGTTATCAAATGTGTTCAATTTAACCCGCTTATTGATAAACTGAAAATGGGGAATCCTTTCTTTGTTCAAGATAGGTACTAAAATAGATCGCATGAGTTGATCCGGACTTCCCGCCAATGTGTTATCTGGAATGCTGTCATATACAAAACAGAATTGCATCTCCGGCGGATGCGGCGGCAGCTCCATCTCCAGAATAACAGTAGATATGAAGTCATATCGTGCCCTCTTGCTTTCCTCCGCATCATTAAACACCAAGAGGATGCGGTGATACCTCATGGCAATCATCCACCTTTCAAGAAGACTGCTTATCTCTGAGTCTGACAACTCGGTGGAGGGAAAGATTTGTTCGTGAAAGCAGATCTTCTTTTTAATTGTTAGTCCAATTGACACTGGGATAGCCCGGCTTGGATGAGATGACATCAACTCATCTTTGATTTGATCATTGAGACGATTGATTGAATTAAATTGAAAGTAATTTGGCATGCTGTACTGTTTTGATAAAATTCAATACAGTTGGCGCTTTTAACAAGTCAATTTAACCAATGATTAGGGGTATTATTCTCTTGCTTTTCGGGTGTTTGGACAGGATTTAATAGCTTTACATCAGATGAGTTCGCTTAAAATCACCTGGAGAACATTGGTTATCTCCCCATTTATTTTGCTGATAAAGATCTATCGACTGGTGATTTCACCATGGATAGGGCCGAGGTGCCGGTATACGCCCACCTGCTCCAGATATGCCATGGACGCCTTAAGAAAGTATGGAATATTTAAGGGCCTTGGAAAGGCCCTTAAAAGAATTTCGAGCTGCCACCCCTGGGGCGGTAGCGGCTATGATCCTGCTTGAAAACGTTCAGCTATTTTTTTCCAGTTTACAACAGACCAAAAAGAAGTAAGGTAATCTGCCCTTCTATTCTGATATTTCAGGTAATAGGCATGTTCCCAAACATCAGCACCAAGGATTGGTGTGCCTTTTGTTTCGGCAACGTCCATCAGTGGATTATCTTGGTTGGGCGTTGAGCATATTTCTAATGCGCCGTCTTTTATAATCAACCAAGCCCACCCACTTCCGAAACGGGTCAAGCCTGCGTTGTTGAATTTCTCTCTAAACGCATCAAATGATCCAAAGGAAGCATCTATTGCAGCGCCAAGGGCGCCTTCAGGCAATCCACCTGCATTGGGAGCAAGACTTTCCCAGAAAAAGGTATGGTTCCAATGTCCACCGCCATTGTTACGTACAGCAGGAGAGATATATCCAGCAGCAGCTACAAGCTCTTCGATCGACTTCCCCTCGTTCGGTGTGCCGGCAAGTGCTTTGTTTAGGTTGTCAATATATGCTTGGTGATGCTTGCCATGATGAATCTGCATTGTCAGTGTATCAATATGGGGCTCAAGTGCATCATGTGCGTATGGTAGTGCGGGTAGTGTAAATGGCATAGTTCGTTTGGTTTTTTGGCAAATATACTTTAAGAGTTGAGAGTTTGGGGCTTAGTGTTTGGTAATTTTCAAAGAAGTGCTCTAATGGCAAACAAAAAATGACGCAAATATCAAGAAAACTATCTTTTCGCCTTAAAAAAAGCCTTCATCAATTCACTGGCTTCCTCTGCTAAAAGCCCCGTAAGCACCTGAGCCTTAGGATGAAAGGGGTTTCTATCGTTTGTATACACTTGATGACCATTTTTAATATCTGATGCTCCCCAAATAATCCGACCAACTTTACTCCAATAAAGAGCCCCGGCACACATAAGACAGGGTTCAACTGTGGAATAAAGGGTTGCGTCTGGAAGATATTTGGACCCTAGCAGATTAAATGCTGAAGTCAGGGCTATAATTTCAGCGTGGGCTGTTGGGTCGTTTAGCTTTTCAACCATGTTATATCCCCGAGAGATAATCTTTTGATTCATTACAACTACCGCGCCTACTGGCACTTCCCCTTCTTCATATGCCCTTTCTGCCTCACGAAGGGCCATTTTCATAAAATATTCATCTGTCATGAGGGTAAGGTTGAGAGAGGTTTAGTTGTTTATTTGTTGATGCAGATGCAGTCAGTTTGAATTTATAGAACAGAGTTTTTTTAGGGCGGATTTCATAGCGAGTTCTATTTCTGCATATTCACTGATGGACGTATTGGTAAAAACAAAAAATACTCCCATAGATAACCCTTTTGCCAACAGCATTTCCCTCAGGTCTTGTTTCTGTTTTCTGTATGCTTCCCTTATTCTCCGTTTCAGCAGGTTCCGGTCTACTGCTTTTTTAAAGCTCCTTGCGCCTACTGAAACTCCCATTTGAAGGGGGTCGCCAACCTTTTCATCTGAGGCTTCCTTTGATATAACATAATACACCAACAAAGGAGGCTGCCGAAATCGCTCTCCCTTTTCAAAAAGCTGCCGAATCTTTTGGTAGCTTTTTAAACGTTCTTTTTTAGAAAGGGACTGAGCTAGTGGCAATGTTGGGAGGATTTAGATGATAAAGTTAAGGTGAGATTGGATTTGTTACCAAATGTTACACTGCACAGACTGGAAAACCATCACGGATCATTTACACTATCTCACACATTTCTATTACAAAAATAGCCCCAGATAATAATCCGGAGCTACAATGATATTAAATAGAAGAATAATCTGCTTACTTAAGTCTGCTTTCGTCAGATACCGACAATTTCTTGCGGCCTTTTTTCCTTCTGCTGGCCAATACGGCACGGCCGTTTGCTGATTCCATTCGTTTGCGAAATCCGTGTACAGACTTTCTACGTCTGCGATGGGGTTGAAATGTACGTTTCATAATTCTTTTTTTTCCTTTTTGTGTTGAAACAATGGTCGGAGAAGCGACCTATTCTGTCCAATTCGTTCACGGGTCACCACACCCGAGAAATTGTGAAAGGACGGCAAAGGTAGTGTTTTTTGGATAGAAATCAAATATGGGATTAGGCTAAGTTTCGAAGAATTAGTCCTTTATAACACTGCGGTTTCTGCATCTACTTCTTGTCCCCAAAAAACCGAAGCTCCTTTGTTAAAAGCGATTGTATCTCCTGTTGAGTAGAATGAAATGGAGCCCCCTTGAGTGAGCCGACTTTCCATCTCAGGATGACGGCCAAGATAGGCGCCTAGGCTTCCTGCTACGATATCACCTTGTGAAACTACCGATATCCTATTGGGCAAGTGGGCCTTTATTTTGGGCGCAAGCAATGGATAATGGGTGCAGGCAAGCAGTATGGTATCAATCAAATCAGACTGTGATATTAATTTATCGATGCAGTCCTGAATAATGGAGTCTGCCCTATCTGTCAGGTATTCCCCTGATTCAACCAATGGGACCCAAGCCGGACAAGCTTGTTGATACACCTGAACCTCAGGAAAGGCCTTACCAATTTCTATCACGTAGGAACCAGAATCTACTGTGCCCTTAGTTCCGAGTATTCCGATATGGCCAGTTTCGGTATAATCTCCTATCACCTCTGTGGTGGGCCTAATCACGCCCAATACCCGTTTTGTTGAATCTATGCCAGCCAGGTCTTTTTGCTGAATGGTTCTCAAGGCTTTTGCTGAGGAAGTGTTGCAGGCAAGAATCACAAGTGGGCAACCCTGGCTAAAAAGCCAATTGACAGCTTCAAGTGTGTATTGATAGACCGTTTCAAAGGAGCGTGGGCCATACGGGGCTCTTGCACTATCTCCCAAATAGATATAATCATACTTCGGCATTGCACCAACAATCTCTTTTAAGACTGTTAGTCCGCCTAATCCTGAATCAAAAACCCCTATCGGGTGCTTGTATTGCATGATAAAAAAAGACCGAAACAATTGTTTCGGTCAGTTAATTTATTTTGCTGCTGGTTTCGCGACTGCTCCTGCATCAATTTTTTTCTTTACCAGAGGTAGTAGATCATCCGTATCCGGAGAAACAACCAAAGCCTCTTTTCTAAATACATGAGTGAATCCATTTGCCTTGGCAACCTCAGCAATCAGCTGGTTCGCCCTTTGGGCTACTGGCGCCATAAGCTCTTCCTGCTTCTGTTGCATTTGCTGCTGATATCCTTGCTCAAAACCTTGAAGTTCAGCAAAAAGTTTTCTTTGCTTTTCTCTGTTTGCAGTTTTTATTGCTGCAGACATCTTTGTAGAATCTGCTTTAAATATGCTGTCTTGGCGGTTAAGTTCTTTTAATGTTTCAGTGTAATTGATCTGAAGTGCACTGTCAAATTGCGACATTTCAGCAACTGCTTTCTTGTACTCAGGGAGTAATTGAACAACCTCGTCGATACTGATTACTCCTGTCTTGATTTGCGCGTTAAGGGAAGGATTGAATGCTACTAATGCAATCGCCACCAAGCCCATTGTTAAAAATTTTCTCATTGCTATTTGATTGTTTTATGTGATTCGAAAATATGCTTTTTTTATTTCCCCGATAACTCTTTTAGGACATCGTCGCTTTTGTCGAGTTTAGGGTCCGCAAAGATAATGGTAATTCCTTCACTTTTATCTAGGATTAGGTCGTATTGGCGGTTGACTGCCAGCTTCTGAACTGCATTATATACCCTGTCTTGTATAGGTTTCACCAGTTCTTGGCGTCTCTTAAACAGATCACCTTCAAATCCAAAGCGCTTTTTTTGCAAATCCCTTAGCTCTTTTTCTTTGTTGAACAACTCATCTTCTCGTTTTTTAAGCAACTCCTCGCTTAACATGACCCGCTCCGACTCAAAATTTCTATACAACTGATCCAATACAGCCTGTTTTTCATCAATTTCAGATTGCCACTGAACGCTGAATGCATCAAGCTTTTTCTGTGCTTCTGCATAAGCGGGGAGCTTCCCAAGAATATATCTTGTATCAATCACTGCATAACGCTGGGCTTCTACTTGGTTGGCTAGAACAACAAAGGCAAAAAGAAAAATAAACTTTTTCATATCTATAAATATTGAGCGCTCTTGTTGTGAGCGTTAGGAATGTATAAAATTATTTTTTCTACCTATCTATAAGTTCACGATACCTCTTGTTTCCTATTCTGGTTCAAACCCAAGCATGAAAGTAAACTTGGCAGCATCTTTAATTTTCCCCGTTGTTGAAATTCTGTCGAGTCCAATTCCATAATCAAACCCAAGAAGTCCAAACATTGGAAGGAAGAACCTAACTCCTAACCCCATCGAACGCCTCAACTCAAAAGGATTCCATTCCTTGAACGAATACCAACCATTAGCCGCTTCGTAAAAAGCAAGTCCATATATTGTACTGCTCGGATTGGTCACGAAAGGGTAGCGCATTTCAAGCGTGTACTTATTAAATATCGTAAAGAAATTACTTGCGTTCTGCCTGTCGGGGTTAATGGTGGGGTCAGATTTTTCATACACCGGATACCCCCTATGGGCAATGATATCATATCCCAATACACCAAAATTATTGGTAAGTCCGGCGTCACCCACTTGGAAACGCTCAAAAGGTGAGATGGGTAAGTCCCTATTGTACTTGCCGATAAACCCAAACTTAGCAGCCATACGCATTACAAACTGCCTGTTCTTCTCCTCTCCTGCAGGTTTACCAATAGGCACAAACCATTCAGAGTTGAAACGCCACTTGTGATACTCTACCAGCTTAAACACATCTGCTTTGTTCACACCATTGATAAATGACCAAGGTGGAGTGAATGCAGCAGTGAGAAGGAAATTTGAGCCACTTCTAGGGAAGATTGGTTGATCGATCGAAGTTCTTTGTAGTCCGAATTTTACGTTGAAGTTATTCGAGACTCCTGTAGAGAAAGATGGGAAGATAGAATAGTTTCTAGCCTTATACTGAACAAAGCTTACTGAGGTGATGAAAGAAAAGAAGTCATCCGGCCATTTCAGCTGCTTGCCCAGTGAGACCGTAACACCAGATGTACTCAAATATGAGGAATCTGAGTAGGCCCGATCAAACCTTCCTGTATATGGATTAGAGGCGTTGGTGAATTTGGTGTTGAATACATTGAATGACAATGAGTTTCTTTTCTTGCCACCCAACCATGGTTCTGTGAATGAAAAATTTAATGAGCGGAAGAATCTACCGTTAGACTGAAAGCGCAAGCTTAATTTTTGACCATCGCCTGTTGGCAAGGGGTCCCAAGCCGTCTTCCTAAGAATATTTTTAATTGAGAAGTTATTAAAGGTTACGCCCAATGTGCCGGTGAGTCCAATTCCACCGCCCCATCCGGCGCTCAGCTCAAGCTGATCTGCAGATTTTTCTTCCACGGTGTAGTTGATATCTACTGTTCCGTCGTCCTGATTAGGAACTGGATTCATGCCTAATTTTTCTTGGTTAAAATATCCCAGGTTGATGATCTCCCGCTGTGAACGGATAAGGTCTGCCCTGCTAAATTTTTCACCCGGAACCGTCCTTAACTCCCTACGAATTACGTGTTCCTTGGTTTTGTCATTTCCTGTGATGTTGACATTCTTAATGCTAGCCTGAGGTCCTTCTTGTATACGTATTTCATGGTCAATCGTATCGTTGTATACAGAGGTTTCAGTAGGGTTTATTGAGAAAAACAAGTAACCATCATCCATGTACAATGAACTAATATCACCACCTTCAGGAGAAACCTGCTTACCTAATTTTTTGTTCAGCACCTCAAGATTATAGATCTCTCCTTTTTTGATACCCAACAACATATTTAAAATACTATCAGGATACTTGGTGTTTCCCTTCCAGGTTGTGTTTCCAAAATAGTATTTATTTCCTTCGTTTATTTTTAGAGAAACATCAAGTTTCCCTTTCAGGTTATAGGTTTGTGTATCGGCTTCAATCACCGCATCACGATAGCCCAAAGAATTGTAGTGGGCCAGAATACTTTCCTTATCTTCTGCATACTTTGTTTCTTTGAACTTTGCAGATGCGAAGAGTTTGAACCTTGCGCTCTTATCGAGATAATCCTTGATTTTTGATGGCTTAAGATATCCCTTGTCCCTCAAAAATTCTTTAAGCCCAACTTTGGGAATGCTTCCATAAGGACTCATTGCAGTATCCGGAAACAAGGTCAGCTTTGACATCTCTTTTGTTCCTTTCATTTTCTTTTTCAATGCCAATGAAGAGACCGCTTCATTCCCAAAGAAATAGATGTCTGAAATTCTGACCTTATTCCCCTTTTTGACATTAAAAGTAAGAACAACTTTTTGCGGTGAGGCCGGGTCAGGATTCTCTTCGATATCAACTGCAGCGCCCTGGTAGCCTTTGTCTATAAAAAACTTAACGATATTTTCCTTTGCTGAAATCCTCATGTTGTCGGTCACCACTCTTGACTTCACAAGCCCAACTTTATCTTTCAACTCATCTGCCTCTGTCTTTTTTACACCTTTAAACTTAAAGTCTGAAAGCATTGGGCGTTCTTCTGCAACGATCTCTAACCAAATATCATCCCCCTCCAACTTTACGATATAAATATTGATGTTGGTGAACATGTTTTGCGTCCACAACTTACTGATCGCTTTTGCAAACTGATCACCGCCTGGTATCGTAACTTGATCGCCTACAGCCATTCCAGATACTGAGATAACAATGGCGGGATCAAAAACGACATTTCCTGTTACTTTAATGTCTGCGATTGTATATTTCCTAGGATATTTTGCATCGAAAATTGCCATCAGAGCAGGATCTGCGGAAGCCCCAGGAAGGGTATCGATTTGTGCAACAACGCTGTTTGAGGTAAATAGAATTCCTAGTAAAATGGACAGCGAAAAAATCCTCTTCATCAAGTTCATGGTTTCAGTGGGCAAAATAACGGCTTTTTGTCTAATTTCTTGTTAAAGAAGCTGTGTTTAGGGGCTGGGGTCAAGTTTAAAGTCTTGTTTAAGGGAAAAACTTAAGACAACTGCCCAAATACAACCTCATTTAGTACAACGGGCCAATCCCTTGTTCTCAACTGGTAGATTTGTGGCGATTTTAACCCTTTACTTTACCAAACCTCCTGTCACGCTTTTGGTAATCAACAAGAGCATCATACAGGTGTTCCTTCCTGAAATCTGGCCAGTGGGTTGGTGTAAAATACAGTTCAGCATAGGCCAATTGATAGAGTAGGAAGTTGCTGATTCGATATTCCCCGCTGGTACGAATCATCAACTCCGGATCGGGAATCTCACTGGTGTATAGGAATTGCTGCAACGTATCCTGATTGATCCTGTTCGGATCAAGATCGCCATTGCTAACTTCTTGTACAATCTTTTTGATGGCTTCTCCAATCTCCCACCTAGAGCTATAACTTAAGGCAACGACCAGATTAAGGCCCGTATTCGCTGCTGTAAGATTCAAGGCCTCCTTCAGGGCGGTCTTGGCATGTTCAGGGAGCATAGAAAGTTCACCTATAACACTCAGCTTGATATTATTTTTGATTAGTGTGGCAACCTCTTTGCGAATTGTATCTACCATCAATTCCATTAATCCGGTCACCTCTTTTTCTGGCCTTTCCCAATTCTCGGTAGAAAATGCATACAGGGTAAGGTATTTGACGCCCAACTCGGCAGCTCCCTCAACAACTTCTCTGACACTTTTGACGCCATTGATATGGCCGAATATTCGATCCTGCCCTCTCTCCTGAGCCCACCTGCCATTTCCATCCATGATGATGGCAATGTGTTTGGGGATGCGTTCAGTTATGATTTGGTTTTTTGAGGACATGGAGGCAAAGTTACTAAATTTCAAGAGATGGGAGAGTTGAGATTGATAAGGTAATTCTAGAAAGGGGTTGTGCACAGAAAAACTGAATCAACCCATCCATCGATTTTTATTTGGGATTCGCGCATTTATAAGAACTAAAAGATATTGATATGCCAATTTCTGCGATAACATATTGATCTTTTTGCTCACTAAATCCACGTTGCCTTCCAATTTCACCAATACGTGACCCTGTTTCGTAAGATCTGTCCTGCAATAGAAATGCCGGTGAAGGATTGCCATTACCCAATGGGGGAAATGCAGTGATGCCGGCATATGATGAACTCACGTCGTCTAGATAATCAGTGGATGTAAAGCGGTAGGTAACCTCGAATGAAAGGTTTATATTTTTACCCAAGTTGTATTTTATTCCCATTCCTAGGGGAAAACAGAATGCCTGATTCCGATAGGCCTTTCTTTCGGGGAAAAGGGCAGAGCCCTGACCTTCGGTTCCAAGCTTTCTAAGAAAATATTTCTTCCCTTCTAAAAAAGTATAGGGGTCATAATTCATGCTTCCAACACCAAGCGTAACATAGGGGGTAAACTTATAGGAAGGATCTCCTGGAATGAAATTGAAAAAATTAAAATCTCCTTGAACTGCCATTTCCCAAATCTGGCTACTGAAGTTGAGGTTTCTTCGCTGTTGAAATTCAACATTGCTGTATTCATCTGCATATCCAACCTTTGCATAATGACCACTAACCCTTACGGCAATATATTGACCAAACTGTTTTTTGAAATATACTCCAACAGCGGGAGAGGGTTTGTCAATCGCACTTCTGTTGTTAATGTCCCCAAAATAGTGTGCCCCTCCAAAACTGATGCCTAGCTCACCTTCCTGAACGATTGCTTCATTTTGAGCAATTGCACAAAAACTGAACGCTAAGGCGATGAATATAGAAGCTGCGATCTTGAGCATGGGTTGTAAAAATAAGCTGTGGGAGGCGAGATGCTGAAACAAAGAAGTTATTAAAATTATAAAATTAGCTGTGTATATATGGAAAGAGAGATTTAAGGGAGGTTTTCGAAGTGACGGTAGAATTGATGAATGCATATTGACCAATCGTCAGATCCAATAGTTCAAGACTTTCATCTATTTCTAGTATCAAAACCCCAAGTCAATTTTTCCCTCAAGGTTCTAAGAAAGTTATTTTCATTCAGCCTGACCAGGTTAAAGCAAAAGTTTTCCTTTTTGATGGCCAACTGAACACTTTTCTCTACCAACTCCTTGCGTGAATCCAAAGTACATATAAAATCATCTACCCTTCCTTCAACTTCAAATGAAACTACGTTGTGGTTAGGTACTACAATTGGTCTGATGTTAAGATTGTGTGGAGCGATGGGAGTGATAACAAAGCTCTCGCTATCGGGAAATACTACCGGACCGTTGCAGCTTAAAGAATATCCTGTGGATCCTGTAGGAGTTGAAACAATCAATCCATCTGCCCAAAATGTATTGAGAAATTCACCGTTCAGATAGGTATGTATTTTGATCATCGGAGAAAACTCGCGCTTATGAATGGTGAACTCATTGAGTGCAAACGGCTCTGCTCCAAAAAGCGGGATGCTTGCATCAAGGTGAAGAAGTCCTCTTTTGTCAAGCACATATGTCCTGGATTTTAAAGCATCTACAGCGGCAGCAATATTTTCCTTACCTAAACTGGCGAGAAAACCGAGTCTTCCATAATTGATTCCCAAAACAGGTATTTGTTTATCCCTGACCAAGCAAACGGTATCAAGAAGGGTTCCGTCGCCACCTAAACTAATCATCGCATCGATATCA
Source organism: Chitinophagaceae bacterium (assembly GCA_044353505.1). Taxonomy (GTDB): domain Bacteria; phylum Bacteroidota; class Bacteroidia; order Chitinophagales; family Chitinophagaceae; genus Pollutibacter. Next base: position 4,934 of record JBILBU010000035.1, on the reverse strand, counting down.
TCTTTCAGGTCGTTTGCACTTGAGAACGTATCAACCTGATTGGATTCAATAAATTCGTTTCGGTATTGCTGAAAGAGATCGCTGAAAAAAACGGGTGTAATCTCGGCCTTGACAAGGGCTTCGTGTATGCTGATTAAATCACTGGGCTGTAATGATTGTATACCGCGGCTATATATTGCAACTTTCATTTTCTTGATCTTATGTCGAAGTTAGTGATGAAAAATGAAGAATGTGACATCAGGATAAAAACGATGCAGGGGCGTCTCAGATTGGCAGGAAGGACTTCGTTAATTCGTGACCCCTGGCTTGTGAACAAAAACTCCTCCCTGGCGAAATTGATTAAAACTATATTCTATTCGAAAAACTATATCATAAATGCTAACAACATCGATCCCAATTCCGCCGGTATACATCAGCTTGTTATTGAGCGAGTTGGAAATTGAGTTGGTTTTGTTGTAGACATACCCAACATCGGCATACCCCTTGATGTAAAACTTAAAGGGGATTCTTGCATAGGTTTTTGATTTAAATCCAGTCGGAGCCACATAAGAAAATATCTCTTTCCCGATTGTATTTCTAATAAATCCACCAGCAACGCCATCAACTACATAATATTCAAGTCCGCGCAAAAAAGCATCATGATACCCAAGCAGGGGTTGATTAAAGTAGGGCTGATTAAAAGGTAGCTTTAGGTTGATATTGGCTATGGTACTAAAATAAAAATTTTGTGGCAACGGAATATAGCGCCCAACTATAAAATTAAATTGGGTGAGGTTGACTCTCTTATTAAGTCCCTTTCGCGTAAACTCAACTTCAATTGACCTTCCCTTTGTAGGATAGGGTAGATAATTGACTCCAAAATATTGATATGTATATTTTAGCTCGGGATAAAAAACATTTGCATTCCCAGACCCAAAATAGTTTCTATTCAAGGTTATAACCGAATCGTCGACAGACTCATGTTGCAAGCCAAACTTTAGGTAGTGGCGTTCAACAGAACCTCTACGATAAGAGTATATTCCTCCAACATACATTTGCTTCTTGATGAACCTGGCAGGATTATTAAAAAACTGTTGCTTATTTTCTGAAGTGTTGTAATTAACCTCTCTATTGCGGGCATAAAAAAAATCAAAACCCCAACCATGACGAAGGGTATTATCTGCAAATGGGTTATAATATTTTAAGGCAAATTTTTGCGTATACCCACTAATTAGCCAGATATTTAATCTGTCGTTTCTTCCTGTTATATTTCTTCCAAGAAACTTGATTCCATAATTTATTCGATCTACACTTGATTTATAATCATTCATCCATACTACCCAACTTCGATCAGCAGGTTTGAAATAGGGCAAGGGGAAATAATACCAGCGCTCTTCAACTTCCACATAAATATCCATGCTGTCGTTTTGCCAATTTGTAAACCCAACTTTAGCATCTACAAACAATGCGGTGTTCATGAGGTTCTGACCACTTATCCGTATTCCATCAAGAATAGTAGAAATCGAGTAAGACTGCCCCTCATTAAATACCACCTCTCTTGCTACAATATACTTTTTTGTCTTTCGATTTCCGTTAATCAACACACTGCGTATTGTAATAAGGGAACTCTTAAGTACCGCATCATCTTCATGTTCTTCGCTAACCAAATCCTGAGCCATAAGACAACCAGTGATCATCTTTAGGAAGAGCAGAATGAAAAGCTTTTTATGCAAAACATTCATTGTGGGAAGGTAATGAAAACGAAACACCTACGTTGAGAGAGAAGAGAATGGTGATGCAAGATCTTGTTAAATTTTATGATTCAGCAAATAAGCCTAGCCCTTACATCAAATGTATACAGCCTCAAATGTTTAAATAATTCAACAGGTGATCCAAGTTGTTCTGCAATGAGTTGTCATACGATTCGTCGCCATAATAATATAGCACATTATACTCATGCCGCTGAAAAGTTGCAATAAGGTCTGAAACCTCTTCTTTATTGATTCTTAGCACCACTTGCATTGTTCCAGAATGAGGATCTTGCTGGGAGTTCATGTGCATAATCATTGCATCATTTGATTCTACGAGTCTATTGATTTCTCCTGGTGCATAATCATGAATAGGCATACTCAATACCACAATTGAGCCGCTATCAGAAACTCCAGTAAGCTTTGAAAGATTGTCCAACAATTTTTCATCCCCTACAGCTCCCTCCCATTCATTTTCTTCGTTTACAACAGGGATGAGGTCAACAAAATATTTGGCCCTCATCCTTAACGCTTGCAGAAAGTGGTCTGCTGAACGAACAAAGGGTTTGGTAAAAATTGGTTGTAGAGAAATAAGTTCAACAGTGGGGTCTTGTGCATCTTCCAGATCATCCACCCCAATGAGTCCAACGTATTGTGCTCCATCCAATACAGGGAGATGTTGATACCTGTTTTCTTTGGCTAATTCAAGGGCATGAGAAATACTATCGCGGAGGTCGGCCGTGTTCAATGAAGTTTCAAGAAGCTGGCTACAATAGGTCATCTGTAATAAGTTAGACCATTAATACAATTAATTCGCTGCAGTTGTTTTCAATTTCTGAAAAAATTGTTCTAGTATTATGTTAAACTCTTTTGGAACTTCCATCATTGGAGCATGCCCACAATGATCAATAAAGTGTATTTCACTATTGGGAATAAGCTTATTAAATTCCCTGCCCACAAAAGGAGGTGTAATGCTGTCATTATTTCCCCAAATCAATAAGGTAGGAAGGGTGATTTTTCTGAGGTCATCACCCAGGTTATTTTTGATTGCGCTTCGAGCCAACGATATCACTTTAAGCGTCTTCATTCTCTCATTAACGATCTGGTATACCTCGTCCACCAATTCCTTGGTAGCTGTATTGGGATCGTAAAAAGTCATTTCAGTCTTTTTCCTGATATATTCATAATCACCCCTTCGAGGATATGTGTCACCCATGCCGTTCTCAAAAAGTCCAGAACTGCCGGTTAATATCAAAGACTTTATTTTATCATGTGACTTCAAGACATGCACTAAGGCAATGTGGCCCCCTAAAGAATTCCCGAGTAAGTTGATGTTTTGATACCCCCTTTGCTCTATGAATTTACTAAAATGTTTTTCTAGTCCGCCCACTGTTGTATGCAAGATATCCAGCTCAAATAATGGCAAGATTGGCACAACTACCTTATGCGTATGCTTAAAATGCTCAATGATTCCTATGAAATTGCTCATCGCACCAAAAAGTCCATGAAGTAAAATAAGCGGCTCGCCCTCACCCACTTCTATAAACTTGAACTTCCCAATTTGTTGAACCTCGTAATTTAAACTCATAAATACTTTCCTGAAAGGATATTAAAGTGGTAAAATAACCTTGAATAACAACAAAGAAAGGCAAAATGCCTGATATAACCCATTCGGGGAGGAGAAATGGACCCCTTAGGAAGCTAAAACTGTTGATTTTTGTTGTATAATTTCCCTTGCATCGTTAAACAGATTCTTAAGTGCCGGCAGCCATTCCCCGAAGACCTTGATAACCCATTTTCCATATCTCCAGAGATAATCGAACGTTCTTGATTCAGATGAGGGGCTGGCTGATATGATGTCAAAGCGTTCTAAGTAAATCAGGGTAACCGAGAAAAAAGTAATATAAATGAGCGCGAAAAACAAAATACCCATCAATCGGTTAAGAAATCCCAACAAGAGTAGCTCTGCCGACTTTTCTATGAACTTTCCAATCAAACGAACAGCAATCATACCGGCAAGTAGAACAAGAAGAAATGAAACCAGCGGATACCAATTGCTGTCTGAACCAGCATGAGCCCGAATATACCCCTCCACCACACCAGAAAAATGCAAAGCAAGCCCCAGTGCCACCAGATAAGAGATAAAAACAAACACAGACATAATAAACCCCTTGGTCCACCCCTTATAGGCAGCAAGCAAGAGAATAACTAAAAAGATAATGTCTGTAATCAACGTTGAGAGAGTTGAGGGAGTTGAGGGAGCCTAAGCTGCTACTTTTATGCGGATAGCAATTCTTTTACAACTGCTGAAATCGCCTTTCCATCTGCCTTTCCAGCCAATTGCTTTGAGGCAACCCCCATCACTTGGCCTAGTCCACTGATGCTGGTAACCCCTGTTTCCTTGATGATGGCGGCCACCACTTCTTTAATTTCCTCGGCGCTCATTTGCTTTGGGAGAAATTTTTCAATCACTTCAACTTCCTCTTTTTCTTTTATGGCCAAATCTGAACGATTCTGCTGTTCGAAGATTTCGATTGAATCTCTTCTTTGCTTAACAAGTTTTTGCAGAAGTTTAATTTCAACATCTGGACTTAAGGTATCGCCTGCGCCTTCTGCAGTTTTGGCCAACAAAAGGGCTGCCTTGATTGCCCTGTAGGCACGAAGTCCTTTTTCATCTTTTGCCAACATGGCCTTTTTAATATTGTCGTTAATGGTTATTTCCAGTGACATAACTATTTGTTTTAATATGATTAGGGAGTTTTTTGAGAGAAAAATGAATAACGAAAGGAAAAGGCTAATCTATTTACTAAATAGCCTGCTGCTCTTGTGATTCTTTGAATTTAGCATAAAAATTCTTTGCAAAGCCTTTCATCTCTTCAACCAGCTCTTTTTTGTGGGTTGCTCTCTCAAAAGTATCGGCCATGGTCATCATGGTCTGGTAATAAAAATCTGCCATCTCATCAACCATCATCTCTTTTGTCCACAAATCTATCCTCAGTGCCGCCCTTTCTTTGCCATCCCAAAAGGAGATCATCATGGCTTTGGCTTCCTGCTTGGCTTCAGAATTTGACTGTGTTGCATTCCACAAAATCTGATGGGGAATTTTTTGATCGTCTAGATTGACGTCTATGCTTATGGTGGATTGCGTCATGGGGATGTCGATTTTTTGCAAAGATACAAATGAGATGTGAGATTGGAAGGGTGTAA
>JBILBU010000008.1:0-72120 GCA_044353505.1 Chitinophagaceae bacterium | reverse complement strand
GAATGAAGGGTCTTATACAGTGATGTGACCGTATCAGAAATGCCATCTTGCTCATTATATGCAGGAATTACAATAGATAGTTTCAGAAAAAATATTTAAGTTTTATAAAAAGAAATAAATGGTTACATGCGACTTGAAATACTGTCATGAATCTGAGACATGGTTAACTCAAGTCCATATTCCCAATTCCAATCGGGATAATGTTCTTTAAACTTATTCAAGTTGCTAATATACCAGATATGATCACCAATTCGATTGGTTTCGGAGTAAGCAATATTCATTTTATTGCCAGTTATTTTTTCACAGAGTGAAACAGCTTCCATCATCGAACAATTGGCAAATCTTCCGCCCCCTGCATTATAAACCTCCCCAGGTCTGGGATTTTTATAAAAATGCCAGAACATGTTGACAAGATCATTGCTATGAATATTATCACGCACTTGCTTCCCTTTATATCCAAAAATGGTATACTGCTGACCGGTGATGGCACATTTCATCAGATAGGCAAGAAAACCGTGTAGCTGGGCTCCAGAATGATTTGGGCCAGTCAAACATCCGCCCCTAAAAATCCCAGTTTTCATGCCAAAATACTTCCCATATTCTTGAACCAGTACATCAGCGGCTACTTTTGATGCCCCAAAAATTGAATGCTTGGTCTGGTCAATGCTCATATGCTCATCAATCCCATCCTTATAATAAGCATGTGAGGGGTCAATCTCCCATCGAGTATCAAGCTCAATTAATGGAAGGTAATTGGGCGTATCGCCATAAACCTTATTTGTAGACGTGAAAATAAATACAGCATCTGGACAATACTTTCTGGTTAATTCAAGAAGATTGAGCGTGCCAGTAGCGTTAACTGAAAAGTCTGTCAAAGGCTCTTGCGCAGCCCAATCGTGGCTTGGCTGAGCTGCTGTATGTACTATAAGTTCAATTGATGACCCGTATTCAGAAAATAAACTTTCAAGCTTCTGTAAGTCTCTAATATCAATATCATGATGCCTATAATTGCTGTAATCGGTGGAAAGCCGAATTCTGTTCCAATCTGTGGAAGCCTCTTGACCAAAGAAATATTGTCTAAGGTTGTTATCTATTCCAACAATAGACTCAAATTTATCAGCAAGAAAACTTACAGATTCACTGCCAATCAAGCCAGCCGATCCGGTTACTAAAGCTACACCCATGTTAGTTCAAAATTTTTGCGAGTTTTTCTTCATTAAGACGAATCCAATCATAAATCTCTACCAAGATCTCTTCGACAGTATATGTTGGTTTCCATCCAGTCAGCTTTGTTACTTCAGAATTATCCGTAACATATATTCGTACATCGGCCTTTCGATTTTCAGGAACAGAAGAAATTGATATTGTATTTCCGGTTATTTTTTCACACATTACAGTTAGCTCTTTAAGGGATATACTAGAGTCAAGTCCACCGCCAACATTTAGAGTCTTTCCTATTAATTCGCTTGGATTCTTTATTTGATAGTCTATCAGATTAAAAAGATCGTTAACATGAAGTAGATCCCTGACTTGCTTTCCCTGGCCACCGTACCCATTGTAAGTTAGATTTTTCTTCCAAAAGTGGCGCGCCATCCAAAGGACAACAACACCTTGGTCAACTTTCCCCATTTGCCAAGGACCAGTAAGAACACCACAGCGATTGATGATTGCCCTAAGCCCAAGGAATTCTACATACTCTGCAATAAGAAGTTCAGAAGACAGTTTTGTAGCCCCATAAAAAGACCTCGCGCCAGTCAACGGAAAATCTTCACCAATACCAAGTTGCGAGACACCTGAAATCAATTGATTGGTCAGCAAATTAAACCGGGTCTCTGATTCAGCATATGAGAGTTTATCCAACGTTTCAAAAGGATAAACACGGCTTGTCGATAAAAACATAAAAAGTGCCTTATGCTTGACAGCATAATTTAAACAGTTGACTGTACCAAACAGATTTGTATTGATTACATAATCAACCGAGTCGTCTATTCCAGCCAAAACTGAGGGTTCAGCGGCTGCATCAATTAGGAAATCAACCTTTCCAATTTGATCAAAATCTTCTTTATTTCTTATGTCACCATGAATAAAGGATATGCCCAAAGACTTCAAACGTTCTAGGTTCAATTCGGACCCACTCCTTTTGAGATTATCAAAGGCTATTACCTGAAGTTGAGGATACTTAGTCTTAAAAAGAATAGAAAGACTAGAACCGACAAAACCACAGCCCCCAGTAATAAGCAATACACCATTCATGATAAACTAAGTTATAAAATTCTCTATATTTAATGCCTAGAAAACACAAAACTATATTAAATAAGGCAGTCATTCATGAAAAAACACATTGGCAAGGAAGAAGTAAAGACATTGACTAAAAAAGCTCCAATTAAAAGCTATTTTCTACTGTTTTCGATCATCCCGATCTATCTCCTATTTTCACTATTCAATCAATATGCGGTCAATATGCCATTGCTGGATGACTGGGATGCGATTTTAGGGTTTATTAATAACTAGACTGAAGCCTTGTGGGAGTGAAAAAGCAGACTGTTAATAAACCAACTTAACGAGCATAGGATGTTGACTTTGAGACTAATCGATATGACATATTATAAAATTAATAATGATAGTACTTATAGGCCACTTACTTGTATTTCTAAACTACCATTATTGGTCATTTCGAGCTAGCTTGAGTTTCATTTTTGGAACATCTTTACCTACATGAATTTAAGTTGACGCCATTGATTCTTTCGGTGCATCCTATTAATAAATAGACAGATAACCAATGTTTTCAATCGCTAGCAATATTCCGTTATAATTACCTGCTAATAGTAAATGAATGATGAGCAAGCCATTTTATAGCTTTTTAGACTCACTCCTATTATAAAAAAAGACATAAATCCAATATCTTTTCACCAAACTCAACTATTTGAGTTTCTAAACTTTTAGAATACAGTAACTACAAATGGACATTGGATTCAGGTATTAATTAATAGATCATTAATTTAGTGAAATATTATACTTTTTCAAATCTCGGATTTCCCATGAAAATAATTGACAAACCGTTTGTACAGTTTTTATTTCTTCTACTCTCAATATTTCCAATATATATATATTCACAAACATTATATAGTCATGCCGTGAATATACCATTCTATGATGATTATGACGCAATACTTTCATTCCTGAACAGATGGAAACACCTGAATATAACGGACAAAATAAACAGCCTACTAGACCAACATAATGAGCACAGAATATTTAGCTCAAGAATTATATATGCGAGTTATTTTGAATTTTTCGGCAATATCAATTTCAAGCACCTTTTATTAATAGGAAACTTACAATTATTATCAATTGCTCTATTCGTATGTTTAATTTTCTTTGACCAAGTAAGAGAAATATATGGATTGTTCATTTTTGTAGTTTCCTTTTGCCTGTTTGATTTAAGTAGCTACGAAAACAGTATTTGGACAATGGCTAGTGTAGCAAACTATGGTATTATAATGCTATTCCTCATGAGCATATATTACTATTCAAAAAAAAACCCGTACCTGACAATTATTGCTCTCGTCTGTCAGCTTGCATGTATGTTGTCAAACGGAAATGGAGCAATTGCCGGATTCTCAATTATTCTATTTAATGTTTTAAACAGGGATCGAATCAAAATAATAATTTCAATTTTTATAACAATTATAGGAGTTTACCTGTATTTCAAAGGCTACCAAAGTTCAAGTTTCAACTTTGAAAATATAAACCCAATAGGAATATTTGCTTTTCTTGTCAAGTTCTTTGGATCCCATTTCTGCTACAATAGCATTATCAGGGTACTTATCACCACCGTAACCTTAATTATTTTATCACGATGGTTAATTTTCCCAATTGATAAAACTTTGATTTCACGCTTTTATAAAAACCCTAAAATTTTGAGTGTTTTATTTTTTATTACTGCATCAGTTGTTGTAACTGCAATATTTAGATCTCAAGGCATCAATGGTGCAGGCTCATATTCAAGTAGGTATCTTATCTATGCACATCTTTATACGATATTGATTTTTATTGTCACAATATTGATATCAAAAAAAAGAATTCTTAAAAATTCACTGCCCATCTCTTGGGCAATTGTACTTATAATATCATTCTTTATAAATTTTGAATACGGAAAAGCAAACCTCACAGCGTTCAGCAATTATCACAAAGAAAATAAGTATGCATTTCCTGGTAATTCAATACATGCTGAGCAGATAGCAATTATATCATGTGAGGAAGATATTTACTGTAGGTAAACTGAGTAGAAGGTAGCCTTCCATTAGATGAAAAAACAACAGCTCAAAATTACACAAGCTGGTTTCTGCTTATAGACTTAGTCAAAAGATATTGACCACCAAAAAGAACCGCACCAAATACAACAGTCGCGACTAAGCTATTTGCATAAAAAGGAATACCGTCAACATAGGCCTGCAATAAACCAGAAAGAGTTTTTGGACGCTGGAAGCCGCCATTACCAGCCCAAGTGGCTAAATTGGAAACAATGAAGAATATAGTTGGGGCAGCCAAGGCGCCTTTTGCAATAGAAGCAACCTTCTCGCCGTTGATGAAAAAACCTACAATAGTGAGTGACCCAAAAAGCAAATAGTTCTGCCACATTCCTTCGTAAAATCCTTTTATTTCAGAAAGTCCATTGATATAAAGTAATTCATACAACACATCTGAAACCAACAGGGACATCAGCGGGAGAATAAAAGCGAGTTTTCTATTCTTGATCATGGCCCCGCCAAAAATAGCCATGGCAAATTGTGGAGCAAAACCCCAGGGACGGCCAGGTATAGCTCTATAGATTGCTGCAATTGATACAAGCAACAACATTGAAATAACAGTATATTTTGAAAGTTTCATGTAATCGATTTGAACAAAAATAATGATTTAATGCTCCCATTCAAGAAAACGTCCATACAGTTATCCTCATGATGTGTATAGCTCGAATGGAATGTGCCTGAAGCGAGGTCTATTACAATGGAACAGAAGCTATAAACAGCAATAGATCAGATTCTGCCCTTATCTCAATTGTTTCGTTGGCCCCAAGGAATAGCGCCATGCCAGTGGAGATTTGAATGGTTTCAGCGCCGACACAGCTACCACCACCATTCATCACAAGCACTATCCTAGGAGAACCCTTTTCAAATGATTGGATTTCTCCAGCCTTCACCAATGCAGTAAATAAAGTGAAATCTGGAACTGGACAACTATACTCCTGAAGTGTTTTGTTTAAGTCGCCATAGATAATTTCAGGAAATGTTGGAACAAAGTTTGTGTTCCTAATCAATTCTGGAATGTCTACATGTTTTGGCGTCAATCCTGCTCTTAATACATTGTCTGAATTGGACATCAATTCAATGTTCTGACCCTCCAAATAGGCATGAGGCATGCCGGCACCTTGAAAAATTCCCTCACCTCGTTTTAGATGAACAATATTAAAAAGATAGATAGAAAATATGCCCCGATCAAAATGACTATTCCCTGCTCCCATATCTGCGATAGCTCTAGCGGCCCAGAAGTCTGGCGAAGATTTATCAAGTTCTGAATCCAAATATTTGGGTATAATCACCTTTGCATGCTCACCAATCAGCTCGTCAACAGCATGTTGAGGCAACTCCATTACATATTTATACAAACCCCGAATTCCGCCCTCAACAAAGACATTCTTTAGGGAGTGCAAAAAATCATACGCTTCTAGTCTCGTAGCAATTTCGGGTGAAAAGCCATGCAACAGCCAGAAATCCTCACTTAGTGCCACCATCACCTCTGGCTTGTGATTTGTATCCTTATAGTTCCTATGTTGTGCGTCAAGGGCTATTCCAGCCTCATTTTCGCGCCTAAACCCTTCTACAGCAGAATCCTTGCTAGGGTGTACCTGAATAGAAAGCATGTCTTTTACATCCAATACCTTAAGCAAGAAAGGGAGGTTTCCAAATGTTGATGTGACTGACGCTCCCAAGTAACGGGTTTTATCAGAGTTAATCAGGGCAGGAAGAAATGCAAAAGCACCTTGGCCCAAGAATACCCGAGAAGGGCCGCCAGAATGAACACCTAGCCAATATTCAGCAAAGTGCTGTTTCTGCATATTTTCCTGTGACAAAAGCGATGGAATAAAGGTATTTCCCCCCCAAGGATAATGTTGAACTCTTCCGGCTAGTTGGTGCATTTCACTTCTTTGATGATTTCAGGTTGATAGCTTCGAAGTTAGAAAATTAACCGTTCATGGCAAGACATAACGAAACTGGAAAATTGGGGGAGCTATTGGCTGAGCAATGGCTAAGAGAGAGTGGATTCGCAATCATTGAAAAAAATTGGCGCTATGGTAAACTGGAGATTGACATCATCGCCAGAAAAAATGATAGGATCCACTTTATCGAGGTTAAAACAAGAAGAAGCAACACCTATGGATATCCAGAGGAACTGGTAAACCGACAAAAATTATATTTCTTTATTAGTGCGGGCACAGAATATATCAGAATACATCCTGATGACAAATGGATCAGATTTGATATTTTATCAATCACCCTATCAGAAAATAAAGAAACTGAGTTCTTTATGATTGAGGATGTGTACCTATAAACACTACTTGAGCAACTTAGATAATGTAGTATGTAATGCCGGACCACGCAAATTTTTGGCAATGATCTTTCCCTCAGGATCAAGCAAATAGTTTTGGGGGATACTCTGTATCTTATACATGACAGCTACTTCATTACTCCAAAATTTCAGATCACTCACCTGTGCCCAGTTAAGCTGATCATCCTTAATGGCCTTTAACCATGCCTCTTTAGACCTATCCAATGAAACACCAAAAACTGTAAAATTTTTATCCTTATACTTATTATAGGCGTTAACCAAATTTGGATTTTCTTGGCGACAAGGTCCACACCAGCTTGCCCAAAAATCAATAAGCACATACTTGCCCTTGAAACTCGAAAGAGAAATATCTTTCCCATTGGGATCTTGCTGAGTGAATTCTAGGGCTGGTGATCCTATAGATCCAAATCTCGCATCCTCAACAACCTTCACAGCAGCACGCCCAAAATAATTTTGCTTCGCTGGTGCTGAAATTTTATCAAGCCTGCTTTCAAGAAGCTTTGGGTCATCATTCAGCTGCATCGTAACCAATAGCATAAATGGAGATACAGGAGAAGAAGGATACACTGAAATGAACTTGTCTATTTCAAGATTAACTTCAGCAACTGCATTGGTATATGCTTTCCGAATCTGTTGGTCATCGTCTTTTGCCCCTTGGTTAAGCTGCTGTGCTAATGCAGATAATTTTGTGAACAGTGGATTAAAAATAGAATTGAATGCATTAAAATCATTATGGGTGGAAGATCCTGTCACACGTGCAGTTTGCAAGGCAGAAAAATCACCCTCAATACTTATTTTAGAGGCATCAAGAAAAATAAGCAACTTGTCATTTCCAGATTTCGTAGAGATATAATACAAACCTGATTCTTTCAAATCACCAGTTATTTCAAACTGATCCCCTTTAGATTTGGATGAAGCAATTGGATCTTTACTCAGCTCATCATTTTTAAGCACAAGTTCAGTTTTATCGGACATCCCTGTCAAGACCCCCTTTATGCTGTACTTTTTAACTGATTGTGAGAAAACCAGGCAAGGAACCAAGAGTAACAAGAGTATCGTACTTTTCATTATTTATGTCTTTTTTTGAGTATCGATTTGACATCATCTAAATTAAACCCTTTACTGTTAAGCAAAAGCAAATAGTGAAAGAGGAGATCCGCAGCTTCATCTAAAAACTTTTCATCATCCTGATCTTTTGCCTCTATGACCAGCTCTACAGCCTCTTCACCAACCTTCTGCGCAATCTTGTTTATCCCTTTTGCAAAAAGACTTTTGATGTATGAACTGTCATCTTCTCCATTCTTTCTAAGTTCAATGATTGATTCCAGATAACTTAAAAAATCTTCAGATGCATTCACTTCTCCCCAGCAGGTGTCGGCACCAGTATGACAAACCGGACCAACAGGAGAAACTTTAAACAATATCGCATCTTGATCACAATCCAAGGCATAAGACTTCAACATCAAAAAGTTACCACTCTCCTCCCCTTTAGTCCACAACCGCTCTTTTGACCTACTGTAAAATGTCACTTTCCCTGAAGCCATAGTAGCATCAAATGCCGCCTGATTCATGTATCCCAACATAAGCACCTTACCCGTATGCTCATCTTGAGTAATAGCAGGAGCAAGTCCATCAGCAAATTTTTTAAAGTCTATTGTTGCTTCCATAATAGTGTAAAATTAGACATTCAAACCCATTAACGCACACAAATGGAGTGAAGTCGGAGATATGATTTAAGGTCAGGGATAGATATTTCTCTGAAATGGAAAATACTCGCTGCCAAAGCTGCGTCAGCAGGACCATCTAGAATCTCAGCAAAATGTTCGGGTGCCCCGCCACCGCCAGAAGCGATAACCGGAACAGGAACTGATTTGGAAACAGCTTCGGTAATAGCTTTTGCAAAACCGGCTTTAGTACCATCATGATCCATAGAGGTGAGTAGAATTTCTCCGGCACCTCTCGTTACACCTTCAATGGCCCAATCAATGCATTTTCTTTCCGTTGCTATCCTTCCGCCATTCAAATAAACATACCAATCTCCATCGTCATGTTGCTTCGTATCAATTGCCAAAACGATACACTGGCTTCCGAATTCAGAGGACAGCCTATTAATTAACTCCGGATCTTTGAATGCCGAAGTGTTGATCGAAACTTTATCAGCACCACTATCAAGCAATACCCTAACATCTTCAATAGAAGAAATTCCTCCACCGACAGTAAAAGGGATGTTGATCCGATGGGCAATTTTATCAACCAGACTAGCTAATGTTTTTCGTTTCTCATTGGTGGCAGTAATATCAAGAAAAACAAGCTCATCAGCACCCTCTTCAGCATAGCGTGCTGCAAGCTCAACAGGATCACCCGCATCACGAAGGTCTACGAAGTTGGTTCCTTTAACCGTGCGGCCATCTTTGATATCCAAACAAGGTATTATCCTTTTAGTTAGCATACAATCAGTTTCCTTGTTGTTGAATAAAGTTCTTCAATTGATCCATGGAAATACGGTTTTCATAAATAGCCTTGCCAATGATGACACCATCACAACCAGCCTCCTTAAGATCATACAAATCAGATAGCTGAGAAACTCCACCACTAGCAATCAAAAACAATTCAGGGAACTGAAGCTTAATGCGCCTGTATAATTCAGTGGCAGGACCTTCTAGCCGTCCATCTTTGCTTACGTCGGTACAAAATACATTTCGAATTCCTTTAGCACTATTTGCCTTTAAAAAGGGCATCAATTCCAAATCAGACTTTTCCATCCAGCCACTTACCATGATGTGCTCACCCCTGACATCAGCACCAAGCATAAATTTTTCAGCTCCAAATTCATCTACCCAGCTGTTAAAAACTTCAGGCTGTTTTGCGGCAACACTGCCAACTGTTACATAAGAAATATTTAAATCAAGAATTCTTCTTACTTCTTCAACTGTTTTCACTCCTCCTCCAAAATCAATGACCAACTTGGTGTGCTTGACGATCGATTCAGCAACAGCCCAATTGGTTACTTTTCCAGCTTTTGCACCGTCAAGATCAACCAAGTGCAATCTTTCAATGCCATTGTCCTGATACATTTTTGCTAATTCCAATGGGGTGTAGGCATACTCCGTCTTCTGACTATAGTCGCCTTCTGTAAGCCTCACACACTTTCCATCAATAATATCAATAGCAGGTATAATCTGCATTATAAAGGTAGATTTAAAAAATTCTTCAATATTAATTCTCCGGTATCTGCACTTTTTTCTGGATGAAACTGAACACCATAAAAATTATTAAGGTGTAATGCAGCACTGTAGGGCCCGCAATAATCAGTTGTAGCAACAGTATGTTCCCCTTTGCTGGCATAATAACTATGTACAAAATAACAAAAGCTATTTTCTTGTACACGATCAAACAAGTTTGTCTTCAAATCATAGATGGTATTCCACCCAATTTGCGGCACTTTATCAGCAGCGTGGTTTGGCACAAAACGTTTGACATCTTCCTTAAACACGCCCAAGCAGGTAGTATTATTTTCTTCAGAATGTGAGCACATAAGTTGCATGCCCAGACAGATTCCAAGAAAGGGCTGTGTTGCTTTTACAATAACTTGATCAAGTCCCCTTTCTTTAAGATAGGTCATGGCAGAGCTCGCTTCTCCAACGCCTGGGAAAATTATTTTATCAGCAGACAAAATAGTTTCTGGATCATCAGAAAATGTTGGTAAAACACCAAGTCTTTCTAATGCAAACTGCACTGATCTCACATTCCCCGCATTATATTTAATTACAACTACCTTCATCAATAATTAGTTAAGTACTGCATTGATAAATCTCGAGGTGATATCTGATGGAGTTCCTTTTTCAGAGAGTGCTTTAATGAAAGCAGACCCAATGATTGCCCCATGTGCATGATCCTTTACAGCATCAAATGTGGTTTTGTCCTTAATGCCAAAACCAACCAATACATGATTCTTGAGTTGATATGAACCGAGTTTCTTAAGATATGAGGTAACACCCGAAAAATCCTGCTCTTTACCAGTCGTGGATGAAGATGAAACAGCGTATAAAAAACCTGAGCTTAGTCCGTCAAGTTTCCTAACTCTTTCCTCACTCGTCTCTGGTGTAACTAGAAAGATGAAATCCAGGTTGTGTTTTTTTATAACCTTCCCATAAGACTGCTCAAACTCAAGGGCTGGAAGGTCTGGAAGTATCAACCCATCAATACCTACAGCCTCAGCATCTGAACAAAATTTTTCAAACCCATATTGAAGCACAGGGTTCATATACCCCATCAGTACAACAGGCACATGTATTTTTTCTCTAAATCCTTTGAGCTGTTCAAAAAGTCGTGCAATGGTCATCCCATTCTCCAAGGCCACTGCACTGCTTTCTTGAATTACCGGACCATCGGCTAGCGGATCGCTATAGGGCATCCCAATCTCAATTACATCCGCACCATGTTGCTGAAGTACCTCCATAATAGTTAGCGTACTATCAAGTTCAGGAAACCCGGCAGTGACATACACATTCAAAACGCCGGAGCGCTTCCTTTCAAATAATTCTTCGAACCTGCTCATTTCTTTTCACTTTTATTGTTCATTCATTGCATTCATATAGGTAGAAAGGTCTTTGTCGCCTCTGCCACTCAAACAAACCACGTTAACATCATTTTTCTTCAGTCCCATTTCCCCCAATACTGCAAATGCATGTGCAGTCTCTAAAGCAGGAATAATTCCTTCCATGCGTGATAACTCAAAAGCCCAACTTAAGGCTTCTTCATCCGTAGCACTCATAAACCTGGCACGCTTACTCGTATATAAATTTGCATGCATGGGGCCAATTCCAGGATAATCGAGACCAGCAGAAATGCTGTGTGGCTCGACAACTTGTCCGTCAGCAGTCTGCATCACAATACTTTTACTTCCATGCAAAATTCCTGGAACTCCAAGCTGTGTTGTGGCAGCACTCATTCCACTATTCACACCATGTCCAGCTGCTTCAACAGAAACAATTTCAACTGTGGGCTCATCCAAGAAGTGATAGAAAGCACCTGCGGCATTGCTGCCACCACCAACGCAGGCAATAACCCGTGTGGGCAATTCGTTACCCGTTTTTTCTTTTAATTGAACCCGGATTTCAGCACTGATAACAGACTGAAAAATAGAAACCATATCTGGATATGGATGTGGCCCAACAACTGAACCAATGATGTAATGCGTATCAATAGGATTGTTTATCCAATCTCTAATGGCCTCATTTGTTGCGTCTTTAAGTGTCTTGCTTCCGCTTGTTGCAGGAATAACTTTGGCACCTAACATTTTCATGCGCGCCACATTAGGCGCCTGGCGTTGGATATCCTTTTCGCCCATATACACAATACATTCCATTCCCTTTAGTGCACAAACTGTTGCAGTAGCAACACCATGCTGACCTGCACCGGTTTCAGCAATAATTCTTGTCTTTCCCAAACGTTGAGCAAGAAGAATCTGTCCAATGGTATTATTGATTTTATGTGCCCCAGTATGGCATAGGTCTTCTCTTTTAAGATAGATCGTTGATTGAAAACGTTCAGTTAAACGTTCAGCAAGAAAAAGTGGTGTGGGCCTTCCAACGTAATCTTTCAACAATGCATGAAACTCTTTCTGGAATACCGGATCCCCGATGATAGATAAATAAGAAGATTTCAAATGCTCCACATTTTGGTAAAGCATTTCAGGAATATAGGCTCCGCCAAACTCACCGTAATAGCCATTTTCATCTGGCTTCGAAAAAACTTTTATCATCTTAGTTGTTTTTTTTTATGCTTTCTACAAATCGTTTTAAAACAGTCATGTCCTTAACACCAGGAGAAGTCTCGAATTTACTATTGAGATCCAAGGAAAAAAGTTTGTCTTGATGTATACAAAAGTCCTTGAT
Organism: Chitinophagaceae bacterium; assembly: GCA_044353505.1. Lineage (GTDB taxonomy): Bacteria > Bacteroidota > Bacteroidia > Chitinophagales > Chitinophagaceae > Pollutibacter. The sequence continues at coordinate 59,596 of JBILBU010000008.1, read as the reverse complement.
TTTATCGAGATCATCAGGACCAATTCCGCCACTTAGGAAATATGACTTGGTAAGCTTGTCTTTGTTTAATAGATCCCAGTTAAACTGCTCCCCCGTACCGCCGTACTGTTTTGCCATGGTGTCATAGAGAAAAAGATCAGCAGCTTCTGTAAAAGGGGAAACCTTATAGGGGATATTCTCCTCGGCACTAACCCTAAACGCTTTGATCGTGTTCACATGATTACTGATTTTCTCACAATAAATTGGAGATTCATCACCGTGCAACTGAACCATATCCAGCTTCCAAGTATCCACGGTCTTTAGCACCATTTCAACCGTCTCATTAACAAAAACTCCAATTCGGTTTATCCTAAGCTTTTCTTTCTTCAATACCTCGGGAGTCAGACCTCCGCGGGTGGCATATCTTGGTGATCGTGAATAAAAAATGAGGCCTGCAAAATCCACACCCATCTCTTCCAGCTCTTTGAGCTGAACAATACTGGTCATTCCGCATACCTTTATTCTCATGATTAGATATTTTCTATAAACTGACTTAGCGCTAATCCTGGATTAGTTGTTTTCATAAAGTTTTCACCAATCAAAAAAGCATCATAGCCATTATCCCGAAACAACCTCACTTGAGCTGGATCATCAATCCCACTTTCAGCCACCTTTAGTTTATCCTCTGGAATCCGCTTTGCCATCATTAAACTTCTCTCAATATTTACATCAAACGTCTTGAGGCTTCGATTGTTTATCCCAACAAGATTAACCGTATCGCAGACATGACCCAATTCGTCCTCATCATGAAGTTCAAGCAAGACCTCAAGACCTATTGATTGGGCTAAAGTGGACAATTCCTTTACTTCATTTATACTGAGACAAGCTGCAATCAAGAGAATTAAGTCGGCCCCAATTGATTTCGCTTCATGAATCTGGTATTGATCAACGATGAACTCTTTTCTTAGAATTGGAATTTTAAGGTATGGCCTGATGGCAAGCAAATCAGCATCAGATCCACCAAAAAAAGATTCATCGGTCAATACAGAAACTGCAGATGCCCCTGCATCCTGATAAGCAGTTGTAACTTGAACAACATCAGCTTGATCATTAATTATACCCTTTGAAGGTGATTTTCGCTTGAATTCTGCAATTATGCCTGTAGCATCTGCGTCTTTCAACTTGCTGACCAACGAATATGTATTTCTTGAATAATAGGGTGTTTGCTGAAGATCAGATAAAGCAACCCTAAGCTTTCTTTCAGAAACCTCTACCCTTTTTTGTTCAATTATGGTATCTAATATGTTCATTTCATTTAAGCTTGGAGAGCCAATAATTGTTTAAGTGTCGCATAGGCCTTACCAGATTCAAGACTTTCTTTTGCAGCATCCCTTGCCGACTGATAATCACCAAAATCATCGGTAAGAGAAAGTGCCATTGCCGCATTTGATATGACAACCGCATTTTGGGAGGGGCTTCCTTCCCCTTGAAGAATTTTCATAAATATTGAAGAGGCTTCCTGTACAGACTCTCCCCCATAAATATCAGCACCATCAATTCTAAGTCCCGAAAGTTCTTCTGGAGAATATATTTTTTCGCCAGCCGGAGAAAAAGATTTGACATCTGCAGTTAGAGAGATCTCATCATAGCCATCCAAAGAATGAATGATTGCATACTTCCTGGCTTCGCCTTGAAAGAAGTAATTATACATCCTTGCAATCTCAAGATTATACACGCCAACTAGCTGAAATGATGGGCTAGACGGATTTACAATCGGACCAAGCATATTAAAAAATGTTCTTATCTCAAGATTCTTTCTAATCGGTGCAACAGCTTTGAGTGCAGGATGAAAGAAAGGCGCGTGCAAAAAGCACATATTTGTTTCGTCTATCTCATGTCGGAGAACAGATTCATCATTCTTGAACTTGTAGCCTAAAGAATCCATCAAATTTGAAGCTCCACTCACGGAGCTTGAACCGTAGCTCCCATGTTTGGCAACAGGCTGACCTGCACCCGCAACTATAAAACATGAAAGTGTAGAAATATTGAAGGTGTTTTTTCCATCTCCACCAGTTCCTACGATATCCATCACCTTACGCTCCTCAAAACTAATAGGCACTGCAAGCTCCAACAAAGCGTCGCGGAATCCTTGTAGCTCAGAAAGAGCAATGCTGCGCATTAGAAAGACAGTCATCAAGGCACTTAATTCGTGATCATTAAATTTCCCTCTACCTAAATCAAGCATAATCTCCTTTGCATACGCACGCGAAAGTACTTTATGCTCAAATAAATAATTTAGAATTTGTTTCATTTTTCTATAATTTATAGGACAGCCTTATTATTTAACCAGTTGTATAACATGGTTTTACCCTCTGGTGTCAGCACACTTTCAGGATGAAATTGTACACCTTGAACATCAAATTTTCTGTGACGAAGAGACATGATCATCCCTTTGTCATCCCTAGAAGTAACTTCAAGCTCAGCTGGAAATCCTTCATCTTTAACTACCCAACTGTGATACCGACCAACCTGAAGAGGGCTCTCCAAATTCAAAAACCAATCATTGTGAAATGAAGATTCGTTAATGCTGCGATCTATTGTTATTGGAGTTGAGACTCCATGATACACAGATGAAAGATTTGACAATTGTCCACCAAACGCCTCTCCGATTGCCTGATGTCCTAAACATACTCCGAGCATGGAACGACTTGGTGCATAGGCTCTGATCAGTGGCAACAAAATTCCCGCCTCTTCTGGGATACCCGGACCAGGCGAAAGAAGAATTTTTTCGTAGTTCCCAGCATCCTCGATGGATATTTCATCGTTTCTAAATACATCAACCCCTTCCCCTAATATTTCAAGAGCAAGATGAACCAGGTTGTACGTAAAGGAATCGTAATTATCAAGTACCAGTAATTTTTTCAAAGGCATTATGTATTATTTTATTTTGACCTGTCAACATTTATTTCGCTAGCATAAAGCACTGCCTTTTTTAAGGCCCCAAGTTTATTGTTCACTTCTTGCAATTCACTTTCAGGAACACTGGAGGCCACCACCCCTGCACCGGCCTGATAAAAAAGGGTATTGTTCTTACTGAGGAAGCTCCGAATCAAGATAGCCTGATTGGAAGAACCATCAAATCCCATATAGCCGATTGCGCCTCCATAAAAAGACCTGGATGTTTTCTCGTATTGATCGATGAGTTGCATGGCACGAAACTTAGGAGCCCCACTCAAGGTGCCCGCAGGAAATGTTTTGGCCATCAGCATCACCGGATTCGAATCCTTTTTCACATTGGCCACCACCTCACTGACAAGATGAATAACATGCGAATAATATTTCACTTGACGATATTGTGCGACTTCAACTTTTTCACAAACCCGACTTAGATCATTTCTAGCCAAATCCACCAACATAACATGCTCTGCATTTTCTTTTGGATCTTCTAGTAAACGTTCTGCTTCTTTTCGGTCTACTGTATCATCACCTGTTCTCTTGAATGTACCGGCAATTGGATGAACGATGGCTTTACCATTAGCGATAATCAACTGACTCTCTGGTGATGAACCCATCAATTTATAATCCCCGTAATCGAAGAAGAAAAGATATGGAGATGGATTGATCATGCGCAGTGCACGGTATACATTGAACTCATCCCCTTTAAAGGACTGCTCAAATCTGCGGCTCAAAACAATCTGAAAAACGTCGCCTCTGAAACAGTGGGCAATCCCTTTCTTAACCATTTCAAGGTACTCTTGATCAGTAAGATTGGAAGTCTCTGTACCAGTTGTCTCAAACGGATATTGAGGAAGATCCCTACTCAAGATCACCTCTTCAACCAATTGCTTATTTCCGGGCAAACCAGGTATATGATTTTCCAGCAGATACAACTCATCTCTAAAATGATCTATTGCAATAACATACTGATAGAAGCGATACCTCATCAATGGAATTGCTTGATCAATCTGATCCTCAATAACATCATTATTTTGCTTGACGCGGTAGGGCTTTTTATTGAACTCAATTGTTTCAAAAAAAGGAATTGCGTCATAGGCTGTGTAGCCAAATAAACCCTGCGCAAACTTGAGTTGCTTTTCTCCGGCCTCCACATTGTACCCCTGCATATAAGACCACACCAAGTCGGGAACGGAGGCATCTTTTCCAAGACCAATTTGTTGGGGCAACATCCCTGGGTACTTATACTCAACCTTGTTATCAGATGAGATTTCAATACCACCAATAGCATTGATGGCAATAAAAGAAAAACTATTCTCTGCAGTATGATGGTCTGTACTCTCAAGTAAGATGGTATCTCGGAATCGATCCCTTAACCTCAGGTAGATTCCAACGGGAGTAAAAAGATCTGCAGCCATTTTTCGGACTGTAGTCTTAACATTAACCTGTTTCATATTTTCCATTTCGGAATTAATTTAAAATAAAAGCCCCGATGAATATATCGGGGCTTTACTTATGTGAACAAATAACATAGGCCTACCCCTGAAAAGGTATAACGTGCCAGCCGTAGTTTGTTTGATTAGATTTCATTTAGTCAAATTTCAGAAAAAATAGCAAGAATTCCAAAAAACATGCAAAAGTTGGACAATCGATGGCAAAATGGCTATTTGAGATATCTTTTGATTTCTCGCTCTGACTCACGCTGTTTAATGCTATCGCGTTTGTCGTACAGCTTTTTCCCTTTCCCTAGACCAATTTGGATCTTTGCAAAACCCCGTTCATTAAAATATATTTTCAAGGGCACAATGGTGAGTCCCTTTTCCTTGAGTTTCTGTATGATCCTGTTCAACTCTTTTTTCTTGAGAAGAAGCTTTCGGTCTCTCAAAGGAGGATGGTTGGCATAACTGCCAAACTCATAGGGAGAGATATGAAGGCCCTTGATGTATAGTTCGTTGTGATCGATGAGACAATAGCTATCATTAAAACTAACTCGACCATCGCGCAAGGCCTTGACTTCAGTTCCGGTCAATATCATCCCAGCATCGAATTTATCATCGATGAAATACTCGAATGTTGCACTTTTATTCCTGATTTCCATAATTCAAGGGAAGAACCCTTTTTGAAAAATTATCCTGCAAAAAGTCCAAGAAGAACTGAAATACGTTCTTTCAGCTCCTTACGACCAACAATCATATCGAGAAATCCATGCTCCATGACAAATTCAGAGGTCTGAAACCCTTCTGGAAGATCTCTTTTGATTGTTTCTTTGATAACCCGTGGACCTGCAAAACCAATCATGGCCCTGGGCTCCCCTATATTGATATCACCAACCATAGCAAATGAAGCGGTTGTTCCACCATAGGTAGGATCGGTACAAAGGGAGATATATGGGATGCCAGCAACTGCAAGCCGGCTTATCTTTCCTAGCGTTTTGGGGAGCTGCATCAACGAAAACGCACTTTCCATCATTCGGGCTCCACCACTCTTACTGATGATCATAAGCGGTATCCTATGCTCAAGACAGTAATCTGCCGATCTGGCAATCTTCTCACCCATTACACTACCCAAAGATCCTCCAATGAAATTGAAGTCCATGCAACACACCAAGAGGTCACGCCCACCTACTTTCCCAACGGATGAAGTAATTGAGTCGTGCAATCCTGTCTTGTTATATGCTTCAACCAATCGTTTTTTATAGGGTTTAAGGTCGTTAAAACCAAGGAAATCGACCGACCTGACCTCTGCAAAGAGTTCAGTATGCGCATGATCATCAAAAAGGATATCAAAGTACTCTTCGCTCCCAATTCTGTGGTGATGGTTGCATTGTGGACAAACAGAAAGGTTTTCCTTCAGCTCCAAGGTTGTGCAAGTATACTTGCAATCAGGACATTTGGTCCACAAACCATCTGGAGCTTCCTTCTTTTCTGAGGTGGTTGTACTTATACCCCTCTTCCCACGTTTAAACCAGCTATTTGAAGTGGTTTCCTGCTCAGGCAGTGAGCCTGAAAACTGAGCACTAAATTCGTCTTCTTGATTAAGAGGCATTTGAACCGATTGTGTTAAAAAATATCCATCCCCACGATGTCAACATCACTTTATAAACAAACACTGTACAAATATAGGGCATAGTCGGCAATCCGTTAACCCATGCCTATGCTCATGCAATATCCTAAAAAAGTTCCGCCTGTTTTTTCCCTGCTTCATCCTCCAGCCATTTAATTTCTGTGCTTTTGGTAAAGTCAGTCAGTTTATTGCCCAAGGCCTTCCATCCCATTACCTCAACAAAGTCACCCACTTTAACTTTTGACTCTCTCGCCTGAGTACCGCGGCCAGAACGAATAACTGCAACCGGACTTGCTGCAGTAGAAATGGCTTCAACATAATTGCCTTCAGTTTCTTTTATAAAATAAAATTTATTGTTCAGCGTGGTAGTTTCAATTTTAAAACGCTTCACATTAAACTGTAGTTTTTCGTGATCAAGATATACTGCAGTGACAATTTTCTTTGGATCGAATTTTTCAATCTTCATCAACTTGTCTACATCAAAGCGTTGGTTGACTTCAGTATTGGTTATCTCGTAATATCCCTGACGATTTAAAACCAGCAGTTGATCCTCGGGCTGAAAACTACCAAGGTATAGTCCCTTGCTATCCGTATTCAACCTGCCGAACTGATCATCAAACCAAAGCTCTCTTCCACCTAAAGTAGATTTGCCTGCATCTTTTATTTTAACATTTTTAATCGGATATTTTGTAACCTGGTTGCCCACGGAACTTCTTCCCTTGATATCAAGGGTTTCAAAATAAAATTCCAATTGTTTAATTCGGGCGCTGCAATTTGGACTTAAGACAACGATAACCGATTCTGCCTCACCATTAGCGTTTGCACTGAAATAATTCACCTTGGATTTGTCTGAGCCCTTTGTTAGGTCGTACTCTTTATCACGTGTAATCCCTGTAACATTGAAACGTTTGGCATAGGATATGCCAGTTTCACCATCTGAATAAATCATGTTATAGGTAAACCGATCATCATTTTTTTGAAAGATAGCCGCATAGATAATATCCTTACCGATATAGGCCTTATCGTCCACCTTCACCACTTTCATTATTCCTCTTCTTGCAAAAACGATGATGTCATCAAGATCTGAACACTCTGCTACAAATTCATCTTTTTTTAAGCTGGTACCAATGAACCCTTCAGCCCTGTTCATGTATAACCTGACATTGGCTATTGCAACATCCCTCGCTTGTATGACATCAAAAGGCTTGATTTCAGTCTTTCGCTCCTTGCCCTTACCATATTTATCCTGTAACCCTTGGTAGTAAGCGATTGCATACTCCGTAAGATTGGCCAAGTGGTTTTTCGTTTCTTTTATTTCAACTTCAATTCCCTTGATTTGGGCATTGAGCTCATCAATATCAAGCTTATATATTCGGCGAACAGGCTTTTCCGTAAGCTTGACAACATCTTCTTTTGAAATCTCTCGTTTGAATAATTTTTTAAAAGGATCGAATGCTTTTTGAATTGACTCCAGCACCTTATCCCAATCTTGGTGTTTCTTTTCTAATTCCTTATAAATCTGTTCTTCAAAGAAGATTCTTTCCAGTGAAGTGAAGTGCCATTTCTCCAAGAGCTCAGCGAGTCTAATCTCCAGCTCCTGCCTTAGCAACTCCTTTGTATTGTCTGCTGAAATGCGAAGCAACTCAGCAACGGTGAGAAAAAGTGGCTTCTGCTCTACGATCACGCAGGCATTAGGCGCAATACTCACCTCACAATCAGTGAATGCGTATAAAGCATCAATGGTATGATCCGCAGAAATACCTGCGGCAAGTTCTACAATCACTTCAACTTCTGCAGCGGTGTTGTCGGTAACTTTTTTAATTTTTATTTTTCCTTGGTCGTTCGCCTTAACAATCGACTCCATCAATTGGGAAGTGGTTACTCCATAAGGAACATCTTTGATGGAAATACTTTTTTTATCAAACTCTTGCATGTGCGCCCTACAACGAATTCTACCACCTCTTTTCCCATCGTTATAATTGGCAACATCAATCATACCACCAGTTTGAAAATCGGGAAATAGTTCAAACTTTTTTCCTTTGAGGTGCTTGATTGAAGCATCAATCAGTTCATTGAAATTGTGAGGAAGTATTTTGGTAGACAATCCCACTGCAATCCCTTCTGCACCTTGTGCAAGCAGCAGAGGAAACTTCATTGGCAAATTTATCGGCTCCTTTTTTCTGCCATCATAACTCAACTGCCACTGAGTTGTTTTGGCATTGAAAGCAACCTCTAATGCAAATTTGCTGAGACGGGCTTCAATATATCTTGCAGCAGCCGCATCATCTCCTGTTCTAACATCACCCCAGTTTCCTTGTGTTTCAACAAGCAAATCTTTTTGACCCAGATTGACCAATGCATCTTGTATACTCGCATCTCCATGTGGATGATACTGCATGGTTTGTCCGATGATGTTTGCCGCCTTATTTAGTCTGCCGTCATCCATCTCCTTCATCGCATGAAGAATCCTGCGCTGAACAGGCTTAACACCATCTGCAATTTCTGGAACTGCTCGTTCCAAAATCACATATGAAGCATAATCCAGAAACCAGCTTTTATACTGACCAGAAACGCCAGATTCACTCTCGATATCAACTACAAATTTTGATTTAGCCATGTATTGTTTTTTAGTCAGCCGCTTCTGTGCCAGAACGCTTGCTAATCTCAAAATCCTTGATTCCCTTCAACTCACCCAGCACCTCATAGTTGCCTGTTGTTGCAATATGTTTAAGCCTCCACAACAAGAAAGCATCACCAGTGATTTCCTTATTTTTTGATAAGAACGCATGGATTATTTTTGAGGCCTTTTGCTTATCTCCAGAAATATACCGCACAAGATCCCCATCATAAAAATCAACAGCTTGATGAGTAATCTTCTTCCCCCCATCCAACAGACGAACCATACTTCCTTCGGCACAAATTTTATTCCACTCATCTGAATCAATCTCAAACTCACTAGACGTTACAGGTCTTGCAAGTTTTTTGGCCTTAAGGAATTCTTTTGATGGAATCTGGCTAAGCCAATCAGGATAAAAAATTGTACCCTTATCACTGATGAATGGAAGATTGTTAAGATAAAGAATGAAAATTCTTCCTTGAAATGCAGCAAGCTGACTCACCAGCCAATAATATCCACACACATCGTGTTTGTTTTGAGCAGCCCAAATCCAAATCAGTTCATCCTGATCATGTTCAAGCAGTGCTGAAATATCGCTCACTACTTGTTCATCATTTACTTTTCCCTCTTCAGTGATTGCATGTTGATCTCCCCCAGTTAACACATGTTGCCACCATTCCTTTCGGATCACAGTACCCTCGGGTATAGATATATTTTCCAATGGCCCTACTGCATAATCATCACGAACAACCATCACTTTTCCTGCCATTGTTTCATCCAACTCGAAAGCCCTTGAAATCGCTTCTGCGTCCTGCTCATTAAAAACTACATGTATCATCTATAATTAAATTGATTCTTTGATTGTATCTAAGTCTACCCGCAAATTGGAAACAATGAAGTCTTGTCGCTCTTGTGTGTTTTTACCCATGTAATATTCAAGCATATGCTGAATATGAATTTGAGCTTCCAAGATAACTGGAGTCTTCTTCATGTCCGGACCAATAAACCGTTTGAACTCATCGGGTGAAATTTCACCCAATCCCTTAAACCTGGTTATTTCCGCCTTGCTGCCAATCTTTCGAACGGCATCATTCTTTTCCTGCTCAGAGTAACAGTAGATGGTCTCTTGTTTATTTCTTACACGAAACAAAGGAGTTTCAAGTATATAAACGTGTCCATCTCTTACCAGGTCAGGAAAGAATTGAAGAAAGAAGGTCATAAGCAACAAACGAATATGCATCCCATCAACATCAGCATCAGTTGCAATAATGATGTTGTTGTACCGCAGATCGTCCATCCCATCTTCAATATTCAATGCATGTTGAAGCAGATTAAACTCCTCGTTTTCGTAAACAACTTTTTTTGTGAGGCCATAGGAATTCAATGGCTTTCCACGCAAACTAAACACTGCCTGTGTTTCAACCTCCCTTGATTTGGTGATGGAACCACTTGCAGAATCTCCTTCCGTAATAAAAATTGTACTTAGTAATTTCTTTGCTGTAAACTCCTCCTTGCCTTTTGCAGGAGGTTCTTCATTCAAATGAACCCTGCAATCACGAAGTTTCTTGTTGTGGAGATTGGCTTTCTTTGCGCGTTCATTAGCCAATTTTTTTATCCCTGCAAGCTCTTTTCTTTCCCTTTCACTTTGCTCAATCCTCTTTTTCATTGCCTCCGCTACAGCCGGATTCTTGTGAAGATAATTATCGAGTTCCCGAGAAAAGAACTCAATCATAAAATTCTTCATGGAAGGACCACCTTCAAAAACATATTGAGATCCCAATTTTGTTTTTGTCTGTGATTCAAACACCGGCTCTTGAACCCTAACGGCTACTGCTGCTACTATGCTCTGACGGATATCAGAGGTGTCATAATCCTTTTTGAAAAATTCACGGATTGTTTTTACGAATGCCTCCCTAAAGGCGACAACATGCGTTCCTCCCTGAGTTGTGTATTGTCCGTTTACGAAGCTGTAAATATCCTCTCCATATTCATTGTTATGAGATAAGGCCACTTCGATATCTTCCCCTTTCAAGTGAATGACAGGATATCTTAACTCATCCTCATTTGCATTGCGATGAAGCAAGTCAAGCAGCCCATTTTTGCTCACGAACTTACGCCCGTTGTAACTTATGATTAGGCCAGCATTGAGGTAGCAATAATTCCAAAGTTGCTTATCGATGTAATCAGATATATAATGGTAGTTACGGAAAATGGCTTCATCAGGAATAAAAACGACAAGTGTTCCGTTGGATTCAGTTGAACTTGACTCCTTATGCTCCTTAATCAGCTCGCCCCTTTTGAATTCGGCAACTTTCTCCTTACCATCACGGTATGCTATTACTTTAAAATATTCACTCAGTGCATTTACTGCTTTGGTACCGACACCATTTAGACCCACACTCTTTTGAAAGGCCTTACTGTCGTATTTTGCCCCAGTATTTATCTTGCTCACTACGTCAACCAATTTACCCAAAGGAATTCCCCTTCCATAGTCACGTATCGTAACCTCTTTACCTTCAAGCGATAGGTCAATTTGCTTGCCAAAGCCCATCATGTGCTCATCAATGCAATTGTCCATTACCTCTTTTAGCAGTACATAGATACCATCATCCTGGCTGCTCCCATCGCCAAGTTTGCCAATGTACATCCCCGGACGTAACCGAATATGCTCTTTCCAGTCAAGACTCCTTATTGAGTCTTCATTGTATTCATATACCTTCTTTTCCTGCTGCTTAGACATTCTTCTTCACTTAAATATTATAATCCTGCCGGACTCCAAAATGGAATGGTGGTGGTCAAAGATAAACGAATGACTCAGCCTTCGTAAACCAAGTTTATCAACGGAGTGTGTATAAAATTATTGCAGCCGATTGATTTTTGGGCCAAAACCCCCTTAGTTCATTCGTTTTTTCATTGAACTGACCTGCTCCTGTAGATTTGTAACAAGGTTGGCGAGCTGGCCAACGTCCCAACGCTGCTGCTGAGCAACTTTTGTAATTACAATTTGGGCCTGCCAGATTTCAAGTACATCCTCGGCATTTACATTATAAGGCTGGAATGAAGGATTATCACTGGTCAATGTGACCTTAGCTTTTGACTTTGTTGACATCGACACCCTTTTGTATACAATCCCCTCATTTCTGCTTACTACAATATAGGTGGAATGCTGCTTAACATCGGCTAAGGAATCAATCTTTTGTCCAACTATAATTGACCCGGTCGGGGTAGGCAGCATGCTATCACCAATAATCTCAAAGGCCCTATAATGGCCACTTCCCAGCATTGGCAGGGTGAACGTATTGAGCTCATCAATAAACTCCTCATCCGCATAGCCTGCCAAATAACCCGCTGCTGCTTTTACAGGAACAAAATGCACAAGATTAGTTTCACCACCTAACTTTTGTTGCCTGCGCTTAGCCAGATAGTTGGTCTTCGACTCGCTAAGGTCTCTACGCAGTAGATCGTCTAGACTGATCTCGAACTGATCACTTACAATTTCCAATACATCAATTCTAGGTTCAGCACGGTCCTCTTCATACGCACCCAAAAGAGAACGCTTAATTTGAAGTTTATTTGCAAACTCTTCTTGGGTCAAGCCCTTTAGCTTTCGCAGATACTTGAGGTTTTGTCCGGCAAATGATTGTGACATACTAATGAATTTGGGGGCAATATACTAAATTATTTAGTTTTCAATGTATTTTTTGCTAAATTTTTAGTGCAGTCAGGACCATAAGCACACAATCCTCATCAAATTATGTGCTACTTTTAACCCTTATTATGGCAACGAAAAACAAGAAAGGAACAGCAAAAAAGAAGGAATTACCGATTATTCTCGTAGTAAATGATGATGGCATAACAGCTCCTGGCATCATGAACCTGGTTGAAGCAGTTAAAGGCCTGGGAAGAATAGTGGTTGTGGCCCCAGATAAACCCCAATCAGGAATGGGACATGCCATTACGATTGGATATCCCCTGAGGCTACAACGCGTTCATGTCATGGAGGGAATAGAAACCTGGAGTTGTAGCGGAACACCAGTTGATTGTGTAAAACTCGCGGTGGACAAAGTGCTACACCGAAAACCAGATATCTGCATAAGCGGAATCAATCATGGGGCGAATCATTCGATTAATGTAATTTACTCAGGCACAATGAGTGCTGCCATTGAAGCATCGATTGAAAATATTCCTTCAGCAGGATTCTCGCTACTGGACTATAGCTTAGAGGCAGATTTTGCCGGTGCAAGAAAATATGCCCGAATGATTGTAGAAACCATGTTGTCTAAAAAAGCAGACAAACACCTCTGTCTTAACGTAAACATCCCTACTGGAGATGTAGACCTAATCAAAGGCGTAAAGGTTTGTAAACAGGCTTATGCCAAGTATGAGGAAGAATTTGAGGAAAGAAAAGATCCCTCCGGAAAAAAATATTTCTGGCTTACCGGCGAGTTTCTCAATTTGGAAAAAAGCAAAGAAACAGATGTCTGGGCACTCAAGAATAATTACGTTAGCATCGTGCCTGTACAGTACGATCTCACCAACTATGCAATCAAAAATAAAATAGAAAAAGACTACACATGGTAATCTTCAAGAAAGACAATTTCGCCTATGGGATAATCATTGGACTAATCATGCCGATGATTAGTTTCTTTGGATACTACTATTGGAAATTTAGCTTCTTTGGATTTGCCGATTTCATATCCACGCTTCGAACAAATAAACAATTGATTACTGCAATCACGATACCATGTCTTTTACTCAATATTGTTTTGTTCACTGTGTTTATCAATGGCGAAAGGGACAAAACGGCAAAGGGCATCTTCACAGTTACATTGATATACGCTTCATCCGCATTGATATTTAAATTTTTTGGATAAGCGAACCAACCTTGCATCAACCATGAAATACTACATCATCGCAGGAGAAGCTTCAGGAGATTTACATGCCAGTAAATTGATACAGGCCCTGCGACAAAAAGATGCTGATGCCAACGTAAGGGCTTGGGGCGGCGACTTAATGGAAAAGGAAGGAGCTGTAATCGTGAAACACTATAGGGACCTGGCCTTTATGGGCTTTATCGAAGTCATTGCCAACCTACCTACCATACTTGGAAACATGAGATACTGCAAAAGAGATCTCACCCAATTCAATCCAGATATTGTCATCTTTGTAGATTATCCAGGATTCAATATCCCAATTGCAAAATTTGCAAAACAAAAGGGATACAAAACAGCTTATTATATTTCACCACAAGTGTGGGCGTGGAAAGAAAATCGTGTGAAAACATTGAGAACGGTTATCGACAAGATGATGGTGATACTTCCTTTTGAAAAAGAATTCTATAAAAAATGGGATTTTGAAGTTGCCTATGTAGGTCATCCGCTTATAGAAATCATTGATGCGTTTAAGAGCACCAGTCAAGCTGCAGAAACAAAAGCCTCATTGGGGATCTCAAATGACAAAAAAATAATTGCACTTCTTCCAGGATCTAGAAAACAGGAAATTGAAAAGAAGTTACCCATTATGCTAAAAGCGAGTTTGGACTTCCCTGAACAGGAATTTGTAGTGGCACAAGCTCCAGGTATACATGATGAATTAATTGGGCAGTATACCAAAGCATACAACAATGTGCATGTATTGAAAGGAGATACTTATGGCTTGCTCAGCATTGCTGATGCAGCATTGGTTACTTCTGGAACTGCCACACTCGAAACAGCACTCTTTGGCGTTCCTCAAGTTGTCTGCTACAAGGGATCCCCGATATCCTATGCAATTGCAAAAAGAGTGATTAAGGTAGCCTATATCTCTCTAGTTAATCTTATCATGAACCGCTTAGTGGTAAAGGAGCTTATTCAAGATGAACTCAACCCCACCAACATCAAGAAAGAATTATCAAAAATTCTCATGGACGAATCAACCAAAAAACAAATCGCATCAGACTACCAGGCGCTTCATTCATTACTCAGTGCCGGTGGCAAAGCTTCAGAGAAGGCAGCAACAATTATTTACTCGATGTCCTAAGATGACTTTTTCAAAATCAGCTTCACAATAATCACAACAATTGCGAATAGAAAAAGCAACAGTGAAATCCTGTTGATGCCATGCATGTAATTTACCCAAGAAGAATTGGGTGTGTTGGGGTCTTTTTTTCGAAGATATAAATAGGTGGCAATTTGCTTAAGTACACTCATGTGTTAGTTGTTAAACCAAAATTAAAGGGTTTATTACAATTATCTCATTAATTAAATAGAGAGTAAGCTACACCCCCTGACATCACAATGGTCCAGTCTGCCTGTAACCTCAAACCCTCCATCCCCAGTAAATCTTCCAAGGTCATCTGTTGCAATAAATGCAATGGAATGTTTGTTGGCAAGATCTATCACATTGATAACCCCACTTCGCATGGGGTATTCATCGGCCGTCCACACCTCAAAGGGGTCGTCGGCTGACCGCATCAGAATTTGCATCGTAGATGAAGGCTCAAATATCCCTTCTCCAAAAGAGTAGGCCTGAGAGAGCAACTCCGTCATTCCATATTCAGCATGCACCATCTCAATGCCTAAGCGATCTTTTAAAAAATCATGAAGCTGAGATCTTGTTATCTCTTCCCTTCGGCCTTTCATTCCTCCCGTTTCCATTACCATAGTATTTCTCAACTTCATTGGATAGCCCTCAGCAAAATCTAGCAACGCGTAAGTTACGCCTAGCAACAAAGTTCTTTTACCCTCAGCTTCCAATCCTTGGATTACATCATGCAAACGAGCAAGGTCATGAAGAAAAAATCCACTTTCAGGATGACCACTTTTATTGATCAAATGGTCGGCCATAGACACCAAGGAGGAGTGCTTTCGCTCTAGGTAGGAGGGCAAAAGTGCAAGAATGCAGTATTCAGACGGATCGCCATAAAATTCAATAAAGTTCGCTTCCGCATTTTCAAGGTACTCAGCCATGCTCTTGATACAATGGCGGCTATTTACAGCACCAGTTGTTCCACTGCTTTCAAAACAGTATGCTGGAATGAATTCACCTGTTTGGATATCGTGCGACTTAAAAAATCGAATAGGAAGAAATGGAATTCTATTTAGTTCTTGGATAGAAGCTGGTTCAATAGACAGTATATCCAAGTAGGACCTATACAGCGGGTTGTGCGCAGCCTGACTGCAAAACAAGGCCAATGCTTGTTGGGTAAACTGATCTCCCCCCTGAAGGGTTAAATCTTCTCTAAATTGCTGATGTCCGAATAGGTTTTTCAACTTGAATCGGTTAATTTTGAATAGATAACAAAGGTACATGACAAATCGGTTAATCGCCCTATCCCTCATCATGTTGTTTATTTCTGCTTGCGGGAAAGATGCTTTCCAGTCAAAACCCATATTGCAACTGAAAAGCGTTAGTTCAACCTATGTGCCAATCGGATATGATCTTCAGATCATCATGCGACTTACAGACAAGGAAGGAGATATTGTTGATACCATATGGGTAATGAAAACAACGACAACCTGTGAATCAAGTGAATTTATAGACTCGACGCTATATAGAATTCCAGCAGAGACTCCAAGAACCAGAAATTTTGATGGTGAGGTTATTGTTTCATTTTCATATCCTGTAGAACTTCAACCCCGTTGTAATGAAACGGATACAGCAACTTTTAGGTTCTGGGTCAAAGATGAAAAAAACAACAAGAGCGATACCATCAGTACTCCTCCAATTATCATAGAGCGATAATTTACACTGTCCACCATTTAAATTTTACCCATGGCCAAATCCACAAAAGGAAAATCAAAAAGATTTCTTACAGACGTTTCATATAGCTTTTTAAGAAACTACATCAATACCCCATCCCCTACTGGATTTGAATCAGGCGGACAAAAACTATGGTTGAATTATATCAAGCCTTTTGTGGATGAAACGTTCACCGATGCTTACGGATCTGCAGCAGGCATTATTAACCCATCAGAAAAATTTAAAGTTGTTATCGAAGCACATGCCGACGAAATAAGTTGGTTTGTAAATTATATATCCGCCGATGGCCTCATCTACCTTAAAAGAAATGGTGGCGTTGATCATCAGATCGCACCGGGAAAACGCGTACTCATACATGGAAAGAAAGGTTCGGTGAAAGCTGTTTTTGGATGGCCCGCGATTCACACAAGAATGGGAGGCAGTGAAAGAAAAGACCCTCAACCCAGTGTAGAAAACCTTTTCCTCGATTGTGGTGCAAAAAACAAGAAAGAAGTTGAAGCGTTGGGCATTCACATTGGGGCAGTTGCAACATACGAGGAGGGATATGATGAACTTGCATACGACTACCTGATTGGCAGGGCAATGGACAATAGAATTGGAGGTTTTATGATTGCTGAAGTAGCCAGAATGCTGAAAGCCAACAAGAAAAAACTTCCTTATGCACTCTATATTGTAAATGCTGTTCAGGAAGAAATCGGCTTGCGTGGTGCTGAAATGATGGCCAGAAGAATAAAGCCGGATATCGCAATTATCACAGACGTAACACACGATACCACTACCCCAATGGTCAATAAGATAATAGAGGGGGATGTGGCATGTGGGAAGGGGCCTTCACTTGCATTCGGACCAGCAGTGCATAATAAACTCCTGTCTGTTGTAGAAGATGTTGCAAGTAAGAAAAAGATTCCTCTTCAAATGAGAACGGTGAGTAGAAGCACAGGAACAGATACAGATTCTTTCGCATATGCCAATGATGGCTGCCCTTCAGTATTGATTTCCATTCCACTAAAGTATATGCATACAACTGTTGAGATGCTGCATAAAGATGATGTTGAATCAACCATCCACCTCATGTACGAAACACTGCTTGCACTCAACCCCAAAACCAACCTGAGCTATTTTTAATCAGTCTTTTGACTGAAGTCTGAATGACAATGAAACCTGGTTTTGAGATAGCGAGCTCTGATGGTGTGATCTCGAAAAATAAAATTTCAACCGCTGCAGATTAAGCTGAAGGCCATAACTGAAGCCAGTTAGACCACTGGCAAGATTTCTTAGCCTAAGCTCCCTTCTTCTTAACACATTATATCCAGCGCTGATTACAATCTTCTCTCCGATCAATACATCCGTTCCAACAATCAAATGGCTTAAAAGCTTTGTCCCGAATCCTCCCTTTTCAGTACTTCCGTAATTTTCCGCTGCAAATAAAGTGTCGTTATAGAGCAGGTCAAACTGATGTATTCGTTGTGCCGTCAACGAAAATCTAAGCGGTGCACCTTCCAATTGCTTCGTTACTCCAATCAACATATCAAATGGCAGATCCTCTCCAATGCCAGAGAATGTTTTCATCTGAACCCCCATGTTTTTAGCCACAAATCCAATCTTCAACTGCTTCTCTTCATCATGGTATGTTAACCCCACATCGGATGCAACCGCTAAGCTAGAGTATGGGCCATACCTGGAGTTAATCAGTTTCATTGTTGCACCATAATTCCAGCGTTTTCCATATCTCCTTGAAGCAGTCAGGCCAATCATTTGGTCGTAGGCCCTAAACTCACCCAACACCGATCCTGCAGCATCTGTTTGAATCTGGCTTCCATACAAGATGTGTTGCAGCCCAAGGCTAAATGTGGTTGCTGTCTTTTTCAAATGAAAAGCCCCAACACCGTAAAGTCCGGTAATAGATGGTGCAAGAAATATAAAATTTGCAGAAAGATCAGCGTGATGCGACTTTGTTAACAAGGCAGGGTTTTCTGAAACAAGACCAAGATCTCCAGATATCATAGACATGTTTCTGCCACCAAGAGCGCCAGCCTGTGGATGGAGTTGCATGCGCAAAAAACTAAATGTAGAATTTCCTCCTATGGTTTGACTACTAACCCTCTCAGAAAATATTAGTAGGATGATGAAAATGGTGATAAACGACCTAGTCATCTGTCGAAATTAATCATCCGATCCCACAAATGAAAATCCCCCATAAAAATGGGGGAAATTCTGTAACCCTTAAAACAACCAACTTAAGAGCTCTAGTCTCTTAGACCTATTAAACATCAGCTGCTTATAAAATGTTTGGAAATTCGATAAAAAAAATTAAACCAGGGCCAGCTCCAACACTTGTTGCATGTTTTTTACGTAATGAAAAGTTATCCCCTTTATAAATTCACTATTGATTTCTAGAACATCTTTCTCGTTTTGAGAACACATGATAATTTCTCTTAAGCCCGCACGCTTGGCCGCCAAGACCTTTTCCTTGATTCCTCCAACAGGCAGCACCTGACCTCTCAGGGTTATCTCACCAGTCATTGCCAAATACGGCTTTACCCTACGGCCAGTAAAGCATGAGGCCAGCGCAGTCATCATCGTAATCCCGGCACTTGGACCATCCTTGGGCACAGCGCCTTCGGGAACATGAATATGAATATTTTTCTTTTTGAACTGCTCAGGATCAATTCCACACTTCTTTGCATTGGCATTTAGGTAAGTCAAGGCCGTCATGGCACTCTCCTTCATCACAGTTCCTAAATTTCCAGTGAGCTGCAAGTCTCCTTTCCCCTCACTGAGGGTAGATTCAATAAACAGAATATCTCCTCCAACATAAGTCCAGGCAAGCCCAACAGCTACCCCTGGCATATTAGCCGTCTTATAAATCTCATTGCTATATTTAGGCTTACCCAATATTCGAATCACATCATTCTGCGTGATGGTAGGCCTGATCTTGCCTTTTATGGCCACATCTTTGGCCAAACTTCTCATGATGCTGGCAAGTTGCCTATCCAATTCCCTAACCCCACTCTCTCTGGTATAATTTTCGATGATATAGGTCATCACCTTAGTTCCTATTTTAAGTGAATAATCCTTTAAGCCATGTAGTTCTTTTTGCTTTGGAAGAAGATGTGTTTGTGCGATTTTTTCCTTTTCTTCTACTGCATATCCCGTAAGATCTATCACCTCAAGCCTATCTCTAAGTGCCGGTTGTATCCCTTGAAGATCATTGGCGGTGGCAATAAACAGCACCTTACTCAGATCATATTCCAGCTCCAGATAATTATCATAAAAACTGCTGTTCTGCTCAGGATCCAAAACTTCCAATAAGGCGGAGGAAGGATCACCGCGAAAGTCTTTACCCACCTTATCAATCTCATCGAGTATCATTACCGGGTTTGATGACTTAACTTTTCTGATTGTTTGGAGTATACGCCCAGGCATTGCGCCAATATATGTTTTCCGATGACCCCTTATTTCACTCTCATCGTGCAATCCGCCTAAACTAAACCTCGTATACTTTCTGCCTATGGCACTGGCAATGCTCTTGCCCAAGGAGGTTTTACCGATTCCAGGAGGACCGATAAAGCAAAGAATTGGACTTTTCATATCCCCTTTCAATTTCAGTACAGCGAGATATTCAAGAATTCTTTCCTTGATTTTATGCATGCCATAATGATCTTTATCAAGTATCTTTTTTGCTTTTTTCAGATCATAACTATCTGCTGTGTATTCTTCCCAAGGAAGATCAAGCATGAGGTCTACGTGATTATAGACAGTTGAATAATCTGGTGTGCTTGAATGCATCCGCTCCAACTTTTCTATCTCTTTTTGAAAAAGCTCTTTCGCTGAACTAGGCCACTTTTTTGACTCGGCCTTTTTCTTCATTTGCTGCAGCTCACGATCATTGGAATCACCGCCGAGCTCTTCCTTAATGCTCTTTAACTGTTGTTGCAAAAAATAATCTCTTTGCTGCTTATCCAACTCAGTTTTAGTCTTGCTGGTAACCTTATTTTTCAATTCTACAAACTGGAGTTCCTTTTGAAGTAGATTAAGCAGCATTTCTGCCCTCTTCCTCATGTCATTGGTCTCGAGTAACAACTGCTTTTCAGAGAGCTCACAATTCAGGTTGCTACCCACGAAGTGAATTAAAAAAGAGGTGCTTTCGATATTTCGAAGAATGATTGAGGCCTCAGTAGGAATGTTTGGCGACAATTGAATAATCTGACCAGCCAAATCCTTGATGGATGCAACAGTTGCATCAAAGGACTGATCATCGGTAATAAGCTCCTCGGTTAACACCTTGACTTCTCCCTTGAAATAGGGATCCTCAGAAGTGACTTTTACCAGACTAAACCGCTTCTTTCCTTGGAGGATGGCTGTAGTACCCCCATCAGGCATTTTAATCAACTTGATGATTTTCGCTACCGTTCCTATCTGGACCAGATCCCCAACACCAGGATCTTCGACCAGGCTATCTTTTTGTGAAAGAACACCTACCAATTTGTCAGTCTTGTATGACTCAGCAATAGCTTTTATTGATTTATCCCTGCCCACCGTAATTGGAATCACTACGCCAGGGAAAAGCACTGTATTTCTCAAAGGAAGCAGTGGCAATTCAGCGGGTATAGGGGTTTCATCAGCACCTTCGCCATCATTTTCATTTAGTGCGATAATGGGCATGAAGTCCATCTCATCATCCTGTTGGAGGTAATTCATCTTAAATTCCATAAAATTCTCATTTGCGACAATATGACACGCACACATCAGTAAACTTAATATTTACTGGTTATCACTTATATATGGCAAGTTTAATGCCAATAAAAAAGTCTTGGCAACACCAAGACTTCAAAAAAGTGAAATGTGCGCTTATAAGGCAAGTACGACACCCACCTGTAAGCCTGTGCTTTTCCACTTATCCTGATTATCAATATCATTTAGATTGCTCAAGCCAATGGCATAACGGCCATAGAACCTTACAATAGGCAAGTTAATCTGTAGGCCAGTAAGAAGTGAAAGATCACGCCCTTTAAAGGCTTCCCCAGCATTATTGGCCAGGGAGTTGGTCTGGTTAATAAGTATCCCAAACTGTGGGCCCATTTGAAATGAAATCAACTTAATTGGTTTGTAGTTAAACAATATCGGGATAGCCAAGTAGGTTAGTTTAATATTGGTGATGTTTGGCAGTGCCTGTGAGTAAATATTCGAGAATTCATTTCCCGCCCTAAGCCTGTTTTCACTAAACAAAAACTCAGGCTGAATTCCTATTTTTTTTGTGAACATGATTTCAGCTAATGCCCCTGCATGATAGCCAAATTCAAATCCTTCTTTGAAAGACAACCCAGACATCCCAGTAATATTTGCACCCGCTTTTACGCCTAACTTAAACCCTTGGGAATAGGTGGCCCCAACAAGTAGAAAAAAAAGTGCAGCAAGTATTCCTCTTTTCATAATTGATAATTTTAATTGATGCTAGACGACAATAAAGGTATACGCCAGGAGAATATAAATCAATGTAAAGATGATAAAGAAATACTAAAAAGTAAACCCAAGACTCACATTGAAAATATGAGAGAATCGGCTGCTTGCCGAACTATCAAAATAATACCCAAAGAAATACCCTGATGAAATCGAAAAAGCTCCTTTATACCAACTGACATTGGTGGAGAAAGCTGCGGTTTGAAGAGACATTGTTGATGAGGAAGATGATGAAACCCGATAGAGTCTTCTTACCCTCCTAAGCTCCTCCTCTCTCGTACGATCAAACCGAATCAATGATTTGCTTGTGGTAGCATAATATTGAATACCTCCAATCAAACTGAATTGAGGTACAATTGCAAGGAGTCCTTTTTTAGAGAATACCTTGGCAAAAGAAAACGAATGTGATATTGAGGCACTTAAAGACAAGTCTTTTAGTTGAACCTCTGAAGTATCCACAACCAACCTTGGAATACCAAAGCGTGTGACAACCGTTCTTGATATGTCATCATACTTACCAGCAGCCCAGCCTGCAGCCAGTGCAGGCTTCAGCCATAGTTTTTTTTCTTGAACGTAGGCATACAACTCATGGCTATAAGGTGTTACTGAAGATGCTAGATCTTGTTTTTTGAGGTAGTAAGAATAGGAGATTCCATAGATCACTTTCTTTCCAATCTTATCGTATGATGGAGAGAGTGCCATTTGATAAAAGGCTGGAGCTCCCTCGATAGTCCTGATATACCCTGTTGCACTTAACCCCAAACCCGTCTTATGAAAATACGCAACTGATGGCATAAAGGCAGTTACCCCGGAATTGGTTTGCTGAGAATTGAACGCATTGTTTTTTGTACTGAAAAGCCGATTGCTGACTGAAGTAGTTACAGAAAAAAAACTGCCTTGCTGTCCCATTGAATCCAACAATAACCTCAATTCGGCAAGGAGTGTGTCGTTTCGTAATGCTGAAAAATCTTGGGCCACAGAAAGACTGTCTTCTGAAGTTATCTGCGCATTTGAGGAATGAGGAAGAGCAATGGAAAATAGTGCGAACAATAGAAAAGTGATAGTTTTTCTATATGTTCTAAAAAGCATGTTGGGATTACATTCAATCATTGCACATTTATTCTCAGGCAAAGTAAGCGGATTAGATTAAAACAACAGTTAAAAATCAAACAAGATTAATGAAAGTTATTTCAGGCAAAATACCAACCCTTCCAGGATAGCCTAAAAAGCCAAATCCGCGATTGACATAAAGATGTTGGTGGTGTTTTTTGTAAACACCAGCCCAATGCTTATAAACATATTGCACAGGGCTCCACCTGAAACCTGGAATTTCTACACCAAATTGCATTCCATGGGTATGCCCAGACAAGGTAAGGTCGATGTCTTTATAATGTGGACAGACTTCCGCTTCCCAATGGCTGGGATCATGACTAAGCAAAATTTTGAAAGGGTGTTTATCACTCCCTGCATAGGCCTTTTTGAGATCTCCATACCTGCTAAAATTTGCTTTTGCTCCCCAATTCTCAATACCAATCAAGGAAATGGATTGTCCGTCTCTATCGAGTGACACATTCTCGTTAAGCAAAAGACGCCAGCCCATTTCAGCATGTATTTGCTTCAGTCTATCCAAATTGGCAATTTTATCTTCCTTGGTTTTCCATTGATAATAATCACCATAATCATGGTTTCCAAGTATACTGAATACCCCCATTGGGGCTTTAATTTTGGAGAAAATATCAATGAACCCTTCCATTTCAGAGGATAAATTATTAACGATATCCCCTGTAAAAAAAATGATGTCTGGTTGATGATCGATGATCTTTTGAAGGCCCAACTCAACAGCCCGTTTGTCTTCTAAACTTCCTGAATGAATATCTGAAATATGAACAATTTTTAATCCCCTGAACGCATCAGGAAGATTGGCAAAATTCAACTTAACCTTCTCAACCTTGTACTTGTACTTGTTTCCCATCCCATACACCAGGGAACCAAACAATCCTCCTCCAGCTCCTACGCCAAGCCAGGATAAGAAAATTGATCTGGTAATTCCGACTGAATTATCTGAGGGACTATCAGACACCATAGAAATTGCCTTACCTCCAGTCCATTGAAGAACCCTTCTGAGATCATCCAGCAAGAAAAAAAGTGCTGCTACAACTTTGGCAATAAAAAAGCCAACGATTAAAGCAAAGACATAGTTTCTGATAAACCCAGGAAGATGATTGAATTGAATATACGGCAGGGTCAAAAATATGACGACTGCCACTACCGTAAAAGACCAGTAAAAAATGTGTACAGCCCACTTCAATTTTACTGGAAAGGATGCGGTAACAACCCGTAAAGACTGAAAAACATAAAAATCAATCAAGAGCATAAATCCAATAAACATCCACGAACCCAACAATTTTTTCATACTCAACAGTTAATAAATTCAGAGACCTGCTCCTCAATAGATGCAGTTGTTCGAAGGTCAGTAATTTCCCCGTCGGCTGACAATAATTTGTCAACTGCAGAGAGGGGAAGTTTATTGGGGTGAACCATGACTTTGATATAATTCAAGACCCCGGTTATGTGATCCAATCCCCTGATATTCCCTCCTCTTCCTGTGGCTACTCCCACCAAAAGCGCTTTTTTCCCTGGCCAACATCTTTTTATGTCGCTCAAGTCAATTAATGCCTTAAAAAGCCCAGGATAGCTCCCATTGTATTCCGGTAGCACGAAAATGAACTTGGTGCTTGGAATAAGCACCTCATTCTCAAAGGCTATCATACTGGTACTCCTCGAATTCAGATCCAAACCCTCTAGGGAATAAATTGCTGATTCTATACCCCTTTTGAGTAAAACATTGCTATAAATCTTCGCCACCTGAAGTGAATTGCTCTCCGCCCTACTCGTCCCAGCTATAATTGTGTACATCAGCCTTTTTGTTTTGTAAGTAACATTATTTTAAGCATAAATGTTCCCGAAAATGCTGCCGAATCAGTAAATTTGTCATCCTGTCATTAATTCTTCAAACTGGCTTAAGGGAAGAATATCCGAGCAGGAATGGGAAATTGCGTTTCCCCCCACTGATTTGTATCTTAATGATCTAGGCATAACGGTAAATAATTGATATTTTAGGCAAAACTACAAGTGACATGGCTCGTATCATCGGAGTAGCAAATCAAAAAGGCGGAGTTGGTAAAACAACAACGGCAATCAACCTCGCAGCAAGTCTAGCTGTCTTGGAATACAAAACATTGCTGGTTGATGCAGACCCACAGGCAAATAGCACATCTGGTGTAGGATTTGACCTGCAAAATATACAACAGAGCATTTATGATTGCATGGTTAGTGACGTCAAGGCAAAAGATGTTGTCTTAAAAACTGAAATACCAAACCTAGAACTTATTCCTTCTCAAATTGACTTGGTAGGGGCAGAACTGGAAATGATTAATTACCCGAACAGGGAAAATGTTATCAAGAATATACTGGATGAATTGAGGGATGAATACGACTTCATCGTCATTGATTGCTCTCCTTCACTCGGACTCATCACAGTGAATGCACTTGTGGCAGCAGACTCCGTTGTAATTCCAGTACAAGCAGAATTTTTCGCGCTTGAAGGTCTTGGTAAATTACTGAATACCATAAAAATTGTTCAAAGCAGACTGAATACAAACCTGGCAATAGAAGGAATTTTAATGACCATGTATGACATCAGGCTAAGGCTCTGTAACCAGATTGTGAATGAGGTAAGAAGACATTTTGAAGAGATGGTATTTGATGTACTGATCCACAGAAATTCAAGGTTGAGTGAAGCTCCAAGTGTGGGAAAGCCAGTTATCCTTTATGATGCAGACTGTAAAGGTGCTATTCAATACCTATCCCTGGCGAAAGAGATTCTTCAAAAAAATAACATGACCAAGATCAAGGAAGCTGATCGCATTTTAAATCTCGACAATGAGTAATAATTCTTCAAATAAAAAAGAAGCGCTGAACAGGGGAATCCGCTCACTGTTGGGAAGCATAGATTCGGATATAAAAAATACTTCAGGGAGCTTACAGCCCGAAGCTGTGATCAGAACAACAACCGTTTCAAGAGTTCCTCTTGAAGACATCAGCCCGAACGCTAAACAGCCTAGACAAGATTTTGATGCAGCATCTTTGGAAGAACTCGCGCAATCCATTCGTTTGCACGATATCATTCAGCCACTGACAGTAAAGAGATTGCCATCAGGAAAGTATAAACTCATTGCAGGAGAAAGAAGGTGGAGAGCCGCTAAGCTTGCAAAAATCAAAGATGTGCCCGTATACGTGCGCGAAGCTGATGACAAGGCCATATTAGAACTTGGTCTGTTGGAAAACCTTCAACGGGAAAATCTTAATGCCATTGAAATAGGATTAAGCTACCAGCGATTGATGGATGAATGCGCCATGACCCAGGAAGAAGTGGCAACAAGGATGGGAATGGACAGAAGCACTGTATCCAATTATATCAGGATGCTAAAGCTTCCTCCAGATATTGTAATCGCTGTGAGAAATGGATCATTGTCTATGGGGCATGCACGTGCATTGATCAATGCAGGAGAAGTGGATAAACAACTTTATGTGTATCAAACAATTGTTGCAAAGAAACTCTCTGTCAGACAAACTGAAGATCTTGTAAAGCAATTGTACAAACCTTCAAAAAAGGCTGAGGCAAAACCATCTAAACCCCAGGCACAATTCCAAAAAATACAAGATCAGCTCACCAGTCATTTTGGCACCAAGGTAAAGCTAGAACATCAAAATAGCGGCAGGGGTAAAATTTCCGTAGAATACTACTCTCTTGAAGAGCTTAATGGACTATTGGAAAAAATGAAAGTGAGCATACATTGACCATGTCTTTGAAAACGGTCATACTCATCCTACATCTGATGCTGACATCCATTCTATTTGGACAAGTTGCTCAGGGTCAAGTGAAGCCTGTTCCTAAGGATACTATAAAATTAGCAAGCGATACCGGGATTAAAAAAAAATCAGCTGACACTACAAAAAAAGTAAGGTCTAACGCAGGCAAGGCCGCCCTGAGGTCAGCCATTTTACCAGGCCTTGGTCAGGTATACAATAAAAAATACTGGAAGGTGCCTATCGTTTATGGAATCCTGGCCATCCCCATTAGTACATTCAGATACAATAGTACATGGTACAATAAGACACGTTTCGCATATACAACCAGAGTAACAAATGATATTGCGAACTTCCCCAACATAGCGCCAGAGCTTCAACCGCTTTCAAGTTCATCCCTCAAGCTGTATAGAAATGAATTTAGAAAAGGAATGGATTTTTCCATTCTTGGATTCTTGCTCCTTTGGGGAGTAAACATCATCGATGCTACAGTTGATGGGCATCTAAAATCGTTTGACATCAGCGATGAACTCAGTTTAAGGGTAGTTCCAACCATTTCCCCTGGTATTGGTCAGATGGGCATTACAGCAACACTTAACTTTGGCCGTCAAAAGAGTTCGAAATGAGCTTTGTATTAACAAACAAAAAATTAACTTCATAGATAATTAAAACAGGGGTATGAATATTGCATTGGTGGGATATGGTAAAATGGGAAAAATCATCGAGGAGGTGGCTTTATCCAGAGGGCATCAGGTTAATGTCAAAATTGATATTGACACCCTCTCCGATTTTAATGCTGACAAGTTTGCACAGGTTGATGCTGCAATCGAATTCACAGGTCCACATACCGCCTTTCAAAATGTTATGAGATGCCTCAGCATGAATACGCCAATTGTATGTGGATCAACTGGATGGCTGGAACACATCAAGGAGGTTGAAAATAAATGCAAGGAAGTAAACGGAAGCTTCATTTACGCAAGCAATTTCAGCGTTGGAGTAAATATATTCTTTGAGGTGAATAAAAAGCTTGCCCAACTGATGGAGGGACAACTGCAGTATGATGTTCGAATAAAAGAAATACATCACACAGAAAAAAAGGATGCTCCTAGTGGCACTGCCATCAGCCTCGCAGAACAGATCTTGGAAAATAACAGTTCTAAGAAAAAATGGATCAACGACAATCCTTCTCAAAAAGATGAACTGCAAATCGAGAGTGAACGTATCGATCCCTACCCTGGCTTGCATGAAGTGATCTATGATTCTGCCATCGATGAAATTAGGATTGCTCATAATGCCCACAACAGAAATGGATTTGCACTTGGCGCTGTATTGGCTGCAGAATATATATATGGAAAACAAGGAATGTTCACCATGAAAGATGTACTAGGCTTTGGAAACTAATCTACCATGTTAAATAAAAAAACACAATACGCAATCAAGGCACTAATGTACCTTGCTGAACACAAGGATGATGGACCCGTATTAATTGCAGACATTGCAAGAAAAAAAAAGATCCCTCTAAAATTTCTTGAAAACATACTGCTGGAATTAAGAAAAGCAGGTATCCTTGAAAGCAAGAAAGGTAAAGGTGGCGGGTACTTTCTAAAAATACCACCATCAAAAATTGCACTGGCAGACATCATCAGAAAAGTTGATGGCCCAATTGCCATGCTTCCATGCGTAAGCCTTTATTTCTATGAAAGATGCAAAAACTGCGATGAGAAGAATTGTGGACTTCACGACATCATGATTCTGGTCAGAGACGCCAATCTAAAAATACTTGAGAACAAGACGGTTGCAGATTTGATAAAATAAATTGTACTTGATCCTTGAAAAACAAATAGACAGACTCAACTGTTTCATGAAGTTGAAATCTCTTTAATGCAACCGGCCAACAACAACCAAATTTATCATCTGATCTCTTTCCAATAACACATTGAATGTCAGAAAATCAATACATCGCCACAGGTTCTAAACAAGATCAATATGAGGCCCTACTGCCTCAAATTAAGTCGCTTCTCGAGGGCGAAACAGACTTGATTGCTAACCTCGCAAATATCACTGGGGCCATAAAAGAACAATTTAATTTTCTTTGGATAGGCTTCTATTTGATTAAAAACAACGAATTGGTGCTGGGCCCATTTCAAGGACCCATAGCTTGTACAAGAATTCAAAAAGGAAGGGGCGTTTGCGGAGCAGCATGGTCCGAAGAAAAAACCATTATCGTTCCTGATGTAGAAAAGTTTCCTGGACATATCGCCTGCAGCAACTTATCAAAAAGTGAAATTGTACTGCCAATTAGGAAAGATGGTGAAATCTATGGGGTATTGGACATAGACAGCAACACCCTCGACACTTTCGATGAAATCGATGCACGATTCTTGAATCAAATCGTAGAACTCATCCCCTGAATCAAAATTCTCAGTCAGTAGAATTGATGCTGTCCTACTCCCCTGTTGCTGCAACAACCCTTTTTCTATCCTGAAAACATCTGGATATTGTTTGCAAACAACCCTATTGGGCTAAAAGAACTCTCTTATCTTTGCCGAATGGAATCATTCTTGAAAGACTTGTTTAAAGGCCAAGACTACGACGGAAAAAGCTTTTTTTTAATTGCAGGCCCTTGTGTAATTGAAAACAAAGAATTGCTTCATCAAGTGGCAACAAGGGTTTCTGCTATCTGCAAAGACCTCGGAATACCCTTCGTTTTCAAAGCTTCCTACAGAAAAGCAAATAGAACCAGCGCAGCTTCATTTAGCGGCTTGGGAGACGAAACGGGCTTGACCCTATTGAAAAATATCAGGGATGAATTTAATCTTCCAACAACCACAGATATTCATTCTGCAGATGAAGCCGCTATGGCAGCACCTTTTGCAGACATCCTTCAGATCCCTGCTTTCCTTTGCAGGCAAACCGACCTGCTGGTTGCAGCGGGTGAGACTGGCAATATAATCAATATCAAAAAAGGACAATTCGTAAGTGGCGAAGCAATGAAATTTGCGGTTGATAAAATAAGAAAAACAGGTAATGAGAAAATAATATTAACTGAACGTGGAACCACGTTTGGATATCAAGATCTAGTTGTTGATTATAGAAATATCCCAATGATGCAAGCTCATGGTGTGCCGGTAGTGATGGATTGCACGCATGCACTTCAACAACCCAACCAAACTTCTGGAGTAACTGGCGGTAACCCTAAAATGATTGGAACCATCGCCAAGGCTGCTATTGCAGCGGGAGCTGAAGGATTGTTCATAGAAACACATCCAGACCCTTCGAAGGCACTTAGCGACGGGGCAAATATGTTACAACTCGATCTGTTGGAAGATCTACTGAAACAACTCGTTAGGTTAAGAAAGGCAGTAGTCTAGTTGTAACGCAAGGGATTTCTTCTGGCTTGAAGCATATAGCGCTTCAAATTGATCCAAAATGCAACAATGAAATAGAAGACTACCGGAGATCCTAGCGTCATGCAGGAGATGTAAATGAAGTACTTTCTGATCGTAAATGTCGAAATCCCCATAGCCTCTCCAATCCGGGTACAAACCCCGAAAAGTTGCCATTCAATGAAATGCTTCAGATTTCTCATACCCAAATATAAATAATCCCCTCATTATTTGTGCAACTCTTGGTAGGCGGGTTTGAATTAATTAATTTTGCTCAATTAAAATAGACAAATCAGCGTCTCTATTTTGTCTATTCATACTTAAAGAAAAATTTATTACCATGGTTTTTGATCTAGCCCTCATCAGAAAAATATACACCGACATGCCGGCAAAAGTTGATGCCGCCAAAAAAACGCTAGGCAGACCCCTGACCTTGGCTGAAAAAATAATCTACTCCCACCTTTGGACAGGTGTTGAAATACAAGATTTTGAGAGGGGGAAGGCTTATGTTGATTTTGCACCAGACAGGGTTGCCATGCAAGATGCAACTGCCCAAATGGCCCTCCTTCAATTTGATACAACCGGTCGCAAGCGAGTTTCTGTTCCATCAACAGTACACTGCGACCACTTGATTGTAGCGAAGAATGAAAGTACGGTGGATTTGAAAAAAGCAATCACGGAAAATGAGGAAGTGTATGACTTTCTTTCTTCCATCTCCAATAAATATGGCATCGGCTTTTGGAAACCGGGTGCTGGTATTATTCACCAAGTGGTGCTTGAAAACTACGCATTCCCCGGTGGCATGATGATAGGCACTGATTCCCATACCGTTAATGCTGGTGGATTGGGCATGGTGGCGATAGGCGTTGGTGGTGCTGATGCCTGTGACGTGATGGCCGGACTAAGCTGGGAACTCTTGATGCCAAAATTGATTGGTGTAAAACTTACTGGAAAACTAAGCGGCTGGGCATCACCTAAAGATGTTATCCTTAAAGTTGCAGGAATCTTAACCGTCAAAGGCGGCACCAATGCAATCGTTGAATACTTCGGTGAAGGCGCTATCAGCATGAGTTGCACGGGTAAAGGAACCATTTGCAATATGGGAGCCGAAATTGGTGCAACCACATCAACCTTCGGATATGATGAGAGCATGAGCCGCTACCTCAAGGCAACAGGCAGAGCAGAAGTAGCAGAAGCAGCAGACAAAATCAGCAATTACCTTACAGGCGATCAAGAAGTATATGATCAACCTGAAAAATATTTCGATAGGGTTATTGAAATTAACCTGAGTGAGTTGGAACCACATTTGAATGGTCCATTTACTCCAGACCTAGCAACCCCAATCTCACAAATGAAAGAGGCTGCTGCAAAAAACAACTGGCCTACAAAAGTGGAAGTTGGACTGATAGGAAGCTGCACGAATTCATCTTATGAAGACATCAGCCGTGCCGTTAGCTTGGCAAAACAGGTTGCTGAAAAGGGTCTTAAAACCAAGGCTGAATTTACCATTACCCCAGGTAGCGAACTGGTTCGATACACCATCGACAGAGATGGATTTCTTGCAACATTTGCACAAATTGGTGCAACCGTATTTGCAAATGCATGCGGACCATGTATCGGAATGTGGGAAAGAATGGGTGCTGAAAAACAAGAAAGAAATACCATTGTACATTCTTTCAATAGGAATTTCGCCAAACGCGCAGATGGCAATCCAAACACACTGGCTTTTGTGGCCAGTCCTGAAATCGTTACTGCGCTTGCAATTGCGGGCGACCTCACCTTCAATCCATTAACTGATACACTGATTAATGAAAAGGGTGAAGCAGTAAAACTTGATCCACCAAGTGGTGATGAACTTCCTTCAAAAGGATTTGCGGTTGAAGATGCCGGCTATCAAGCCCCTGCGGAAGATGGAAGCAGTGTAGTAATTAGTGTGAAACCAGACAGCAAGCGTTTACAACTCCTTTATCCCTTCGCATCATGGGAAGGATCTGATCTCAAAGGACTGAAACTACTGATCAAAGCAAAAGGAAAGTGTACAACCGATCACATCTCCATGGCGGGTCCTTGGTTGAAATTTAGGGGTCATCTGGATAACATCAGCAACAACATGTTGATTGGTGCGGTTAACTTCTTTAATGAGAAAACAGACCTGGTTAAGAACCAGCTCACTGGAGAATATGGAACGGTTCCAAACACGCAGCGCGCATACAAGGCTGCAGGTGTGGGCACCATCGTTGTAGGAGATGAGAACTATGGAGAAGGATCCTCTAGAGAACATGCCGCAATGGAACCACGTCATCTTGGTGTTAGGGTTGTCATGGTTAAATCGTTTGCACGCATACACGAAACCAACCTGAAAAAACAAGGAATGCTCGCACTCACCTTTTTGATCAAAGAAGACTATGAAAAAATCAAGGAAGATGACAGCATCGATATTGATGGATTGGTCTCCTTTACTCCAGGTAAATCACTTCAAGTAGTACTGAACCGCAAGGATGGCAGCAAAGAAACCATTGAAGCCCTACACAGCTACAATGCACAACAAATAGAATGGTTCAAGGCAGGTGGAGCGCTAAATGTAATTAGGGCAGCTGCAGTCAAATAAATATTCAGGAGATTTTACTAAGGCTCCTATTCAAGAAAGGGAAAGACATCAATCTTTCCCTTTCTTTTTTTGATATTGTTGAACTGCCTTGGGAAGAGCTGGTTTTGCTGGAACTGAGGGAGATTGCGCTTGTCCCGTTGATTGTGAACCAGGTAGAGGAGTACTGTTTTTCTTATCAAGTTGGCCAAAGATGTAGAATTCAGTTTTAACAACATCTCCAGTTGAAGTGTTATAGTAGATCCATTTCCCATTCTTCACCTCAGCTGATTCATGCTTAATTACTTTTTCTATCAGCATATCGGGATGATCGATATCTGGAACTACAATAGTATCATATGGATTGGCTGGATTGACAGATTTCCAGCTCTCCTCTCTTTGAAGATCACCAATAGCTGTATAATATTGCTGCTTGCCTTCCCGATAACCCCACTTATAAAATTCACGCGCAATAAGGTCTCCCATCAAACTATAACGAAGCCATGGTCCATTTTTTTTATCGTCAATAAAGTATCCCTCCTCTTCATATCCAGGCTCTCCCCTAACCTCTTCATACCTTATCAACCAAGGCCCTTGACGCAATTTTTTTTGGTCGATGCGATTGATAGTATCCCCATTAGGTGTAAGCGAATAATCCATCCAAGTTTGAGAAACAGAACCCAAGGAGATGAGCAAAAGAGTTAGGATTATCAAGACGGTATTGAAAAGACTTTTCATCGTGAGATATCTATTCATCATACATAAATGTATTTAAATCTCTTTAGAAGAGATCAAAACAAACTCATAAAATAAAATTGTGGGGGTTAAAGACAAAATACGAAGCTGCTGGATAAAAGGATTAAAGGCCTTTCAAATACTGAATCGCCAAAGAATATCCATCCAAGCCAAGTCCACAAATCGTACCTCGTGCTTTAGCAGACACATGTGAAATTTTCCTGAATTCTTCCCGAGCATGAACATTAGAAATATGCACTTCAACAACGGGAGCCGTGATGGCTGCAATTGCATCCCCAATGGCAACAGAAGTATGCGTATACCCACCTGGATTGATTATAATGCCATCAGCAGAAAATCCAGCTTTCTGAATAGCGTCGATTAACTCACCTTCAATATTGCTTTGGAAATAATCAATGATGACATCTGAATGATGCTGCTTCAGGTTTTCTAGATAAGAATCAAACCCTTTTGCACCGTATACATCTGGCTCCCTCTTTCCAAGAAGGTTCAGGTTAGGCCCATTGATAATGGATATCTTTTTCACGTATTAATTATTGTTGATTAGCGCGATGAAATCATCGAAAAGATAGCGACTGTCGTGTGGACCAGGCGTTGCTTCAGGATGGTATTGAACAGAGAATGCAGGGCGGTCCTTTACCTTGATGCCCTCAATAGAGTTGTCATTCAAATTAACATGCGTTATCTCAATAGAAGGAGAGTTGCGAACAGCATCGGGATCTACTGCAAAGCCATGATTTTGTGTGGTGATTTCGCAAAGTCCAGTCATCAGATTCTTCACCGGATGATTCAACCCCCTATGCCCATGATGCATTTTAAACGTTGGTATTCCATTGGCCAAAGCAAGAAGCTGGTGACCAAGACAGATGCCAAATACAGGCTTTTTCGTTTCAAGAATCTTCTTGACCGTTGCTACAGCATAGTCCATAGACGATGGGTCACCTGGACCGTTAGAGATAAAAAATCCATGCGGCTCGAATTTCATGAGTTCCTCCATGCTTGTTTTGGCAGGATGGACACGCACGTATGCTCCACGATCAGCCATGCATTGGATGATGTTGCGTTTTACACCAAAGTCTAGCACAGCAATGCGAATTGAAGAGTTGGGGTCTCCCATATGATATACTTCAGTGGTGGAAACCAATGAAGCCAATTCAAGACCTTTCATGGATGGAACTTTTTTAAGTGCCGCTTTAAGAGATTCAAGGTCTGCATTTTCGGATGAAATAATACAGTTCATTGCACCCTTCTCCCTGATATGAGTAACCAATGCCCGAGTATCTATATCCTCAATGGCTACAACTTTCTGCTCTATAAGGTAGTTTTGAAGGGAGTCGTTTGCCATCAGCCTACTGAACTTTCCCTCAAGATTTCTGCCGATAAGGCCCTTTATCTTCACGGTACTGCTCTCTACATCTTCCTCCTTTACCCCATAATTTCCAGTGTGCACGTTGTTCATGATAAGAACCTGTCCAAAATAACTTGGATCCGTAAACACCTCCTGATAGCCTGTCATGCCTGTATTAAAACAGAGTTCGCCAGAAGTGGTTCCAACCATGCCGAAAGAACGACCATGGAACACCTTACCATCTTCAAGCACAAGTAAAGCTGGGAGAGATTTAATTTCTTGATTTGGCATGATTCCTAATTTAAGTGCAAAATAAAAAAGGCAGAGTCAAACGCCCTGCCTTTTAAAGAATTAATTTATCAACATTTTCTTATTCAGAGTCGGTTGAAGCTTCAGTGGCCGGTGAGGCATCAGCAGCAGGAGCTTTTTCTTCAGCAGATTCTGAAGTTTTTTTCTTGCTTGCAGCACTTCTTCTGGTCTTCTTAGCTGGAGCAGCAGCTTCACCTTTTCCTTTTCCGTAGATTTCATTGAAATCAACCAGTTCGATCATCGCCCTTTCGGCGTTATCTCCCAAGCGAATACCCAATTTGATGATTCTAGTGTAACCACCTGGACGGGCAGCCACTTTTGGACCGATAACGGTGAATAATTCTTTTACAGCAGCTTTATCCTGCAAGTGAGAGAACACCAAACGGTGATTATGCATAATTTGCTCAGTACTTTCAACCTTCTTTGTTTTTGTAATCAAAGGTTCAACGTAAGTGCGCAATGCTTTTGCTTTTGCGAGTGTAGTAACGATACGCTTATACGTAATAAGCTGAGTTGCCATGTTGCTTAAAAGGGCAACGCGGTGGGACTTTGTACGTCCTAAATTGTTTATTTTGTCTCCGTGACGCATGACATGTTGTTTTATAGCTGTACCGTGTCAGGAATTACAGCTGTTTAAAAATCAGGTTTCCCTGTGATTTACTAAAATTCTTCTACATCGATACCAAGCTTGGCAAGATCCATACCGAAGTGTAGACCTCTTTCTTGAAGTACCTGCTCAATTTCAGAAAGTGACTTCTGACCAAAGTTCCTAAACTTCATGAGGTCTTCTTGCTCGTATTGTACCAATTGGCTAAGGCTATTGATTTTTGCTGCTTTCAAACAGTTAAAAGCACGAACTGACAAGTCTAGATCCTCCAAAGGTGTTTTTAATACCTTTCTCAGTTGAAGCGTCTGCTCATCTACCATGTCCTCTTTCTTCTCTTCCTTATTATCGAACGTGATGTTCTCATCGGTGATGATCATAAGGTGTTGAATCAAGATCCTAGAAGCTTGTTTAACTGCTTCTTCAGGATGAATCGTACCATCAGTTACAACATCAAGCAACAACTTTTCGAAATCAGTTCTTTGTTCAACACGCGTATTTTCAATAGCGTATTTTACATTCTTGATTGGCGTGTAGATTGAGTCGATCGGAATATACCCAAATGGAGCTTCTTTTACCTTGTTCTCATCGGATGGAACATAGCCCCTTCCTTTGGTGATATGAAGTTCGATATTAAGTTTTGCTGAAGGATCCATTGAGCAAATAAGAAGCTCAGGGTTCATCACTTGGAAAGTTCCAGTGACTTCATCGATCATGCCTGCGGTGAATTCAGATTTACCCTTAATCGAGAGTGTCAATTTTTCACTCTGCACATCATGGTCAAGTATTTTCTTGAACCTGATTTGCTTCAGATTTAGAATAATCTCTGTAACGTCTTCAACAACACCTTTGAGGGTGGCGAATTCGTGATCTGCACCCTCGATGACAATGCCTGAAATGGCATATCCTTCAAGTGAGCTAAGAAGTACCCTGCGGAGCGCATTACCAATGGTAACACCGTATCCTGGTTCTAGTGGACGGAACTCGAATTGTGCTTCAAAATCATTTGCTTTCTGAAGAACTATTTTGTCCGGCTGCTGGAAATTTAAAATGGCCATATTTAAATTCCTTTTTGTTTGTTAGATCCCGAGTGATCGGGAAAACGGGTGATATGAAAACCTGGATGCACAATGCATCAGGAAGATTACTTAGAATACAATTCGACGATCAACTGCTCCCTGATGTTCTCTGGGATATTCTCCCTTTCAGGATAAGCAATGAACGTACCTGAAAGTTGAGCTTCATTGAAATCAACCCATCCAATTTTTGGATTTCTAGGCCTCATCAATGCAGCAAGACTCTCGTTTGCCCTACTCTTATCAGCCACAGAGATTACATCACCTGGCTTCAATTGGTAAGAAGGAATATTCACAACAATATCATTTACCATGATGTGTTTGTGCGCAACAAGTTGGCGTGCACCTGGACGAGAAGCAGATAGCCCCATACGGTAAACCGTATTGTCAAGACGCGCCTCAAGCAACTTAATCAAGTTCTCTCCGGTAACACCTTTCAAACGGGCTGCCTCATCAAAGGTTTTACGGAACTGGCGCTCCAACAAACCGTACGTGTATTTTGCCTTTTGTTTTTCTTTCAGCTGAACTGCATATTCACTCGGCTGCTTTCTCTTGCGAGTAGCTCCGTGCTGTCCTGGAGGGACACTGTTTTTGTCGAGATACTTCCCGTTTCCGAGAATTGGCTCACCAAACTTTCTGCAGATTTTTGTTTTTGGACCTGTGTAACGTGCCATAATGTTAGGTTGATTTTTTAAAATTGACAGTGGATTATTAAAAAATCATAAAACTGAATCCAATGCCTGTTATTGAAATATAAAAATTAAACACGACGTTTTTTAGGAGGACGGCATCCGTTGTGAGGAAGTGGCGTCATGTCCTTAATCATTACTACCTCGATTCCAGAATTTGCAAGTGCACGAATAGCACCTTCTCTTCCTGAACCAGGACCTTTTACATAAACAT
The DNA here is from genome assembly GCA_044353505.1 of Chitinophagaceae bacterium. GTDB lineage: Bacteria > Bacteroidota > Bacteroidia > Chitinophagales > Chitinophagaceae > Pollutibacter. The sequence continues at coordinate 21,947 of JBILBU010000008.1, read as the reverse complement.
CTACACGCTTTAAACCTGCATCAAGAGCAACTCTTGCTGCATCCTGTGCTGCCATTTGCGCTGCATAAGGCGTGTTTTTCTTAGAACCTCTAAAGCCCATTTTACCTGCACTGCTCCAAGAGATAACCTGACCATTTTTGTTTGTCAAGCTAATGATGATGTTGTTAAACGTGGCGCTGATGTGGGCATCCCCGAAACTATCAACCTTTACCACTCTTTTCTTTGCAGCTGACTTTGCGCTGTTTTGTTGTGCTTTTGCCATAAAATCTTAAATAGGTACTCAAAAAATGTGATCCTTTCAGACCCTGTTCAACCCTCGCTTGCACCCAGTTTCCGGCGCTGAACAGACAATATCAATGGTGCATATCAAAAAACAGAAAAGCAGCATAAGCTACTCTCCCGAATCTTTATTTCTTAGCTGCCTTCTTTTTACCCGCAACAGTCTTCCTCTTTCCTTTCCTTGTACGAGCGTTTGTTTTTGTACGCTGACCCCTAACAGGAAGTCCTTTACGATGGCGAAGTCCACGATAACATGCTATATCAAGTAAACGCTTGATTGACATTTGAACCTCAGAACGAAGTTGTCCTTCTACTTTAAACTCATTGGTGATGATGTTCCTGATTGAAGTCAGTTCCTCATCATTCCACTGATTTACTTTCTTGTTAAAATCAATTTCTGCTTTCCCCAAAATATACTGGGCAGTAGAACGTCCAATTCCAAAGATGTAGGTTAGACCAATCTCTCCTCTTTTGTTCTTCGGCAAATCAATACCTGCGATACGAGCCATAGATGTTTATTGTGTTTGTACTTTGTATTTGTTAGATTAACCCTGACGTTGCTTGTAGCGAGGGTTTTTTTTGTTAATCACATATAGTTTGCCTTTCCTACGCACGATCTTACAATCAGCGCTGCGTTTTTTGATGGATGCTCTTACTTTCATATATCTGTTTTTGGCTCACGAGGAGCAATTATTATTTATACCTGAAAATGATTCTGCCTCTTGTTAAATCATAAGGACTCATCTCAACGCCTACCCTGTCACCAGGAAGAATACGTATATAGTGCATCCTCATTTTACCCGAAATAGTGGCTAGTATCTCATGTCCGTTTTCCAATTTCACTTTGAACATAGCATTGCTGAGTGCTTCTGTTATGTTACCGTCTTGTTTAATGAGAGCTTGTTTGGCCATACTTTTTGGGAGCGCAAAGATAAGAGAATCAGCATAATTAGAAAAATATCTTTCAGATAATTTAACCAAGTAGTGCCAGAGAATTGACGAATTGAAATAAAAAGGGGGTAAAAATGTGATATTTAATATATAAATAATTTAAAGTCAATTAGTTATATACTAAAGCCAATCTTTTACATTCCTGGAAAAAGCGGTCTTCCAATGATATCACCCCTGAAAGGCCAAGGTACTGCGGCCAAAATCAGGATCAGTGCCAAGATAAAATAGCGCAGGGCCTTCTTAAATTTCACTGCGTCTTCAACTTGTTTCTTGGCCATTCCATAACCCAGGGTAATAAAAAGAATAGCAAGAAGCATGGATATGGGATGCTCAACCTGGAAAAAACGAAGAAAGGGATCCTTCATGGTTGAACTGCCTTCAGGCTTTATATAACTCAACACACCATACCTTCCCCATAACCACTGATAAAGGCCAAGCAATAAGGTAATGTGGGAAGCAATCATGGTAAACAACCAGATTTTCTTGTCAGAAGCCGTAAACTTCTTATTGCCAGACCCTCCCGCATAACTTTTGTAAATTGACACCAGTAGTAATATTAACACTACCCAACGAAGCAAATTGTGCAAATGAAGAAGTCCGGTTTCCATACTATAAATTTATTCTCCCAAAAGTAACAGATAAAAGCAAGAAACGAAATTGAATTTAAAAAATTAATGATGCCCTTCAATCTCTTTATCTTGCAGCATGCCTGCACTCAGCTTTACTCTTGAGAAGAAAGACCCTTTGTCTCAGGCAAGGGCAGGGACCATCACCACTGATCATGGTGTAATCCAAACTCCCATCTTTATGCCGGTTGGTACCGCAGGAACAGTCAAAGCTGTTTCACAGCAACAGCTGGCATCTGATGTGAAAGCACAAATTATTTTGGGCAATACCTATCACCTATACCTGAGGCCTGGGTTGGAGGTATTGCAAACTGCAGGCGGATTGCATCAATTCAATCATTGGAACAAACCAATCCTAACCGATAGTGGTGGATATCAGGTTTTTTCTCTTGCTGCAAATAGAAAAATATCGGAAGAGGGTGTATTGTTTCAAAGCCATATAGACGGATCCAAGCATCTTTTCACTCCTGAGAAAGCAATTGATATCCAAAGAGTAATTGGTGGTGATATCATCATGGCATTCGATGAATGCCCGCCATACCCTAGCGAATATGGCTATGTAAAAAAATCGATGGAACTAACCCACCGCTGGCTAGATAGATGCTTTGATAGATTCCAAAATACGGAACCGCTCTACGGCTACACCCAAAATCTCTTTCCCATTGTTCAAGGTGGAACAGAAAAAGACCTAAGAAAAGCCTCTTGCGAATTTGTTGCTTCAAAAAATGCAGTTGGCAATGCCATTGGAGGACTCAGTGTAGGAGAACCCACCGAGCTGATTTATGAATATTGCGGTTGGTGCTGCGAACACCTTCCAGAAAATAAACCTCGTTACCTCATGGGAGTAGGCACCCCGGCAGATCTTCTTGAATGCATTGCCCTGGGTGTTGACATGTTTGATTGTGTAATGCCTACAAGAAACGGCAGAAACGCAATGCTCTTCACTACAGAAGGCATCATCAATATCGACAACAAAAAGTGGGAATTCGATCATGATGTGATTGATAAAAACCTAACCAATGAGGTCTCTTCCTACTACTCAAAATCCTACCTTAGACACCTGTTGAAAAGTAAGGAAATTCTGGGGCTTACCATTGCAAGTATACAAAACTTGGCTTTTTATCTTTGGTTGGTCAACGAGGCTAGGGAAAAAATTCTGGAAGGCAATTTCACCGCATGGAAAAAAGGGATACTGCCGATCATTACAAGGCGACTATAAGAATCGAATTTTGATTATTTTTATCTCGGAAAACACGAACCATAAAAGCGACCAATGAAAAAGCCCGGACTCATCATCTCATTACTCATCATGCTTATGACCCAAAGTAGTGCTCAGGAAAAAAATCTGTTTGAAAAACAACTTTTCATTGTTGGAGAAGATACCCTCCCCTGCAGAATTCTTACCCCACTTAACTTTCAATCAAATAAAAAATATCCATTGGTCATTTTTCTTCATGGTGTAGGAGAAAGAGGCAACGACAATGAAGCACAACTTACCTGGGGTGCAGACCTATTTTTAGATTCTTTGAACAGAGCGAATTACCCGGCAATAGTTGTATTTCCTCAATGCCCCATCCAAGACAAGTGGGCAGAGTTCAAGCGAACCTCACAAAAAGATAGCACAGGATATGAGTATCTAGAAGATGCTCCAATCAAGAGTGCACTTAAACTGGTATCAGATTTTATTGATACCCTAAGAAGTTCCCCACAGGTTGATAGCCGAAGAGTTTATATCGGCGGACTTTCAATGGGGGGGTTTGGAACATATGAATTGCTTTGGCGGAGGCCTGATGTATTTGCAGCAGCATTCGCCATTTGTGGTGCGGTTAATCCTGCAAGATTGAAGAATTATAGAAAAGACATGCCCATCTGGTTGTTCCATGGCGATAAGGATCCGTTGATTCCTGTTTCAAACTCAAGACTAATCTACAATACATTGCGTACCTCAAATACCAAAGTTAAGTATACAGAATATCCAGAGGTTGGTCATGACAGTTGGAAAAATGCTTTCCTGGAACCCACATTGCTTTCATGGTTATTTGCGCAACGCCTGCCAGTAAAAAAATAATTACCAGATATCAACCTTGCAGCCAATCAAAAGATTTCTGCTGGGGGAAGGATTATAATACCTGCCACCAAATGCATTCAAATCATTACCCAAGCTATATTTTACATTGGTAAGGTTGTCAACCAATGCATAAAACTCCATCCCTCTACCAGCCAAATTCCCGCGCCAGCCATACCGAACCTGCCACAAACCATACCCTTTTGCAAATACAGTATTTGCGTCGTTGAGTGGTATTTTTCCTACCTGAATAAAATTGATGTTGGAAAAGAAATGATGCAGAAAATGTAGTTCAGCTGAAGCACTTAAAGTGATATCCGGAACGCCCGTAAGTTTTTTCCCGGCAAAATCATCTAGGTTTAAGGTATAGGATGCAAAGCGAAAATTATTTACGGTGAGTGCACTCTCAATCTTTAAATAACTAATGTTTGATGATGCTTGCTTATTGATGATGATCCACGCAATCTCTTGCTCAAATCCTTTTTGCCTTACTGCACCTGCATTACTGAAGTACTCTGCTCCGGAAGAATTTGTTTGCCTGACAATAGCATCTTGTAAACTAAAATCAAAATACACGGAAGATGAAAACAGTCGGCCTCTTAACGCAGAAAGCTTAACGCCAACTTCACGGTTCCATCCATGCTCAGCCTGCAATTCTGCATAGACGCCTCCTGCAGAGGGTCTAACTTCTGCAATGGTTGGAGATGAATAGCCTCTTGACAATTGGCCATATATACTTACCCCTTCAATTGGCGCAACCAGCAATGCCAAACGAGGAAGAAATTGAGGATTAAATTCCACTGGAATTTTACCAGACAAAGGCAACCCAAAGGTTCTCTCAATGCGATGATTAAAGCGATTGATGCTGAACCCAGATTGTATACTGATGTATTTCAATGGCTGAATACTTAACTGTGAGAATACAAACTGTTGATTGCTCAAGAGCTGATCTCTTACCCTATTGCCATCAGGAATGCCCTTGTTATTCCCGCTGCTGTCAATCGCATATGCCCCATGCTGAAGCTCCACACCACTCAACCACTGCAAGCCAAGCAACCCTTTTGGTTGATACATGATTTTAGACCGCAACCCAATATTTGCCTCGCCACGTTTTTCATAATTGGTGATGAATGGATTTTTATACTCCACCAATGAGGAACTGATTGAAGTTACGGTACTCCATGCCGATGAAATGTTGATATGATTGGACACACCGAATAACACAGTTTTATTAAATATTCCAGCATGCTGTTCAGCAGCAGAAGGAAACACAACTGTTGCTGGCCTTGACTGCCGCGGGTTAGCAATAAGTTGATTTTCGTTTATCCCTCCTGGAGTCTGATAAGACAAATCAGAAAGCAAAAGAAAAAAATGTGTACTTACTTTTTGACTACCCTTAATCTTTAAACTAAGCTGAAGATTATCCTTTCTCATGCTGCTCTGATCCCTGAATCCATCTGATTGAACATGGCCTTGGTTGACCTGAAATAAGTACTTCTTTTTATTAAGCTTGTAGTGAACCGATTCTTGAAATGTGCCAAATCGACCTCCGGCCAACCTTAACCTCAAACTACTTGTATCTTCCCCCTCTTGATTTTCCATAGTTGATGAAGACAGCAACAAACTACCTCCAGTTCCAGCTCCATAGACACTTCCAGCAGGACCTTTAAGAAGCTCTACCCTTTCCAGGCTGTTCACATCCAATAAATTGAGGTAGGTATTGCCGCCGGCATCGGTGAAAATAAAGTCATCAACATAAACCTTGATATTGCGAACTCCAAAAGGTGAACGCAACAGACTTCCCCGAACAGATAAACGGTAGCTGCCCGGCGACCTTTCTTCCATCCGCACCCCAGCAATTCCATTAAAAGATGGAAGCAAAGAACTTGTTGAGACCTTGTATAAATCAGCAGCAGTAATTATTGAAATGGATGCAGGAACTTTCAACAATGTTGAATTGGATTCAAACCCTCTAACCAACACGGTATCCAATTGCACAGCAATATCCTTCTTTTCCTGAGCCGCTGCAATAGAAAGCAATAAACTAAGAACAATAAAACACGATAGTTTTTTCATAGATAATTTTACTTTCTATTTGTCAAAAAAAAACCCGGAATTACCGGGTTTAAAATAAAATATTTTAAATACTACTTCTTGGCATACATCACTTCCTTGACCAACCGGACAGTTCGAGCAACGTCAGGAAGATAGGCTGCTACAAGATTTGGTGCGTAGTGCATGGGGGCATCAGCTGCAGTAATTCTTCTGATTGGTGCATCCAGGTAGTCAAATCCTTCTTTCTGAATTCTGTAACTAATCTCGGAGGATATAGAAGCAAAAGGCCACTGCTCTTCAACAATAACCAACCTGTTTGTTTTTTTAACACTCTCTAGAATCGTCATCCAGTCGAGCGGACGAATTGTACGAAGGTCAATGACCTCTGCACTGATTCCTTCTCTTTCAAGTTCTTCAGCTGCGCCTAGGGCTACTTTCATCATCTTGTTGAACGATACAATAGTAACATCCCTTCCTGCTCTTTTGATGTCTGACTTTCCAATTGGAATCAAATACTCTTCTTCAGGAACCTCACCTTTTTCACCATACATCACTTCACTTTCCATAAACACGACAGGATCATCATCGCGAATAGCACTCTTCAACAACCCTTTTGCATCATAGGGATTTGAAACAGAAATTACTTTCAAACCTGGGATGTTAGCATACATGCTTTCAAAGGCTGTTGAGTGTTGAGCGCCTAACTGACCCGCAGATCCATTGGCACCCCTAAAAACAATTGGGCAACCAACTTGTCCGCCACTCATGGCAAGCATTTTTGAAGCGGTATTGAGAATTTGATCGAGAGGGAGAACAGCAAAATTCCAGGTCATGTACTCCACAATTGGCCTCAACCCGTTTTGCGCTGCACCAACAGCAATGGCGGTGAAGCCCAGCTCGGCAATAGGGGTATCGATGACTCGCTTCGCACCAAATTCATCGAGCATACCCTGGCTCACCTTGTAGGCACCATTATATTCAGCAACTTCTTCTCCCATTAAAAATACCCTTTCGTCTCTCCTCATTTCTTCCTGCATCGCTTCCCTAAGGGCTTCGCGAAAAGCAATAATCCTTCCCATAAATACATTTTATTACTGGTGCAAAAGTATTGCATGAAGTGGACAACAGCAAAAGATGTTTCACCACTCAAAAGCCCCCTTAAGCAGGTTATGCTAGCCTTACTGGAGCTATGATATCTGCCTCATTCAAAGATATCTTAATGTATCTCGGGTGCCAGAGACCAATGTTCTGGAGATCTCCAAAGTCCAGACAACAAGAGTTCCCTCATGAAAAAAAACTCTTTCGGAAGCCTGTCGTACATCCTGGAGAATAATTCTTCGTGATTCAAGATTTCAATTTTCCATGCCTCACGGTCAACTTCCATCACCTGCTCGTACTGTTCTTCAGTAAAAGCAAGTTTCCCCCATTCAATATCGTCATACTTGGGCACCCAGCCAATTGGACTTTCAATTGAAGACACCTCTCCTTCAACACGCTCTACAATCCATTTTAACATCCGCATATTTTCGCCAAAGCCGGGCCACAAAAATTTACCATTGCTATCTTTTCGGAACCAGTTTACCCCAAAAATTCTTGGGGGATTGGGGAGGTTACGCCCCAGCTGCAACCAATGATTAAAATAATCTGCCATGTGATATCCGCAAAAGGGAAGCATCGCAAATGGATCTCTCCTCACTTTCCCGATTTCACCAAATGCTGCAGCGGTAGTTTCTGAACCCATGGTGGCTGCCAGATACACCCCGAAGTTCCAGTTGAATGCCTGGTAAAGCAATGGGATCGTGGTGCTCCTTCTTCCACCAAAAATAAACGCACTGATCGGAACTCCATTTGGATTTTCCCAATCCGGATCGATACTTGGATTTTGATGTCCGGGTGCAGTAAACCGCGCATTGGCATGAGCAACAGGCTTTCCAGAAGCTGGATCATGGAGCTCTCCTCTCCAATTCAATACATTTTCTGGAGCCTTTTCTGAAAGCCCTTCCCACCAAACATCACCTTCCGGTGTAATGCCAACATTGGTGAAAATGCTATTTTTTGATAGCGCAGCAATTGCATTTGGATTGGTATCTGCATTTGTACCCGGAGCAACGCCAAAATATCCATATTCAGGGTTAATGGCATACAGTTTACCATCCTTCCCTGGCTTGATCCACGCAATATCGTCTCCAACAGTGGTGATCTTCCACCCTTTCATATCTGCAGGTGGTATAAGCATGGCAAAATTTGTTTTCCCGCATGCACTAGGAAACGCAGCAGCAACATAGGTTTTCTTTCCCTTTGGATCTTCAACCCCAAGGATCAACATGTGTTCTGCCAACCAACCTTCCTCTTTTGCCATCGCTGAAGCTATTCTTAATGCAAAGCATTTCTTTCCAAGAAGTGCATTGCCCCCATAACCTGAACCGTAAGATGCAATAGCTCTGTCTTCTGGATAGTGTACAATATATTTTGTTGTTGGATTGCAGGGCCAGGAAAGATCTTTTTGCCCAGGCTCCAAGGGTGCGCCTAAAGAGTGCAAACACTGAATAAATTCTACCTCGGCACCAAGCTGTTCCAACACTTTATCTCCCACCCGAGTCATGATGTGCATATTCACCACCACATAAGCTGAGTCTGTTACCTGAACACCAATTTTGGAGAGTGGCGAGCCCAAAGGCCCCATACAAAAGGGAATCACATACATCGTTCTCCCTTTCATTGAACCCTTAAACAACCCTTTGAGCATGGTCTTCATCTCTTTGGGATCCATCCAATTGTTGGTTGGACCTGCATCTTCCTTTCTGCGACTGCAGATAAACGTTTTATCTTCTACACGCGCTACATCACTTGGGTCAGAGTTGCAAGCAAAGCTGTTTGGCCAGCGTTCTTGATTTAATTCAGTGAATGTTCCGTTTGAAACCAGCAGGTTACAGAGTTGCTGATACTCTTCATCTGAACCATTACAAAAATAAACCTCATCAGGAGTAGCCAATTGAGCAATTTCCTGAACAAAATTAATGAGCGAAATATTCTTGAGGTTTGAAGGGATTATAACTGCCATATAACTCAAGTTTATTTAAATGTACTACATACAAAGTAAGCCAAAATCCTGGGCAGTTGATGAAAAGAAAAATTAGAAAAATATCATCTGACATTAAATAAACGCTTAAATTGAGACCACCAATTTTACTCTACAAACTAAATTTCCCATCCTCAAAATAATGGCTATCAATAAAAAGATAATAATCAGTGTAAGTGCTTTGGTGGTAGTTGGATTAGCCACTTATTTTGCAACTTCAGAAAAGCAAGAACAAGAAGGCGGTGTGCCTGATGTGGTGGACTTCAATTATCATGTTCGTCCGATATTATCCGACAAGTGTTTCAAGTGCCACGGACCTGATGCAAACAAGAGAGAAGCTAATCTGCGCTTAGACTCAGAACAAGGTGCTTATGCGGCTCTTAAAGAAGATGTCACTAAACATGTTGTTGTTCCGGGAGACCCGCTCAATTCAGCACTTTACCTACGCCTGATCAGTTCTGATACTGCAGAGGTGATGCCTCCCCCAAATGCAAATCTTTCATTATCCAAAACTGAAATAGCAATATTAAAGAAATGGATTGAGCAAGGTGCAAAGTATAAAAAACATTGGTCTTTCATTCCGCCAACAAGGCCAGCAGTGCCAACAGTGGCTACCGATACTAAACCCTTGAACCCTATCGATCATTTCGTAATTGCAAAACTAAAAGAAAAGGGATTGCAGCCAAGTGAACAAGCCGATAAAGAAGCACTGTTGAAGAGGGTTTCAATGGACATAACAGGATTACCGCCAACTGTTGAACAACAAGAAAAATTTTTAACCGATAATTCATCAAATGCATATGAAAAAATTGTAGATGAATTACTTGCAAGCAAGCACTATGGTGAAAAAATGGCCATTCAATGGCTAGACCTTGCAAGGTATGCTGATAGCCACGGCTACCAAGATGATAGCTACCGAACCATGTGGCCTTGGCGTGATTGGGTAATCCATGCCTTCAATCAAAATTATCCGTTTTCGAAGTTCATCACTTGGCAACTCGCCGGCGATCTTCTTCCCAATCCAACAAGAGAACAATTGCTTGCTACAGGCTTTAACCGCAATCACAAAATCACACAAGAAGGTGGTGTGATTGAGGAAGAGTATAGAATAGAATATGTGACAGACAGAACGAACACTTTTGGAAAGGCTTTTATGGCTATTACACTTGAGTGCTCAAAATGCCATGACCATAAATATGATCCAATATCCCAGAAAGATTATTACAGCATGTTCGCATTCTTCGACAGGGTTCCTGATCAAGGACTTGCTGACAACCTTTCTCTTTCCTCTCATGCAGATCCCCCTCTAATGAAAATCACCTCAAAAGAGGTTGACAGCTTGCTGACATTCATCAATAAGAAGGATACTGGCGAAGTAAAAGTAATGGTGATGCAAGACAGCGCCGATATTCGCAAAACTCGAGTGCTTAGAAGAGGCGCCTACGACCAGCCTTCAGATACGGTTGAGATGTCAACCCCTGTATCTGTGCTTGCATTCAACACCAAAAAGTTTGAAAAAAACCGTTTGGGATTGACCAAGTGGATGCTTGATCCTCAAAACCCACTCACAGCTAGGGTATATGTGAATAGGGTTTGGAATGAATTGTTTGGAAGAGGCCTTGTCAAAACCACAGGAGACTTTGGAATGCAAGGCGAACTGCCTTCTCATCCAGAACTGCTCGACTGGCTGGCAGTTGAATTCAGGGAAAGTGGGTGGGATATCAAAAAACTGGTTAAGTTGATTGTCACTTCATCAACATACAAGCAGACAACGAAAAGATCTCAAAAAGTATATCAGATAGATCCTGACAACAAATATTACAGTTATTTTCCAAGATTGAGGTTGAATGCTGAGCTGCAACGAGATCTCATATTAAGTTCCTCAGGTGTGCTAAATCCTGAAATTGGAGGCCCTAGCGTAAAACCGTACCAGCCAAAAGGGGTTTGGGAGGCAACTACATCAGGGCGTGGCGAATTGGCAACGTACATTCAGGACAATGCAGATAAATTATACCGTAGAGGACTTTACACATTCATAAAACGCACAGCTCCTCCACCAGCACTACTCATCATGGATGCCAGTACAAGAGACCAGTGTGAGGTCACCAGAACCAGAACAAACACGCCACTGCAGGCACTTGTGTTGATGAATGATCCCCAAACTTTGGAGGCGGCCAGGGTGCTGGCACAAAATACAGCCAACATGAACCTTTCTAAGGAACAAAAAATAGAAAGATTGTTCAGGACCGTCTTGTGCAGGAAACCAAAGGAAAACGAGATCAAGATGCTCCAGGAATACTATCAACAGGAAAAAAATAAATTCACCTTGGATAAGAAAAGAGCTTCAAGCTATCTGACAGTTGGAGAATTTGAACAGATCAACACCAAAGACATCGCTGAAACAGCTGCATTGATGCAAGTGAATCAAATGCTGTTCAATATTGACGAAACCACTGTCAAATAAATCAAGTTCGAATACCTGAAAACTATTTGGTGCCATCTTTGTTGAAATCAATTGCCAAATCTTGTTGTGTGCAATCTGTTAAACAAAAAAGCAGTAAAAAGATGGGAAAAAAACTGAAAAATGCATAAATTGTATACGATTTATTTAACAGGACCAACGAAACGCAATATCTCATGAATTTATCTTTTAATAAAAAGGTTTTAGCAGGTACAAGCCTAGTGTTGATTGTAGGGTTGATTGCCTACTTCACGACCTCCCAAAAGCAAGTTGAAGAAGGCGGAGTGCCTGATGTTGTGGACTTCAATTATCACGTTCGTCCAATATTGTCCGACAAGTGTTTCAAGTGCCACGGTCCTGATGCAAACAAGAGAGAAGCCAACCTAAGGTTAGACTCAGAAAAAGGTGCATTCGCCGCACTTAAAGAAGATATTACACAACACGTTGTTGTTCCAGGAGATCCAATTAAATCTGCACTTTACTATCGCATAACAACTGCAGATACCGCTGAGCTGATGCCTCCTCCTAACAGCAATCTGGCACTTTCAAAAATTGAAATTCAAATCCTAAAGAAGTGGATTGAACAAGGAGCCAAATTCAAAAAACATTGGTCTTTCATCGCACCAACAAGACCCGAAGTGCCAAAAGTAGATGCATCACTAGCGCCTCAAAATGCAATTGATAATTTCATACTTGCAAAGCTGGAAGAAAAGGGATTGAAACAAAATGAGCAAGCTGATAAAGAAGCGCTGCTGAAAAGAGTTTCAATGGACATCACTGGTTTGCCTCCGACAGTAGAACAACAAGAAAAATTTTTGAATGACAATTCACCAAATGCTTATGAAAAAGTTATAGATGAATTGCTTGCCAGTAAACACTATGGTGAAAAAATGGCCATTCAATGGTTAGACCTTGCAAGGTATGCTGATAGCCATGGATACCAGGATGATGGTTACCGCACCATGTGGCCTTGGCGCGACTGGGTTATACATGCTTTCAATGAAAACTATCCTTTCTCGAAATTCATCACTTGGCAAATTGCTGGTGACCTATTACCATCCCCCAACAAAGAGCAGCTGCTCGCTACGGGTTTTAATAGAAACCATAAAATCACTCAAGAGGGTGGCGTAATTGACGAAGAATATAGAATTGAATACGTAACAGATAGAACCAATACGTTCGGAAAAGCTTTCATGGCCATCACGCTAGAATGTTCTAAATGCCATGATCATAAATTTGATCCTATTTCCCAGAAAGATTATTATAGCATGTTTGCATTCTTCGACAGGGTTCCAGAAAAAGGAATTGTTGGAACAATCGATGCCTCTCATGCGGATCCACCAATAGTAAATATTACCTCAAAAGATGTCGACAGTTTATTAACCTTCATCAACAAAAAAGACACCAATGCGGTAAACGTGATGGTTATGCAAGACAGTTCTACCATTCGCCAAACAAGGTTATTGAGAAGAGGCGCTTATGATCAACCTGCAGACACCGTAGAGATGGCTACTCCTGCTTCTGTTCTCACTTTCAACACGAAGAAGTTCGAAAAAAACCGTTTGGGATTGACAAAGTGGATGCTTGATCCTCAAAACCCACTCACTGCAAGGGTATATGTAAATAGAGTCTGGAATGAATTGTTTGGAAGAGGTCTTGTAAAAACCACAGGAGATTTTGGAATGCAAGGCGAACTGCCTTCTCATCCAGAACTGCTCGACTGGCTAGCAGTTGAATTCCGCGAAAGTGGATGGGATATCAAAAAACTGGTAAAATTGATGGTCTCTTCTGCAACCTATAAACAGTCTGCCAAAAGAACTGCTAAAGTTTATCAAATAGACCCTGACAATAAATTCTATAGCTTCTTCCCTAGACTTAGGCTTAGTGCAGAGTTGCAGCGCGACTTAATCCTCAGTTCATCTGGAATTATCAATCCTGAAATAGGCGGACCAAGTGTCAAGCCTTATCAACCCAAAGGGGTGTGGGAATCTACCACCTCTGGACGTGGAGAATTGGCCAGGTATGAACAAGACAAGGGAGACAAATTGTACAGAAGAGGTCTCTATACCTTCATTAAACGTACTGCTCCCCCACCAGCCTTGCTGATCATGGATGCGAGCACGAGAGACCAATGCGAAGTGAGCAGGACAAGAACGAATACCCCACTTCAAGCACTTGTGCTCATGAACGATCCACAAACATTGGAATCTGCAAGGGTGTTGGCACAAAAAACAGCCAACATGAAACTAACTGAAGAGCAAAAGGTTGAACGGGTATTCAGAACGATCGTGTGCAGAAAGCCTAAGGCCAATGAAATCGCCATGCTCTTTGATTATTACCAAAAGGAAAAAAACAAATTCAACCAAGACAAGAAAAAAAGTGCCGGCTATCTGAGTGCAGGAGAATTAGATCAAATTATCACAAAAGATATTGCTCAAGCTGCAGCACTGATGCAGGTAAACCAAATGCTTTTCAACTTAGACGAAACCACAGTAAAATAAAAAAGATGGATAACCACGAAAAACAATTCAGACTCAACGTTACCAGAAGACATTTTCTTACTAAAGCAGGACTGGGAATCGGTAGTGCCGCTCTGGGAACAATGCTGTTCAAAGATCAACTCTTTGGTGCAGGCGGTTTGCAAAATACTATGCCAGTTGGATTGGCACAGTTTGCACCCAAGGCAAAACGCATCATCTACCTCTTTCAAAATGGTGCCCCATCACAACTTGAGACATTTGACCACAAGCCGCTATTGAATACCATGCATGGCCAAGATCTTCCTGCGTCCATACGCAATGGACAAAGGCTAACTGGTATGACGGCATTCCAAGACAAGTTTCCACTAGTGGGATCTGCATTTGGTTTCAATCAGTACGGACAATCAGGTGCTTCCATATCAAGTTTATTCCCACATATCGGATCAATAGCAGACGATATCTGTATCATCAGAAGTATGAATACGGAAGCAATCAACCATGATCCCGCTCTTACCTTCTTTCAAACGGGAGCTCAACAAGGCAACAGGCCTAGTATGGGTGCATGGATGAGTTATGGACTTGGAAGTGAGAATTCCAATCTTCCTGCTTACACCGTGCTTTTGTCTCGTGGAAGAGGAAATGGACAAGGTGTTTACTCCAAGCTTTGGAACAACGGATTTTTAGATAGCATGCACCAAGGTGTTGTTTTCAGCAGCGGTGAAGATCCTGTACTTTATTTGAAAAATCCAGAGGGACACGACAAGCAAAGCCGCAGGGATATGCTTGATGAAATATCAAAATTTAATTCCCAATCATTTGAAAATTTTGGTGATCCTGAGATCAACACCAGGATTCAGCAATATGAAATGTCTTATCGCATGCAAAGTGCTGTTCCTGAACTAACAGACCTTAGCAAAGAGCCTGATCACATTATTAAGATGTACGGTGCTGATTGCCTCGTTCCAGGAACTTATGCAGCAAACTGCTTGCTTGCAAGAAAACTTTCAGAAACAGGCGTTCGTTTTGTTCAACTCTATCACCAAGGATGGGATACCCATGGCAATCTTGTTAACGATATGAAAATGCAGGCAGAAGACGTAGACCGCGCTTCAGCAGCACTTATCAAAGACTTGAAGCAACGTGGACTCCTTGACGAAACACTCGTAATCTGGGGTGGTGAATTTGGAAGAACAAACTTCTGCCAAGGTCAAATTGATCCAGTTAACTACGGACGCGACCATCACCCAAAATGCTTCAGCATTTGGATGGCAGGCGGTGGCATCAAACCTGGTATTGCCTATGGTGAAACCGATGAGTTTGGCTACAACATCGTAAAAGACCCCGTAAGTGTGCACGATTTCCATGCTACTATATTGAACCTGATGGGAATCAATCACGAACAACTCACCTACAAACATCTTGGAAGGCGATACCGACTCACAGATATTGCGGGTCAAGTAGTTAATGGAATCATTGCTTAAGCTCATCACGAAACTTTTTTCATGTCTAGACATCTCTCGATTGTAGCAAATTTAATTATTGTATTACAGGCCTTTCTTCTCATATTCTGCTTTGTAGACCTCAGTGTGTTGCCCGCCTGGTTATTGTACGCAGGAAAGTTCCACCCACTGCTTCTGCATTTGCCCGTGGCAATGGTGATCTTGCTTGCGCCACTCTCCTTTTTTAATGCAGCCAACCAGGAAGATTCAAAGATTGCTGTGGTACTTAAAACAGCAGTAACCTATACGGCGCTTTTCTCAACACTCACCGCACTAGGTGGTCTTCTCCTCGCGGCAAGTGCTGATTACGACCTTCAGACCTTATTCATACACAAATGGTTTGGTGTAGGCGTTGCCTTTGCCGCTCATGCACTCATTTATATTAATGACTTATCAAGATCAAAGAAACTGGTCTGGAACATTTCATTGTTGTCAACCATTGGTGCAATGATTGTGGGTAGCCATTACGGTGGAACCCTAACCCATGGAGAAGGGTTTCTTGCTTTCAATACAACTGAGGAAGAAAAATTGGTGGGTGTATCGTTTACAGAAACTACAACGGTATATGATGGGGCCATACAACCGATTATCGAAGCAAAATGCTTATCCTGCCACAACGATAAAAAAGCAAAGGGTGGATTAAATTTCACCGCTTTAAATACTGTGCTTAAAGGTGGGAAATCAGGCAATATATGGGTTGCAGGAGATCCGGATAAAAGCATGATTATTGAGAGAATGCTTCTTGATATGGACGACAAAGAGCACATGCCTCCAAGAGGTAAAACACAACTGAGCTCAGCAGAGATCATGCTCTTCAAAGAGTGGATCAGGGCTGGTGCAAAACCAGAAATCACCTACCACGGATTATCAGATAGTGCCATACTCAAAAAGATTGTTGCTTCAATCATTGAATCCTCACCGGTAAAAAAGGCTGTTAAACTATATGCCTTTAAACCAGCTGCTGAAGAAGAGATTAAAAAACTCAATACGCCTTTCAGAAGAGTCATGCCACTCTCGTCAAATTCTCCCGCGCTCGTAGTTAAGTTTTATCTGAAGGAGAAATTTGACCTGAATATGCTAAAAGAACTGCAAAGCATTTCTAAGCAAATCATAGAGATCAATCTTTCAACAATGCCTGCGGATGACAAGGTAATTGATTTGCTTACCCAATTTGAGAACCTAGAAGTACTAAACCTAAATGGGACTGATATAACAGGGGCCAACCTCAAAAACCTAATCGGCAATAAAAAACTAGAACAAGTATCGGTAGCCAACACCAAAGTTGGAAAATCGGCTTTGGAAGCATTGGCTAAGAGCCCCTCTCTCAAAAAAGTATTTTTGTGGAGCAGCAAAGTAACAAAAGATGAGGTTGCAGCATTAACCAAGAGCTATGCAGCAATCCATTGGGATCTTGGATATGTACCTGATAAATCTGAAATTCTAAAGCTTGGTGTTCCCTATCCAACGGACAAGGAAAAACTAATCTTGGAAAAAGGTGACGAAATCGTACTTAAGCACCCACTGCCTGGAGTTAAGATCAGATATACCACCGATGGAAGCAATCCTGACTCCATAAATGGTAATGTCTATACCTCCCCTATTCCAGCCACCGGATTGCTAAGGATCAAAGCCATTGCAACTGCAGACGGATGGCTCACAAGCGACCTTACAGACCTTACCTTTTACCAAAAGGGGTTATCAAGTGATTCTGCCAGACTGTTGGCAAACCCCTCCAGAACGGGTCCGCTTGGTGCACAAATGCTGATAGACATGAAAAAGGGTCTGTCGCAATCTGGCGACCAGCTTTACTCAAACTGGATAGGCTTTCAGGAAAATGCATTTAAAGCAGCTTTTTACCTCGGCCAAAATCCTGAGATCAAGCAAATCACCCTAAGCACAGCTGAAATGACAGGAACCTATGTGTTCCCGCCAACAAAAATAATAATCAAGGGCGGTAGCGATCCAAAACACCTCAAGGTAATTGGAACCCTTAGTCCTGAGATGCCTACGGCACACAAACCAAATGCTTCTATTCCTTATGATGTTCCTATCCTTGCAGGCAAGTATGCCTACATTGAGATAGAGGCTCAAAATTTGCTAAAGCTTCCCCTTTGGCATGAAGGAAAGGGTAGCAAGGCTTGGGTATTTGTAGACGAGGTTTTCTTCTACTAAAAAAAGTTTGCAATAAAGTTGTTAGGGTTTAGGAGCAATATCCTAAACCCTAAACTTTTTTATACCTTTATTGGTCTAATAGAAACAATTGATATCCCAACAGACCATACAAGAAATTCAGAACAGAATCGACGTCTACGACGTTGTGGGAGCATTTGTTAAGCTCAAGAAAAGAGGCACGAACTATCTTGGCCTCTGCCCTTTTCACAATGAAAAGAGCCCTTCGTTTACTGTATCACCATCTAAAGAAATTTTCAAGTGTTTTGGTTGTGGAAAAAGTGGTAATGCAATCGGCTTCATCATGGAGCATGAGAAATATACCTATGTAGAGGCCCTGCGCTGGCTTGCCAATCGGTATAATGTAGAAGTAGAAGAGACAGAAACAAGTCCTGAATACAAAGAGCAACAACAAATAGCAGACAGTCTGCATATCGTCAACCAGTTTGCAGCCAAGTATTTTGCACAGCAGCTTACCGAAACAGAAGACGGCAGGAGTATCGCACTCAGCTACCTGAAAGAAAGGGGTTTCACTGATGCCATCATCGAAAAGTTTCAGATTGGATATTCCCCGGATAAACGTGATGCCTTTGCAACAGAAGCTGTTAAACAACAATACAGCAGTGAGATCCTAAGAAAAAGTGGACTCTGTGTGCTTAGAGATGAGCAACTCGTTGATAACTATAGAGGCAGGATTATTTTTCCGATACATAACCAAAGCGGAAAGATTATTGGTTTTGGTGCACGGATTATTGGTAGTAGCGATCGCTCACCCAAATACATCAATACGCCTGAGAACGAGCTCTACATCAAAAGCAGAATACTCTACGGCTCCTTCTTCGCAAGGCATCCGATTGACAAACTAGATGAGTGTTTTCTTGTAGAAGGATATACGGATGTAACCGCCATGCACCAGGCAGGGATAGAAAATGTGGTGGCATCTGGTGGAACATCCCTCACCCCTGATCAGCTCAGGCTTGTAAAAAAATATACGAACAACCTCACCATCATCTATGATGGTGATGCTGCAGGAATAAAAGCTGCATTGCGTGGACTAGACCTTGCCATTGAAGAGGGACTGAATGTACAGATGGTACTGATCCCCGACAAGGAGGATCCTGATAGCTACGTAAAGAAAGTGGGTGCTGATGCATTTCGGGAATTCATCAAAGAGCATAAAAAAGATTTTATCCTCTTTCAACTGGAAGTGGCATTAAAAGATGCTGGCACCGACAGTACGAAAAAAGCTGCCGTTGTAAACCAAATCGCTGAATCAATTTCAAAATTAAACAGGGCGGAAGATTTTACCAGACAGCAGGACTATATCAAGCGATGCTCCGCACTGCTAAAAGTTGAGGAGCTGGGACTTACCGCACTGGTTAATAAATTGGGTCGTGATAAAATTGGGAAGGAAGAAAAACGCCTTCAGCGGCAGCAACCAGAAACGGTTACGGAAGAAGAAAAAAAAGATGGGGATGACTCGGGCATTGATCTGCTGTTCAAGGATGAACTCAGCGAGAAGGCAGTTGTAAGGGCTTTGATTGAGTTTGGTGCGATGGCCTGGGATGATACCAAAAACGTGGCTGCACATATATTTGAGGAAATTGAAAAGGATGGACTTGAAGATATGTTTGACAACCCATTGTTGATATCCATTCTATACAGCTACAAAGAGATGAAACTTGATGGTGGGCATTCTGCGGAAAAACAATTCTTGTATCACAGCGATCCGAACATCAACCAAATGGCGGTTTCACTGCTTACAGAAAAACACCAGATGAGTCCAAATTGGACAAAATTCTACAAGGGGGAAATACAAGACAGGACATCGCTATACAAGGAGGAAGTGCTCTCCTGCATGACCTATCTCAAACTAAAGAAAGTAAAGCGACTCATTGTCGAGAATCAGAAAGACCTCGAAACAGAAATCAGTGATGATGATATGCTAGTCCTGCTCCACACACACAAACATCTTAAAGAGGTGGAGATGGAACTTATGAAAAATATTGGAACGGTTATTTTTAGGTAGTTACATTATTGCGAGCCTAATAACGATTCAATCTCTCAGACAATTACTAATCCCACACAATTTTATTTTACGCAATTCGGCAATAAAATTAAACTACTTTTTTAAGCACATCACTGCGGATCAACATCAATTTGTATATGTACTGATTTCAAATGCACGTCGTTTTGCATGATGGCAATTTGCTGTTGTATATGATTTCTGGCTAAGGAGTTTTTTGAACCATCGCGGGGAAGTTTCAACAAGATTTCATAAATGTAGCGGTTCTTTACCCTATTCACCACTGGCTCAGCAGGTCCAATTAAATAATCACCGAAGATTGGAATCAACCTGCTAGCAAAAAAATCTGCGGCCTGCATAGCCCTGTTCTTATCGGTATGTCTAAAAAACAACTGCACCAATCTTGTATATGGTGGATAGTGAAAGATTTTTCTTGAATTGATTTCCTCTTGATAAAATGCTTTGTAGTCGTGTGCCATAACCATAGCTATCACAGGGTGTCCGGGATTTGAGGTTTGGATAATCACCCTACCCTGCTTTCCTTTTCTACCCGCTCTACCACTCACCTGTTCCATCAATTGAAAGGCCCTTTCATTTACCCTGAAATCCGTGAACGACAAAATACCATCAGCATCTAAAATGCCAACCAGGGCAACATGGTCGAAATCCAACCCCTTAACCACCATTTGTGTTCCCACCAATATATCCATCCGCTGTTGTTCAAAATTACGGATCAGTTCATCATGTGCAGTTTTACCTTTTACGCTATCCACATCCATTCTTGCGATGGAATGGTCTGGAAACATTTTCTCTAACTCTTCTTCAACTTTCTCCGTTCCAAAATTTCGTTCAACCCAGTTTGCACTCCCACAGGCAGTACAGCTATCCAATACAGGATATGAAGTTCCGCAGTAGTGACATTGCAAACGGTGGTGCAGCTTATGATAGGTTAGCGTAACAGCGCAATGCTCACAGTGTGGAATAAACCCACAGGTACCACAAATTTTATAAGGAGAATATCCCCTCCTGTTTTGAAATAAAATAATTTGTTTCTTTTCTTTTAGTGCTTCTTCCATGGCCTCCTTCAACTGTGGTGTAATCATCTGACGCACCATCTTGCTGTCAACCATCCCACGAATGTCAGCCACTTCTATCGACGGCATTTCAATACCACCAAAGCGTTCATTCAGTTCCACCAGACCATATTTACCACTCACAGCCTGAGCGTAGGTTTCAAGTGATGGCGTAGCACTACCCAAAACAACCTTTGCATTGAGCTGATGAGCATAAAAGAGTGCGGCATCCCTTGCGTTGTATCTTGGTGCAGGATCCTGTTGCTTAAAAGAAGCATCCTGTTCTTCATCAATGATGATGAGAGATAGATCTGAAAAAGGAAGGAATAAGGCAGATCGGGCACCAAGAACAACACGGATCTCCCCCTTTTTGACTTTGTTCCAAAGCTCAACGCGTTCATTAGGATTGAACTTTGAGTGGTAAATTGAAATATACCCTCCAAAATGTTGTTGCAGTCTACGGATAATTTGGGCAGTAAGCGCAATCTCTGGAAGCAAGTACAGCACTTGCTTTCCAGCCTTTACCTGTTCTTCTATGAGGCGAATGTATACCTGCGTTTTACCGCTGGAAGTAACACCATGAAGCAGACAAACATTTTTTTCTTTGAGCACTGATGTAACCTTTTGCAATGCATCATCCTGATGAGGAGAAAGTGTAAAGTCGATGTCAACCGACTTGGCCATCATTGGCAATCGATCCACAGAAAGCTTCTGCACTTTTAAAATTCCCTTCTCCACCAATCCATTCAATTGTGCAGCAGATGCGCCCGATTTTTTTAATAAATCTGGTTGCTTAACTTCCCCAACTGTTTTTTGAAGGTGAAGAAAAGACAGCAACAATTCCAATTGCTTTGGTGCACGGTTGTTCCATTGATTCAGTAGTACTGCCAATGCTTCCTCTTGGTGATAATCAGAATGAAGAAAAACAAAGGTCTCCCGTTTGGGTGTATACTTTTCTTTGAGAGACTCCCAAGCAATGCATACTTTTTTTTCCAACAGCCTTTTTACAACTGGATAAACATGGGTAAGGTCAAGGATATCATGCACTTCATCCATACGCAACTCTTTCTTGACCGACAGTCCTTCTGCCACCAAATATTCTTGATCATCCAGATCCGAAAAATCATCACCATATTCTTCGTTCAGCATCAGGATGGTTTCGCTGCTGAGTTTAAATTGTGTTG
>JBILBU010000034.1:0-20996 GCA_044353505.1 Chitinophagaceae bacterium | reverse complement strand
CGCAACTCTTTCTTGACCGACAGTCCTTCTGCCACCAAATATTCTTGATCATCCAGATCCGAAAAATCATCACCATATTCTTCGTTCAGCATCAGGATGGTTTCGCTGCTGAGTTTAAATTGTGTTGGCAGGGCGGCGGCCATTACTTCCCCATCACTGCACATATAATAGTTCGCAATCCAATTCCACAGATTCAATTGTTGTTGGTAAACTACCGGCTCCGTATCGAGTACCTGAAGAATAGGCTTAGGCTCAAATCCTTTAGGAGCTTCAGTTGTAGTGGATTTTACGATTCCTGCATAGCGTTTTTGTCGGCCGAAAATAACTTCAACCCGCACACCCGGCACTGTAGCCTCACGCAGCTCCTCAGGAACTGCGTAGGTATATGTTTTTGGAATGGCGAGTGGTATGATGATTTCAGCGAACAAATTAATGAGTTGAGCTTTGAATAAAAGATTTAGGATTGATCCACGAGGCTTTATGTGCAATCAATTTATCCGCCATGATTTTTTCAGCAATTTGCTTTAACTGCTTTGGATCTTGGCCAGGATAGTCAAGGGGGTTGATAGGAGCAAGATAGATAGCCCTTGAATGGCCAGGAGTTAAACTAAAGATATTGTTATAATTCATCCTGTCGAATGTATCCAACAAAAGGATGGGTTGTATTTTTTTTCCCGTTTCGATAGCCAACTTAAAAGCACCATCGTACATATCTTTTAGTGGACTATCCGTCATGTTAAAAGTACCTTCCGGAAATACAAGTATCGATATTCCATGAGAAAGAATCTTACGAAGATCAGCCAGACTTCTAGCCCTATCCTCTGCATTTGAACGATTGACAGTGATTACACAAAACTTATAAATGAAACCAAAAATTGGAACCTTCAGAAGTTCGTATTTGCCAAGTGGGCGAAAGTGATGTTTTATGGAACTGATCACAATTGGGGCATCAATGTATGCAATGTGGTTAGCGATAAAAATATATTGGGAGTTGGGATCGGGGATTGACTCATATCGTATAGAATGCCGAATCCCAATAAAAAAAAACCAAACTGATGAAAAAAACCTGAAAATGTCATACATCACATCACCCCCTTTTATTCTGCCAAGGGGCAAGCAGAAAATGACACAGGGGAACAGGAGTATAATAATTAGGATAAAAAGGACATACGCGTATAATGAGTACAAAAACTGGAGGATCCGGACTGAAAATTTTATTAAATACATAGTGCATATCAAATATACAGCATCTCATTTGTATCTTTACCGATCAATGAATGACGAAAAAACCATAGCCTTACATACCCTTGGTTGTAAACTCAATTTTTCAGAAACTTCCACCATGGGAAGGATGCTGGAGCGGGAGGGCTATGTAAAGAGGGATTTTGATGAGGTGGCCGACGTCTATGTAATCAATACCTGCTCTGTAACCGAAAATGCAGATAAGGAATGCCGACAGCTTGTCAGGCGGATCCAAAAGCAGAACAGCGAAGCTGTTGTTGTGATCACAGGGTGCTATGCCCAGTTAAAACCTCAGGAAATTTCAGAAATACCAGGGGTTGACTTGGTACTCGGAGCGGCTGAAAAATTCAACCTGACTGAGCACCTAAAGAACTATACAAAAGGTGATCCGAAGAAAATATGCAGCTGTGACATTAATGAGGTAAATGATTTCAACAGCTCTTTTTCTGTTACAGACAGAACCCGAACCTTCCTTAAAGTTCAGGATGGGTGCGACTACAACTGCTCGTTCTGCACCATCCCACTCGCTAGAGGCAAGAGCAGAAGCAACACAATTGAGAATGTGATTCTACAAGCAAAAGAGATCGCATCAAAAGGAGTCAAAGAGATTGTGCTCACGGGAGTAAATCTTGGCGATTTTGGTATGGTTGAAGGAGAACGTACTTCAACTTTTTTTGAACTCTGCAAAGAGCTTGACAAGATTGAAGAAGTAAGTCGGTATAGAATCTCATCCATAGAGCCCAACCTGCTCACTAAAGAAATCATTGAATTGGTTTCCAATAGCAATAAGTTTATGCCGCACTTCCACATCCCTTTGCAAAGTGGAAGCAATAAAATTCTTGGCCTGATGAGAAGAAGGTATAAGCGTGAGCTCTATACTGAGAAAATCAACCTAATCAAATCGCTCATGCCCCATTGCGCAATAGGAGTTGATGTTATTGTTGGTTTCCCCTCTGAAAGTGAAGAAGATTTTATGGAAACATTTAACTTTCTTCATGCGCTGGACGTCTCCTACCTGCATGTATTCACTTACTCAGAAAGGCCAAATACCCTGGCAGTAGAGATAAAAAATGTTGTTCCAATTCACATTAGAAATGAGCGAAATAAAATACTCAGAAACCTCTCCTACCAGAAAACTCAATATTTCAGGGCATCTCAAGAGGGCAGCAGCAGAACTGTGCTATTTGAACAAGAGAACAAAAATGGCATGATGGAAGGCTATACCGATAATTATATTCGGATCAGCACTCCGTTCAGAGAAGAATGGATTAATCAGGAAATCGATTGGGAGATCAGATAACTAAGGGTTATTCTGCAATGATTTTCAATTCAGGAGCAAGCTGTAATTTTCCCACCTTATTTCTAAACATGATCTTGCTAAACAGAATCACATCCCCCGATTTAATGTTTTGTTGTATACTCTCCACCCAAACTGTGGGCAACTGTGCAGTGTCATAAAAATCACCTACCCGTAAATCGTTCACAATTTTTACTTCTTGCGTTTCATCATCCCTATAGCTTCCTTTGAACATATAGTTGATTCGAAAAGAGACAACAGAATAAAAGACTCCGTTATTGTCTTTTACCATGATGGCTGCTGGAGTGATAGCACTGATCTGAGCAATGAGGGCCTTACCGCTATTGATTGGTCCCCATGAAGACTTATACGTTAGCGGCTGAACTTCTTTTGCAACAGCAGTTTTCTTAACGACCTGCCCCAGAGAGAACTGACACACCAAAAGCATAAGAAGAAAGGAAACAATTCTGTTCATGGTGATTAAAACTAAAAAAAGAAAATAACAAAAATTGTTAATTCAAATTGGCGATGCTCTCTTCGATCATTCGAATTTTTTCCAATGCATCCTCTTTCTTCTTATTCTCCAATGCTACAATCTCTGGCTTTGCATTTTGTACAAACCGCTCATTGGAGAGTTTTTTATCCACCGATTCCATGAATCCAATATAATATTGCAGCTCTGTTTCCAATTCAGCACGTTGCGATGAGGTATCCAATACTTGATCTGTCTTGATAAAAAGCCTATCCCCTCCAATAACCAATTGAATGGTATCAGTAATTACCTCACTGGTAAATGTGAAGCTAGTTGCGTTCGTTTGCTTACAGAGCAACTCCTGAATTGCTGTCCATACCTGCTCGTTCTTGGCCGTACAATATAGCGTGATGGCATCTTTGTTTTTAATCTTAGACTTTACTCTTGCATCCCTTACTGCGGTAATTGCTGATTTTAGTACCTCTGCTTCGGCTAATATTTTTTTATCATCAGGTCTGGAAATGAAGGATGCATCCATTTGCCTTACGCATAGATCACCATGTGCTTCAGCATTGAGGAGATGATACATCTCTTCTGTAACAAAGGGCATGAAAGGATGTAGTCTTTCCAAAAGTATCTCAAAAAATGAAATTGCTTTTTCAAGATGGCGCTTGTCCATCGGTTTTCCAAAACCAGGCTTGATCCACTCAAGATACCAGCTACAGAAATCATCCCAGACCAATGTGTATAGGGTCTTTAGGGCCTCACTGAGCTTGAATTGCTGCATGAGTTGATCTACTTCAGTACATACTTCGCGAAGTCTGGATTCAAACCATTCATGTGGCCAATCAGAGGAGAGTGTAATCTCATCGGGACTAAGATCCGTCTTTGATTTTTCTTTCCAAAGTTCAACCAACTTTAATGCATTCCATATCTTATTGATGAAATTTCTACCTTGTTCATTAGAGGCTTTATCCCACAACAAATCATTACCCGCAGGCGATGCAATCAGAATGCCAAAGCGAACAGCATCGGCACCAATTTCATCAATCATGGCCAAGAGATCAGGAGAGTTTCCGAGTTGTTTACTCATTTTCTTTCCCTGACTATCCCGAACAATGCCGGTAAAATAAACATCGTTGAAAGGCTTCTTCCCCATAAACTCGTAACCTGCCATGACCATACGCGCAACCCAAAAAAATATGATCTCCGGTGCAGTAACCAATGTATTGGTTGGGTAATAATAAGACACATCTTTATTTCCTGGATTGGAGATTCCCTTGAACACCTCAAAGGGCCAAAGCCACGAAGAGAACCAGGTATCCAGACAGTCCTCATCCTGCTTGAGTTCTGGATTGTTGACTTGATATTTTTCTGAGAATTTTTTCTTGGCATCAGCCTCGTCACGAGCTACAATAAAGCGACCTTCTGCATCATACCATGCGGGGATTTGATGACCCCACCACAATTGGCGACTGATGCACCAATCTTTGATATTTTCCATCCAGTGGCGATAGAGGTTCTTGAATTTGGCAGGATGAAAATTGATTTCACCATCCTGAACTGCATGAAGTGCCGGAGCAGATATCTTCTTCATATCAACCCACCACTGTAAAGAAAGTCTGGGTTCAACCACCACATCTGTTCTTTCAGAAAAACCAACTTGGTGGGTGTAGTCTTCTATCTTATCAACATGCCCACTCGCTTTTAGCGCTTCAACAATTTCTTTACGTGCTTCAAACCTATCTTTACCAACATACAACTGTGCTTCAGCACTTAGCGTTCCATCTTCATTAAGGATATCATATACTGCCAGATTATGTTTGATACCAATTTGGTTATCGTTCATGTCGTGCGCAGGTGTAATCTTCAAAGCACCAGAACCAAAATCTATAGCAACATAATCATCCCCTATGATTGGAATCTTTCTATTAATCAGTGGCACGTAAGCAAATTGTCCGATCAGATGTTTAAACCTCTCATCTTGTGGATTGACTGCAATAGCGGCATCACCAAGTATAGTTTCTGGACGAACAGTTGCGATAATAATACGTTCATTCTCCAGTGGGATTTCATTTCCCTGAGAATCGGCCAATTGATATTTCAGAAAATACAACTTCCCTTGAACCTCTTTAAAGATTACCTCTTCATCACTCAAAGCCGTCTTGGCCCTGGGATCCCAATTGATCATCCTTTTTCCCCGATAGATATAACCCTTTTCAAAAAGATCATTGAATACATGAATTACAGACTGATAGTAATCCGGATCCATTGTAAATGATGTCCGCTTCCAATCCAGCGAGCAGCCCAGTTTTTTTAATTGCTGAAGGATAATCCCTCCGTACTTTTCTTTCCATTCCCAGGCGTACTTGAGAAATTCGTCACGACTAAGACTTGCTTTTTGAATTCCACGCTCGCGAAGCATCTGAACCACTTTTGCTTCTGTCGCAATGGATGCATGATCTGTACCCGGTACCCAGCATGCATTTTTACCCATCATACGGGCTCTTCTAACAAGGATATCCTGAATGGTATTATTTAAACAATGCCCCATATGGAGGATGCCCGTAACATTAGGAGGAGGTATGACAACAGTATAGGGCTCCCGCTCATCAGGTGTACTCTCAAAATATTTATTATCGAGCCAATGCTGATACCACTTGTGTTCAGCAGATCTGAAATCAAAGGTCTTGGAAACTTCCATTCTTATAGTCTGGTTTTGGGCTACGAAGGTAGCGAGAAACTAAGAGTTTAATGACTTGGTGGGGAGTTTATGATTGGGTAGGCACAAAGAAATAGTACAACCTGTGAGGTAGATTAAGAACACTACAAAGAAAGCAGGTTTACCAAACGAGGTATGTGACCAATGCGATAAGCGCATAAATGGCAATCACAGCCAATGCAATCTTGAGTGTTGATGACTTTGGTGAAGACAAAAACGCTTTCATAAAGTTTATTTTCATGTTCAAATGAAATTGTCTTGTTGAGAAAAATGGTTCAATAAACAGGATGGAACTCCAAATTATTTATCCAATTCCAATTTACAATTTAATGTTAAAATTAAACAAAAACAAGGATAGTTATTCACAGTCAAGCAGCAAGATGACCGAGTTCAGTCTGTAAAATGAGCATAAACATAGTAAATCGAAAAAATGGTCAGTAAAATTGCTTACGAACACTTACACAATTGATAAACAA
Source organism: Chitinophagaceae bacterium (assembly GCA_044353505.1). Lineage (GTDB taxonomy): Bacteria > Bacteroidota > Bacteroidia > Chitinophagales > Chitinophagaceae > Pollutibacter. The sequence continues at coordinate 14,787 of JBILBU010000034.1, read as the reverse complement.
ACACTTATATGAAAAAATCAAATAACCATTATCGCTATGCAGTATGGATCGATCGCAGACATGCCATGATTTTGAAGTCTGGGTCAGTTAGTTCAGCAGCCTACTTAGAGATTGCATCAGATGTTATATCCCACGAACGATTTGAGGGGGAAAAAACAAACAAAACTGGAATGCTTGGAATTAGCCTTGCACCAGAAAAAAGAATACAGGCAAAAGCCAATAATCAGCTTCAACAGTTTGTCAAAAAAGTTGCTTCTGAAATCAAAAATGCAAATGCCATCTTGATTTTGGGTTCAGGAGAAACACGCTTCGAGCTTCAACATGCCATACAAAAAAACAAGCTGCTTAACGGAGTGTGGCTAGAGAACAAGCCCTGCAAAAAAATAACAAGAAGAGAGCTTGAGCTGGAAATGGAACAACACTTCAATCTTCATTTAAGTTAATTTTTTTGCATAACTGTGTCGGCTGCGAAATTATCTAGTTAGTTTTGCATAATCATTCGTTAGCGGCATGTATGCAATCGTAGATATTGAAACCACAGGGGGAAATGCTGGTACAGGAAGCATTACTGAAATCGCTATACTCATTAGCGAAGGGAAGGAGATTATCCACCGCTACACTACGTTGGTTAATCCGATGCGGCCGATTCCCATATTCATAGAAAAGCTAACAGGAATTTCTGATAACCTCGTAAAAGACGCCCCCATATTTGGACAGGTGGCGAAGGAAGTATTTGAATTGTTGCAGGATAAGATTTTTGTTGCCCACAATGTAAACTTCGACTTCTCCTTTATATCCCATCAGCTTGCACAACACGGATTTAAACTCCAGTCGAGAAAACTCTGTACTGTCAGGCTGAGTAGAAAAATCTTTCAGGACCTTCCCAAGTATAGTCTGGGCCATCTTTGTCGCTCGCTCGGCATCGAAATAGAATCTCGCCACAGAGCAATGGGTGACGCAGAAGCAACAGCTGTATTGTTTCAACGACTATTGGACAATGACAGGGCGAAGCATGTTGAAAGCATGCTCAAAAAAGGAAGTGGAGACAGCTACCTTCCGATGCACCTTTCCGAAAAAGACCTCAACAACATGCCCAATACTCCGGGCATATATTATTTCCACGACAAGAAAGGAAAGATCATCTATGTTGGCAAAGCCAAAAGATTAAAGAAGCGCGTTACCAGTCACTTCTCAAACAATGATGTGAGCTCAAGGAAGCAGGAACTATTAAGGGCAGTGAGCAGGGTTAGCTTTAAAGAATGTGGAAATGAATTGATGATGAGTGTACTGGAGAGTATTGAAATCAAGAGACTTTGGCCTGCCTTCAATCGGTCACAAAAAAAGTTTGAAAATCGATTTGGGATATGCAGCTATGTAGACATGAAAGGCATAACCAGACTAGGAATTGCAAAGAAGAAAAAGCAGATTCAGATGCATGCAACATTTCCTCTGCTTATTGATGGAACGAGAATGCTTAACAAACTTGCAAGAACACATAAACTATGTCCCAAAATGTGCTTTCTTCAAGATGAGTCTGCAACCTGTCTAGGCCTTGAAGAATCTTTTTGTGAAGGAATTTGCCAACACACCGAAAACACTTCAGCGTATAATAAAAAAGTAGCCGCTGCCATTAAAGAATTAATAAACCACTCCCCTACGATAGCTGTATTTGGTGCGGGCAGAACCCCAAATGAATCGAGCTGTGTAATGATTGGCAAAAATGATTTTTTAGCAACAGGGTTTATTTCTGCTGCAATGAGTGAGTTAGACAAAAACGATTTGATCACAATGCTAGAACCATCCGCATCCAACGAATACATTCGCTCATTAGTCATGAAGCAAGCAGCAACACATCCAAGTTCAGCTCTACTATTTTAAAGCGCTGCCACATAATATGCTTAGTGATGATTCTATAATAATTACATATTGAGGCAATGCTTCACCTCAACGAATATTAATTTGGTTGTGTTTAAAAAAATTAAAAGCCTACAAAAACGGGTTTAGTTGTGTCGGTTGAAACACTGCTGATTGGTTCTTTAGCCCTGATCATTTTGGGTTGATCTTTTCTAACAGATGCACTTTTAAAAATACTTGGTTGAGGACTTTGTGTTCTAGGCAAGCCAGAATTAACTCCAGCAGGAGCTTTGCCGTTTTTCTGAAGACTGAGAATCATTAGCTCCTTTTGTTTCAACTCATTTTTTAAGCTATCGATGATTTCTGCTGGAGATTTGGCGAGGGGAACATTACTGACGACATTATAGCTCATATAAGAAAGAGAAGCAATAAGGACAATAATCACCAAAAAAAGGGCAACCAGAGATTTTGGATTGATAAACTTCATATTCCCTTTAATTCTTCAACTGTAGCTCCTATTCCCCTGTCGATGATGGCTTCGCACATGGTTTTAAGCTCTTCATAAGCACCCCGTTTGACATCTGTCTTTCCCTTGTAGTGAATGAGGATTGCACATTGTTCAGCCTGCTCTGGCTCGTGCCTACAGACCTCTACCAAGGTTTTAATTACCCAGTCGAATGTGTTAACCTCATCATTCCAGACAATAAGCATATACCCATTGCTATCAAGTACATCCGTTTCTTGCTCTTCTTTATGTCGTGGATTTGTTTTCATCCTGCTGGGCAGATTAAATTTACAGGAATTAAAAGTTGGTGGAACATACTGGGCTCGAACCAGTGACCCCTACTCTGTCAAAGTAGTGCTCTAAACCAACTGAGCTAATGTTCCAAGGGTGCAAAGGTAACTATTATAATATATTGCCAAAAGCAAAACATAAAAAGTTGAGAGAGTTGAGCTATCCAGCCTTCGGCTGACTAGTTGAGTTGTTTGGTTGTTGAGTCGTTTACCCCTCAACAATTAAACACCTCAACAACTAAACTTTCATCATGAAAACAATTCCATCACAGGCTTACCTAACCCATCAGGAGTTGAGTAGAATGGTCTTTCCTCGACTAAATAATGCTTGTCCGGTGGTATTCCCAACGCATGGTAGATGGTCTGATGTACTTGATCGATGACGATAGGATTTTCAATTGTTTTACACGGCCTCTCGTCTGCTGTTTTTCCAAACACATTGCCCCGCTTAATTCCACCACCAAACATGAGCATGGAGCATCCATCTGTAAAGTGACGATGCATACCATAATTCTTAATATCGTCAATAACCTCGGGCTGATCCACCTGCTCCGTCACTTTAAGGTCTGGTCTTCCTTCAACCATCATATCTCTGCTGAACTCACTAGCCAATATAATTAAGGTGCGATCCAGACGCCCTGATTCATCAAGGTCTTTGATCAATTGAGCGATAGGAGCATCAATTACCTTTTTCATTTCAGCCAACGTGGTATGTCCATTTTCATGGGTATCCCATTGTTTGAAAGGCTCATATTCAGTGGTTACACTGATGAATCTCGCCCCTTGTTCAGTAAGACGCTTTGCCATCAGGCAGCCAAGTCCAAACTTACCCGTATTGTAAATATCATAGCTTGCTTTGGGCTCTTTACTTAAATCAAACGCTGCTGCCTCAGGAGAATTTAGCAACATATAAGCTTGTTCCATTGATCTCTTGAGCGACTCTTTCTGGTAATCGCTTCCGAATTCACCGGCGGCACCCTGACTGATAAGGTCGTTGTACAACTGATTTCTTTTTTCAAACCTATTCGCATTCATGCCAACAGGGGGTCTAACACTTTCCAAGCCAGATGAAGGATCCGGTATTAGAAAAGGTCCAAATTCATTACCCAAAAACCCTGCAGTATGAAAGGCTTTCAATTCTTCGCCCTCGCCAACAGTGAAACGCTGTCCAATATCAACAAAAGATGGAATTACAGGATTTTTAGGTCCCAGTTCCTTGGATATCCATGAACCAATATGCGGGGCCAAAACAGATAATGGTGGCTTATAGCAAGTGTGCCAGTGGTATTGGTGACGAGAGTGAAGGATATGTCCTAAATCAGCTGCTACATAAGACCTGATGGCAGTTCCCTTGTCAAGCACCTTGCCTATAGACTCTAATCCTTCTGAAAAGTAAATACCATCCAATGCAGTAGGGACAGATTTGAATGTACTTAGTACTTCATTTGATTGCATGCCTTTGGTAAAAGGAGTATATCGTTTAGGATCAAATGTTTCAGTGTGGGCCATTCCTCCACCCATCCAAAGCAGGATGACCGTATCGGCTGTGCTGCTGATTTTATTGCTGTTGCAGGAATTCAATAACAGACTTGACATTGGAACGCCTGCTCCAAGAGCAGCAATGGCAGCTGCACTCGTCGTTTTCAAAAATTTTCTTCTGTCTGTAGTATTTCCCATAACGATATCTTTAAAATAATTTATCAATAGATGATTTGAAATTCAGGAAGCAATAACATGGCCCAGAAAAGATCCTGAATAGAATCGACTGAAGGATTTGCTCCCAATAATTTCATAGCAGCAGCAAGTTCTTTGGGCTGGGGTGCACGACCCAATGCCCTTGAATACAATTCATTGATGATGGCATCACTTGTCTTGTACTGCTGCTTCCAGTTTTCAGCACCCCTTTTCATCGCGGAATTAAAACGCTCTCCATTGGTCAGCTCAAGTGCCTGTAACAAATTGGCTTGAGACTCCCTGCTGGTAGATACATTTTCACGGTTTGGCCGTCCCAAGGCTGTCAGGAAACTATTGTTTGCAACAAAAGATGCTCGCGCAAAAATTGGTGTGGCAGGATCAGATTGCATATCAAACTTAGGTTTGTACATCATGATCGAATCCGGAAATATTGGGCCCACAACGATTCCTGCAGCATCAGCAAATTGCTCGGCAGTCATTCTCTTGCGAACAACTCCCTTGAAAACATATTGTTGCATCATCACCTCATTCTGAGCCTTGAAGCCAACAGAAGGCAGTTGATAGGCTTTTGAAGTAGTGATGAGAAAGATCAATTCTTTGATGTCTTTTCCGTTGTGTTGAAAGTTAAAAGCCAACCAATCAAGGATGTCTTGATTCCAAGGATCATTGTCCATGATATCAACTGGCTCGATAAGTCCTCTGCCCATCAACTGAGCCCAAATGCGATTCACAACCGTTCTATAATATCGTCCATTCTCAGGCTTTATGATATTTGCTGCAAGCTGAGACATTTTTACTTTTCTAGTAGCACTGCTATCGATGGTTCCAAGTTCTTTCCAGAGCATACGCGGACTGGTATATTTGCCCGTCGGTTTATCACATCGACTAATTTCAAGAGAACTGTCGGAGAAGATATTTGCAAAGCCATAGGCATCAGTCAGTTTCCAATCACTGACAAAACTATTATGACAGGATGCGCATTTTAAATTTAGTCCAAGAAATACCTGTGCAACATTTTGAGCTGCCTGCATCTCTGTGGTCTGACTTGCATTCACAGCACCTCTCCATCTTATCCCTTCAATAAATCCTTTTGATTCCTCAGTTGGGCTCACCAACTCCTGTGTAAACTTATCGTACGGCTTATTCGTTTTAATTGAATTGTATAGCCAATCAGTTATATTAAATCTCCCTCCGGTGATATATCCTGTGCCAGTATAATCATTTCTCAACGCATCATTCCAAAATGTAATCCAGTGCGCAGTATACTGGTCGGATCGATTTAGAAGGTTCCTTACCATAAGCTCACGTTTATTAGGCCTAGCATCTTCTATGAAAGACTTAAGCTCAACAGGCGTAGGAAGTAGACCAATAATATCAAGAAATACCCTTCTCAAAAATATCTTGTCATCCACCACCGCAGGCCAGGTTGTTTTATTGTCGATGAAATATTGGTTAACAAATCTATCGATTGGATTGGCTAATCCGTTTACTTCGGCTGGGAGATCAGGATTTCTTGGTGACAGTTCAGCAATCTTAAAAAGATTTTGGTTGTCAACACCATCAGGCCATGGTGCACCTTTCTGAATCCAGAATTCAATTACTGCAACGTCAGCAGCAGATAATCTTTTTCCCTTTGAAGGCATTGCATCTTTATGACCTACAGGGAGAGTTATTCTTCTATACAATTCACTTTCCTTAGAATTGCCCGGAACGATAACTGGTCCGTTTTCACCCCCTTTAAAAACAAATTCTTTTTTATCAAGTCGCAATTCTCCTTTGATCTTTTCTTCACCGTGACATTGATAACAATTGTGCGCAAGAATTGCCCTCACTTGTACATTGAGTTCAACTTCCTGCTTAGGGGTTAGTGTTGTTGTATTGCTCGCCATCAAAGCAGAAACAGATGAACCATCAACATTACCATTTTCAATGCTGTTATTCCAAGGCAGTGTACTGCTTAGATAATCCTTACCATGCGTTAAGCTGGCACCATAATGACCTGCGACCGAAACCCCAATGGCGGTGAGGACTAAAAGAACGCGATAAGATTTGATGATGAATAAACTATTGTCTTTCACTGCAGCCCTCAATCGCAACCAGGTTCCAATAGCGAGCAGGCATGTAGCGATACCAATCCATTGATGAAGAAACAACAACTCCTCGCCGTAATCACCATCCTCTGACAAAAACAATCCAAAAGCAACTGACAAAGCCGAAGTTGCAACACCCGCCAAAATCAATAGGTTAATACCCGGTCTCAGTGAGGAATTAAAATTCCTAAGGGTAAACAATTCAAGGACGGCAGCAAAGATCAACAAGCCTAAAGGGAAATGCACCATCAACGGATGGAGTCGTCCGAGGAATGTCCAAAGCCAAAAAGACAAAGGAGCTGAGTCGGTTGAGTTTGCATATACGACATTGAGCAACGCTGAGAGACAAAAAAACAGAAGTCCAGCAGCAATAACCACCAACTTCTTTCCTCGAAATATTTTTGCAATTGACTTTCTCTTCACTAGTTCGTCTTTTGGGAGTTTATAGACCCTAATTTATTAAAAAACAGGGAGATTCTCAGAGCCAAAAGGAAATATTAAGTTCAGCGCATCTAAAAACTATTTAAAATAACTCATTATCTCAATGGCGATCAGCTCATGACCCTTTTTATTGGGATGATTGACCTGCGACATATAGGATTCAAGCTGGCCCCCCTCCCTGACTTTTTGTTTGAATAAAGCATAACTATCAATCAATCCAACACCATAATCAGCCGCCAGATGCCGGATTTGTCCTGCATGTTTATCAAGATCTGTATCCGTTTCTAATATATTCACACTTTGATCGGGTGAAGGAGTAAATAAAATCACCTTAATATTTAGTTTTAGCGCTGCCTTAATCATTAATTCCCATGCCTTTTTTGAAGCTTCAAGTCCGATTCCCCTATCATTCAACGCATAATCAACAAAGAGAACATCTGGCTTAAAACGAAGCACATCTTGCTTAAACCTTTTTAGACCTTTTTTAGTCCACTTTATGCTGACGATTTACACTCCGAATCAACATTTGTGGTTGAAATGGCAATTTCCCAAACTTGAAAACAGTATTTAATAAAAATATGCAAACCCAAAAGTATTCCGTTAACCAACACCACATTTCAACTTTCTTGGCTTTTGTTCGCGATGGCCAAATTGCCATTCCAGAGGTCCAGAGACCATTTGTTTGGGATTCATCAAAGGTCAGAGACTTGCTTGACAGTTTATATAAGGGATATCCTATTGGATATGTTATTCTATTCAATAAGAAAGAGACCGTTTTTGGGACGATGAACAATAATGGGACGAATTTGAAAATTACAACAAGAGTTGATCGGGATTTCATTTTTGATGACAAAAGCACTGTAAGAATAGTATTCAAGCGGGATATGATGGAAGCTTATGTGAATGACTATCTGGTAATGCTTAAGCGAATGAAATGGACCGGCAAAGCTGGCGTTGTTGAAAGGGTAAAGAACCTAGAGCATATCAAGGGTTGGATGCATGAATGAATAAATAAAAAGTATATCTGTATTTATTGAAAAATTACTGATTTGATTGATCGAAGTTTACCTTTTGAGTCATTAATTTTGATTATGTATGTCGCTTTGGGTAGGGTTGAAAGATGTATTTTTTCTCCTGATCTAATATTTTTCATCTGGTATATTTTCGTGCCATTTATCCCATATAAATCTATATTTAATTTATTGGTATTTCTTATATAATAATCAAAGGTTAGGACTCCATTAGTTGGTATAGGGTAGAGTTTAATGTATTCGCCATCTTCAAAGTTTTCTATACTTGTAATTAGATAGTTGTACGTTTCTGAAATTGGACCTTCGCATCCTTCATTGACAATTTTCACAGAATAATTTCCAGAGGCAGTGGGTTTGAATATATTTGATGTTGCATTTGTTATTGCAGTTAAATCTGAATACCACTGATTACCTGATAATTCACTTGAAATTAAGTTGCGTTCTGCATCTAATGTTATTGTTGGCTTAGGAGGTATATCAACAATTTTTACTGTAACTACTATTATTGGACTTTCACAGGAAGTTACAGTTGAAGTTTGACTTACATAATAATCTGTCGACCCTGCAGTTGATGTGGAAGGTGTTGGTGCTGTTGGGGAAGCTGTTCCACCAGAAATAGTGGTATACCAGCTGAGAATGGATTGTTCCGCAGGTGTAGCAGATAATTGAAGTGAAGTATTACCTTGACAGACTGAATAGTTAGATACAAGTGGCTGAGCTGGGATAATGCTATCAATAAATTTGAAACTAGTTTCACTATTTTTATTCCCCACTGTATCTAAAAGTGCTCCAGCCTTCAATGTTACTGAAGTTGTATCATTACATAACTTAGTTATGTATAAATTATATTTTTTGTTTGACATCTGAGATAATGAATCAATACTACCGTTGCCAATAAGTAGAGATTCTTTAATGAGCTTGTTTGATATATACTCATTAACTGTTAACTCATACAACAATTTTAAGCCATTTAGACTGCTTTTAGATAGTGCAATTTCTGGATTTTTAGTATCCTTGTATATATTTTTTTCAATGAGACTACCCTCATTTCCGACAGAATCGTATAGATAAAATTTTATCTTAATTATACCATCAAGCATATTTCTGATCGATGCCCCATCAATATTAAAATTTCCGTCAATATAATTACCCATAAGAATCAATGAATCACCTTGTCCGAAAAGCTTTGTGACCGTGTTCATTTGTAGTTTTATGTCATCAATATTGTTAACGATACTATTGACTTTAGATTGATTGACTGTCTCCTGATATAACACTAGTTTATAAGACCCATTTAATTCAGCAGACTCAATATTAATAATTAAAGAATCAAGATTACTCGTACCAAAATTTGACAGATTGGTTTGAAGTTTTTGACTAGTGGGAATTTTGGTATCCTTAGTGTATGTCGTCCTACCGGTGCCAATTAATGCTTTTGAACTATCTAAAATAAATACTGTTGCGTAAAGTATTCCATCATTAACTCCCGAAAGCTTGAGATTAGAAATTTTGATAGTGTCTGAAGTCATGATGCCTTCATAAACAACTGAGGTGCCACCCATTGAGCTGTACATTCGCAATCGGTAATTTTGATCTTTGCAGGATTTACAACCTATTGCCACTGAAGCCGAGTCAACATTATACATATTTACCTTCTTACCAAGGATTTCGACATAAGGTGTAACTTGTAATGCCTGGGACTCCTCTACATCAAAGCGAACAATTTCTACAAAGTTGTAATATTTTCTATTTCTGGATTTATCAAATAAAGTTATTGATGAGACCCCCCACAAGCCAGGAGGGGATCCAACGGGTAGTAACGTTTTGAAATAATACCGCTTAAAGCCATAGATAGAGGAGTCTGGAATGACTTCATAGTATAGATTGCCAAGATCTCTCTGCATAGAATAATTGTGCTCTAGTCCTTGGGGATCTCGCAAAGTATAACTACCGTGTGTGAACCCTGAGGCCTTACCAGGAAAATCAGATTCATCTTTGATCCATAACCACATTTCAAAAAGCGTTTCTCCATTTGGAGAAGTTGGATTAGTTGGTGTTGCCTGAATTTGAATATCATTCAAATCAAGAACAGGTGGCTTCATATCTGGATATTTCGTTTTAAAATATATACTATCCCTCAGGGATCTTTGATTTATAAATTTTGGGGCAATAAAATAATTATCATTTGCAGTGTCTTTGTCAAAAAGAACTTGTCTATAATTTAATGCCTGATCCGCCATAGTAATGGCTGATATTGAGTAGTAACCCGAAGGATAGTAATCTGGTATTGGAAAATAAAATTCTGGTCGCTTTATACTATCAACAAAATCATTTTTAATTCCGCTTCCACTGATTTGAACTTCGAAACTATAAGGTTGTATGTTATAACTGTTAGTACTATCAAAAGTGGGTAGATATATTGTGGCTAATGCTCGACCATCTGGGTTTATCTGATTTTTTTCTATCAAATCGAAACTCACTTTAATAGTATTAATTGGAGTAAGCGTGTCAGCACAGGACCCACATCTATCAACTGCCAAACTACCTGTAAAATCAATCATTTTAGCTTGAACACTATCCAATTTCAATGAATTTTGAATGTATAAAGGTGGTGTAACATCCTCTAAAGGATTATTAACGAAACATTTGAGTCCATAAGTTGTATTATTTTCTAATCGCAGATTTCCTTGTCGGTCACCAATCACTATTTGCGGCACAATCCAGTATCCACTTTTTGCAAGTTTTGATAGCGACATTTCCCCTCGAAGAATTGACTTTTCGGGGTTAATGGGGAATAGGCCCATGTCTTTAATCGTACCTATAGAACTTGTGAATCTACAACTTGCCCAATCGGCCCCATCAAATTCTTTGTTGATTATTGTGAGTTCTATTTCAAGTACAACTTTTTTGTCTTCATTTTCTTTTCCGAAAACTTCCAGCTTTGTTCTTTTGATCTTTCCAGGGTAATTGTAGTCAGGAAATAAATTATAAACTGTAAATGTAAGATCAGGTCTTATGACAGAAATATATCTGGTCCCTTTCATAATCCTGTCGCGAATAAATTCAAATTTTTTCAAGGACCTACTTCTTAATGCCTCAGGATTAGTGATGAAGTAGGCAATACTCTCAGCCATATCCTCATTTGGATTCTTTAAATGAGCGTAAGGTGAAACAAACTCAGTAGTATTGGATGTAGACCAGCCGGAGCCAGAGGATGGATCCATGAACCACCCACCCATTTCTGCCCAATCTTTTTTTGTGGTTGAATCAAAGGTATACTCCCACAAAAAATGTGCTTTTTCATGTAAAACCAGTCTTTGCATATATTCAATGGATGCCTCCTTAAATGCACCTTCCATCCATTCTATATTTTGATTAGTAACCCATGCAATTGCAGGTGCATCAGGATAAACTGGATGCTTTTGTCCGTTTACCCTCCTCACCATATATTTCAATTGATCCTGACGTTGCATCGCATCAGGATACTCCTCAAACATTGACAAGATGATCAATTTTTCTTCACTAGTAAATGACTGAAAATTTGTTTCAGTTTCTCCCATTAATGTTTGCAAAAATGAACTTGGGGTAAGAAATTCTATTCCATATCTGGTTGTGGCAATTTCCTCAATCTTATGTGATAATGTCCCCCTATCTGTATAATAATATACTAATGCATTAAAAAGCCTCTTAGAGAAAAACTTACCTTTTACTCCATCTACTGTTACAACAAGAGGAGATGCATAAGTAAAAGCAGCTCTTGAAATACGAATGAAGACAATATCATTTCGCATTGAGAAATCAATATCCTTGTCAATATAGGAGTCAGTAATCTGCCAAACTACTTTAACTCTGACTGAATCTCTTTCACCAAATTTCTGGAAATTAAATTTCTTAACGGTTTGATAGAGCCTGTATGCATCTTCACTGGTCCAAAGAGAAATGGAATCACTCAGATAAAAACCATATTCATTTAAGAGATTAATTGCATTAAAATCATCCGGCACCTTTTCCGCTTTGCCCAAAATGTTAATCTCTACTTTGTCATTTATGTATGCTTGCTGTGCATGTCCTACATAACTACTATCATCTTGCCATTGATATGAAAAGTTGCTATCTGACGGAGCTTTTGTAAGAGTGATAACATTATCAATAGTATTATTATTCAGTTCAATGACTTTAGCAACAGGGAACAAATATCCTTTCGCGTCTACTGATATTGACCATTTCCCGTTACTGATATCTTTGAATTCAAATGGGATATCACTCACAGGAGTAGTCCCAACAAGTTTTTTGAAAAAAAAACTTTCACCAGATTTTTGAATTCTTACAATTGCAGAATCTTCTGAGGCCAACCCTTTCAATGTTCCAGTTATATTTGATTGCGCGAATACAGAACTTAATATGATGCTACTAACAATTAGAGTCGAAGAAATTATTTTAAATGAATAAAGTAGAAATTTCGTGTTCATATTAAAAATATATATTCTTAAGAATGGTGTAATCATCTAATTAGAAGTGATATTTAACACGTGTAAGATAAGTAATATTTGGTCTGAAAATATCTGAAAACTATCACGTTGTATTCTTTTAAAAGAGCAATTCCGCAATCAATTTGGCCTGAAAGAGTAACTGTGCTGGAGAGTAATAACTTCTCCAGAACGAGGGTTGGTAAATTGATAAGGCTCTACAATTGTTCTTACAATCTCGCCATCAATTTTCTGACCAATGAGCATTTTAGCAACGTCCATTTTTCCAGTGAAGGGAATAGTGCATTTCCTGAGAGTTACGTACCATTTTTGTGTTGTCTGGCTTAAAACCATTTCTGCAGAGCCTGAAATTTCTAGGACTACAAATGACGAACCATCTTTCTTTTGTCTTTCGAGACATGCTGTTACTGTTACCATGATTAATTGGTTTTTTGTGGTGTGAATGAATATGAGCTTCCTAACATCCGAACCTAGGAGGGTGCTTCGGGGGCTCTGAATTGTTGGAGGGGTTTTAGGTGGGAGTAGAATACTTTCTCATGTACATAAAACTCTAACGAGAAAGATTATTCCTGAGAAGCAATGACGGGGGGTGCTAACTAAGTTGATTAAGGGGCGGGGGAGGTCAAATGAAAGGGATGGGCATATGAAAATTTGAAATCAAGAGCGAACTAAATTTAATGCTATAATAAATGAATATAGCTGCGTGATTGGTTTCAAGTATTTTTTTGACGTATATGAGGGGATTAATGGGTAGGCATTACTAAACTACATGCAAATGAAATGGAACTCGGCAAATCGTTTTTCCCACCATATTCAATTTATCGAGTATATGTCATATCAGTCAAATAAGTCACTTTATAAATTTTAAGCAACTCCTAAATCCGGCAACCAACAAAGGCAAGTCTTAATAAAATATAAGACGGAATGGCCGTTAATTAAGACACGGAAGCTTTCCTATGTTGTCTGATTATTGCCCTTATATGCAGAAAAAGTATGCAAATTGTATGCAAAAAAAAAGGCTTTAAAAAGTGTTACCTTCCTAAAGCCTTGATTATCAGAGTGGGAGTTGACGGGATCGAACCGCCGACCCTCTGCTTGTAAGGCAGATGCTCTAAACCAGCTGAGCTAAACTCCCTAATTGGGCTGCAAATATAGGTTGAAAAAACTAATTTATTTTGAGGGTAATCATTTTATTTTTAACTTTGATGTTCAAACATTAAATATGACAGACACAAACTTAATTACAGCACTAAGCTGGCGCTATGCAACCAAGAAAATGAACGGTAATCAAATACCTCAAGAGCAACTGGAGAATATTCTCGAGGCTGTTCGCCTTGCCCCAAGTTCATTTGGTTTAGCACCTTTCACTGTGGTGGTGGTTAAAGATCCAGCTGTAAAGGCTGCCCTTCTCCCTCATTGCTACAATCAACCTCAGATTACAGGATCCTCTGCCCTACTCATATTTGCTCCATGGAAAAACATTACTGTTCAGCATGTTGATGAATATATGGCGGAAATTGCATCAACTAGGGGTATTCCAGTTGAAGCGTTAGCCGATTTTTCAGCAACACTAAAAGGTAAAGTTTCAAATACCTCAGCAGAGGATTTGCTTATCTGGGCTGCAAAACAAGCCTATATAGCTTTGGGATTTGGATTGGCAGCGGCAGCAATCGAAAAAATCGACTCAACGCCTATGGAAGGATTTAATCCCGCCGGCGTAGATGAAGTACTAGGCCTAGACAAAAAAGGACTGACTTCAGCATGTATTTTGGCCCTCGGGTATAGGGATGCTGAAAATGACTACTTGGCTAATGCAACTAAGGTTAGAAGGAGTAAGGAAGAATTCTTTATTCAGTCCTAAATATTTAGGGTAACCGAAAATTGCCCGACATTAAAAAGGGCTTAAACTAAGTTTGGGCCTATTTGACGAAACCAGAAAAATGGGTTTGGGAAGATAACATCTCCTAAACCCATTTTTAGTTTGTGTGACGACAAGGCCAAAATGAATCAGTAAAAAACATGAAGGACAAAACAAGCACCTCAATCAATTGGCACTAAAACAACCTAAAGTAAAACTTCAGAAAAGGGCATGAGCAAAAAGTTTAAATTTACCCAAAATAGCCAAAAATAGAGTCTTTTTGAAGCAAAAAATGAAGTATTTATTTTATTGTATTATACTGATTTACAATATTTAATATAACTATATATAAATAAGTAGTTAATCTAATTTTTGTTCAAAAATGATGAAAACCACATGACATTGTGTCAAAATTCTTCAAACTCTTTAACTTCTGAACTCATTTGCTTAATAATACTTATCGCAGATAGTGTATTAACACTTTATATAAAGTATATAAACAATAGATTTTCAATATTTTATTAACTTTATGACTT
>JBILBU010000066.1:0-6867 GCA_044353505.1 Chitinophagaceae bacterium | reverse complement strand
CCCCTATGAATATTGGCATTGTAGTTGGAATAATAGTTCGCCAAAGCCTCTATTACTGCAATGGGCTTCTGGGAAGTGGCTGCATTGTCAAAGTACACAAGGTCCCTGCCCTTTATTTTTCTGTTCAGGACAGGAAACTGCTGCCTGACGGCCTTTACATCGTATGGAGCAGTTGTTTGCATATATTAATTTATATACTGAATGATAGACGTTCTGAAATCAGAGACTCAACGTAGGTTCTAATCTCTTTATTTTTAATCTGATTTAAAATATCAACTGCAAATGCATGCAACAAGAGTGCTTGTGCATTTTCGGCTGAGATTCCTCTTGCCTTGAGATAGAAGAGTGCATCTTTGTCTAGTTTTCCAATGGTACAACCATGGGAGCACTTCACATCATCCGCAAAAATTTCAAGTTGAGGCTTTGTGTTTGCAGAAGATTTATTGCCTAAGAGAATATTTTTGTTTGACTGGTAGGCGTTTGTCTTTTGGGCATCTTGACGTACAAATATCTTTCCGTTAAATACACCAGTTGCGCTTTCGTCCATAATACCCTTGTAGAGCTCATTGCTTAAACAGTTCGGTACCATATTGTCTACGATGGTGTGGTTATCTGCTAGGGTTTTCCCCTTGATGAGATATAGGCCGTACATATTGCTCTCGCAATATTCAGCTTCCATGACCATGTTCAAGTTGTTGCGAACGATTTCTCCATCCAATGTGATGGTCACTGCATGGGTTAGGGATTTCCCTAACTGCCTAATATGTGTTGTTCCTGTATGACTTGATTTTGGACCTTCATTTTGCAGCTTGATATAATGCATGATTGCATCACGCGCTACACATATTTCTGTTACTTCATTGGTGAGTGATTGTCCGCCTCCATGATTGATATATGTCTGAATGATTTCAACCTGTGCAGCTTCCTCTACATTCACCAGAATGCGGGGCAAGCTGAGTCGAAATCCAGCACTTGAATCTGAAATAGAATATATGATGATGGGTTGCTCAACTGACTTTCCCTTGCTGACCTTGATGTAAACACCTCCAGCTGCAAATGATGCATTGAGTGCATTGATTCCATCTGCATGATACTTTTGGCTATGTCCGAGATGTAATGATACAAATTCTGCATCTTCATCTCCCGAAGCTTCTTCAAGCGACTTCACAACCAATATGTCTTTGGATGAAGAGATTGTTGAAAGATCATTTCTAAATCTCCCATTTACAAAGATGATTGAGTTTGCAGATGCAACCCCTGGCAAGATGAATTGGTTAACAAAGTTTTTGTCAACAGCAGATCCGTCTGTGTCAATCACCATACCACTATTAAAAAGATTCTTAATCTTGGTATACCTCCACTCTTCATGCTTGAGTGCGGGAAGGCCAAGTCCAGAAAATATTTTCCAATTTTCTTTTCTAAAGGCGGCAAGATTTTCTGCTGCTCCCTCCGTTTTTTCAAACGCCTCTTTTATATTTATCGTAGCATCCATCATTTCCTTTTTACGCTAGTTCCTTTTCTACTTCTGCTTTTATAAAATCATATCCCTTTTCTTCAAGTTCAAGTGCCAGTTCTTTTGTGCCAGATCGAACGATTCTGCCATTGTACAGTACATGTACAAAGTCGGGAACGATATAGTCGAGCAGTCTCTGATAGTGTGTTACTACCAAAAAGGCCTTGTCTTTTGAACGCAGTTGGTTAACGCCATTGGCTACTATCCTCAGCGCATCAATATCCAATCCAGAATCTGTTTCGTCTAGTATGGCAAGCTTTGGCTCAAGCATTGCCATTTGAAATATTTCGTTTCGTTTCTTTTCTCCTCCAGAAAACCCTTCATTGAGTGAACGTGAAAGAAGCGATTGGTCTATTTCAACCAACTTCATTTTCTCTTTCATGATTTTTAGAAACTGAGCTGCATCAAGAGGTTCTAAGCCCTGGTATTTTCTTTTTTCGTTTACTGCAGTTTTAATAAAGTTGGTGGTACTTACGCCAGGAATTTCAACTGGATATTGAAATGCAAGGAAGAGTCCTTCTTTCGCACGATCTTCCGGTGAGAGCTCAAGCAGGTCTTTACCAAGAAAGTTAACACTGCCTCCGGTAACTTCGTAATCTTCTCTTCCTGCCAACACTGAAGCCAAGGTGCTTTTTCCAGAACCATTTGGTCCCATGATGGCATGCACTTCACCTGGTTTTATTTCCAGGTTAATCCCCTTCAGAATTTCTTTCTCTTCAATCCTTGCCTGCAAGTTTACAATCTTTAACATATGTTGATTTTATCTTTTAAAATTGAGTTTAGCCCACACTTCCTTCGAGGCTGATGGCGAGTAGTTTCTGCGCCTCTACCGCAAACTCCATGGGGAGCTGGTTCATTACTTCTTTGGCAAAGCCATTGATGATTAACGCTACCGCAGTTTCAGTATCTATGCCACGTTGATTGCAGTAGAAAATTTGGTCTTCACCAATTTTAGAAGTGGTAGCCTCATGTTCTACCATGGCCGTATTATTTTTTACTTCTATGTATGGGAAGGTATGCGCACCACATCGATCTCCTAGAAGCAGTGAATCGCACTGTGAGTAGTTTCGCGCATTGCTCGCATTTTTAGCCACATCAACGAGTCCGCGGTAGGAATTGTGACTTCTTCCTGCTGAGATACCTTTAGAAACAATTCTGCTTTTGGTGTTCTTTCCAAGGTGAATCATCTTGGTTCCTGTATCTGCTTGTTGGAAATTATTGGTAACGGCCACAGAATAAAATTCTCCGGTGCTGTTATCTCCTTTAAGAATTACACTTGGATATTTCCAGGTTATGCTGGATCCTGTTTCCACTTGGGTCCATGAGATCTTGGCATAATTCCCAGCGCAGATTCCACGCTTGGTTACAAAGTTGTAAATCCCGCCCTTGCCTTCTTTATCGCCAGGATACCAGTTTTGTACCGTTGAGTATTTGATCTCAGCTTTTTCCATGGCAACCAACTCTACCACAGCTGCATGCAATTGGTTTTCATCCCTCATCGGTGCGGTACACCCTTCAAGGTAGCTTACATAGCTTTCTTCTTCTGCTACGATGAGTGTTCTTTCAAATTGTCCTGTATTGGCGGCATTGATTCTGAAATAGGTTGACAGCTCCATGGGGCAGCGCACTCCTTTTGGAATGTAGCAGAATGAGCCGTCACTGAAAACTGCAGCGTTCAATGCGGTAAAGAAATTATCTGTTGCAGGAACAACTGAGCCTAGGTATTTTTTTATCAGTTCCGGATGTTCTTGTATCGCTTCACTCATCGAGCAAAATATCACACCAACTTTTGACAATTCCTCTTTGAACGTTGTGGCCACAGATACGCTGTCGATTACAGCATCTACTGCTATACCGGTTAATCTCTTTTGCTCATTGAGTGAGATACCCAGCTTATCAAAAGTTTTTCTTAGTTCCGGATCAATCTCATCCAAGCTATCAGGAGCAATCTTTTGCTTGGGGGCAGAATAGTAGATGATGTCTTGGTAGTTGATGGCTGGGTAAGAAACATTGGGCCATTTAGGTTCTTCCATGGTCAGCCAGTGCCTGTATGCCTTCAATCGGTTTTGAAGCATCCATTCAGGTTCATTTTTTTTGGCAGAAATGAACCTTACGGTATCTTCGGATAGACCCCTAGGGGCTTCATCAGCCTCAATGTCGGTCACAAACCCATATTTGTATTCGGACGTGGTAACTTGTTCTAAAATATCATCATTTTCCTCGTGCATGTTGCTGTACTCCTTTTGTTAAATGCAAAATTCATCTTTTTGCAGCGGTGTAAAAAACTAGAAAGCCATTAACGGCATTTTTGACCCCTTTTTTTCCTTAAATCGTAACAAAACCAGATTCCTTTGGTTCAATTTAACATGATTAATCAGATAGCACGCTTTTTTTCACGGTATTTGAGTATTTTCAAAAAAATATTTAATGATTTCAAAGGATTGGATTTCAGCTTTCTATGAAAAGGAATTTAGCAAAAAGCCTTCCTGCTTCCGGGCCCCCGGACGAATCAATCTCATAGGGGAGCACACCGATTATAATCAGGGCTTTGTTATGCCTGCAGGGATAGATTTTTACTGTTACGTTGCGATCTCTGATACAGAATTACAAGCCAGCACGGTTATAGCCTGTGATTACCAAGAAAAATTTTCCTTTAATTCATTGCCTGAAAAGCCCACCTCAACACATTGGATGAACTATATTCTTGGGGTAATCAAGGCAATCAAGAAGCGCGGTAAGACATTGCCTTTTTTTAATGCAGTCGTTCAATCGGATATTCCTGTGGGAGCGGGACTCTCTTCTTCAGCTGCTCTTGAGTCGGTTTTTGCAAAGGCCTTTAATAGTTTTTTCAATCTTGGCTTTTCTCCTATGGAGCTTGCCCTCATTGCTCGGGAGGCAGAAAATGATTTTGTCGGTTTGCAGTGCGGAATCATGGATATGTTTGCCAGCATTCATGCTAAGGAGAATCATGCCATTCGTTTGGATTGCAGATCCCTTGAGTATGAGTATTTTCCTTTGGAATTAGCGGGTAATAAAATTGTTCTTTTTGATACTTGCATTAAACATGAATTGGCCTCATCCGAGTATAATCAACGCAGAAAAGAATGCGAGGCTGCAGTTTCAAGGCTTCATCAGCTGGGGCATAGGGTTGAATCACTTAGGGATGTTGACAGCAGGATGCTTCAAGAGGGAAAAGGCCAATTGGACGCATTGCTCTACAAGCGGGCAAAATATGTCGTAGAAGAGAATTCGCGGGTTGATAAATTTTCTGAAGCCATTTCTACAAGTGATTGGGCTACTGCAGGAGGCCATCTCTATGCCTCACACGATGGATTGAAAAATGACTATGAGGTCAGCTGTAAAGAACTTGACCTGCTTGTTGATGTTGCCCGCGAAAGCGAAGGAGTTTGGGGTGCAAGGATGATGGGTGGCGGTTTTGGAGGGTGTACAATCAATCTAGTAAAGGAAGATAAGGTTGACGAAGTGATTGAGCATGTGAAAACAGCGTATTCCGATACATTCGGTGTCGCGCCAAAATATTATATTGCAACTACGGGCAATGGTGCCTGCGAAATTTAATTAACCAAGATGAAACGACTCTTTGCCCTCCTTCAGCTATTGTTAGCTGGACTCACCTCCTGTGTTGACTCTTCAAACACAATTGCTCATGCCGCCCCTGATCCTGAAAGGGCCAAGGCATTTACGGATTCGATTGGAGACAAGCAGATTATGCTCTATACATTGAGCAATAAAAACGGCATGACGGTTGAGTTTACAAATTATGGCGCAACGATTGTTTCCATTCAGGTGCCTGA
Organism: Chitinophagaceae bacterium; assembly: GCA_044353505.1. Classification (GTDB taxonomy): domain Bacteria; phylum Bacteroidota; class Bacteroidia; order Chitinophagales; family Chitinophagaceae; genus Pollutibacter. The sequence goes on along the minus strand of JBILBU010000066.1, from coordinate 1,539 downwards.
TAAAGAAGGAAAAATAGAAAATGTAACCCTTGGGTATGATAGCATTCAAGGATACTATAATGGAACCGCATATTTCGGTTGTGTAGTTGGGCGTTATGCAAACCGCATAGCAAAGGGTCGGTTTACAATCGATGACAAAGCCTATACATTGCCTCAAAATAATGGGGTGAATTCTCTTCATGGCGGAGTGGGTAGCATTGATAAACAACCTTGGGATGTTAAGCATGGAGAGGGGAGTATAACATTCTCCATTTTAATCCCAGATAGTGCAAATGGATATCCTGGAGCAGTGCAGTTGAGTATTGCCTATACAGTTCGTGACGACAACAGCATTGTCATGGATTATAGCGCAGTTACTGATAAAACGACCCATGTAAATGTTACCAACCACGCGTATTTTAACCTCAGTGGCGACCCAACTAAAACGATTTTAGACCATGAGTTGATGATCAATGCAAGTGCCTTCACTCCTGTTGATTCAACATTGATTCCCACAGGAGAGTTGAGGGATGTGAAGGGTACAGCCTTTGACTTCAGTTCTCCTAAGGCAATAGGCAAGGACATCGCGTCAACTGAAGAGCAGATTGTGGTAGGGAAAGGCTATGACCACAATTATGTGTTGAATAAAACAGCTGCTGGCGAACCATCAATTGTTATTGTCGAAAAAATATCAGGCAGGAAATTGGAAGTGTTCACCACAGAGCCTGGTGTTCAGTTTTATTCTGGAAATTTTCTTGATGGCAGTCAGCTTGGCAGAGGAACTGCATATCAGTACCGTACAGGGTTCTGTTTGGAAACCCAACATTTCCCAGATTCACCCAATCAGCCAACTTTCCCTTCTACTGTGCTGAAGCCCGGCGAAAAGTATAGCAGCCAGACCATCTACAAGTTTTCAACTGTCAAATAAATTATTATGAAATACCTGCTTGGTATTGATATTGGATCTTCCTCTGTGAAGTGTGCCTTGGTCTCAATCGACACAGGCGAATGTATTGCTTCCGCATTTTCACCTTCAAGTGAAATGGTTATTGATTCTCCCCACCAAGGCTTTGCTGAACAGCATCCTGAGCTATGGTGGCAAGAATTGTGCAATGCAATGGCACTGCTTTCACGCGAGACTGATTTTAAAAAGGATGAAGTGGCGGCCATAGGAATCTCTTACCAGATGCACGGACTGGTTGCCGTTGATCGGGATGGCCATCCAGTAAGGCCATCAATCATTTGGTGCGACAGCCGGGCTGTTGAAATTGGCACTAATGCTTTCGCTTCAATGGGAGAGCAGTTTTGTCTAGAGCACTACCTCAACTCCCCTGGAAACCTCACTGCATCAAAGCTTAAGTGGGTGAAGGACAATGAACCTGAATTGTATAAGAAGATTTATAAAGTGATGTTGCCGGGTGATTATATCGCTCATAAATTAACGGGTGAAATGCGTACGACCGTATCTGGACTTTCCGAAGGTGTGATGTGGGATGCGCAAAGAGAATCATTGTCGACCGACCTGCTTTCTTTTTATGGCATTGATGAGCGACTCATTTG
>JBILBU010000007.1:0-74308 GCA_044353505.1 Chitinophagaceae bacterium | reverse complement strand
GGGGTTGAAGGGAATACAGGTTGAAGGGGTTGAAGGGGTTGAAGGGGTTGAAGGGAATACAGGTTGAAGGGGTTGAAGGGGTTGAGGGGGTTGAAGGGAATACAAAGTTGAGGGGGTTGAGGGGGTTGAAGGGGTTGAGGGGGTTGAAGGGAATACAAAGTTGAAGGGGTTGAAGGAGTTGAAGCTTAAACCACTTCAACCGCTTAAACTGCTTAAACCCCTTCAACCTGTATTCCACTTCAACCTGTATTCCACTTCAACCGCTTAAACTGCTTAAACCCCTTCAACCTGTATTCCACTTCCACTATTCCAACACCCTACCCAATAAGGTGCTTCAACGCACTCCCCACTTTTGAATAAATAAAATTAAATCCAGTTTGTTGGAGCTTGGTAGAATCTACAGTTGCGCTTTTTAATACCTCGATGCTCATCTCACCCAAAATCAATTTGAGTACAAGAGAAGGCACTTTGAGAGGAACAAAGAATTGTCCATTCATTGATTTTGCAATGCCGAGGGCAAGCTCTTTATTGGTGGTAACTTCCGGTGCAACCAGGTTATAAGCACCTTGCATTTCCGGAGTTTCAATTGCATGAATAAATGCACGGCAGAGGTCATCAATATGAATCCAGCTCACCACTTGATCACCAGAACCAAGTATGGCAGCCACTCCAGCCCTTACTGGCTTTTTAAATTCGGCAAGTGCGCCACCTTCATTGCTGAGTGCGATACCCAGACGAAGCTTGACCAATCTTTTATTGAGTGTTTGCACCTTGTCAATACTTTCTTCCCAGGCCTTGCAGGTTTGACCAAGGAAATCATCAGCAGGTAGATTTTCTTCGGTAAAAGGTTTTCCGTTTGCTTGATCCGGACCGTACCATCCGATGGCTGATGCGCTAATGATTGCCTTAACCTTATTGGGTTGTGTAGAAAGACAATGATAAAGAAGCTCACTAGATTTTGTTCTGCTCTGCCTGATTTCTTGCTTGCGCTTTTTTGTCCACCGCTTTTTTGCAACACCTTCACCCGCCAAATGCACTATATAATCTGCTTGAGCCAACGCTTGCGAATCGATGATATTTTTTTCTATGTCCCAACGCGCATAAAATATTTTACCACTCGGCCTAAAACTATTTTGCTGTGAAGTGGTACGATAAACAGATGCTGTTTCAATCGGGTTTCTTGACAATATAATCACATCATATCCTTGGTTTAACAGGTGCCTACTCAAGGACGTTCCTATCATTCCAGTTCCTCCTGTGATCAATACGGTTGGCATGGGTGTTTGTTTTGGACAAAGTTACTGAATTTAAATACAAGGTTGAAGGGGCTGAAGGGAATACAGGTTTAAGCGGTTGAAGCAGTTTAAGCAGTTGAAGGGAATACAGGTTTAAGCAGTTGAAGGGAATACAGGTTTAAGCGGTTGAAGCAGTTTAAGCAGTTGAGGGGAATACAGGTTTAAGCAGTTGAAGGGAATACAGGTTTAAGCGGTTGAAGCAGTTTAAGCAGTTGAAGCAGTTTAAGCAGTTGAGGGGAATACAGGTTTAAGCAGTTGAAGCAGTTGAAGTGGTTTAAGCTTCAACCATCTCAACTTCCTCAACTTTTTCCTCAACCTCCTCAACCGCTTAAACTGCTTCAACTTTGTATTCCCTTAAACCTGTATTAAAAAAGCCCCAGCTAATCAGCCAGGGCAATTTAATAAGTCGCTTTTGGTCTTCCATTAATCCGGTTTCTTTCCTTCGAGGAAAGTATTAATTGTATTTATTTGTGTGATGTTATTTTCATCCAATCCAACCGAGTAGTTGCTGTAGAATTTCTCTACCGACGCCAAGGTGGTATTATGGACTCGCAGGTTATGCCTAACATAAGCAGGAATATTTTCATATTCATTGTTAGGGTCTGCTGCGTTAAAATTATAAGACAAGTTCCTGAGTTTATAGAGTCTCTCTGCAGCCTTGTTCTTTTGAACTTCTGCCTCATCAAATGCTACAGGCTCTTCCATCATTGGCTCTGGGGTTATCTTTTCCTGAACATCCTGAACTACTTCCTGCGCCGGTTCATGATAAACCAGTTCAAAGGTCGTTTCCTCTGGAGTGGGGATTGAAGGGGTTGAGGGGGTTGAAGGGGTTGAAGCAGTTGAAGCGGTTGAAGGCTCTTGTGCTGTAGGAGCTACTTCTAATGGTTGTTCTGCTTGAACCTCTGTAGCGTATATCTGGGTTGGTTTTTGGAGGAAACCTGAGGAAGGCAAGGGACTAGGGACAGGGGACGAGGGACTAGAGTTTGACTCTACTAAACTTCCTTCAACCTCTGTAAACCTCTCTAAACCTCCCTCAACACTTTCAATACCCAAATCCAATTCAAAAACTATTGGCTGGTCATCAAGCATCTCAACTTCCTCAACTATTCCTTCAACCACTTCAACCTCTTCAACTCTCATTTCAACCACTTCAACTGCTTCAACCTCTTCAACTCTCATTTCAACCACTTCAACTGCTTCAACCTCTTCAACTCTCATTTCAACCGCTTCAACTGCTTCAACCTCTTCAACCTTCTCCACCAACTCCACTTTCTTCACCGGCTGCGGATTTACATCCAACATAAACATCACCTTCTCATCTTTTTTCTCCTGTTGTTTTTCTGCAGGTGAGTTACCTAAAGCTGACTTGCCTTCAAATCCAGTTGCGATGATTGTGATGCTGATGTCATCACCTAGTGATTCATCGTAGCCGAGGCCGAGAATGATATCTGCTTCAGGACCAGCTTGTGTTAGCAGGTACTCCTGAATAGTTTCTACTTCATCCATGGTAAACTCTGATTCTCCGGAGCGAGAATTGATATTGATCAATACCCACTTTGCACCACTGATGTCGTTGTCATTTAACAATGGAGAATTTAATGCTTGCTCAATCACCAACTGAGCCCTATGCTCACCGCTTGCCCTAGCACTTCCAAGAATGGCAACACCACCATTGCGCATCACAGTGCATACATCGGCGAAGTCAACATTGATCTGTCCCTTTGTATTGATTACATCCGTAATACATTTTGCTGCAGTAGCCAGTACATTATCGGCAGTAGACAACGCTGCACTCATCGTGAGGTTGCCAAACTGATGCCTTAACTTATCGTTGCTGATCACAAGCAATGTATCTACAACAGATTTCATTTGTTGAATCCCAGCTTCTGCATGCAGCGCCCTCTTCTTTCCTTCATAGGAAAAAGGTGTGGTAATAATTCCCACAGTGAGGATGCCCATATCGCGACAAATCTTTGCAATGATAGGCGCACCGCCAGTTCCGGTTCCGCCACCCATGCCTGCTGTAACGAAAGCCATTTTAGTATTTACCTCAAGAATGCGACGAATCTCATCCAGACTTTCTTCAGTTGCCTGACGTCCGATTTCAGGATTTGCTCCGGCACCAAGACCCTGCGTGAGCGAAGGGCCCAGCTGAATTTTGTTGGGCACCTTACTTTGAGAAAGCGCTTGTGCATCTGTATTGCAGACCATGAAATCCACACCGTCTATATCTAGACTGTGCATGTAGTTCACTGCGTTGCTGCCACCGCCGCCAACACCAATTACTTTGATGATGGAGGACTGTTCTTTTGGGAGATCGAATTGTATCATTTATTGTGGGTTTTAGTAGTTTAATGGGTTGAAGAGGTTGAGGGGGTTGAAGGGGTTGAAGAGGTTGAAGAGGCTGGAACTTAAACCGCTTCAACTGCTTAAACACCTTCAACTTCTTACAAACTCCTATCCCCCTCCTCTTTAAAAAGGTCTATCAGTCCGTCTTTTATTGAATTCATAAAATCACCGAGTGTTTTTCGTCCGCCTACGGGCACTGCCGAGATTACCACTTGTTCTGCATCTGCAGCATCTGCAACAGCAGGTCGTCTAAACACAACGCGCTTCTCTTCCGGATTCAATCTGTTTTGGTTGTTCTCATACACATTATACCCTTTAAGAATAAGGCCGATGCAGGTTGAATACATTGGCTTTTCCAATTCTTCAATATGACTTGCTGCGAGGTGTTCATTAGGATAACCAATGCGTGCGTTGAGTCCGGTTGCATATTCTGTAAGCTGAATCAGGTGCTTAAGCTGAGATCCTCCACCAGTAAGTACTATACCGCCGTTGAGCATTTTATTGTCTAGTCCAACTTGCTTAAGATGGAAGGTTACAAATGCAAGGATCTCACTCATTCTTGCCTGAATGATGGAGGCAAGATTTTTTACACTGATTTCACGGGAAGGCAACCCACGCAATCCAGGTATTTTAATAAACGCATTGTTTTGTGCCGCATCAGCGAGTGCGCTACCGTATTGCACCTTCATCAATTCTGCTTGGGTCTTGAGTACGCCCAATCCGAGTTTGATGTCATTCGTAATGTTTTCTCCGCCAAAAGGTATCACTGCGGTGTGCTTGAGTATGCCTTCATAAAATACGGCAAGGTCAGTTGTACCGCCACCGATATCGAGTATTGCGATACCAGCTTCTATATCTTGATCGCTCATTACTGCTGCAGAAGATGCGAGTGGTTGAAGCATCAGGTCTTTTACACGAAGACCAGCTTTTTCAACACTTCTATTGATGTTGCGGATAGCATTCTTATCACCCGTGATGATATGAAAGTTGGCGCCAATCTTTACACCAGTGTACCCAATTGGATCAGCAATATTCTGAATATTGTCAACCGTATATTCCTGAGGGATAACGTCGATGATTTGATCACCTGCAGGGATATATGTTTTGTATTGATCCGCAATCAACTGGTCGATCTCAACTTGCTTGATCTCGTCATCCGTAGAACGACGAACGATATCTCCACGGGTTTGCAGACTCTTAATATGATGTCCTGCAATACCAACATACACTTCATTGATCTCCAATCCAGGATTTGATTCGTAACAGTTCTTCAATGCTGTTTCAATTGCCCTAATGGTTTGGTCGATATTCAACACCATGCCGTGTTGCACACCATTGCTGCTCGCAAGGCCAAAGCCAAGGATTTCCAGCTTACCAAATTCATTCTTTTTACCCGCAATAGCAGCGATCTTAGTTGTACCGATGTCAAGTCCGACGATGATAGGTTGCTCGTTTGTCATAGCTGTCTGTTTACTTTATTTTTTGAATCTATTTTTAAATTAATAGGGGTAACAATTGGCTGAGGAACTGGAGAATTAGGATTAACACCCAATGAATCAATCGGCAGAGTCGTGCTATCGACTACCTTGAAGCTGCTTTGCCTTTTTACGCAAACTACCTGGTCTTTAAACTGAAGATCGATGCTCGAATATTTACTCCATCCATCCTCATTGTTGAGGCGGGTATAGAGCGCCTGAAGTTTTGGAAATAGATTTTCCCAATCACTTCTGCTTCCAAGCAACACTGCCTGATCACCCACTTGTGTTACCAGCTCAAAACTATTGTCGGGGTTGATGTTAATTTGCTCAACCTGTGCCATTAAAAATTTATCCTTAGAAATATATTCTGCCAATCCAACAACGCGACTCATTAATACTGAATCAGCTGAAGATGCCTGTGCAGGATGGATATAAAAATTCGTAAAGACTGGAAGTGAGATCACGTCACTGCCCTTTAATGGAAGAACTTTGAAGGCATTGTCCATATATACAGAATTCCCCTCTGGCGTAAACAACCTGGCCACTGGAATGCGTTGAGACACCATAATGTGAAGAACATGCTGTTGGTCAAAAAACAGATCTGCGTTCAGGATCCAAGGATTCTTTTCCAACTGTTTTTCCAGGCTGTAGATGTCTGCAAAATTGATTGCCTTACCCTTTGGATGATTGCGCTTCTGATCTGGGAAAAGTGCAGACATAATCTCTGCTTCATCAAGCATCCTGAATGATTGTTCCTCGTTGAACTCAACCAGCACATTGCTGCAACGTTCAGCACGCTCTTTCTTGACGGCACTGACCAACAATACCAACACACCCGAGCCAATTGCGGCCCAAACAATGATGTTTAGTATTTTAAATATGGTCTTCTTTTTTATCATGCGATCTGTTGCAATTTTTCTTTTATGGGTTCAACCAATTTATCTATGTCTCCAGCACCTGCTGTGATTAACAACTCAGGAGTTGCTTCAGAGAGATAGGCTATTAATGCTTCCTTTTCTATCAATTTCACTTTACCTGACATTTTTGAGATGATCATCTCACTGTTTACACCTGCAATTGGCAATTCTCTTGCGGGATAAATTGGCAACAACAGTACTTCATCCGCCATGGAAAGTGTTTCAGCAAATCCATCGACAAGATCTCTCGTGCGTGTAAAAAGGTGTGGCTGAAAAACAACCGTACATTTCTTGTTCGGATACATTGCTTTAGCGCCTGTGATCAATGCCCGCAACTCTTCCGGATGATGTGCATAATCATCGATAAAGACCATATCATTTGTTTTAATGACATATTCAAAACGCCTTCTTACTCCTTTGAATGAAGCCAGCGCAGTACGAATCTTTTCGTCATCAATACCCAAATGCTTTGCTATGGCAATTGCAACCAGACTGTTCTCCACGTTGTGCATCCCGCCCATATTCAATTGCAGTCCAGTTATCGTCCATCCCTCACCCATCACATCATATACAAAAGCACCATCGTGAATACTGAGTGATGTTGTTTTGATATTGGCGGTCTGGTTATTTAAATGATAGGTCAGGTGATGTGCAGCTGTAAAATCTCCCTCACGCTTCAATCCCTTGTGAGAAATGAGGAGTCCGTTTTCTTTCAGATTATTGGCAAACTGAATAAATGTTTTTTCCATTTCTTCTGCGGTGCCATAGATATCGAGGTGGTCCGGATCCATAGATGAGATAGAAATAATATTTGGATAGAGCTTCAAGAAACTTCTGTCGTATTCATCCGCTTCGATTACACAAACCTGATTTGGGTGACTCCAGAAATTGGTGTTGTAGTTGGTGGAGATGCCGCCAAGGAATGCAGTACATCCATAACCTGAATCACGAAGGATATAGGCCACCATGGTACTGATGGTTGTTTTTCCATGTGTACCGGCAACACATATATTGTATGTATTCTTTGATATGATTTCCAGTACATCGCTGCGCTTGAGTAGCGGAATCGAAGACCTTCTGTAGTGTTCAATGATGGCATTGTCTGAAGGAATAGCTGGCGTGTACACTACGATATCTGCATCAGTTGGCGCAAGTGATGCATCGTCAACATAATTTACCGGCATGCCCTCTTCAACCAACTTTTCTGTAAGTGCAGTAGGCGTTCTGTCGTATCCTGAAACAGCCACACCCCTGCTATGGAAGTACCTAGCCAGTGCACTCATGCCTATGCCCCCTATCCCAATGAAATAGGCCTTTTTAATATCTGATATGTTAATCAAGTCAGCCATTCTTTTTATCCAGGGTTTCAATTATTTTATTTGCAATGAGCATGTCAGCATCCGAAACAAATAATTTTCCTGCTGCTTCACCAAAGGCTTTACATTTTTCTTTATCCCCTATCAAGGCAATTGCTTTATCAATAAGTTGATCAGTTACCTCGCTATCCCTCACCATCCATGCCGCACCATTGTTTACTAAAACAGAGGCGTTCACTGTTTGGTGATCCTCTGCTGCATGAGGCAATGGGACAAGGATTGAAGGCTTTTTAAATGCACAAATCTCTGCAAGCGCAATTGCCCCAGACCTCGACACCACAAGATCAGCAGCAGTATAGGCATAGTTCATTTTGGTGATAAACTCGGTGGCGCAGACTTCCCTCCTGCTTCTCATCGGATCAGGGATAACATCAAGGTTTCCCTTTCCTGTTTGCCAGATCACTTGTACTCCAGCCTGAAGTAGTGCAGCCATACCTGTAGTGATGGCTTTATTGATGCTTTGTGCACCCTGACTTCCACCGATAACAAGCAAGGTTGGCATATCCTCCTTCAATCTAAAAAATTCAAATGCTTCCGAACGCAACACTGTAGAGTGGGATATTTCACTTCGTACTGGATTTCCAGTGATGCAGATTTTTTCAGTAGGGAAAAACCTTTCCATGCCTGCACTGGCAACCATGATTAAGTTGGCATGCTTACCCAACATCATATTGGATTTTCCTGCAAAAGAATTTGCTTCGTGCAAGAAAGTGGCAATGCCATTTCGTTGCGCATACTTCAGTACCGGGAAACTTGAGTAACCGCCAACACCAAAAGCAGCATCAGGTTGAAATGATTTAAATATTCTTTTCACCTGGAAATAGCTCTTGATCAGCTTGAATGGAAGACTCCAGTTTTTGAGCAAGGAAGAACGGTTGAAACCTGCAATATCAAGTCCCTCTATACGATATCCCGCAAGCGGAACTTTTTCCATTTCCATCTTACCCTTTGCACCAACAAACAATATTTCAATACCAGCATCAATTCTACGCAATGCATTGGCCACTGCAATAGCCGGGAAAATATGTCCCCCTGTTCCTCCACCTGCTATGATGATTTTTTTCAGTTTCATGATGCACTAGCCTCCTTCGCTACATCTGGTTCTGCTTTTCCTTCAAGCTTCTCCACATTTCTTGCCACGCTGAGTATAATTCCGATCGACAAACAGGTAAAGAGAAATGAACTTCCTCCCATACTCACCAGTGGCAGAGTTACTCCTGTCACAGGAAAGAGATTTACGTTTACCGCCATATTAGCCATAGCCTGTATGACCAGTGTAAAGCTCAATGCCAGTGCAAGAAATGCTCCAAAGGCATAAGGGCACTTCTTCACGATCCGGATACATCGGTATAAGAACAATAAATAAATAATCATGATTAAGGCCCCGCCAACGAGTCCGTATTCCTCAATGATGATGGAATAAATAAAATCTGAATATGGATGAGGCAAAAAGTTCCTTGCTTCGCTATTACCCGGACCCAAGCCAAGCCAGCTTCCCTTGGCGATTGCAATCTTTGCTTGCTGTACTTGATAGGATGATTCCTGCTTATCAGCATACATAAAACTTTGTACACGCTTAACCCAGGTTTCCACCCTACCCTTGGTAAGCGCAGAAGGTAGCGGATCTGATTTTTTTTCTGCCTCATTATAATAAAACTTGGCAAATCCAATCAACATGGCGATAGGCACTGCTGCAATGAGGATAACCAGTCCAAGATGTTTCAGGCTTGCTCTTCCAATAAATAGGAGCACCAGGCTAGTTGCTCCAGTGAGCAATGCAGTGGAAAGATTTGCAGGTGCGATCAATCCACAGATTGCAATAATAGGAAGTATAAGATGTAGAAATCCTGCTTTGAATTCTTTGATGGTTTCTTGTCGCTTGCTGAGCTGCCTGCTGAGATACATAAACAATGCAAGCTTAGCAAGATCAGAAGTTTGAAAAGTAAGATTAATGATTGGAAGCCTTATCCATCTGTTTGCATCATTTAGGTTGGTTCCGAAAAATAATGTGTAGAGTAAGAGTGGGATTGAAATGATAAACAATATCTGAGCCACTTTGGAATACATCGTGTAATTGACCAAGTGTGCGAAATAGATGATGGCAACACCCACAGCGATGAATACAATCTGTTTAAATAGATAAGACTCTGTGCTCTTAGATAATTTATAAGCAAGGGTACCCGTACTGCTGTATACGGCTAGTAAGCTCATCATGGTGAGCAATACAACAATTGCCCAGATGACCTTGTCGCCGCGCGTGCGACGCGACAAGTTGCCAAGCGAATATTGTTTCATATCTAGTCCGTCTCCCTGCATATTATATATACCTGATTATAATTCTTTTACTGCTTTTTTAAATTGATCGCCCCTGTCTTCATAGTTTTTAAACAAATCAAAACTTGCGCAGGCCGGACTCAACAACACCACATCTCCCTTGGCAGAAACCTGATACGCTTTCTTCACCGCTTCCTCGGCACTTGATGCATCAATAATATTCGGAACCACCCCGCTGAATGCAGCATGGATCTTTGAATTATCAACTCCCATGCAAATGATTGTCTTCACCTTTTCGCTTACCATATCTTTGATCAGATCATAATCGTTCCCTTTATCAACACCCCCAAGAATCAGTGTCACCGGCCTCTCCATGCTCTCCAGTGCATACCAAGTGCTGTTCACATTGGTAGCCTTTGAGTCATTGATAAAATCAATACCCCTGACGGTAGCTACTTTTTCCATCCTGTGCTCAAGGCTTTCAAAAGAAGAAACAGCATCTCTGATACGTTCCTTTCGTATTCCAATCAAGGAAGTAGCCAATGCAGCAGCCATGGTATTGTACTGATTGTGTTTGCCCTTGAGCGCAAAATCGTAGATGCTCATACTCAACGGTTCACCTTGCTTCAGCTGCATCATGCCGTCTTTAATGAAGGCACCTTTTGGTTGTTCTCTTTGCATACTAATCGGTAGTGGTTTAGAATGAAATGGATATTTGTTTAGAAAGTTGACGGTTACAGGATCATCTGCATTGTAGATGAAGAAATCTTGTTCAGTCTGGTTCTTAACGATATTGAATTTTGAAGCGATATATTTTTCAAAGTCATGATCATACCTGTCGAGATGATCCTCCGTAATATTTGTAAGTACAGCAACATCTGGTCTGAATGAAATGATGTCATCCAATTGAAAGCTGCTGATTTCCACGACATATAGACGACGTGGATCAACAGCGATTTGTCGGGATATCGATATGCCAATATTTCCAACCATTGCACAGTCGATTCCACTTTCTTTACAGATATGATAAATCATTGAAGTGGTGGTGGTTTTACCATTGCTTCCAGTAATTCCAATAATTCTGCTTTCGCCCTTGTGGCGATAGGCCAGTTCCATTTCGCTGATGATGGGAATCTTATTTTCCACAATCGCCATAACCATGCTGTTGTTGTTGGGGATACCAGGACTCTTCATCACCTCATCTGCCGAAAGAACTGTTGCTGCAGTATGACCACCCTGTTCAAATGCAATGCCATTCTCTTCCAGCTCTTGTTGATAATTACTTTTCAACTGCCCAGCATCAGACAAGAATACATCATAGCCCTGCTGCTTGCAGAGCAAGGCTGCACCAACCCCGCTTTCGCCACCGCCTAATATGATTATTTTCTTCTTCAACTGTTTAATTAAGTATTTAGGGTTTAACGAATTTTGAGTGACATGATGGCGAATACAATGAATAGTATAGTTACAATCCAAAAGCGTACGGCGATCTTGCTCTCATGATATCCCTTCTTTTGATAATGATGATGAAGCGGACTCATCAAAAACACCCTTCGGCCCTCACCATATTTCTTTTTGGTGTATTTGAAATATCCAACTTGAATCATCACACTCATGTTTTCAATAAGGAAGACTGCACAAAAAATCGGAATCAACAATTCTTTTCTTACGATGATGGCCAAGGCTGCAATGATACCTCCAAGTGCAAGGCTTCCGGTATCGCCCATAAAAACTTGCGCAGGATAGGTATTGTACCAGAGGAAGCCAATGCATGCGCCAATCATGGCTGCAATAAATATCGACACCTCACCAAGGTTGGGGATGTACATGATATTTAGATAATCGGCAAGGATCAGGTTGCCACTCGCATAAGCGAAGAGCGCAAGGCAAGCTCCGATGATGGCAGAAACTCCAGTAGCCAATCCATCAAGACCATCTGTAATATTGGCCCCATTAGATACAGCGGTAACGATGAAGATGATGATAATCATGTATGGAATCCAAGCATATTCCCTTAGTGGCGCAGGAAGAAGTTTAGCATAGTTGAACTCATGGTCTTTGATGAAAGGAATGGTGGTGATGGGCTCGTTGGCTTTCACGAAGTAACGAACCGAACCTTGATACTTCACTTCAGTTGCACCAGCAGGCTTTACCTTGCCTTTATATTCTCTCATCACCTGTACATTATCATTGAACAACAGTGTTGCGCTGATAATAATACCCAACCCCACTTGTCCGAGTACCTTGAACCATCCCGCGAGTCCATCCTTATCTCCTTTTTTATAAACCACGCCCTGCTGTTGAGACAATTTCTTTGCACGGAGTTTCAGATAATCATCTACAAAACCAACAAGTCCCAGCCATACCGTACTCAATAGCAGCAATTTGATATACACTTTATCAAGGTTTGCAAACAACAATGTGGGGATGATGATGCCCAACAAAATGATAAAACCGCCCATGGTTGGCGTTCCTTTTTTTTGCTCCTCACCCGCCAATCCCAATTCCCTTACACTTTCGCCTACTTGAAGCTTTTGTAAAAAGCGGATGATTGTTTTACCATATACCAAGGTGATAAACAAAGAGAGCAATACAGCCAGCATCGCCCTGAAGGTGATGAACTGAAACAACCCCATCCCAGGAAACCGGAGGTGCTCACTTTGCAACCATTGATAAAATTGATACAACATGCTCTTTATTTATTAAGTTCCCTGAATGCCTGAGTTAATACTTGCTTATCATCAAAGGGAATTCGCTGCCCTTTTATCTCTTGATACTTTTCGTGACCCTTGCCCGCGATAAGAATAATATCCTCATGCTTTGCCATCATCACTGCTGCACGAATGGCTTCCCTTCTGTCTTCAATGGTCAACACCTTTTGCTGCAACGCTGGCGTTAACCCTTCTGCCATATCACGCAATATTTTTGCAGGGTCTTCACTTCTTGGATTGTCTGAAGTGAAAATGGCCCTGTTGCTAAACTCTGCAGCAGCCTGACCCATTAGTTTTCGCTTAGCAATATCCCGATCGCCGCCACATCCAACTACAGTGATTACTTGCTCACCACCTTTCTGAAGTTTCTTGATGGTTGACAATACATTCAACAATGCATCGGGAGTATGCGCGTAGTCAACTATCCCGATAATGCTATTGTGTTCAGAAACGATATAATCAAAACGACCTTCAGCACCAGTGATTGCGCTCAGGGCTTGCAGCACCTCAAGCCTGTCTTTACCCAAACAGATTGCAGCAGCATATACTGCAAGAAGATTGTAGGCATTGAATTCACCAATCAACCTGAAATGAACATCTTGTTCGTTGACCAACATTTGCAATCCTGAAAGGCTGTTATCGATAATGCGTCCTTTGAAGTCGGCCACAGAACGAAGACTATAATAAAATTTATCTGCTGAGGTGTTTTGCAACATCACTGCACCATTCCTATCATCCATGTTTGAGATGGCAAATGCAGTAGAACTCAGACCATCAAAGAATGATTTTTTAACCCTGATGTACTCATCAAATGTTTTGTGATAATCAAGATGATCATGAGAAATATTCGTGAAGATGCCTCCGGAGAATTGCAAGCCGGAAATACGCTGTTGATGAATTGCATGACTACTCACTTCCATGAAAGCATATTCACAACCAGCATCCATCATTTTTTTGAGCAATGCATTCAAGGTGATTACATCAGGGGTAGTATGTGTTGAGGCAATCATTTCCTCACCAACCATATTATTTACTGTGGAGATTAATCCGCTGGAGATGTTCATCGCCATAAACAACTTGTACAACAAGGTTGCTACAGTAGTTTTTCCGTTTGTCCCGGTAACACCAATTAGCTTTAAGTGCTGCGTAGGCTCTCCGTAAAAAGCATGAGTCACAATGCCTGCAGCGATAGAGGCATTTTCAGTTTGCACATAGGTTACACCATCAACTGTTTCAGCAGGCATTTGCTCACACAGCACTGCCGTGGCTCCTTTAGCAATTGCGCTGGAAATAAATTCATGTCCGTCTTGACTTGCCCCTTTGATGGCAATGAAACAACCATTGGCTTCAATCAATCTAGAATCGATGTGGATATTTGCAATACCAACATCGGTGCGACCGACCAAGGACTTGATTCTGACTTTATATAGTATGTCTTGCAGCAAGATCATATTAATTATAGGTTGTTTATATTTCCAAGATTTAAATACACGGTTTGTCCTTTTGCAACTGGCGTGCCTGCTGCTATAGATTGTGCTGTTACCTTCCCTTTACCTGTTGCAATCACCTGCAGCTGTTGTTGCTCAAGCAGCTCAAGTGCATCCCTCAATCCAAAGCCCCTCAAATCTGGCATTGTAGTATCTTGTAATGCCCACTTTGCAGAAGCAAATACTTTATTGCCCGCATTGACCTTGCTCCATTCGCCTTTACCACCAGAATCAATCAACTTAGAGTCAACAGATTTTGCAATGGTGATGAAATCATTGTTGGACCCACTCCATTCAGCCCCACTGCTGTCGGCATACACAGGATGCTTATAGCTTTTGTAGAGATCAGGATCAACGGTAAATAGTTTGTTGGCTATTTCACGGAAAACCGGACCAGCAACTTGACCACCATAATATTTTTTTGCAAAGGGTTTGTTTTTAATCACCACGATGCAGGAGTATTTTGGATTATCTGCAGGAAAATATCCTGCAAAAGAAGATTGATAAATATGATCTGTATAACCCCTGTTGCCATTGGCAACCTGTGCAGTTCCTGTTTTTCCAGCCAGAGAATAAAAGGGATTGAGCAAACTCTTTGCGGTTCCTGAAAGCACGACTCCTTTGAGGCAGGTACGAAGTTGTGAAATGGTTAGTGCGCTACAAATAGAATCCTCCAATACTGTTGGTTTGAATTCCTTAATTTTTTGTCCATCTTTCATCACTGCATTCACCAAATAGGGCTTCATCAACTTGCCATTGTTGGCTACTGCATTGTATACCATCAGTGTTTGAAGTGGACTAATGGCAAGGTTATAACCAAAGCTCATCCAAGGCAGGGTAACATTGCTCCAGTTGCGGCCAGAAGGATTGGGGATGATTGGAGTAGACTCTCCTAGAAGATCAATTCCAGACGGACGGTTCAGGTGTAGCTTTTCAAGATGACCAATAAATTTCTTTGGGTTGCTATAATAATAGGTGGTGGACAGCTTAGCCATTCCAACATTTGAACTTAGTTCAAACGCACGTTGAAAAGTGACATCCGTATGATTATGCCTTTCACTATCCCACACTGTTCTTCCACCGAATGCCCATTTGCCACCTTCAATATTCACATTGCTGTTGAGTGTGATGTATTGATCTTCCAATGCAGCCAGCATGGTCATGAGCTTGAATGTAGATCCTGGCTCAGATCTTGTGATGGCATAGTTGAAATCTTCTGTATAATTGCCATCAGGCTGTCTGCCTAAATTTGCAATTGCCTTGATCTTACCAGTTTTGACTTCCATTACGATGCAGGTACCGTTCAATGCCTCATTATCGATCAACATCTTCAGCAGTGCCTGTTCAGTAACATCCTGTATATTGATATCGATGGTGGTGATGATGTCTTTTCCATTTTCTGGTTCTATCTCCGATCCTTCGACAGGAACAAAGGCACCACCGGAAATTCTTCTCACCAATCTTTTTCCTGTTACACCCCTTAGCAGATTATCATATGTTTTTTCAAGTCCCACATTCTTATACACCAAATTTCCATTTGAATCCATATACTCACGAGATAGTCCAATTGTTCTATTGGCAAGTAATCCAAAAGGGTTCATCCGCTTTTCCTTTTCGATAAAGATGAATCCGTTTTTATTTTTATTCTTTTTGATGAAACTGATGTTTCTGAACGCACGGTATTGTTTGAAATCAATATTCTTGTGGAGCTGATAATATCTATCTTGTCTTTTGAATACTCCTGCGAGCTCCCTTTTGTATTCAGCAGCTGTGGCATCCTTCAGGATGTCTGACAGATGAATGGATAAGCTGTCAAGTTCTTTTTTAAAACGAGCACCATTTTTCTCCTGAATACCCTCCGCACCAAAATCGAGATAGATGTCAAAGAATGGTATGGAGCTGCTGAGCATTCTACCATCTTCGCTGTAGATGGTGCCACGTTCTGCATCAAGTTCGCGGTATTGCAAATGGAGGCTATCGCTCAAGGATTTCCAGTATGCCCCTTCAGCACGTTGGATATAGAAGGCCTTGCCGAAAATAAAGATGCCAAAAATTGCCATCGCCAGATAGACCAGATAACTACGCCATAATATGTCCTTCTTTGTATCCAAGTGTTTAATTCGTAGTTGATGAGTTAGCTTGCTTTATAGTATCCAGTGCAAAAGGAGGCTCAAGAATTTCCTTTATCCCTGCAGGCGCCACTGCCTTTACAACTTCTGATTGTTTTGTAATGAACATCCATTCACTCCTCAACATTTTATATTCGTATTGCAAATCTTTTACTTCTCGTGTTGTTTTATTAATGTCTTTGATGGCCTTCTCTGCATGATGACCATTATAGATGTATACAACGGCTAAGGCAGAGAGAAATAAAAAAAATGGAACATTCCTCACCAGCCATACTTGACTGATGATAAATCCGCGACGTTCAATTTTTTGTTTAGCCATTTTTTTTAGTTTAAGGGGTTTAAGCGGTTGAAGGGGTTTAAGCGGTTGAAGGAATTTAATGAGTTAAATCCCGTCTTATAAAACCCCTTAAACCTGCATTTCACCTACTCTCATCCTCGCACTCCTAGACCTAGGGTTTCTCTTTATCTCTTCCGCTGTTGGTTCAATCGGCTTTTTATTTAGCGGCACAAACGGCAACTGTCCTTTTGTACCATAAACAGGGTCAGCCTCTTGAGTTGCCGCGTTGCCCAATTTGAAAAACTGTTTCACCATTCTGTCTTCTATGCTATGGAAGGTGATCACCACCATCCGTCCGCCAGGCTTCAGCACTTCGCTTGATTGCTCTAGCAGATCTTTCAACGCGCCCAATTCATCATTCACTGCAATTCTTAATGCTTGAAATACTTGTGCGAAATATTTGTTTGGATTTCCCTTCACAACCGGAGCACATACAGCCTTAAGGTCCTTGATGGTTTTGATTGGCGGGCGACCGTGATGATCAGCCAGTAAGGTTGCCAATGTTTTGGAGTTGGTTACCTCACCATATTCCTGAAAAACCAGTTGCAGGTCTTCAGCGGAAGAGCGATGAATAAATTCAGCGGCGGTGATTCCATTGGATTGATCCATGCGCATATCAAGAGCCGCATCGAATCGAATGGAAAAACCCCTTTCAGGTTCATCGAACTGGTGACTACTCACGCCGAGGTCGGCGAGAATACCATCTACGTTGGAAACGTTGTGAAGTCGGAGAAATCTTTGTAAGTGGCGAAAATTGTGTGGGATAAAAGTCAGGCGCGTATCAGCAGTCAGGTTGGCCTTTGCATCCTCATCTTGATCAAATGCAAAAAGCCTGCCCTTTTCGTTAAGCCTAGACAATATTTCCCTTGCATGACCACCACCGCCAAAAGTACAATCAACGTATATCCCTGAGGGATCCGTTACGAGTGCATCGACAGCCTCGTTGAGCAGAACCGGGATATGATAGGCCTGATGTTGATCTGACCCCCTATGATCCCCCGTTTGTTGGTTCTGCATAATTAATTACTTTTGGTCACTGTTGGTCTTTTTTTGCCATCACTTCTGCAGCCAGGCTGCTGAAAGATTCAGGTGAAAAAGTTTCAAAGAACTGCTGATACTTATTTTTGTCCCATATTTCCATCTTATTCATGGCAGACACCAAAATGATGTCTTTGTCTAGTCCGCCATGTTCAATTAAACTCTTTGGCAAGAGCATCCTTCCTGCACTGTCCAGTTCAATCTGCATTGCCCCATTCAAAAAATAACGCCTAAACTCTCTCACCTTCGGATCGAAGTCATTCAAGCCACTGACCGTTTCATAGATTGGCTTCCAGCTCTGCATCGGGTACATGCTCAGGCATTTCTCGAACCCCCTGTTAATAACAAACACAGGTTGTTCCCCTTCCGGCAGCTGTTTTTTTATGCCTGCCGGCAGAAGAAACCTACCTTTGCTATCGAGAGTAGCCTCATATTCGCCTATGAATCCGATCATTTATGAATGCTTTAAAGAAATAAACATTTATTGACACAAAATAACACAATTTCCCACTTTCATACACTGATTCCGGATTCTATATTTTTCCACACTTGAAATCCTTTGTGGCACTGTGTTACAGCGGAAAATGCCTGATTGGATGTGCGTATAGCTTGAATTGATGTGAATAAACTGTGAATTACCTGTGAACAAATGAAATCACAACCCGAAATAAGTCAGATTAATATCAAGGAGTTCGACTACGAACTGCCGCAGGACAGGATTGCCGTGCAGCCCACTGAAGAGCGGGATCAATCAAGGTTACTGATCTGCAACAACGGAGTGATAAGCCATGATTACTATCTGAATATTGCCTCGCATCTTCCTTCGCATGCCGTGATGATATTCAACAACACCAAGGTGATTGCAGCAAGGCTTCACTTCACAAAGCAGACTGGTGCAGTGATTGAGATTTTTTTACTTGAACCAGCAGATGGCAACTACAGTGCCTTATCAGACAAGCGCAAGAGCAGCTGGAAGTGTTTAGTAGGCGGTATAAAAAAATGGAAAAATGATGAGGCGCTGAAATTGCAAATGAATATCGGTGATAAAGAAATTATACTGAGTGCAGACATTGCAACACGCAGTGATGAATATTGTGTGATCAACTTTGAGTGGGATGATCACAACTTAATATTCAGCGAGCTGATTGAAGCTGCTGGAAAAATACCGCTTCCTCCTTACATCAAAAGAGAGGTAATAGCTGGCGACAAAGCTCGCTATCAAACAGTATATGCCAAACATGATGGGTCAGTTGCCGCACCGACAGCGGGACTGCATTTCACGGATGCGATTTTTAAGTCGCTTCACAAAAAAGAAATCGAAACAAAGTTCACCACATTGCATGTTGGTGCCGGCACATTCAAGCCAGTAAGTGCTCAAACAATTGCCGAGCACATCATGCATGAGGAGTATATTGAAGTAAGCAGAGCACTCATTGAGAGCTTGGCAGTGGAACATAAAACAATTGTTGCTGTTGGCACTACTTCCTTAAGAACAATAGAAAGTATTTTTTGGATTGGTATTCAAATTGCAAGAGGCAAGGAATTCGAACAAGGACAGATTCATCTTTCGCAATGGGATCATCTCATGCTCAGCAAAACAGCTGTTCCATCTCGAGTTGAGGTTATGCAGTCACTACTGACATACATGAAAAAGCATCAGCTTATGGTGCTAAAGGGACATACTGGAATATGCATAACACCCGGATACAGATTCAGAGTAGCAGAGGCGCTGGTTACCAACTTTCATCAACCTCAATCTACGCTACTATTAATCATTGCAGCGATTGTAGGAGTCGCATGGAAAAACATGTATGCCAATGCACTTGAAAATGGTTATCGATTTTTAAGCTATGGGGATGGATGCTTACTCTTCATGCAGCATCAAGCAAATAATTAGACCAAGGGTATAGATACTGTAAACGTAGTACCCACACCAATCGTGCTCTGTACTTCAATTGTACCCATGTGCGCCTCTACCATTTGCTTTGTGTAATTGAGTCCGAGTCCGAACCCTTTCACATTGTGGATATTCCCGGTATGTGCACGATAAAACTTATCAAAAATCTTTGAGGTTGTTTCTCTGCTCATGCCAATTCCATTGTCTTTGATGGTGATGACAATTTTATTTTTAACATTGCGTGTTTGGACATCAATGACCGGATCAATATCTTCTTTAGAATACTTTAATGAATTATCAATCAAGTTGCTGAGCATATTTATAAAGTGAACAGGATGTCCTGATACAAGATCTTTGGCAGCTGTCAGGTCGAAATTTAATACTGCATTCTTCTCTTCCGTCTGCAGCGTAAACTTGTCTTTAATCTTCATGAGTACTTCATGCACATGAAGCGGTTGCTTATCTTTCAACACCTGACTCACATCCAATTGTGCCGCTTGAAGAATCTGCTCAACCTGTGTATTCATTCTCAGGTTTTCCGCTTTTATGATCTGGCCAATGGCCATTAATTTTTCTTTATCGCCAATTACTTTTTCGTTCTTTAAGGTATCTACTGCGATAGAGATGGTTGCAAGCGGAGTGCGCAACTCATGCGTCATGTTGTTGATGAAATCAGTTTTCATTTCACTGAGTTTCTTCTGTGTGATGATGGTTCGCACCGTAACATAAAAAGCTGCAATGATAACGAGTGTAAAAAAGACTACTGCGATAATTGTCCATCGAACAGATTTAAATACAAAGCTTTGCATATCATACAATACAATCACCAGTTTTTCTTGTGGGGCAGACATATCAGCTTCGTTGTCTGACAATGAAACGAGCGGCCAAACATGAATAGCATAATCGGCCGTATCCAGTTGTCCGGCCTCATAAAATTTCATATAATCTGGGGAAGCAAGTTCAGGACCTAAATCATTTTGATTAGACAATACAGCAAATTGAAACTGTGCTCCTTTCAATCCATTTGCAGCAAATGCTGTTATAAATTTTTTATTGATATCCTCTACAGAAAACCGTTCAGCGATAGTTCCCGGACCGAAAATTTTAAGCAGCTCATCCATTGCGCCTTTGGGGAAAACATCAACAGGCAACGAAGGCTCAGATTTCAGCTTTTCATCAACCAATGCCTCAACCACTTCAAATTCTGCCATCTCTACCCTGTCTACCACTTGATCTTGCCTGATTAAAATAATATTTTTTAACCAGGAATATTGAATGATGATGATACCGATTAGGGAGATGGTTATCAAAATAGTGATGAGCGTGAAGAGTCGTTTCATAAGATGGCAAAAATAACGTTGGCTTTTGATGAAGATACGCAAAGGCGCTTTATTTAACGTAGGTTTAAGATGCCATTTATCAGCTTATCTATTGCTCCGCACTCATTTTCTTTGAAATATCTGGCCGATGTTTTACATTAGGAATATGAATAAGATTGAAAAAGGGATGCTGCTCATTGCCGAACCTTTTCTGAAAGACCAAAACTTTCAGCGATCCGTCATTTTAATTTGTGACCATCAGCAATCTGGCACCTTTGGCATTACCATCAATAGACAAACTGATGAGGTGGTGAGCGACTATATCGAAGAACTTTCGTTTTGCAGTTTACCCATTCATGATGGTGGGCCAGTGAGTCGGGATCATATTCATTTCCTTCACCAATATCCTGAATGGATTACAGGTGGCCAAGAAATAGCAGATGGTATTTATTGGGGAGGCGACTTTAATGAAATGACTACTTTTTTGAAAACAGGAGGGGGTAAAAAGATTCGCTTTTATCTTGGCTATGCCGGCTGGGGAGATCAGCAACTTGAAAGCGAGATGAAAGATAAAAGCTGGCTTACAATTGCTGCCAGCAGTTCGTTGGTATTAAAAACTTCAACAGATCAGATCTGGAAAGAGGCGGTGAAAACGCTCGGCGATAAATTCTTGCCCATCATCAATTATCCGTTGGATCCGTCGTATAATTGAGGGATACAAAAGGGACGAGGGACGAGGGAAATACAAGGGACGAGGGACGAGGGACGAGGGACAATGACTCGTCCCTTGTATTTCCTTGTCCCTGGCTGTATTACTGTCATAAAAAAAGGGACCAGTTGGTCCCTTCAATATGATCAGCAGAAATGATGATTAAGCTGCGCTTGCACCTTCAACCAACAGTGTTACTTTATTTTCAAACACTTCAATAAATCCTCCTGAGATTATGTATGAGCTGTTCTTTCCATTGCGATCGAGCAGAATCTTTACAGCACCTGCGCGCAATGCGCTCACCATCGGTGCATGCTTCTCAAGTATCTCAAAAGATCCACTTACTCCGGGAAGTTGAACTCCGTAGACATCACCTGCAAAAAGCTTTTTCTCCGGCGTCAATATTTCGATCTGCATTTCTTTCGCTTGTTATTTTTTCAGATTAGGCTTTAGCCGCTTCCATCATTTTCTTACCCTTCTCGATTGCATCTTCGATTGTACCAACAAGGTTGAATGCTGCTTCAGGATATTCATCCACTGCACCATCCATAATCATGTTGAAACCACGAATGGTATCATCGATGTTTACGAATACTCCTTTGAGGCCCGTGAACTGTTCAGCAACGTGGAAAGGCTGACTGAGGAAACGCTGAACCCTTCTTGCACGGCTTACTGTGAGTTTATCTTCATCACTCAATTCATCCATACCAAGGATAGCAATAATATCTTGAAGTTCCTTATAGCGTTGAAGAATCAACTTCACCCTATTTGCACATTGGTAGTGTGCGTCACCTACGATCATAGGGGTAAGAATTCTTGAAGTAGAATCCAATGGATCTACTGCAGGATAAATACCAAGATCTGCAATTTTACGACTCAATACTGTGGTTGCATCTAAGTGTGCAAATGTTGTTGCTGGTGCCGGATCTGTAAGGTCATCTGCAGGAACATATACTGCCTGTACAGAAGTAATAGAACCATTTTTTGTAGAGGTGATGCGCTCTTGCATCAATCCCATTTCAGTTGCAAGTGTAGGCTGATATCCCACTGCAGAAGGCATTCTTCCAAGAAGTGCTGACACCTCAGAACCTGCTTGTGTGAAACGGAAGATATTGTCTACAAAGAAAAGGATGTCCTTTCCTTTGCCTTGGCCATCACCGTCACGGAAATATTCCGCAATGGTAAGTCCACTCAACGCCACCCTAGCACGTGCTCCAGGAGGTTCGTTCATTTGTCCGAATACAAACGTTGCTTTAGAATCTCTCAATCCTTTCATGTCCACTTTGTCAAGATCCCATCCACCTTCTTCCATGCTGTGATTGAAATCGTCGCCGTATTTCATGATACCCGCTTCGATCATTTCTCTCAACAGATCGTTTCCTTCACGCGTACGCTCACCCACTCCGGCGAATACAGACATTCCACCGTATCCTTTTGCGATATTGTTAATTAACTCTTGGATCAATACTGTTTTACCAACACCTGCACCACCAAACAATCCGATCTTACCACCTTTTGCGTATGGCTCAATAAGATCAATTACTTTGATACCAGTAAAAAGCACTTCAGAGGCAGTGCTGAGGTCTTCAAACCTTGGTGGCTTGGCGTGTATAGCCCTTCCATTAACTTTTGAAACGGCAGGCAATCCATCAATAGGATCACCCGTTACATTAAATAGACGTCCGTTGATATCATCACCAATTGGCATCATGATTCCAAGTCCTGTATCGATAACCTCTGTACCCCTTACAAGGCCTTCAGTACCATCCATTGCAATACAGCGAACACTGTCTTCACCAAGGTGCTGTTGAACCTCCATGACGAGGATATCTCCATTTTCCCTTTTAAGCTCTAATGCGCTGTAGATCTCAGGAAGTTGAGCGTCGAACTGAACGTCAACCACTGCACCGATTACCTGTTTGATTTTACCTCTGTTAGACATGATTGTTATTTATTTTGGATACTGCTTCGTTTCAGGGCGCAAAGGTAAGCAGGATGGGCAGTTATTAAAAATTGTTTAAGGGTTTTTTTTCGGATGCGCTTAAATACCTATAACAATTGGAAAAGAAGCACCGCCGCTACTGCTCCTGAGAGGGGTGCCACTACCGGAATCCAGGCATATTGCCAGTCACTCGGCCCCTTATGGGGGATGGGAAGGAGTGCATGAACGATTCTTGGCCCAAGGTCACGAGCAGGATTGATGGCATATCCGGTTGGTCCACCCATGCTTAGTCCGATGCCCAACACCAGCAAGGCAACAGGGAGGGCATCCAATGAGCCCAGCTTCATATCCCCTTTTTGAATAAACATTACGGACAGCATGAATACACAGGTTGCAATAAACTCTGTAAGAAAATTATTGAGCGGCTTTCTGATGGCCGGACTGGTAGAAAATACGGCCAATATCAATCCCGGATCACGCGTTTGATCAAAATGGTCTTTGTAGGCAACCCAAGCCAGACAGGATCCGATCATAGCTCCCAGGAGTTGGGCCAGCAGATATGTTGGAACAAGGGCCCAATCAAATTTACCAGCAACTGCCAGGGCTACAGTAACGGCAGGATTCAGGTGCGCCCCGCTTGCATCTGCAGCAATGTAAACACCTACAAATACTGCCACGCACCAACCGAACGCAATAACGATCAAACCCGAACTGTTGCCTTTTGTGCCATGGAGAAGTACATTGGCAACGACTCCAGCACCCATTGCAATGAGTACGCTAGTTCCAATAAGTTCGGCAATGAAAGGGGTCATTGTAGAAGTTTATTAAATATAATGAATTAGCCGGTTTGATCCTGGGGCAAATAGGCAGTTGCCAACTCGCGAAAGGAAGTTACTTGTTCTGCTATCCATTCCACCCCCTCACCATTTACACCCGCCATGATTTCAGCCACCCGAGGTGCAGCTTCAATAGCTGCTCTTGCGTCCGTAAACAGTATTCTGGATCTTCTGGCGAGGATGTCCTCGACTTGCATGGCCATTTCATGTTCAACCGACCATACCACCTCAGCTTTGGTATAGGGATGATTAGGATGGATCTGCTCAGCCAATTCGGGCTGAGCAACCATCATCTTACTGATTTGTGATGCATCCGAGCCATACACTGAAAGCGGTGTTCCATAATGAATATCCTCAGCATACCCATGCAACCTTAGTCGGCGTGTACGACATTTAATAATGGGGAGCTTGGCTACAAATGCTGCATTGTTCACTGCATCCTTTGCCATTTTTCTGTAGGTTGTCCACTTGCCCCCTGTGATGGTGATGAGGTTGCTTTTTGAAACAAGAATGGTATGGTCTCTGGAAGCCAAGGCTGTGTTTCCGAGATTGGAAGTCTTGACTAAAGGACGAAGTCCGGCAAACACCGAAAGCACATCTTCTCTTCTGATGTTTGCATCAGTATACGCGTTAAAATGACTGATGATAAAAGATATTTCCTCATCCAATGCAACAGGTTCTTCACTGATGATGTTCAAGGGAGTGTCCGTTGTTCCGATGACAACCGCATCATGCCAAGGCACAGCAAACAACACCCTTCCATCCCTAGTTTTGGGAATCATTAGTGCCGCAGTACCTGGAAAATATTTTTTACTGATTACAACATGTACTCCTTGGGATGGCATCACTGCCGCAGGTGAGGCGGCATCATCCATGTCTAGAATGGTATCGACAAAAACACCTGTTGCATTGATCACTACTTTAGCATGCACTTCATGCGCGCGCTCTCCAATTTCATCTTGCATCTGCACTCCACACACAAAGCCATTTTCTTTGATAAGTCCGATTACGCTGCAATAGTTTAATACAGTAGCACCAAGATCGGATGCCGTCATGGCCAATGCAATAGCCAAACGCGCATCATCAAACTGTCCGTCTGTATACACCACACCCCCTTTTAACCCCCTCGGATTGATCGAGGGCATTTCCTTGATCACAGATTTCTTACCAATAATCCTGGGCCTACCTAAACTAAGTTTTCTGGAAAGAAAATCATAGATATACAGTCCGATGCCAAAATACCATTTACTGAAATACGCATAAGAAGGGATGATGAACTCCTGAACTCTGGTAAGATGTGGTGCATTAGCCAACAGAAATCCACGCTCCCTCAAGGCCTCAACAACGAGCTTGATATTTCCTTGTGCAAGATATCGAACACCCCCGTGCACCAACTTTGTACTTCTGCTGGAAGTGCCTTTAGCAAAATCATTTTTCTCAAGCAACAATACCTTAAATCCACGTTGGGCTGCATCCACTGCTATGCCCAAACCCGTGGCGCCACCTCCAATCACGATGATGTCCCAGATTGTGACTTCTTCTAATTTATCAATCCCTTTTTTCCTTTCCATATTAATTAGTCCATGCCAACACGGCATTGACTGCACGTTGCCAATTGTGTAAGTATGTGCTGCGTTTTTCCAGTTCCATCATTGGTGTGAAGCGAGCATCTATCTGCCATTGCGAAGAAATCGCTTCCATGTCTTTCCAATATCCCACTGCCAATCCTGCAAAATATGCGGCACCAAGTGCGGTTGTTTCAATAACAGCAGGCCT
The DNA here is from genome assembly GCA_044353505.1 of Chitinophagaceae bacterium. GTDB lineage: Bacteria > Bacteroidota > Bacteroidia > Chitinophagales > Chitinophagaceae > Pollutibacter. The sequence goes on along the minus strand of JBILBU010000007.1, from coordinate 48,438 downwards.
AATTACAGGTACGCCAAGAATATCAGATTGAAATTGCATCAGCAGGGTATTCACCGTGGCGCCACCATCAACCCTAAGTTCACGAATAGGAATACCTGCATCAGATTCCATGGCCTTGAGCACATCATAGGTTTGGTATGCGATGCTTTCCAATGTTGCTCTTGCAACATGCGCGTCAGTTGTTCCTCTTGACAATCCAAATATCGTACCCCTTGCATACGGATTCCAATGGGGTGCACCCAATCCAGCAAAGGCAGGTACAACCACAACTCCATCAGCGTCTGCTACAGCAGAAGCCAACTTTTCAATATCAGCAGAGTGTTTGATAATTTTTAGTCCGTCGCGCAACCATTGCACTGCAGCACCAGCGATGAACACACTCCCTTCCAGCGCATAGTTTGTTTGACCATTGACCTGCCATGCAACAGTGGTAAGCAGGTTGTTCTTTGATTCCACCAGCTTTTCTCCTGTGTTCATGAGCATGAAACAACCCGTGCCGTATGTATTCTTTACCATTCCTTCTTTGGTGCACATTTGTCCGAATAACGCAGACTGCTGATCACCTGCCATTCCAGCAACTGGAACTTCAGGCATGCCGATGGCAACAGCATGTCCATATACCTCACTGTTACTTCTGACCTGAGGCAGTACACTCTTTGGAATATCCAACAAGGACAACAGATCATCATCCCAATCTAATTTATCTAAAGAAAAAAGCATGGTGCGAGACGCATTGCTTACATCGGTTGCGTGCACTTTACCTTCAGTGAGTTTCCACAACAACCAACAGTCGATTGTACCAAAAGCAAGTTCATGTCTGGCAGCCTTTTCCCTGGCACCAGGAACCTTATCCAATATCCATTTCAATTTAGTACCTGAAAAATAAGCATCAACTACAAGTCCGGTTTTTTTTCTAATCAACTCAGCCTTTCCATCAGCCTTCAACTGATCACAAAAATCAGCTGTTCGGCGATCTTGCCATACAATGGCAGGATGAATAGGCTCACCGGTATTTCTATCCCACACGACTGTTGTTTCCCGTTGATTGGTGATGCCAATTGCAGCAATACCTTCTGGTTTCAACCCGAGCTTAATCATCACCTCCTTGGCAACGGTAGCCTGACTAACCCATATTTCCATGGGATCATGCTCCACCCATCCAGACTGCGGGAAAAACTGGGTAAATTCTTTTTGTGCCACTGCACGCACACTTCCCTGTTTATCAACAATGATGGCCCGCGAACTGGTTGTTCCCTGGTCGAGTGCGAGGATGAATTTTTCCATCATTTCTGTTTGTGGAAAGTTAAGAAAAATGGCAGCATAAACGGACACCATAATTATCTTATCTTGCAAACGGATGGAAAACTTTGTTGTTTCAGCGAGAAAATATAGACCCCAGACTTTTTCAACAGTTGTGGGGCAATCCCATATCACCACTACACTAAAGAATGCGATTTTACATCATCACTTGGCCCATGCATTTCTTTTTACCGGACCAAGAGGAGTGGGAAAAACAACCTGTGCCCGTATTTTAGCCAAGACCATCAACTGTGAACATATTGGAAAAGATGGAGAGGCTTGCGACACCTGCAGCTCATGCAAGTCGTTCAACAGTGGTGCTTCTTTCAATGTGCACGAGCTGGATGCTGCGAGCAACAACTCCGTGGATGACATCAGAGAACTCACAGAACAAGTTAGGTTTGCACCACAAGCTGGCAAATACAAAGTGTATATTATTGATGAGGTTCACATGCTGAGCGCAAGCGCCTTCAATGCTTTTTTGAAAACATTGGAAGAGCCACCAGCACATGCCATCTTCATCCTTGCAACAACAGAAAAACACAAGATTATCCCCACCATACTTTCCAGGTGTCAAATTTTTGATTTTAAAAGAATCACTCCAGCAGATATAGTTGCACACCTTGAAGAAATAGCTACCAAAGAATCCATTACTGCTGAACCTTCTGCGCTGCAAGTGATTGCTCAAAAAAGTGATGGCTGCATGAGAGATGCGTTGAGCATTCTTGATAAAATTGTCAGCTTTACCAACGCCAACCTCACTTACAGCAACACACTCGAACACCTCAACTTACTTGATGAAGATTACTTCTTTAAGTTGCTTGACTACTTGCAACAGGAAGACCTGGCAGGTGTGCTTACCTTGTATGACGAAATTGATAAGAAAGGATTTGAGGGTGATATGGTATTGAGCAACCTTTCCGAATTTTTTAGAAACTTGTTGGTGAGTCGCGATCCAAAATCAATTGCCCTTCTCCAAGTGGTTGAAGGGTTTAGGAACAACTATATTTCATCTGCCGCTTCCATTTCTGCACCTTATCTTATTGGTGCACTAAACATATTAAACGATGCAGAACTTGGATTCAAGCAAGCCCGCAATAAAAAATTACATGTTGAATTTCATTTGATCAGGCTTACACATCTCAAACAAGCGATTACCCTTGTTGCAGGCGATGGCCTTGGAAAAAAAAAACGACTTGATGAATTAAAGTCAGTTGCGTTTAAGCAAATCAGTTTTGTAGCCCAGAAAGAGAAGCCCACAGAAAAAAAAGTTGCTCCCGAACAAGCAACGCCTACATCAACTTCTAGCCTACCAACTCCTAAGGCAGCAGAGGATCGTCCACTCAACATTCCACCTCCGCCAAAGCCGGTACAGCAAGTTCAACCTGAAACATCTGTTAGCGGAATGGGAGCACTCAAAAAAATTCGCGAGCAGATACAAAGTAGAAAGCTAGAACATTCACCTGTTCACACACTCACTGCTGAACTGTTGAAACAGGCTTGGGAAGGGTATTTACAAAAACTTCAAGATAACAATCAGGTGACCAGCCATAGCAATCTTCGCATGGCCGTGCTATCCATCGTAGACAACCAATTGTTTGAGATTGAAGCCAGCTCAACAATTCAACAGCAGTTCATAGAGAGCGAGAGAACTGGGCTACTCATTCATCTTCAAGAATTTTTCAACAACCCAAAAGTGCAATTCAGGATACTGATAGACCCCGCCGCAGCGATTCAAGAAACTACTACTGAGCAGGCCCTTTCACAGCGTGACCAATATTTGAGGATGATTTCTCTTTACCCCATGGTAAAAGAGTTGCGCGACCGGTTAAATCTCGACCTGGACTAATGATTTGCCGGATACCCAAATCTTTATTCACCAACCACCTCATTTGCCTATTTTAATGTAATTTTGGACTTCATAATTATTAATAACCAAAATGCAATCAGGGTTATGGCCGAAGTGATCAGAATGCCCCTCCTCAGCGATACGATGACCGAGGGTAAGATCGTAAAATGGAATAAAGCAGTTGGCGACACCGTCAAAAGTGATGACTCACTAGCCGATGTTGAAACCGATAAGGCTACCATGGAAGTGGTAGGATATGCTGACGGCACCCTGCTCTATATAGGAGTAAAGGAAGGCGAAGCAGCGAAAATCAATGAAATCATAGCAATTGTCGGTAAAAAAGGAGAAGACATCAGCGCATACCTTGCCGAAGCAAGCGCAGCGCCAGCAACAGTTGCTGCTGCCCCTGCTCCTCAACCTTCAGCACCTCTAGCAAATGCAGCTCCTTCCATAACTCCTGAGCAATTGGGTGTTGCGGTGATCAGGATGCCGCTGCTCAGTGATACCATGACCTCTGGTAAAATCGTTCAGTGGAATAAAAAGGTTGGAGATCTGGTAAAGAGTGATGATACCCTGGCCGACGTTGAAACAGACAAAGCAACCATGGAAGTGGTAGGATATACCGATGGCACCTTACTTCATATAGGTGTAGCAGAAGGAGAATCTGCTCAAGTAAACGACGTCATTGCAATTATCGGCAAGGCCGGAACAGATATTTCAGCATTGTTGCCAACCCTGAATGCACCTGCATCAGTTGCAGCTCCATCGGCACAGGCAGCTGCCCCAGCTTCAGCAGCAACAATGCCTGTAGCAGCAGCTTCAACAGAACACAGTTCATCCGATGGAAGAATCAAAGCTTCTCCATTGGCTAAGGCGCTCGCTAAAGACAAGGGAATTGACATTGGTCAAATTCCTGGCTCCGGCGATGGCGGTCGTGTGATTAAAAAAGACGTTGATGATTTCAAGGGTGCTGTTGCTTCATCAGCATCACCAACTTTTATAGCAGGACAGGAAGGATATAGCGATACCATACTCACATCCATGCGCAAAACAATTGCCCGCAGATTGGGCGAGAGCATGTTTACTGCCCCGCATTTTTACTTGACCATGGAAATCAACATGGACAATGTCATCATTGCAAGAACGCAGTTGAACGAGTTCAGTCCAACCAAGATCTCTTTCCAAGACATATTAATTAAGGCTTCTGCACTTGCATTAAAAAAACACCCTGCAGTGAACAGCAGTTGGATGGGTGATTTCATCAGAACATACAGCCACGTTCATATTGGTTCTGCTATCGCGCTTCCAGAGGGATTGATTGTTCCGGTATTGCGATTTGCCGATCAGAAAAGTTTATCACAAATTGCTGCAGAATCGAAAGACCTTTACGATAAAGCAAGAAACAAGAAAATACAACCACAGGATTTCACGGGCAATACCTTTACCATTTCGAATCTAGGCATGATGGACATTGATGAATTCACCGCAATCATCAATCCTCCAGATAGCTGTATTCTTGCAGTTGGAAGAATTAAGGAAGTGGTCATCAAAAAAGGAGAAGGATTTACCACCACCCAGGTCATGAAAGTAACCCTCAGTTGCGACCACAGGAGTGTAGACGGTGCAGTTGGTGCTTCGTTCTTGCAAACCCTAAAAAAATACATGGAGAACCCATTGGCGATGCTGGTCTGACCATAACTTTTTATCTTAAAGCCGGCTTTGTCCGGCTTTTTTTATAGATGCAATAAAGCCATGAACAACAAAAAAACACTTGTCCTCGGTGCCTCTGCCAATCCTGAGCAGTATAGCCATCTTGCAGTAAAAAAGCTCTTGCAGCAAGGCCATGAGGTTGAGGCCATTGGCAGAGATGAGTTCCGCATTGGTACGGTTATCGTCAGTCCAAACCCAACCCCCTTTAAAAATATCCATACCGTTACACTCTACCTCAATCCTGCAAAACAGGAGCTCTACGAAGACTATATCATCTCCCTCCACCCCCAAAGGGTCATTTTCAACCCAGGAGCGGAGCATCCTTCCTTCGCAAAAAAACTAAATGCTGAGGGTATTGAAGCCATTGAAGCATGCACTTTGGTGATGCTCAGCGCGGGCACTTACTAAAACTACGCAGCCCTTTGCGTATTTTCCGCAACATTCAATTTAGCGGTTTTAGGTACTAGTACTTAGCGGTTTTAGGTACTAGTACCCGATCTGTTTGAATATATACGATAAATATAATATTCACACAATACCTGCCGTTTCATGCTGGAACTACTCAACTCCAGTGTATGAAAAAGTCGATTCAATCAATCTTATTTAACGTGCTACTCGCAATGTCGTTTACTAGCGCGGGTGCACAGAAAATGTTTGCTGCACTGCCTGAAACAAGCAAGTTTAAAGCGGGTACAATAGATGGACTGTTCAATCAACACCCAGGTTCATCAGTAGACATCAGATTTACTGATGGCTTTAGGGTTACGGGCATCATCAAATCAAATCAAAAAGTTTACGACAACCTACAGACAGTAATTATTGAGAGCACCAACTACAGCAAGGCAAAATTATTTGTCTCTAAAAGTACCGACAAGAACAACCAACAAAAATATGTTGGCCGAATGATGGGAAGAGGATATATAGATGGCCTTGAAATAAAAGGCGACTTAGCAGGAAACAATACCATTAAAAAAATTGATCTCAGGGAAACGATAATTGATTAACCCCGGTTAACATCCAAATACAACACGATGAAAAAGTTACTCCTTAAATTATTGATGGCTATTTTGGTTTGCTCAGGCGCAATGGCAACACCAACACTCAATAGCTATCCTACTGCAGCTGCAACTATCTACCTTGATTTTGATGGTCATGATGTTTCAAATTCAATATGGAATTTTGGAACACCTTTTAATTGCACACCAGCCATGATGTCTGATGATCAGATCACTGAAGCATTCAACAGGGTATCAGAAGATTTCAGGCCGTTCAATATCAATATAACGACTGAGCTGGCAAAATTTCTTGCTGCACCAATAGATCAAAGAATGCGCGTGGTGATTACCCCAACAAGCGCTTGGTATCCTTCTGCACCAGGTGTATCCTACCTTACTTCATTCGTTTGGGGCGACGACACGCCATGTTTTGTATTTAGCGACAGGCTCACGAACAATCCAAGAAAAATAGCTGAAGCAATATCTCATGAAAGTGGACATACCATGGGACTTAACCACCAAGCAGAATTTGCGCCTACGTGCACGCTTGTGAGTTCTTACAATACAGGTACAGGAACTGGTGTTACTTCATGGGGACCAATCATGGGCAGTGTATCTACCAGAACACTTACACAGTGGAATTTTGGACCAACTGCCAGTGGTTGCAGCAACAAACAAGATAACCTCAGCATCATCACAACCAACAATGGATTTGGGTACAGACCAGATGATGTGAGTGACCTGTATACAAATTCGTTTGTTGTAAATGTTGCTGATAATATCATTGAACAATCTGGGGTGATTACCACATCGAGTGACAGGGATATTTTCAGGTTTGACCTTACACAACGAGGTACATTTATATTGAATGTTGAGCCATACAGTATTGGCAAAAATTATTCTGGAGCCAACCTTGACATTAAGATTGAACTGCAAGATTCAAAAGGTACAATCATCAGAATATATGATGTTGAAGATTCTTTGAACATCCACATTGATACCACGTTGAACAGTGGAACCTACTACGTGATTGTGGATGGCACAGGAAACCTCAATACAGAGAATGACTATGGTAGTCTGGGTTCATATACAATGAAAGGCAATTACAGCGGAGTAACAAATATCTCAACTCTGCCATCGAATTCATATGCAATCCAGAACATATTGAGCGGAACAAAAATTAGGGAAGGAAACAAAATCAATTGGATGAATGGGATAGCGAAACCAGGCGAAGCAATCACTGTGCTTTATTCAATAGAAGAAGGTGAATTTAAAGAACTCGCAAGACCTGATATCAATACCACAAGCTACATTCACGGCATTAAGAGCCCTGGAGTATATGCGTACAAACTTAAGATCATTGAAAAGAACGGAAGCATAAGATTCACCAATACAATTAAAATTGAAGCCACTGAGACCACAGGGATATTTAAGGTAATCAAGCAAGCGCAACACCCTGTAATCGTAAATGCGACAGAGCCGTATGACTATAAAGTAGTAGATATCAATGGCAGGGTAATTCAAATAGGTAAGGCCTCTGCAGGAACAAAATTAATTGACATCAGAAACTATCCTACAGGAATATATAACCTAAAGCTCGTAACCCAGCATGAGGAAAGGGTGGAGAGATTTATGAACAAATAGTATCCATATATTAGAATTGATTGGTATACAAAATGGCTTCTCGGAAACGGGAAGTCATTTGCATTTATCAGTATGTAATGCGCCCATACTGCTTATCTTTGCGGGATGACAGCAAAAAGCATACGTGTCCGATTTGCGCCTAGTCCGACCGGAGGCCTTCATCTTGGTGGAGTAAGGACAGCCCTATTCAACTACCTATTTGCCAAACACCATAACGGAAAATTCATTCTCAGGGTAGAGGACACTGACCAAAACAGGTTTGTAGAAGGCGCAGAGCAATATATTGAAAACTGCCTTGAATGGTGCGGCATTACGCCTGATGAGAGTCCGAGTACAGGAGGTGATTTCGGACCATACCGACAAAGCGAGAGAAAAAGCAGGTACCGTAAGTATGCCGAAGAGCTTATTGAAAAAGGATTTGCCTATTATGCCTTTGATACACCAGCTGAATTGGAAAAAATGCGAGAGCATTACAAGAGTGAAGCCAATCCATCTCCACAATACGATAGCAAGATTCGTGAAAAGATGAACAACTCACTGACGCTAAGCAGCGCAGAAGTTCAACAGCGACTAACAAACAAAGAGCCCCATGTTATTCGCATCAAGATGCCTACTTCAACCGATGTTACACTGCATGATATGATTCGCGGGGAAGTGACCTTCAATACGGATCAAGTAGACGATAAGGTGCTGTTGAAAGGCGACGGCATGCCCACCTATCACCTCGCTGTGGTTGTGGATGACTTTGAGATGAAGATCAGCCATGCGTTTAGGGGAGAAGAATGGCTTCCCTCGGCTCCCGTGCATGTGTTGCTCTGGCAATATCTTGGATGGATAAATGAGATGCCCCAGTGGGCGCATCTCCCACTGATTTTAAAGCCAGACGGACAGGGTAAACTCAGCAAAAGAGATGGGGACAGGCTCGGATTTCCCGTGTTTGCGATGGACTGGACAGATCCAAAAACAGGAGAAATCACGAAAGGGTTTAAAGAATTGGGATTCCTACCTGAAGCATTTATCAATATGCTTGCCATGTTGGGATGGAATGATGGCAGTGGTGAAGAAATATTTGACTTGAATTCACTTGTAGAAAAGTTTTCAGTAGAGCGCATCCATAAAGGAGGAGCAAAATTTGATTTTGAGAAAGCGAAATGGTTTAACCACGAATGGATAAAACGCAGCAAGATTGATCGCCTGCTTCCGCTGGTTGAACAAGTTCTAACTGAAAATAAGATACAAGCATCATCAGCTTTATTGAGTGAACTTATTCCAATAGTGCAAGAAAGATGTGTGCTCTTAACTGATTTTCACACACAACTGGCTTACTTCTTCATCGACCCAATAACTATAGACACAGATTCTATTTCCCCAAAGTGGAATGATAGTAAACATGCGTTTTTCATCAGCTGGAAGACAGGATTGGAGGGGCTAACAGATTGGAGCACGGCAACCATTGAGCAATCATTTAAGGAGGCCGCAGAAAAAGCAGGAATCAAACCAGGAGAACTACAACTCCCCTTCCGCATCATGCTGGTTGGAGCAAAATTTGGTCCCCCTGTATTTGAAATTGCCGCTAGAATTGGGAAAGCATCTACCTTACGCAGAATTGACAACAGCCTTGCACTATTGAACGCATAACTAAACCACTGCAGATGGATACCAGCAAAAAATCAAGACCACTCAGGGTTCTCATTGCAAAAGTTGGACTCGACGGTCACGACAGAGGAGCAAAGGTTATTGCCACTTCACTCAGGGATGCCGGAATGGAAATCATCTACACCGGGTTGAGACAAACCCCTGAGATGGTTGTGGAAACTGCATTGCAGGAAGATGTTGATGCCATCGGCGTGAGTATTCTTTCCGGTGCACACATGACTGTTTTCCCAAGAATCATCAACCTGATGAAAGAAAAGAAAATGGATGATGTATTGTTGACTGGTGGCGGAATCATTCCTGAAGACGATAGAGCGTTGCTTGCGGACATGGGCGTAGGAAAATTGTTTCCCCCTGGAACGCCCTCCATTGAAATTGCTGCATACATCAAAGCATGGGTAAGTCAGAACAGGTCGTTTTAAACTATCACCCTAATCATGCAGATCAAGCCTGAAGAATACCTAAATTTAAATTTTAAAATCAGCATATGGAATATAGAATAGAGAAAGATACAATGGGAGAAGTAAAGGTTCCTATTGATGCAATGTTTGGAGCACAAACACAACGCAGCATCGACAATTTCAAAATAGCCCAAGACATCAATAGGATGCCAAAGGAAATCATACGCGCATTTGCCTACTTGAAAAAAGCAGCAGCTATCACCAACTGTGAAGCAGGTGTTTTGTCAAAAGAAAAGTCAATACTTATTGGTCAGGTTTGCGATGAAATTCTTGAAGGAAAACTAGACGAATATTTCCCATTGGTGGTATGGCAAACTGGGAGTGGAACACAAAGCAACATGAATGTGAACGAAGTTGTTGCTTACAGAGGCCATGTAAAGCAGGGTGGCTCACTAACCGACAAGGAAAAGTTTCTTCACCCCAATGATGATGTAAATAAATCACAATCCTCAAACGATACCTTCCCAACAGCGATGCATATCGCAGCGTATAAAATGCTGGTTGAAGTAACCTTACCAGGAATTGAAAAATTAAGAGATACCCTAGCTGCAAAAAGCAAGGCCTTCATGCATGTAGTGAAAATAGGAAGAACCCATTTTATGGATGCAACTCCCCTAACCCTTGGACAAGAGTTTAGTGGGTATGTTTCACAGCTTAACCACGGTATCAAAGCAATAAAAAATACGCTACCCCATCTGTCTGAATTGGCGCTTGGAGGAACGGCGGTTGGAACAGGAATAAACACTCCCGAGCAATACGACGTGAATGTTGCAAAACATATTGCAGCACTAACTGGATTGCCTTTTGTAACAGCTGAAAATAAATTTGAAGCACTAGCCGCACACGATGCAATTGTGGAAGCCCATGGAGCAATAAAAACAATTGCTGTTAGCCTGATGAAAATTGCGAATGATGTTCGCATGCTTTCATCAGGACCAAGAAGCGGTATCGGAGAGTTGTATATCCCAGACAATGAACCCGGTTCATCCATCATGCCCGGAAAAGTTAATCCTACCCAATGTGAAGCCCTCACCATGATTGCAGCACAAGTGTTGGGCAATGATGTAGCCATCAATATTGGAGGAGCAACAGGGCACTTCGAACTGAATGTATTCAAGCCAATGATGATCTACAACTTTCTGCACAGTGCAAGATTGATTGCTGATGGCTGCGTAAGCTTTAACGACAAGTGTGCAATAGGCATTGAGCCCCTTTATGAAAACATCGACAAGCACCTCAACAATTCACTGATGCTTGTGACTGCCTTGAATACCAAGATTGGATATTATAAGGCAGCAGAGATTGCGCAAAAAGCACATAAAGAAGGAACCACCTTGAAGGAAATGGCCGTGAAGCTTGGTTATCTCAGCGAAGCTGAATTTGATGCCTGGGTTGTACCCTCTGACATGGTTGGGAAGATCTGAGAAAAACTGAAAACATGGTCAATTAACCCAAATCAATCTCTGTATTATCTCCAATATTGAGTGTGCGCGTTTCGCCTTTGATTTCTGTGTCACAGCCAATCAGTGAATCGTTCAGCACTACATCATATAGTTTTGAAAAGGATCCTACGATGGAGTCTTTGACAATCGAATATTGAATGATTGCATTTTCTCCAATGCTCACATTGGGACCAATGATTGAATTTTTTATTTCGCAGCCTGGAGCAATGCTCACCGGAGGAATGATGATTGTATTTTCAAACCCTTCTTGTCCGGATACCGCACTTCCCCATTTTTTCAGCAGCGTGGCATTGCTCTCAAGCAATGTTTCCTTTCGTCCACAATCGAACCAATTTGACACTTTAAAGGTAGAAAAAACAGTACCTGAATTTACCATGCAATCAAGTGCCGGCGTTAATGATAACTCCTCATGCACGTCGCCTTCTGCGTGAACCATTTTCTCCAAACACTGGAACAACAAAGAACTATCCGTGATTTTATAGATCCCAACCAAGGCATTATTGGTTTTTGGAATCTGAGGCTTTTCGATCAGTCGGGTTACAATTCCTTCCTCATCCGTTTCCGCTACACCAAAGTTACGCGGATCGTCTACCTTCTTTACGCACAACACAGAACCTTTCATATCAAGCAACTCGGCAACATTGTATTCGCAAATGGTATCCCCCAATACAATTAGTGCCTCTTCGTTTCCCACTGCTTCCTTACACAAATAAATAGCATGCCCTAGACCCTTTCTTTCATTCTGATGAATGATGGTGATGTTTAGATCAGGATAATGAGATTTCGCATAATCCATGATTTTGTCGCCCAGGTATCCAACAACCAGCACAAGATCTCTTACACCAGCTTCAACCAGTTGGTCGATGATGATGCTAAGCACAGTTTTACCTGCGAGAGGGATCAATGCTTTTGGTTGTGTGTAGGTATGGGGTCGCAGTTTTGTTCCGGTACCTGCAACAGGTATAATCGCTTTCATCTGGTAGTGTTAGGACTTGTGAATGTAACAAAAATAAACAAGAAGATTTTTTGATGGAATTGCATAGATAAAATCTGCGTAAAATCAACGCTGGCTGGCAATCAAGAGATTAAGATCTGTGTACTTGAGATTAAACCGCTGGCTGAGGTGAAAGTTGGTCAACGACCCCTTAAATGTGTATACCCCATTTCTAATATTGATTTGATGCCAAACCAATTTTTCAAGTCCGCCCTCATCACTGATTTTAAGCAAAAGCGGCATGAGCACATTGCTTATTGCTTGTGAGGCAGTCCGTGCAAAGCCCGAAGGAATATTGGGAACACCATAGTGAAAGACATCAAATTTCTTTACCACTGGTCTTTCATGAGAGGTTACTTCAGAAGTTTCAAAACATCCACCCCGATCGATGCTTACATCAACAATAACACTTCCTGGTCGCATGGCAGCAACCATTTCTTCACTTACCACCAGCGGTGTTCTTCCAGCAGAAGAGCTCAATGCCCCAACAGCAACATCGCAGGTTTTCAGCTGCTTAGCGAGTATTTTTGGTTCGATAACAGAGGTCCACAAGCGCACACCAATATTATTCTGCAATCGCTTCAGCTTATAAATATTATTATCAAATATTTTTACGCTAGCCCCCATGGCGAGTGCGGTTCTTGCTGCATATTCACCAACGATACCAGCCCCTATAATAATTACTTTCGTTGGAGGTATGCCCGAAATACCTCCCAATAACACACCCTTTCCATCATTGGCATTGCTGAGGTATTGTCCGGCTATGAGCATGACAGCGCTACCAGCAATTTCACTCATGCTTCGAACAATGGGGTTATGTCCGGTTTCATCTTTGAGGTTTTCAAAAGAAAGTGCAGTGATTTTTTTCTCCATCATCTTCTCAAGAATATGCGTCTTCATTACGGGAAGATGGATCGGAGAAATAATGGTTTGGCCAACCCTAAGCAAGGGCAGTTCTTCGTCAGAGACGGGGGCCGACTTAACAATCAAATCATTTGCAAAGAGTTCCTTTTTATCATAGACAATTTGAGCACCTGCTTCAGCATAATCTTTATCGGAGAAATGAGAGCCTTCTCCTGCTTTGTGTTCAACAGATACGCTGTGCCCATTATTTACAAGTACGCCGACGGCATCAGGGGTAAGTGCAATCCTATTTTCCTGGAATGCATGTTCTTTTGGTATGGCAATGGAGAGTTGTTTAGCAAGAGGCTTTACATCAAGCGTCTCTTCAAGAGGCTCATAATTTATTTCACTGCTGATAAATGGCTTCCTTGACATCATATGCAATTATATGACCAAGTTAATTAATTTTCTGCTGACAGCACCTGTATCTGGCGGTGAGAATCATCAGTGACTGACAAGATAACGTGCATTGCGTGCGCTGGGATGATGCCAGGGGCGCGCTGAGGCCATTCAACAAGACAAATGGATCCACTGTATAGTTGTTCTTCGATACCCGCATCAATGGCCTCTTGCTCATCGCTTAGGCGGTATAGGTCAATATGAAAAATCGTTGAGGGTCCGGCTGGACCAGTGGCCATGTAGTGGTTGACGAGAGAGAAGGTTGGACTACTGACCATATCCTGAACACCAAGCTCTTTGCAGACTGCTTTAATGAGCGTTGTTTTTCCGGCACCAAGATCCCCCTCAAAACAAAGGATGCTTCCATTTTCAATATAGCCAGCAAGTTCTTTGGCGATCAAAGACAGCGCATCAAGTCCGTATGTCTTGCTAATCAGCTCCATATATTCAAAGATAAATTTATTAACGATCAGAATATAGATTACCCTGATTTTCATCAGCCACAACAGTACATGATGCAGGTAATTCAGTAAATTCGTAGCATGGAAACTGTAAAGTGGAAAGTTGAAGGGATGACCTGCGCCAACTGCGCACTCACCATTAACAAATACTTAGGCAAAAAGGGGATGCAGAACATCAAGGTGAATCCTATTGATGGAGACGTATCCTTTGAATTGGAAGAAGGAACAGAAAAGGCGGAGCTGGCCACTGGCATTAATGACTTAGGCTATACAGTTATTACTCAACAGGAAGGTGAAGAGAAAATCAAAAGACCATTTCTGTCAACACAGTTTAATCGATTTATCTTCTGCCTTCCATTTACCTTGGTGCTCATGCTTCACATGCTAGAGTCTTGGATTCATATCCACTGGCTAATGAATCCTTGGGTACAATTGACGTTGTGTATTCCTGTATATGTTGTGGGGATGTCGTTTTTTGGAAAGAGTGCAATAAAAAGTTTACGCAATGGCCTGCCCAACATGAATGTGCTCATTGCACTAGGCGCTAGTGCAGCATTTGTGTACAGCCTGATTGGCACCTTAATGGGCCAGGGAGAGCAATATCTTTTTTATGAAACTGCTGCAACCATTATCACCCTTGTTTTTTTTGGCAACTACCTTGAAGATGCCTCCATGCAATCAACACAGCGCGCATTAAAAGAACTTATGAAGTCGCAAAAAGTGATGGCGAACATGATTGCATTTGACGAGAACCACCAAGAGGTAATTCTTCCCATAGAAAATACACAGCTCAAAGTTGGCGATCTAATCCTTATACGAAGTGGAGAACAGGTTCCTATAGATAGTAAAATATTATGGGGCGATGCCCATGTGAACGAGTCTTTACTTACAGGAGAAAGTATACCAGTGCATAAGGTTAAAAAAGACAGGATCATTGGCGGAAGTGTTGTAGAGTCTGGATCAGTGAAAGCTCAAGTAACTGCAACTGGTGATGAAACTGTGCTTTCGGGAATTCTAAATCTGGTAAAACAAGCCCAGGGGGAAAAGCCCCCTATCCAGCATTTGGCGGATAAAATCAGTGCCGTATTTGTTCCATTGGTCATAGGGATTGCGTTGGTCACTTTTATTGGCAACTATATGTACTATGATAAATTCAAAGATGCCCTCATGAGCAGCATTGCTGTACTTGTTATTGCATGTCCATGTGCCATGGGACTGGCCACACCGGCCGCCATTGCGGTTGGATTGGGAAGGGCAGCGAGAAACGGAGTGCTTTTTAGAAATGCAACCAGCCTTGAAAATTTTCGCAAGATCACACAGGTTGTATTTGACAAAACCGGCACACTAACTACAGGGTCATTCTCACTGTCAACATACCAAGTCATTGGAATGGATGAACCCGAGTGGCAAAGGATTGTGTATTCGTTAGAAAGATTTTCCAATCATCCCATTGCCCAATGCGTGTCTGCGAAATTTAAAACGAAAGAGGAAATAAAATGGAGCAGCATCGAAGAGGTTAAAGGCCTTGGGATGAAGGGCACAGATAAAGAAGGCAATATTTATTGGGCGGGATCTTATAAAATAGCAAAAGAACAAACGCAAGAGTCTAACCACAATGTATACATCCTAAAAAATAATCAGCTGATAGGATGGATAAATGTGGAAGACGAGATAAGGCCTGAAGCACAAGAGGTAATTGCTTATCTCAAAAGTAAACATATAAAGACCATCCTGTTGAGTGGTGATAGAAAAGAAAAGTGCGATCACATTGCATCGATGCTTGGTATTGACGAAGTAATTGCAGAACAAAGTCCAGCGCAAAAACTCGATGTGATCGCAGCCTTGAATGCAACTACGCCAACAGCTATGGTAGGCGACGGCATCAATGACGCGCCCGCACTGGCCAAAGCAACCATAGGCATTTCACTAAGTGAGGCATCCCAACTGGCGATCCAGAGTGCACAGGTGGTGTTGATGAATTCCGGACTTAAACAATTGCCTACGGCACTCGGACTTGGCAAGCACACGTACATAACAATCAAACAGAATTTATTCTGGGCTTTCTTTTATAATATTGTTGCCATCCCGGTTGCCGCATTCGGCTATCTCACACCAACGGTTGGCGCCTTGGTCATGGGAATGAGCGATGTGGTATTGGCCATCAACTCAGTTCGGTTATTCTTCAAGAAGGTAACCTGATGCCTAAAACAAACACAGCATGACCCCTAAAGAGGTATTGAAGCAGCACTGGGGGCATGAAGAATTTCGCCCTCTTCAGGAGGACATCATTTCTTCAGTGCTCAACGGCCAAGATACACTGGCTATCCTTCCGACGGGAGGAGGTAAATCGGTTTGTTATCAGGTGCCGGGATTGCTGCTTGACGGATGCTGCCTGGTTATTTCACCATTGATAGCATTGATGGATGATCAAGTGGAGCAATTGATTCAACGAGACATTAATGCAGCAGCTATTGTTTCTGGGATGTCGTTCAGTGAAAGCATGTCGATTATCGATGCATGTGCAGATGGGGAGATTAAGTTTCTTTATGTTTCTCCCGAAAGGCTTGAATCAAAGAAGTTTGCAGAAAGTTTATCATCACTGCCCATATCATTAATTGCCGTAGATGAAGCACATTGCATTTCGCAATGGGGATATGATTTTAGGCCGTCGTATTTAAAAATTGTAGCAATCAGGCAATGGTTTCCGCGTGTGCCAGTGATAGCAGTGACTGCATCTGCAACAAACAGAGTCAAAGAAGATATTGTAGACAAGCTGAACATGAAAAATGCAGCTGCCTTCATGACATCTTTTGCAAGACCTAATCTTTCGTACACCGCAGAAAAATGTGATGACAAGATCAATAGGATAATAACAATCATTGAAAAAGTAAAAGGCTCTGGAATTATCTATTGCAAAACAAGAAAGAAGACAAAAGAGCTAAGAGATATCTTGAAACAAAGAGGAGTTGATAGCGACTACTACCATGCTGGCCTTGATCAAGAAATAAGAAAACAAAAGCAGCAAGCCTGGAGAGAAGGGAAAAATAGCATCATGGTCTGCACCAATGCCTTTGGCATGGGAATTGACAAGGCCGATGTGAGAACTGTTATCCACGCTGATATCCCTGATTGCTTAGAAAGCTATTACCAAGAGGCAGGAAGGGCAGGCCGAGACGGTCTTCCAGCGTATGCAGTGCTTCTATACCGACAGCAGGAGCTTGAAGAATTAAAGACCCAGCCTGATATAAAATTCCCCAGCATAGCCACCATCCGAAAAGTATACCATGCATTGGCAAATTACTTGCAGATTCCTGCAGGAGCAGGCTTGGGTAGGTATTTTGATTTTGACATGGATGACTTCCTTCAAAAATTCAAGATGGACATGAAGGAAGTTGTGAACAGCCTTAAGGCCCTGAAGCAGGAACAAGTAATTTCTTATCTGGAACAAGTATACATGCCTTCAAGAGTGCAATTCATTTCAGGTAAAGAGGGCATAGAAGAATTTGAATACAGATACCCAGAACTCGAACCCATCATCAAGGGCTTACTGAGAACCTATAGCGGTGTATTTGACCATAGTGTAAGGATTCGTGAGAGCAACCTTGCCTGGATTTTGAAGAGGGACCTCCAGACGATATATGAACAGCTGGCGTTGCTCAACAATGCCAATATCATCCTCTACTCACCCAAGAAGGAACTGCCTCAGCTGTGTTATCTGCAGGACAGAATTAGGGCGGAAGACTTGAACATTAATTATGAAACATACCTACAAAGAAAACAGGAATATGTAGAGCGGATTGAAAAAATGATTGGATATGTTAACACAACTTCATGCAGATCCGTTTATATTGGTCAGTATTTTGGTGACGAAGCGATAACGCGATGTGGAGTTTGCGATCGATGCCGCGACAACAAGCAGAAAAAAATGGGTATTGATGAATTTCAGGTTATCGCAACAAATGTTTTGGATTTGTTAAAGATATCCTCCATGACGATGTATGAATTGTTAAACAAAGCTGAAGTAGAAGAAACAGCTTTAAAAGAAGTAATTACTACCTTAAAAAGGGAGAATCTGATCAAAATTGTTCAGGATGGAAGGATAGAGAGGGTATAAAAAAAAAGGGCCAGCATAGAAATGCAGCCCGTTTTAAAATCCAATATCCTATGAAAAACCGAGACTAAGGTGCACAAATATGTACGTTCTCAAAATTAAGTTTCTCAAAAATTACACTAAATCAATAAAAACAGCATTTATGCCTCAAAAAAGACATTTTGGGCTACAATCATGGACATTTAGAGATTATTTTCATCAAATTTGCTCATCCCGCTCAAGCATCAGGATTGCGCTTTGTGGAAGAATATAATATTTACTCCCCTCATATATCACCTCGGTAGCGCCACTGAGCAAGAAAATGGCTAAATCCCCTTCTTTTGCCTGTAGGGGTATATATTTCACTTTTTCCTCGTCGGACTTCCAGGATTCATCTTCAATAGGCATAGGAATCACAAATCCTGGTCCAGTTTTGATGATAATGCCCTGCTGCACCTTTTCCTTTTCCTGAACTCCTGGAGGAAGATAAAGCCCGCTTACAGTTTTTTCATTTGGCTTAGTAAGCTGGATAAGTACTCTATCGCCTATGATCACAAGTTTTTTAAAGGTATTGTCTGAAGTGAGGTGCATAAAACTGATTTAGATACAAAAGAGCAGCAAATTCGAATATTAGGTGCTGTTTAACAAAAATTTATTGTCTTTCAAGTCAATATGTCGCGGTTAATATTTTTATTTGCCCTAAACCAAGCAAATGTCTACATCAACCCCTAAGCCAAAAATTCTCTTGTGCGAAGATGACCCAAATTTGGGACTGGTACTGAAGAATTTTCTCGAGCTAAACGATTATGAAGTAATCCTAGAAAGAGATGGGCGACTAGGCCTTGCAGCATTTCAGAGAGAAAAATTTGATTTCTGTTTGTTGGATGTGATGATGCCCAAGATGGATGGCTTCATGCTTGCCGAGGAAATCAGAGATATCAACCCAGACATTCCACTTTTCTTTCTTTCCGCCAAATCTATGAAAGAGGATCAGATCAAGGGATATAAACTTGGAGCTGACGACTATATCACCAAACCTTTTGATTCTGAACTTCTTCTTTTTAAGATCAAAGCGATCCTGAAAAGGAATGAGGAGCAAAACAGGGAAATCATAAATGTGGAGTATGCTCTTGGCAAATACCACTTCATCCCTAAACTTAGAGAGCTTTCCCTTGGCGAAAGCAAAATAACCCTATCACCTAAAGAAAATGAGTTGCTGAAAATGCTCAGTGAATACAAAAACGATTTGCTTCAACGTGAACTTGCGCTTAAAAAGATTTGGGGTAATGACAATTATTTCAATGGAAGAAGCATGGACGTGTACATCGCAAAACTGAGAAAATACCTCAGAGAGGATCCAGATGTTGAGATTGTAAACATCCACGGAAATGGATTCAGACTGCTTGTTAAAGAATCCTAATCAGCCTGATTGAATTTGTTTAATGGGATACTGACTCTAACAGTAAGCCCATTTTCATTTTTAAAATCAATGCTACCCCCAAGTGATTTCACCCTGGCTTTAACATTATTTAGGCCGTTGCCTCCTGATGTGATTACTGAAAAGGTGGGATCAGCTATTCCGCGACCAAAGTCAGAAAGTACAAATCGAAGTTGGTCGTCAATGCTAACGATCAACCTCACCCTATTGCTTCCGGAGTGCTTGATTGCGTTGTTCACCAACTCCTTCACAATCAAAAACACATTTCTTCTGGCAACGCCACTTACAATTATTTTTGGATAGCCAATGGGCTCACTCTCCTCAAATGCTATTTCAGCATTAGAAAGCAGGTTAGAGATTGTTTCCCTTGTGTATGACATCAGGTTGGTCAATGTGTCATTGGTTACATTAAGTGCCCAAACAATTTCGTTCATGTCTTGAACCATATTCTCAGAAACCTCGTTGATTTTTGTGATTAACCCCTTCCCCCGCTCTTCTACTTCAACATCACTAAGCAAGGATGTCATGAGATGCAATGCAGTAAGGCTCGCACCAATATCATCGTGCAGGTCCATTGCTATCCTCATCCGATCTTTTTCAAGCAGTGATTTTCTTTTAAACCCCTCTTTCTGTAATAGAAGATTTTTATTCAACCTGTTTCTAATTAAGATCCAGATCAGAGCAGTCGCAATTGCAATCAATAAAAAAATAGGATATATGGACTCCAAAATCATTTGTCTCGATTGTGTTAAAATTTAAAACAACAGATTATCACCTGCTGAAGGATGAGCCCGCCCTAAATGCTCATACGCTCTTGCAGTCACTTCCCTTCCTCTTGCTGTACGCTGCAGAAATCCCTCTTGAATAAGAAAAGGCTCATATACATCCTCGATAGTTCCCGCTTCTTCACCAACTGCGGTGGCAATCGTTCCCAATCCCACGGGGCCGCCTTTGAATTTATCGATAATGGTTGAAAGGATTCTGTTGTCCATTTCATCAAGTCCATGCTCATCCACATTCAATGCTTTTAATGCATGACGCGTGATGTCTATGGTCACAACACCATCACCAAGTACCTGTGCAAAGTCACGCACTCGTTTCAATAACCCATTGGCTATTCTTGGAGTGGCTCTGCTGCGTCTTGAAATTTCTTTTGCGGAATCAGAAGTAATTTTGGTTTGAAGAATTCCTGCAGATCGTGTGATGATGCGTTCAAGAACTTCGTTGGAATAATATTCAAGTCGGGACTTTATAGCGAACCTAGACAAAAGTGGTGCAGTAAGCAATCCACTTCTGGTTGTTGCTCCAATAAGTGTAAATGGATTCAGGTTGATTTGAATGGTTTTTGCACTTGGCCCACTATCAATCATGATATCGATTTTATAATCTTCCATGGCTGAATACAGGTACTCCTCCACCACATTGCTGAGGCGGTGAATCTCATCTATAAAAAGTACATCATTGGGTTCAAGACTTGTTAACAATCCTGCAAGGTCTGCCGGCTTTTCAATTACTGGACCGGATGTCTCTTTGATATTTACGCCCATCTCTCTAGCAACAATTCTGGATAGGGTTGTTTTGCCGAGGCCGGGTGGTCCGTGAAACAGCACATGATCAAGTGACTCAGAACGCATTTGGGCCGCTTGAATAAAAATTTTGAGGTTCTCAATGATCCTGGGCTGTCCGGAAAAGTCTTCCAAACTCGCGGGACGTATGGTGTTCTCATATTCAGATTCACCGGGACTACCCAACTTTTCTAATGGATCAAGATGTGGATTCATGAAAAGTAAAATTACATGAATGAATCATAACTAATCTATAATATTTAAAACCTGATATAAAAGCATGGAAATCAGGTAGAATATAGTAGCCACAACTATTCTACAGTTATTTTTCCTCGAAAAAACGTACAAAAAACATGGGAAATAATCCTAGATGACCACATTGATCATTTTGTTTTTTACATAGATGATTTTCTTTGGCGGCTTGCCTTCAAGCCACTTAATCACCACAGGCTCAGCCATAACAAGCTTTTCAACATCTTGCTGGCTAAGATTTATATCCAACTCGATGGTTGTTCTTGTCTTACCGTTGATTGCAATCGGATATTCCTTTGAAGTTTCCACTAAGTATTTTTCTTCAACCGATGGATAGGTGGCATCCAAGACAGATCCCTGATTTCCTGCCATGCTCCATAGTTCTTCACTAATGTGGGGGGCGTATGGTGCAAGTATAATCAACAACTTGGAAAGCAAATCCTTTGAGTGACAGTTAAGATCTGTTAGCTCATTCACTCCAATCATGAAACAACTTACTGCTGTATTGAATGAGAACCTTGCTGTATCCTCTTCTACTTTTTTTAACATCTTATAAAATGCCTTCCATGATGCATCTGTTGCTGTTGCATCAGTAAGTACAACCCCTTTTTCAGCATCGGCATATAGTCTCCATAATTTTTTTATAAAGCGATGCACCCCTTCAATCCCTTTGGTGTCCCATGGTTTATCCTGTTCAACCGGACCCAAAAACATTTCATACATCCTGAATGTATCCGCACCATATTTCACTACGATGTCATCGGGATTCACAACGTTGAAATATCGCTTACTCATTTTTTCAAGTCGACTTCCACATTTATAAACACCTTCTTCTGTAATAAAACTCGCATCAGCAAAATCGGGTTTCCATTTTTTAAATCCATCCATGTCAAGATCAAAACCATCCACGAGTGTAACATCAACATGAATCTCATCGGTTTCATAACCATCCTTTAACCCTGCAGAAACAAACTGTTTGGTTCCTCTAACCCTATACACCAACCTTGAATCTCCTCCTATTTTACCTTGATTCACCAAGCGTTTAAAAGGCTCGTCGAACCCTATATAACCAAGATCGAATAATGCTTTTGTCCACATCCTGCTATAGAGCAGATGCCCAACCGCATGCTCTGTGCCACCGATGTATAAATCAACCTGTCCCCAATAATCACTTGCTTCCCTGCTGCAAAATTCCTGTTTGTTCTGAGGATCCATGTAGCGAAGAAAATACCAGCTGCTTCCGGCATAACCAGGCATGGTATTCACTTCCCTTGTTCCACCCTCAAAGGCCGTCCATTCAGGAAGATTGGCCAATGGTCCTTGTCCATCGGGTCCGGGTTTTAGGTCTGACAATGGAGGAAGCGCAATTGGCAATGAAGAAACTGGAAGCGCATAGGCGATATCGTTTTTCCAAACGATGGGAAAAGGTTCACCCCAATAGCGTTGGCGACTGAATGCAGCATCACGCATCCTATAATTTGTTTGTCGTTTTCCTATGCCGAGTTCTTCCATCTTGGTGATTGAAATAGCAATGGCATCTAACATCTTCAATCCATTCAGAAACCCACTATTCTCGAGAAGTGCTTCTTTTGTTGGATTGGCATCTGTTCCATTAAAATGGGAACCGATGATATTGGTGATGGGGATATTGAAATGTTGCGCAAACTTAAAGTCGCGTTCATCACCGCATGGTACGGCCATGATAGCTCCTGTCCCATAGCCGGCAAGAACATACTCACTTATCCAGACAGGAATTTGTCGCTCTTCAAAAGGATGTTTGCAATACGCGCCACTAAATACACCACTGATCTTCTTTTCAGCCATCCTTTCCCTTTCACTTCTGCTGTTTACATAATCGATGTATTCGGCAACAGCAGTAGCCTGACCTGAAGATGTAATCTGTTTTACAAGTTCATGCTCTGGGGCGATTACCATAAAGTCAACACCAAAAATTGTATCAGGTCGCGTGGTGTACACTTTCAGCTTTTTGCCCTCTGCCAACATATTTTCAGAGACCAGATCGAAATCTATTTCAGCTCCAAAGCTTTTTCCAATCCAGTTGGTCTGCATGTCTTTCATGCTGTCGCTAAAATCAACCGTATCCAGACCAGCGAGCAACCTTTCCGCATATTCGGTAATGCGCAGATACCATTGCCTAAGCTTCTTCTTCACTACTGGGTGCCCACCTCTTTCACTCACCCCATTAATCACTTCATCATTGGCCAATACGGTTCCAAGGGCTTCGCACCAATTCACTTCACCAATACCACAGAAGGCAATTCTATAGTGCATTAAGATGTCTGCCTGTTGTTTTTCGTTGAATGCTTTCCAGTCTGAGGCTGTAAAGTGAAGATGTTTATCACCCGGACAAGCGATGTTGGCGTTTCCTTCGGAGGAGAAAATATCAAGCAGTTCCTGCAGTCTTCTTGCTTTTTGACTTTTTCTATCGAACCAACTATCAAATAGTTGAAGAAAAATCCATTGAGTCCACTTATAATAATCGTCATTTGAGGTTCTCACCTCACGATTCCAGTCATAACAGAAGCCGATCTTATCCAACTGAGACCGGAATGTGTTGATATTATGTTCTGTAGAGATTGCAGGAGGTATTCCATGCTCTATTGCATATTGTTCTGCGGGGAGACCGAATGAGTCATAGCCCATCGGATGCAGCACATTAAACCCCTTCAGGCGTTTATATCGGCTAAACACATCACTGGCGATGTAGCCCAGCGGATGCCCCACGTGCAGTCCCGCACCACTTGGGTAGGGGAACATATCCAGCACATAATATTTGGGCTTGGGAGAATTATTGTCAACCTTGTAGGCCTTATTCTGCTTCCAGGCGTCCTGCCATTTCCTTTCAATATCCCTGAATCCGTATTCCATCTTAAGTTGCTTTATACTAAGTACAAAAATTAAACCCTGCTTCGGGAGGCGCAAAAATACACAAACGCTTTAAAATTGCTATTTTTGATACTTCGAGTAAAAAAGAGGTAAAAGGTACTAAAATTCAATCAGCAATGACTACACAGGGCCGGGCATCGATGAAACGCAGTAAACCTTCTTATTTTATGGCCATCTTGGGCGTAGCACTGGTGCTTTTCATCCTCGGAATGCTAGGCTGGCTGGTGATTAATGCAAGTAAATTAGAAAGTTATTTCAAGGGCAGTGTGCAGGTTAACGCTTTTATCAGAGAGGGTAGTCCGCAGCGCGACATTGACCTGGTAAAAAAAGCAATTGAATCCAGGCCATATGCACGTTCGGTGGAGTACACAACAAAAGAGCAGGCACGCAATAAATTCATCGGTGAGGGCAACGAAGACTGGAACAAGGTGTTAGATTACAACCCCTTGCCGGCAAGCATAGACTTTTACCTACAGCCCGAGTACGTAAACAAAGACAGCCTTAACAAGATCACCAAAGAGATTACCAAGAACTTCATCATCAGCGAAGTGAAATACCCAGATGCGGTTGTAAGCAACCTCAACAGCATCGTTAAAAAAACTGGATACTTTTTACTTGCCCTTGCCGGAATACTTGCATTGATTGTGATCATATTGATTGACAACACCATAAAACTGGCCATGTTTTCAAACAGATTCCTCATCAAGACCATGCAGATGGTGGGAGCAACGAGGTGGTTCATATCAAAGCCATTCGACAAAAAGGCCATCATCAATGGCTTGTTCAGTGCTGGACTTGCCATTGTGGCCATCAACATCCTTATCTATGGAGTTGAAAACTGGTGGCTGCCGGAGATTAAGGCTTTGCGCGACAATACACTGTTGGCCCTGTTGTATTTGATACTCATCCTCATCGGAATTAGCATTACTTTTATCAGTACACACAGGAGTGTTACCAAGTATCTAAAAATGAAACTCGACGATCTTTATTGATAAACATTATACCATGGAAAATAACAAGACATCGCTTTTTGAAAAGGACAATTTGGTGTGGATGCTCATCGGAGTTGTAGTTATTGTCATCGGATTATTTCTGATGAGTGGGGGCAAAAGTGATGACCCTACTGTTTTTGCTGAAAATGAGGTGTATAGTAAAACCAGAATTACTGTAGCCCCATTGCTCATCCTCGCTGGTTTCATCATTGAGATATATGCAATCATGAAAAAAGGGAAACGCAGTTCCTGATTTCAGGCATACCACAACTAAATGAATACTTTCCAGGCCCTTATCCTTGCAGTCATTGAAGGGATAACCGAATTTCTTCCGGTTTCCTCAACAGGGCATATGGCCATTGCCTCTGCATTTTTCAAGATTGAGCATGACGCCTTCACCAAGCTATTTGAGGTGGTGATCCAGTTTGGCGCTATCCTATCTGTTGTGGTCTTATATTGGAAAAAGTTCATAGACTTTAGAAAGTTTAGCTTTTACATCAAGCTCTTTGTAGCAATAATTCCCGCTTTGGTATTTGGTGCATTGTTTAAGAAGCATATCGACAACAGCTTGGAGAGTCCGCTCTTTATTTCAATTGTACTCTTTGCCGGCGGCGTAGTATTGTTGTTTGTTGACAGGTGGTTTCGCAGTAGTGAGGTTATTAAGGAAGAAGAAATCAGTTATACAAAAGCATTTACCATTGGATGTTACCAAGTGCTTGCAGTGATGTTTCCAGGACTTAGCAGAAGTGCCTCCACCATTATCGGAGGGATGCAACAAAAACTAACCCGCTCTCTTGCTGCGGAGTTTTCCTTTTTCTTGGCAGTGCCCACCATGAGTGCAGCCACCATCAAAAGTTTATATGATATTTGGAAAGAAGAGCCTAGTGTGTTGAATACAGAAGGCATTCAATTGTTGCTGCTGGGAAGTGCCGTTGCATTTGTTGTAGCGCTACTGGCAATTCGATTCTTTATAGGATTTTTACAAAGGAATGGATTCAGGATGTTTGGCTGGTATCGAATTCTGATTGGTGGAGTATTGATACTCATGATTATCACCGGCAAACTCTAAGAGATGAAGATAGTATCTAAGAAAATTCAGAATGCTTGGGCGATGTATGACTGGGCCAACAGCAGCTATAACCTGGTTATCACCTCTACTATTTTCCCTGCCTATTATGTAGCCATTACAAGCAATTCAACCCAGGGAGAACTGTCTTATGTAAATTTCTTTGGACTCGAAATCATCAACACCGCCCTACAAAACTATGCATTGGCCATCGTCTTCTTGATAGTAGCCATCATCTCTCCTATCCTTTCCTCCATGGCAGATTATCGGGGAAACAAAAAAGCCTTCATGCGCGTATTCACATTTATTGGCGCAGCAGCATGTGGACTTCTATATTTTTTCACTCCAGAACGCATTGAGTACGGCATTATATTCTTTTCATTGGCAGCTCTAGGATTTTGGAGCAGTCTGGTCTTCTACAACTCTTACTTGCCTGACATTGCAGCTCCGGAAGATCGGGACAGGTTGAGTGCAAAAGGATTTGCCCTGGGATATATTGGTAGCGTACTCTTGCAAATTATTTGTTTTGTGATCATCCTAAAGCCAGACTGGTTTGGGCTTGGCACTGAAGACAAAACCATTGGCGCAAGACTTTCATTTTTACTTGTGGGATTGTGGTGGCTGGGATTTGCACAAATCCCACTGAGGATATTGCCCAACAATACCGAGAGCAATAAAAAAATGAAGAAGCACATTTTAATCAATGGCTTTCATGAATTGCGGTTGGTATGGAAAGAAGCTAGACAGATTCCAGCGCTTAAAAGATACCTCTTCGCCTTTTTTCTTTTCAGCGTAGGTGTTCAAACTGTGATGTTGGTAGCAGCAAGTTTTAGTAAAAAAGAAATCTTCCCAAAACAGGAAGATGAGCCCAAGTTATTACTGACCATTATCCTTATCCAACTCGTTGCAATAGTTGGGGCAATTGCACTCAGCAGGTTATCAAAAAAAATTGGAAACATTCCCACCCTGCTGGTTGGTATTGGGATATGGATAGCCATTTGCATTTGGGGATACTTCATTAAATCTCAAACAGAATTCTATTTTCTTGCAGTAGCGGTAGGCTTGGTGATGGGAGGGATACAGTCGATGAGCCGCAGTACCTATTCAAAACTACTTCCTGAAACACAGGACACCACTTCTTATTTCAGCTTCTATGATGTAACTGAAAAGATTGCATTAACGATAGGATTGATTTTATTTGCAAGGAACGAAGAACTCACTGGCAGCATGAGAAATTCTATACTTGTGTTGATGGTATTTTTCATTTTTAGCTTTGGCGCCTTGCTCTATACTAGAAAAGTTGTAACAAAAGAGAAATATGCAAGTCTATTCGATTGATACTGGACTGTTCAAACTTGATGGCGGTGCCATGTTTGGCGTAGTACCAAAAACAATCTGGCATACGCTTAATCCTGCTGACGACAACAACATGTGCACCTGGGCCATGCGCTGCTTATTGGTAATTGATGGCGGCAGAAAGATTTTGATCGATGCCGGAATGGGCAATAAGCAATCAGAAAAGTTTTTTAGTCACTATTACCCACACGGTTCAGCTACACTTCTGGACTCACTCGAATCAGTAGGCATTAAGGCAGAAGACATCACTGATGTAATACTCACTCATCTTCATTTCGATCACTGTGGAGGCGCAGTCACCATCAAGAATGAACAATTGGTACTGACCTTCCCCAATGCACTATATTGGAGCAGCGAGGCACATTGGAAATGGGCAATGGAGCCAAACGCAAGAGAAAAGGCTTCGTTTTTGAAAGAAAATATTGTTCCAATTGAGCAGAGCGGACAACTTAGGTTTGTGGATGAAATTGAAAACCAAAGAACAAGATTTAGTGAAAACATTGAGATACAATTTGTACATGGGCATACCCGATCAATGATGTTGCCGTTCATCAATTACCAAGGAAGGATTATTGCATATATGGCAGATCTCATTCCCTCGGTTGCACATATCCCGCTTCCATACATCATGGCCTACGATATGTATCCCATGAAAAGCATTGAGGAAAAAGAATCTTTTCTGAATGAAGCTTCAGACAATAACTATTTACTTTTCCTGGAACATGATCCGATCAATACATGTTGCACGGTTGAAAGAACAGAAAAAGGATTTAGGAAAAAAGAGGTGTTGAACCTACCTTAAAGGCGGTCAATTAAACTTGATCAATGACTGCAAGGGATAGCGCAGGTTTCTATACCCCATCATATCAACCTTCACGCTGCCAACGGTAATAGGGCTTTCTATACGAAGAGGTATCCTGTTTCCATCATCTGAAACCCATACTGTCATTAGCTCTCCCCCAGCAAAAATGGTTCCGCTGATCAACATGGGCTTGAATTTGATTGCCCTGAATTTTCCATACCTCGTTTTGATTACTTCCTTTCCAAGGTAGCGTATGTAAATATTGTGTGACTCACCATCTAAAAACATGCTGAAGGGAATTTTCTCTCCGATTTTGTGTGTTGAAAAATCAATATTCCGTGCATAATAAATTGAGCTGAGTACATCTTGCATGCACTCAGTAATTGGAAAAGTACCCTTGTTGGTGACCGCCTTTTTTTCGGCATGAAAAAAATTGACTACTTCATCTTTTCGAAATTTACCTTCCTCGACATGCCGAATAAACTTATATGGCTTCAACGTTGCAGTATCAATATAGGTTTCATAGCGGTCGCGCACCCTAAAGATCCAGTCATAGGATGGGTTAGAAGATCCAAGACCCGTCACATGATAAACCGGCTTATCGTTCAGCTTCGTGTTGTTCACAGTGAAGGAGGCATTTCCGGCATCTACAAACAATCCCACCACATTATAAAAAATCTTAAATGTAATGACTTCACCAGATGAGAATGAAAAATTGGTGACCCCACAAAAATCATTGCCCGCGCTAAGCCTGATAAAGGATAGCGACAAGATTAGGGCGAAAATTGATTTTCTGAGAAAAGCCATGATGTAAAGATAAAACCAAGTTTGGTCTATTCGTCATTTAACATGCATAAGCAGAGAAAGTTTTAGTTAAAAAATAAAACTGGGATTTTGATTATTTCTGGTTAATTCAGCCAATCAACAACCAAAAACAGCGAAACAGACATTATCCCCATAAAGTCAATCATGCTCAGTGAGTTGATAAATATTTTGATACTTTTGTTTGATACACAACAATCTCTCGAAAATCGTTTCTATTGTCACAAAAAACTAAGATTATTTTAGGGATAGACCCTGGAACCGTAATCATGGGATATAGCATCCTCTCCGTTACTGGGAATGTCATGAAAATGGTTGAAATGGATGTTGTCAAACTCAACGGAAAACGAGACATGTTTGAACGGCTTGGCATGATTAATGAAGTAATACAAGCGTTGATATCCAAATACAAGCCAGACAGTGTAGCGATTGAAGCTCCCTTTTTTGGGAAAAACGTTCAGAGCATGTTGAAGCTTGGAAGGGCACAAGGAATAGCCATTGCAGTTGCGATGAGCAATTCCATTCCAGTTGCGGAATACTCTCCAAAGAAAGTGAAACAATCCATCACCGGAAACGGGAATTCAAATAAGGAACAGATTTGGAAAATGCTGAACAGCATCATGCCACTTACACATACATTAAAGTACTATGATGCATCAGATGCATTGGCTGTTGCGGTTTGCCATCATTTTAATTCACATGGAATTGCAACCGTAACCACTGCAAAGAAAAAAGCAACTGCAAAAAAAGGTTCAGGCTGGGATGCATTTATAAAAGCGAATCCCGGAAGAATAAATCAGCCTTAAGCGTTAGAGCATAAGGTGGAATAGCAAGAAAAAAGATTTATTTAATTTTCGCCAAAAAGTAAAAAGCGGGTAGAAGCAATACAAGTTTCAGAAAGGAGAATGCCCCAACGAAGAAGTCGAGTCCAAGATGAGCGAGCACGATTGCTAAAAAAAGCCAGGCGGCCCACCTTTCTTTTACCCATATGAAGGATAATGCGAGAAAAAGGATAATCGTTAACAACACATGGGCTGATGGATACAACAAACCATAATTGGCATAGGATCCGGCGAACGAATAGATAACATCAAAGAGTCCAATTGCAATTAGGATGGCGATAATACCCTTAAAGATATTCTCTGAAATAGCTGGACTCGTTTGTTGATTCATTTTATTAATTCTTCAAGAATACGTTGCTGAGCATCTTTAAGTTCTTCAGGACTTGGGTTCAACTTAGGCCTGGTGAAGTTAAGGTCATCTGCTGAATTGATGGGCAGAAGATGCAGATGCGCATGTGCCACTTCAAGACCGATTACTGAGATACCGCACCTGCTGCATGGGAAAGCTTTTTCAATGGCTTGAGCAATGGGCTTGGCAAACTCAAGTATACCGGACAACTCCGCTGCATTCAAATCAAACAAATAGTCGACCTCCCTTTTGGGAACCACGAGCGTATGACCGTTTACAAGGGGAAACACATCGAGAAAAGCGTAGAACAGATCATTCTCAGCAATCTTGTAGGACGGAATTTCACCTGCAATAATTTTTGAAAAAACACTTGCCATTGGGTAATAATCAAATGGTAATATTCTCTATGGCAAACACCACTTTACCGTTGGGCACTTGTATTTCAGCCTCATCGCCAACCTTTTTACCAAGAAGTCCCTTTCCTATTGGAGAGGTTACTGAAATCTTTTGCAACTTAAGATCCGCTTCTTTCTCAGAAACAATCTGATAGGTTATCGACTTTTTTGTTGCCTTATTCATAATTGTGACCTTGGTAAGTATAGATACTTTGCTGGTATCAATAGTGGATGCATCAAGAATTCTGGCGGTTGCCAATTCCGATTCCACGCGGCTGATTCGAGCTTCCAGCAACCCTTGGGCTTCCTTTGCCGCATCATATTCTGCATTTTCCTTCAAGTCACCCTTTTCCCTTGCCTCCGCAATAGCTCTCGAGGCAGCATGTCTTTCAACACTTTTTAGTTGATGCAGCTCAGCCCTCATGATTTCTAGCGTTTCTTTTGTTACGTACATGATTTCACTCATAACATCATTTTTTGGTTGGCATTCTTAAAAAAATAGCAACGCCTCATATGAATTTTGAGGCGTTGCTTGTGAGATAAAGGTACAAAAAATATGTGATTAGCTGCTGAGGGCCGCATCTAGCTTTTTAATCAGCACATCAGACATTTTAAAAAGCGCTTCGTGGGTATACCCTGCAATATGGGGGGTAACAATCACATTTGGGCGATGAGAAAGGTTATCCAATTGCGCCATTTCCTGCTCAGTATAAGTTGTAAGCTCCTCATTTTCAAGCACATCAATCCCTGCAGCGGCGATGCGGCCATCATCCAATGCCGCAATCAGTGCATGGGTATTCACCACACTCCCTCGGCTAGTATTTAAGAAAAAAGGCTTGCGTTTTAAGTTTTCAAAAAAATGACTATCCGCATAATAGTTGGTCTCTGCTGTCAAGGGAAGATGGAGGCTAATTACATCCGCGTGTGCTGAAATTTCTTCTAGCGATGCTTCCTCAATGTGCCCGCCAGCAAATCCATGATGATATTTATCATGCGCCAATACAGTAACACCAAATGGCAACAACAACCTTGCAAATGCATTTCCAGTATGGCCAAAGCCGATGATGCCAACTTTTCTGCCAGACAGCTCATATCCCCTATTCGGCTCTCTTCTCCACTTTCGATCTCTCAATTCATCCCTCGATTGCGTGATGCAGTGCATCAACGACAGCAACATGCCAACACAATGCTCAGCAACAGCATTACAGTTTCCTTCAGGACTGCTTAAGCAGATGATCTGCTTAGAAGTAGCGTAGGCAACATCAATAATATCCATCCCACTTCCGAGTCGACCTATCCACTTTAGCGAGCTGGCTTTGGCAAGCATTGCAGCATCAATTTTAATTCTTGTAGAGACAATCATTCCTGTGTATTCACTCACCACTTCGCTAAGTGAATCATAATCAATCTTCTCATGGACATCAACAACGTAGCCCCTTTGCTCCAGTTCTCTAGCCAACATAGGATGTGCATATGCTGTAATAATTACTTTAGGCTTCAATTCATTTTATTTAACAGTTCAACAAAATCAGCGACAGACAGTTGCTCAGCACGTTTGGTAAAAATGGCTTCTTGTAAAATTTCAGGTTTGAAGTATGGCTTGAGCGGATTTCTCAACTGCTTTCTTCGCTGACCAAAAGCCGCCTTGATCAGCACCATGAATTTTCGGTGACTGGATATGTTATACGGATTACCAGCATACTCAAATTTAATTACACCACTTTTAACTTTGGGTGGTGGATTAAAAGATTCCTGATCAACATCAAATAAATATTCAACATGATAGTAGGCCTGCGTTAACACACTGAGAATACCATACTCCTTGGAGCCCGGACCAGAGCAAATTCTCAAACCAACTTCTTTTTGAAACATCCCAATCATATGTTCAACCTGTTCTCTCCAATCAATGATCTTAAACACAATCTGTGTAGAAATATTATAAGGGAAATTTCCGATCAACGTAAACTTGCCTGGAAAAGGAACCTCGATTTCCAGGATATCCCCTTCAATAATCTTATTGGCTAGCTCTGGATAAGTTTGTTTGAGATATTGGATCTTTTCCTGATCGATTTCCACCATCCGGAAATCTATGTCCGGAATGGTCCTCAGGTACTTGGTAAGCGCACCTCCACCTGGCCCAACTTCAAGAAGATTGGAGAAACTCAACGCATTCAGGGCATCCACAATCTTTTGAGAAACTGTTTCATCCTTGAGAAAGTGCTGTCCGAGTGATTTTTTTAGGGTATACATGAAGTTCAAAATTAAGACAAAGATCCCCCTTTTCCTTGTACCTTTACGCAACAATAGAAAGCCTAAGCAATGATTGCACAAAAAAGACCTGTGGTAGGGATTTCAGTCGGAGATCTGAACGGAATCGGCATTGAGCTGATCATCAAAACATTTACCGATAGCCGTATTATGGATTTCTGTACCCCAGTTGTTTTTGCTTCAAACAAAGCCATCAACTTCTACAGGAAACTGATGCCAGAAGCCAACCTCAATACCAATGTCATCAAAGATATTTCCAAGGCTACACCCAAACAGCTGAACATCTTGAATGTATGGGAGGAAGAAGTGGAGATAAAGCCAGGTGAAATGGATAACACTGGAGGCAAGTATGGAGTCATTTCACTCCAGGCTGCTGTTCAGGCTTTGAAGGATAAAACCATTGATGCCCTAGTTACTGCCCCTTTGCATAAATACACCATGCAGAGCAGTGAATTCAATTTTACTGGGCATACTCCATATCTGAAGCAAACCTTCAATGCAGATGAAGTGCTGATGTTAATGACAGCTGAAAATATGAAGGTGGCATTGCTGACAGAACACCTTGCTATTGGAGATGTGGCGAAGAACATCACCAAAGAGCAGATCATAAAAAAAATCAACTTGCTGAAGGCGAGTCTCAAAAAAGATTTTGGGATAGACCGTCCACGGATTGCCGTACTGGGCTTAAATCCACATGCCGGAGATGAGGGCCTTGTGGGAAGAGAAGAAAAAGATATTATTCGTCCCGCTGTGCTTGAGGCGAAGAAAAATGATTGCATTGTGATGGGACCCTATCCTGCAGATGCCTTTTTTGCAAGAGGCAGTCATGAAAAGTTTGACGCAGTACTTGCCATGTATCACGATCAGGGGTTGATTCCATTCAAGTCACTCGCAGTGGGCGAAGGAACAAACTTTACTGCAGGGTTGCAAGTAATACGTACCTCTCCAGATCATGGAACTGCATTTGATATCGCGGGAAAAAACAAAGCAGATGAATCTTCATTCAGGTCTGCAGTGTTTGCAGCAATAGATATTTTTGATACGCGAACAGGGTATGCGGAATTGAGAAAAAATCCGTTGAGAAAAATATCAGCACATGTGGTTGCCAATGCCGTTGATGAAAAAATTGAAGAATAGCATTGTCTTTTATTAATTCTATAAATTTCATAATCACCAAAACAACTGAAATGAAAAATCAATTTTATTTGATCATCATGATGTCAATGCTTTGCACAGTGATGACCAGCCAAGCACAGGTTGACAAAGACGCCAAAACCGATATTAGAAAAAACTATGCAAAA
Source organism: Chitinophagaceae bacterium (assembly GCA_044353505.1). Lineage (GTDB taxonomy): Bacteria > Bacteroidota > Bacteroidia > Chitinophagales > Chitinophagaceae > Pollutibacter. The sequence continues at coordinate 14,162 of JBILBU010000007.1, read as the reverse complement.
ATTAACCTGCCCGGACTGGCCATCAGAAACTACGGTTTACAGTACGAGAGAGCAGTGAGTAAACGTGTTTCATTTGCACTGGGATACAGGTTCATGCCTACTGGTCCAATTCCTTTCAAATCTACTATCCTAGAGTCTGGGAACAATACACCCGAAGCAGAAAAAGCAATCAACTCAATCGAGCTTTCTAACATGGCCATCACTCCCGAAATAAGATTCTATATGGGCAAGAAGGGCTATGGCAGAGGCTTTTATATTGCTCCATTCTATCGGTACGGAAACTTCAAGGCATCGGGTGTTGAACTTGAATATGAAGGCGATGGTGGCGCCACTGAAACACTGTTACTTCGTGGGGATGTCAAGGGAAATACATTTGGACTAATGTTTGGAGCTCAGTGGGCATTGGGTAAAAATATTTGTCTTGACTGGTTCATACTCGGACCACATTACGGAACTGGAAGCGGGAACTTAACAGGACTTTCCTCTATGGTGCTGAATCAAGACCAACAAAATGAGATCTTAACTACCCTAAGTGATATTGATATCCCATTGGTTGAAGAAACATATACAGTAAATGCTAATAGTGCCTCAGTGAGCTTGAAAGGACCTTGGGCGGGAATCAGAGCTGGACTTTCTCTAGGAATCCGCTTTTAACCTGCCACTGAGATGAGCGTGCCCTTCTAGCAGGCGCTCTCATCTCAGTTTTAATTAGCGGTAAACACCTCGCTCTTTAATCCTTTGTTGATATCGTAAGAAGCGTAAATAATCTCTACCCTACCTTGTTTACTTGGCGGTTTTGTTGACTTGTTCTTATCTGCAATACTGGCTTCGTATTCAAACGTGATGCCTTTAGGAAGCTTATAATCTTTTGTGTTGAATATCATGACCGCCTTATCAGGAAGTCCCCACTTGGCATACCTTCCATAATCCATCTCCATCTCATAGGTTCCATTATCTTTTGTTGTAGTGATGGTTTTTCTAATCAGCATGGCCTTGTCATCTACATACAATGTGGTGATAACGATTTCAGAAGACTGCCCATCAGGAACCAATTTGATGATGGCAAGGTCAGTGCCTTTCCAGTTTGTTCTTCCGGCATCGATGGCAGTATAATTGCCTTGGGTAATCAGTGAGCTCATGCTAATTCTGATACCCCCTTTTGGCAATACAGATATACCACCATCCTTTTTAATTCTGAAAAAGTCGGGATGCTTATAATAGATGCGCACGTTGGAGATTGGAATTTTCAGAAAGGCAACATCAGTTTTCAATTTACCAGTTGCCTCATAATCCTTTACTGCATCGAGTTTGCCTTTAAGTATGGCAACAATGTCGTTTGCAGACTGTGCAGTTGATTCAACCACGCAGAACAATAAGAAAATAAAAAATGCTGCCCTTTTCATGTTTATAAAACACGTGGGCAGCATAAAAGTTCGAATCAGATTCACCTAAAGAAAAGAGTCAGATTCACGGTACGCCTTAATCAGCGCGAGCTCACCTTCCTTACCAGGAATTGAGTTGCCATGTTCCATACCCAAGATTCCCTTGAACCCTTTGTTATAAATGTGCTTGAATAAGTTTTTGTAATTCATTTCCCCTGTTGTGGGTTCATTGCGTCCAGGATTGTCACCAATCTGAAAATATCCAATCTCATCCCAGGTTAAATCAATGTTGTTGGTGATGTTTCCTTCATTGCGTTGCATGTGGTACATATCAAACAAAATCTTACAAGCGGAGCTGTTGACTGCTTTACAGATCATGTAGGTTTGCGTAGAAAACCTTAAAAAAAGATCTGGATTATCACTGAGTGGCTCGAGCACCATGACCAATCCATTTTTTTCCAAGATCTCAGACCCACGTCTTAAGCCATCAATTACATTGGCTGTTTGAACATCCATGGGAAGATCCCTGTCAAAATTTCCAGGAACAACAGTCATCCACTTTGCACTGGTTCGCTTGGCAACTTCAACAGCGTCCTTACAGTCCTTTACAATTAGATCTTTGAATTCCTGCTTGCCAGTAGCTAAACTTTTGTCCCAATGCCAGCCATTTGAAGAAACAACAAAAACTCCCATTTGCATGCCTAGTTTTGCAAGTGTTTCGCCGATGCGGGATTGCATTTGAGGTGTGCGACCCATCATGCCATTGTCTTCAATAGAACGAAAACCCTGGTCATGCGCAAACTTAATTTGATCGATGAAATCGTTGCCTGCATGAACGGAAAACATTCCGTCATGAAAAGCATAATTCATATTAAATGTCTTCCCTGGTTCTTTCATCGTGCTTGGGTTTGAAAATGCAGACACAACAGGAAGTGTTCCTACTCCGGCTATCGATGCACTTTTAAGAAATGTTCTGCGTTGCATTTTGTGAATAATTAAGGTGAATATAAAAATAGTTTACAATCAACAATTTAGTTAAAATTGCATCAAATATCCCCCATTGAAAAGAAATATTATCATTCTGCTCTGTTTGAATTTCTTCATGCCCTACAAACCATCGGCACAGACACCTCTTGTCTATGAAGAAATTACAGTTCCAAATTCTGCCCAAAAGATAAAACTAGTTTCTGTAACAGGAGGAGCCTTCCTGATGGGAAACAATGCCTCATCCAAGCCAAATGAGAAGCCCGCAAAAACAGTGTCTGTATCAGACTTCTGGATGGGTGTATATGAAGTTACGCATGACCAATTCAATGTATTCTTTAGGGATGCAACAACATCACAGGGTTCAAAAGTAGATGCAGTAACCAGACCCACTGCACAGTATATCGACCTCACCTGGAATATGGGCAAGGATGGCGGATTTCCAGTAAACAGCATGAGTGTTGATGCAGCCATGATGTTCTGCCGATGGCTTTATAAAAATACTGGGCTCTTCTATAGGCTTCCAACCGAAGCTGAATGGGAATATGCATGTAGGGCCGGCAGCAAGACGAATTATTTTTTTGGCAACGACGCAGCTCAACTCGGTCAATATGCTTGGTTTAAGTTGAATAGCAAAAGTAAATACCAGAAAGTTGGACTAAAAAAACCCAATGCATGGGGAATCCATGACATGTTAGGAAATGTGGCGGAATGGACCCTGGATCAATATGACCCTGAATATTTCAAAAAGATTGGTGAGAACCCCAAAGACCCAACCATCCTCCCAACTTCCAGATATCCGCGAAGTATTCGTGGTGGGTCGTATCTCGACGATGCAAGCGCAATGAGGGTCTCAAATAGGCAGTTTTCAGACGTCAACTGGAACAAAAGAGACCCGCAGATTCCAAAGAGCCGCTGGTGGCTTACAGACGGAGCATTTGCTGGATTCAGGATTGTTCGTCCAATTTCCCAACCTACTGCTGAAGAAGCCGAAAAATTCTATACATTGTATCTCGGTAAATAAAACTTAAAACAACAAAGATGCAGAACAACTTTTCTCTCTCCGGCAACAGCCGCAGAAAATTCGTTAAGCAGTCAGGCCTCATTTCAGGAGGTGTACTTGCAGCACCACTCATGAGCAATGCAAATTTCTTTTCTGGAGCAAATGATGCAATCAAAATTGCACTAATTGGTTGCGGAGGCAGGGGAACTGGCGCAACTCTTCAGGCTTTGCAAAGCAAGCAAAATGTAAAACTTGTTGCAATGGCTGATGCCTTTCGTGACAGGTTAGATGATTGCTATAAAGCCTTAACTGCAGATGATCTTTCAGACTCAGGAGTTCAAGGCAATGTGAAATCAATGATTGATGTTCCTGAAGAAAGAAAATTTGTTGGATTTGAAGGATACAAAAAAGCAATCGCACTAGCCGATGTTGTAATACTTACAACCCCTCCAGGATTAAGGCCTATTCATTTTGAAGAGGCGGTAAGGCAGAACAAGCATATTTTCATGGAGAAGCCAGTTGCAACAGACCCTGAGGGCGTAAAGAGGGTTCTGGTAGCCGCAGAAGAAGCAAAGAAAAAGAAACTGAATGTTGTGGTTGGACTTCAACGTCACTATGTAAATTCCTACAGGGAACTTTACAAGAGGAAAGACATGATTGGCGAGATTACAACAGCCTACGCTTGGTGGAACAATGATGGTGTTTGGGTAAGAGAGAGAAAACCCGAACAAACAGAAATGGAATACCAAATGAGAAACTGGTACTACTTTAACTGGCTTTGTGGCGATCATATCAACGAACAACATATCCATAACTTAGATGTTGTCAATTGGTTTAAAGGTGCCTATCCGGTTAAGGCACAGGGAATGGGCGGAAGAGAAGTCAGGAAGGGAAAAGACCATGGTGAAATCTTTGACCACCACAGCGTAGAGTTTCACTATGCTGATGGATCAATCCTCAACAGCCAATGCAGACACATTCCAAATACCTCAGCCAAGGTTGATGAACTGCTGGTTGGAACAAAAGGAAAAATATTCTGTGGCGCAGCCAACATTCGTGACCACAAGGGAAAAATCATGTATCAATATGATACAAATAACGAAAACGATGGCTTCCAAACAGAACACGATGAATTGTTTGCTGCCATTGCAAAGGGTGAATACAAATTTGCCAATGCAGAATACGGAGCAAAGAGTACCATGACATCTATATTGGGAAGAATGGCTACCTATAGTGGTCAAGTGGTTGAGTGGGATAAGGCGCTTAATTGCGGACTAAACCTCCAACCATCCGCATATACCTTTGATACACTTCCACAATCATTGCCTGATGAACATGGCAATTATACGATTGCAGTTCCTGGGGTGACGAAGTTTTATTAGAAAAAGTTGAGGGAAGTTGAAGGGGTTGAAGAGGTTGAAGGGGTTGAAGCAGTTGAGGGGGTTGAAGGGGTTGAAGGGGGTGAAGAGGGTGAAGAGGTTGAAGAGGGTTGAAGGGGTTGAGGGGGTTGAAGGGGTTGAAGAGGGTTGAAGCAGTTGAAGAGGTTGAAGGGGTTGAGGGGGTTGAAGCAGTTGAAGTAGTTGAAGCAGTTGAAGCAGTTGAAGCAGTTGAAGGGGTTGAAGGGGTTGAAGATTAAATTTCTTAAACCACTTAAACTGCTTCAACTACTTCAACTACTTCAACTGCTTCAACCCCCTCAACTACTTCAACTGCTTAAACTACCTCAACTTCCCTCAACCTTGTATTTCTATCAACCCCTTCAACTACTTCAACTGCTTAAACTACCTCAACTTCCCTCAACCTTGTATTTCTACTTGTCCGTCCTAAATAAATTCACCGGCAATCCTTCTGCACTAAACAGATTGGATATTGCTGTGTTGTTGAAGCTGAATCTAACAGCAACGGGATCCTTTACTTCCTTACTGAATACAACTACAGTTTTACCATCAATTTTTGCAGCAGCTGGGAAAAATTTATTGTCTGCACCAGCAACATAAAATTCTGTTGGTGCCCCACCTTTAGCGATGAGCACTGTTGGTACATTATCAAAACTAACCCTGATCTTTCCTTTTTCAATTTGATGAGAAGCATAAACAGGACTCTTATAAGCAAGGCCTTTTATGCCATACGTTTCAGCCAATGCAAAGTTGGCGAGGCGTGAGGCAACCAATTGTTTCTCTACTGGATGAATGTCTTTAACATTGTCAACCAGATCACTCACCACAACCATTCCTACTTTTGGGTGAAGGGCTGATTGAGTTTGAGATTCTCTTAAGTAGGCTGCATTGATGTGGTCATTGCCATAATCGAATGGCGCAATCTGTACAAAATAGAAAGGGAAATCATTCTTCCATGCATTCCTCCAACCATCTATCATAGCAGTAAATAGTTTTTTATAGGTACTGTGTGCGGTGACATTGCTCTCACCCTGATACCAAATGGCTCCTGCAATTTTAAAATTCACCAGCGGATAGATCATTGCATTGTATGCCAGGCCTTCAATATTTGGCCACCATGCCAAAGGAGTAATTTTACTTGCTGCTGCTTTTAATGCGGCGTCAGCTTTTACAATCTCTGAGGGAGTCCACACCTCAGCAGGAGTACCACCCCAGTTGCTGTTGATCATTCCAACTGGAAATTTAGTGTTGGCATTGATTTGCTTTCCAAAGAAATATCCAATTGCACTGAAACGCTTCATGTCTTCCGGATTGCACACAACCCATTGTGCACTTACATCATCCTGAGGATTGTCTGAAGTAGATTTGGGAACATAAAAAAACCTAATCTCATTGTTGGTTGCATTTGGTGCTTCTGCAATAGACTGTGGGAGATTTTGATCTCCACTCCACTCCATATTGCTTTGCCCACCGCAAACCCAAACCTCTCCAATCAATACATCACTGAGGATGATTTCATTATTGCCTTTGATGGTGATGGTATACGGTCCGCCAGCAGCAGGAGTTTTGATGGAAGTAGACCATGTTGCTCCATTTGTGGCAGTAATCTTATAGGTTGTGGTATCCCAGCTTGTGCTGATGGTGATGCCTTCTGCAGGACTAGACCATCCCCAGAGTTTTACATCTGACTGTTGCTGTAACACCATGTGAGAACCAATAATTGCTGGCAGCCTAACATCCGCAGATGCTGATAAAAAAATGGATGATAGGATGATAACTAGTGAAAATATTTTTGTCATGTTGCTAAAATTTAGATGATGAAAATAGGGATTTTATTGAACGGAACCGGATTCATCGTCAATTCACCCTGAAATTTTCATTATATTGAGCGCTCATTTAATCACCATCAGACTACCATTTATGTCTTCTAATTTCAAACCCTATTTTAGCAGCCTCATCTACGCGATTCTAATGACATTGATTCTTTCTTGCAATCAATCGTCTCCACTCAACGAAAAAGTTGAACTGAAATCTTCAAAGATCTTGGTGTTCTCAAAAACCAAGGGTTTTCGTCATGAATCAATTCGTGCTGGAGCTGACGCCCTCTATAAACTAGGAAAAGAAAACGGCTTTGAGGTTGATACCACAGAAGATGCATCATCATTTGACGATCAACATCTTTCAACGTATAGCGCGGTGGTATTCTTGAACACTACTCAAAATGTACTCAATGCAGATCAACAAGTTGCATTTGAAAGGTACATTCAGGCAGGTGGAGGCTTTGTTGGAATCCATGCTGCTGCAGATACAGAATATGAGTGGCCATGGTATAACAATTTGGTTGGTGCTTATTTTGCAGGCCATCCACAGCAGCAACATGCAGACATCATTATTGCTGATTCAACTCATCCTTCCACCAAACATCTTCCAAAAGTATGGAACAGGTTTGATGAATGGTATAATTACAAGAGCTTATACGCAGGAATAAAAGTGATCGCATCCCTAGATGAAAGTACCTATGAGGGCGGTGATATGGGAGATAGCCATCCAATAGCTTGGTACCACGACTATGACGGAGGAAAGGCATTTTATACTGGCGGTGGCCATAACGATGAATCCTTTTTAGATCAAGTCTTTTTGCAACATGTATTGGGCGGTATTCAATCCGTGATGGCCAATGGATTTCTCGATTATTCAAAGTCATACTCCGTGAAAGCTCCTGAGGATAATCGTTTCACCAAAACCATTCTTGCAAACGACCTGAATGAACCCATGGAACTCATCGTAGCTGAAGATGGTAGGGTGTTTTACACAGAGAGAGCAGGTAAATTTTATATGTATGACCCTACTACAAACAAATCAAGCTTGCTGCGTGATTTTCCTGCAAAAGGAGTAGACAAATATTTAAACGGACTTATAGGCGTAACCCTAGATCCTGATTTCAAAAATAACAATCAGCTCTATGTTTTTTATAGTAGCTCTACCAAAGAACAACTGCATCAAAATATTTCCAGGTTTACGCTCAAGGGGAATACCCTTGATACCACATCAGAAAAAATTATTCTCCAAATTCCGATTGAAGCTGAAGTAAGTGCTCATACCGGTGGTTCAATGGCATGGGACAAATACGGCAACCTATATATTTCAACAGGAGACAACACCGTGCCATTTGGATCAGATGGCTACTCACCAATTGACGAAGGAAAAGAAAGAATAACATTTGACGCTCAGCGATCCTCAGCAAACACCAATGACTTGCGAGGTAAAATTCTAAGGATTCATCCTGAAGCCAATGGAACATATACCATCCCTGAAGGAAATCTTTTTCCAAAAGGAACGGCAGATACCAAGCCAGAGATTTATGTAATGGGATGTAGAAATCCTTACAGAATATCAGTTGATATGGAAACCTCAATTTTATATTGGGGAGAGGTAGGTCCAGATGCTGGTGATGATGCTGATCATGGACCTAGAGGTTATGATGAATTTAACCAAGCCAAAAAAGCTGGAAACTATGGCTGGCCCTACTTCGTAGGCGATAACAAGGCCTACCACGACTCTAACTTTACCACCAAAGCAGTTGGCGCGTTGTTTGATGTCAACGCCCCCATTAATGAGTCGCCCAATAACACTGGACTAAAAAAACTACCGCCGCCAATACCTGCGATGATTTGGTATCCTTATAGTGGTTCCAAAGAATTTCCAATACTGGGGTCAGGCTCACGTTGTGCAATGGGTGGACCGGTTTATCATTTTAATCAAGAACTCAAAAACGAAAATAGATTACCCGCATATTTTGATAAGGCATTATTTGTGTATGACTGGATGAGAAACTGGGTTTTTGCAGTTCGACTAGATGAACAACAGAACTTTGATCGAATAGAACCATTCATGCAAACCAATGGAGATTTCCGCAGACCGGTTGATATGGAAATAGCTCCTGATGGCAGAATGTATGTTTTGGAATACGGATCAATTTATGGAATCGACAATGAGGATGCAAGATTGGTAAGGATTGATTACAATGCCGGAAACAGGGCTCCCGAAGCAATCATCACAACAAATGATACGATTGGCAGTATCCCTTACGAGGTTAATCTTAGTGGAAATAAAAGTCGGGATCTCGATGACGACGCAATAACATACGATTGGACAATCGATGGTAGCACTATCTCAAAGGAATCACAGTCAATATATACGTTTAAGAAAAACGGGGTGCACAAGGTGATATTAAAAGTAACTGACAAAGCAGGACTTAGCAGTACGGATACTGTTGAAATAAAAGTTGGTAACACAACACCTGAGATAACGATTGATACCAAAAATAATCGAACCTTCTTTTTTGACAAATCCCTTCCCTTTGATTACCAGGTTACAGTTCAGGATAAAGAGGATAAAACAATCGATAGCACTAAACTGAAAATAACGTTGAACTATATTCCAAAAATTGCGGTATCCAGTTCAGTTATAGGACACCAACAGATTGACGAAAACTTCAATCTGGGTAAGGCACTTATTGCGGGTAGCGACTGCAACACCTGTCACCAGACAGAAGCAGTTACTGTTGGCCCTTCCTTTCTTAAGATATCTGAACGATATGCAGGAGATAAAACCGCAGTGAGTAAACTCGCCAATAAAATCATTACTGGTGGTAATGGAAATTGGGGCAACGATAGGGCTATGTCTGCTCATCCTCAGCTAACAAGAGAAGATGCATCAGAAATGGTAAAATATATCCTTTCGCTTACAACCCAAAAAGATCCTCAGGTTCTTCCTGCAGCAGGTCGCCTTCAATTGAAAGAGCATGTTGGAAAGCCCAATACCGGACGCTATTTGATTACTGTTTCCTACACCGACAAAGGAGGGGCAGCAAGTCCGCTTTCAACAAAGAAAACGCTTATCCTAAGGCCATCACTGTTACAGGCAGAAGAAGCTGACAAGAAATATAATCCGCAGTCGGAATGGGACGGCATCACACACCTCAAACATCGATCATTCCTTCGCTACAATGAGATTGACCTAACAGGCCTTCGCAGCCTTAGTGCTTTTCTAGGTGCAGAAACGGCTGACATGAAGTTGTCGGTTCGAACTGATTCACTCAAAGGAAAAGAGATTGCCCTAATCAATATTCCCAATACAGGCGACCATTATAAGCTAAGGCAGGTTCAGGTTCCACTTAGCCATGAGGGCGGACAGCACAATTTGTTTTTTATCGTGCTGGGTGGGGATGGAAAACAAGTGGGCATTGATTGGATGCGCTTTCAATAAATTCATCAGGGGGAGGGATATTGTATTGCAGCGTATGCTACGATAAGATATCCTTCCTCTTGAAAATAACCATTGAAGCAACAAGGAATCCAACAATATGCAGCAACAACACTCCAGCAGAAAATAATACTGCAGGCAGATTTTCAACAGAGCCTACAATTTGCTCATTATTTTCATTAATCTGTACATCAAAGAATCCCTTCCACCCCAACATCTGCGTAGTGAACAAGTAGGGCTTAATGAGGTTGAAAATAGGCAGATCAAGCGCATTAAGAATGGTGAATACAATGATGATACTCATTGTTGCCATGATTGGTCCGATTGAATTTTCAGCAAACAAGCTAAGAAAAAAACTGAGCGCAGAAACCGTGAGCATTGCTAGTGATGCAAACGCAAATGCTGCAACATAGCGCCACAAGACATCTGTGGATAATATTTGAGTTACTGATTCGCTTTTCAGGATGAGCATATCGTCTAGTCCAAATATCAACATTGAAATGCCAAGTGCCCAAATGGCCATCCAGATGAGAAGCGCCAGTGTATAGATGGCAGATGCAGTGAACTTCCCCAGTATCATATGATTTCTGCTTACTGGTTTAGTAAGCAGCAAACGCAAGGTTCCTTGATTCGCTTCTCCAGAAATCATATCACCGGCAACCAAAGCAATAAGCAGGGGTACATGAACCAATAATGTTTGAAGAATGATGAAGGCCATGAGGTATCCATTCAAAATATTTCCACTTACGTCAAAAGAATCAGAAAGCGTTTGCATACCAAACTTCATATAGCTTTCTCCATCTGCATAAAAGCCAAGTTGTATAAGGCCTACGATTGCAGCTACTGCGCCAAAAGCAATATAGGTCCGTGGCTTACGGAATATCTTATACAGTTCGATATCTACAATATTGCTAAACTTCATTGCCGGATGTTAATGAAAGAAAATATGCTTCAAGGGAGTTGACTGCACGCAGGCTTAATACTCCGATGTTGTGTTCAACCAGATACTTTGTTAATTCGGGAACTGAAGATGCACTTGTTTCCAATACAATATGTCGCGCTGTTGAAACCTTGAGTCCACCAGCCCAGGCTGATGTGGCTATTGCTTCCATGGCCCGTTCGTTTGAAGTGGCTATGATTTCCAACTGCACAATTTCAGGATTGAGCAGTTGCCTTACGTTTCCTTCAACCACCTTCTTGCCCTTGTTGATGATGAGCATGCTATCGGCAACCTGTTCTATTTCAGAAAGCAAATGTGATGACACCAGTACCGTTTTGTTCTGTTCTCTACTCAGCTTCAAGATAAGATTCCGAATATCAGCAATCCCTTGAGGATCCAATCCGTTGGTAGGCTCATCGAGGATGATTAGGGAAGGATCATGAACTAGGGCCACTGCTATTCCAAGTCGCTGTTTCATGCCTTGCGAGTAAACCCTAACATGATCGTGAGCACGTTTTTCTAGCCCCACAACACCAAGGCAGTTCATGACATCTTGCTTTGAAATCTTTTTACCACTCAACTTGGCGAAGAGGTTAAGGTTTTCGAATCCGGTAAGGTAGCGGTATAAATCAGGCCTCTCCACTACTGCGCCAACACGCTCTAATATCTTCTCCCTATGTTTATCTATCGAAAAACCGAATATGTTGATTTCGCCCTGTGTCGGTTTAATCAAGGACAAGAGCATTCGGATGGTGGTGGACTTCCCTGCACCATTTTGACCAAGGAATCCGTACACCTCTCCTTCTTTGACTGAAAATGAAAGGTCATCCACTGCTACAAAGCCACCGAAATGTTTAGATAAATTATTTACTTGGAGGAGCAAGGTTATCGTTTTTTATTTAACATCAATTAATTCATGGTTGTTTGAATTGTTGAGTTAATTATAAAAAAAATCCGGATTGATGAATCCGGATCTTGTATAGGTTGTAATATTATTGCTATTTAAATTGAGTCATTAGCCCTTTAGCAAACTCCACCATGGTCTTGAGACCATCCTCAGGAAGATTACCCTTCTTGAATTCGGCAAGTATTTCAGGATGTTTTTGCTCCATTTCGAAAAGGAATGTTTCTTCAAAATCCTTTACCAATCTTACAGGTACATCCTTCAACAAGCCTTGTGTACCAAGGTAGATGATGGCCACTTGTTTTTCTACGGATGTAGGCTGATATTGGCCTTGTTTCAGGATTTCAACGTTACGGGCACCTTTATCAATTACAGATTTGGTTGCTGCATCAAGATCGCCACCAAATTTGGAGAACGCTTCAAGCTCACGGTACAGTGCTTGATCAAGTTTTAGGGTACCAGATACTTTTTTCATTGACTTGATCTGTGCATTTCCACCAACACGACTTACCGAGATACCCACGTTAATGGCAGGACGAATACCAGCATTAAAGAGGTTTGACTCAAGGAAGATCTGACCATCCGTAATGGAGATCACGTTCGTTGGAATATATGCTGATACGTCACCCGCTTGTGTTTCGATGATTGGAAGTGCTGTCAACGATCCACCACCTTTAACGAGGTGCTTGATAGAATCAGGAAGGTCATTCATTTTTCTCGCTACTTCATCCTTGCTGATTACTTTTGCTGCTCTTTCAAGCAAACGACTATGCAGGTAGAATACATCACCAGGGTATGCTTCACGTCCAGGAGGTCTGCGGAGAAGAAGAGATACCTCACGGTAGGCTACAGCCTGTTTTGAAAGGTCATCATAAACGATCAACGCTGCATTTCCTGTATCGCGAAGAAACTCACCAATCGCAGCACCAGCAAATGGCGCATAGAACTGAAGCGGTGCAGGATCTGCTGCTGGAGCAGCAACGATGATGGTATACTCCATCGCACCATTTTCTTCCAATGTCTTCATTACACCAGCAATGGTTGAGGCCTTTTGCCCAATAGCAACATAGATGCAGTATACAGGCTTTCCTGCTTTAAAAAATTCTTTTTGATTGATGATGGTATCGATTGCAATGGCAGTCTTACCCGTTTGACGGTCACCAATAATCAACTCTCTTTGTCCACGTCCAATCGGAATCATGGCATCGATTGCTTTCAATCCGGTTTGAAGCGGTTCTTTAACCGGCTCGCGAAAGATAACACCAGGAGCTTTACGCTCGATAGGCATTTCGTATAGATCGCCTTGGATTGGGCCTTTACCATCAATGGGTTCACCAAGTGTGTTGATTACACGTCCAACAAGACCCATACCTGCTTTGATTGATGCAATCAATCCAGTACGTTTCACTTTTGAACCTTCTTTGATATTGGCACTCTCTCCCATCAATACCACGCCCACATTATCTTCTTCCAAGTTTAGTGCAATTGCCTTAACGCCGGTTTCAAATTCAACGAGTTCTCCGGATTTAACATTGTTGAGTCCATATACACGTGCAATACCGTCACCTACCTGAAGCACTGTACCCACTTCTTCAAGTTCAGCTGATGTGTTGAAATTGCTCAGCTGTTGGCGGAGTATGGCTGAAATCTCATCTGGCTTAATGTCTATCATACGTGATGATTTAAAATGTAATCTGTTTAGTATTAATTAAAGGTCCTTTATGTACATGTTTTTAATGAACTGACGCTTGATGAATTGCAAATCATGTTTGATGCTTGCATCAAAGAGTTTGTCATCTACCTGCACGATGATTCCACCTAGAATTGAAGGATCTGTCTTCTCCTTAAATTCAATGGTTTTACCAATCAACATTTTATTCTCGCTAAGCATCTTTTTCACGGTTGCCTTTACCTCATCAGATGCAGGAATGGCGGTAGTAAGTTCCACCAATTTGATTCCTTTATGCTCCCTGTACATTTCCTCAAAAGAATCGATGATTGGATAGATAGCAATTGATCTGCCTTTGCCAAAGATCAGCTTAAAAAAAGATGTGGTAAGGGGTTGGATATGTTTAGAAAAAATTGCGTTAAAAATTGAGATCTTCTTTTCACCAGCGACAACAGGAGATACAAGCAAATTGCTCAAGTCCTTATGCTTGACATCACGAACCAATATGAGGTCATTCCTCACCTCTTCAACTTTAGCTGTTTGCACAGCAAGCTCGAAGAGGGCTTTAGCGTAACGATATGCAACTTTAGTCTGACGCATATTGATTAGTTTCCGAAG
>JBILBU010000065.1:0-6910 GCA_044353505.1 Chitinophagaceae bacterium | reverse complement strand
TCTCTAGAAATCTCTTTTACTGAAATGCCGGACTCTTGCTTTTTTAAGGCGGCCACAATCTGAGCCTCCGTGAATCGTGTTTTTTTCATTTTGATGGTTTAAAAGTAAGATTTTCATCTAAACTTCTAAACTGTCATTGTAATAGGGACACTTACAGTAGAGGTTAATATTTAAACTTAACGATACTGAAATAGGGACACTTACAGACAACATAAAGCCGAAAGCATATGAATATGGGTTTTTAAAAGAATTAATACTATTTTTAAATAACGAGACTCTCTACGGCCAAAAGTCTACATTGGTTTGACGACGGACACTCTGTTCAATCTCCTGTAATTGACCCTTTTTCACAATTTTATTCTATTGTAGAAGGCCAGTATCAATAAAAATTATACATGTCAACACTAAAAAGGATTTTCAAGCAAAATACGCACAATTCATTTTTTAAAGCCCTTGCTGGATTCGGAAGGTCATTAAACCGGTTATATGAAAATAGGAACCACGATATTTATAGCAATGGCGAAATAACAGTGTTGAAAAAAATTGCCACAATGAATCCCAGCCTGATTATTGATGGTGGTGCCAATGTTGGAGATTATTCTATATTGGCAAATCAAATCATGCCGGATTGTACAATATATGCTTTTGAACCTGTCGAAGCTACATTTCAACACTTGCTATCAAATATTCAACATTTACACAATGTAATGCCCATTAAAAAGGGATTGTTCAAAGAAAATTGTGAATTGGAAATCAATCTATTCAATTCTAATGAACATTCTTCCATCTACGATATTGAAGGATTGCCCCAAGGCTCAAACCAGAAACAAACAATAGAGCTTGTCCGCGGTGATGATTTTATAAAGGATCATAACATTGCTTCTGTTGATTTTTTAAAACTTGATGTTGAAGGTGCAGAATATGATGCCCTGCTCGGATTTGAAAATGCAATTAAGCAAGGAAGGATCAAAGCAGTGCAATTTGAATATGGGTATATCAATATTTCAACCAAGAAATTACTCATCGATTATTATACCTTTTTTGAAGCAAATGGGTATACTCTTGGTAAAGTTTTTCCGAAGATCGTAGAATTCAGGAAATACCATTTTAAATATGAGGATTTTATCGGGCCCAATTTTATCGCTGTTAAAAAAACAGAGACCGCACTCATTAAAATGCTAAGTAACAGGTAGATATTATTCATCGATGCTAGAACGAACTGATTTGGAATAGGGAGTTCCACTTTTCCATTCATCCACCTTATACTTTCCATTTGAGTTGGTTTCTACATGGGAAAGATATTTCTCAATCACATAGGTTACCAAAAAAGAGGTTGATTGGGTAGGAATCTTACTCTCAAAGAATTTCTCCTTCTCCATCTTTTTGAACTGGTTTCTAACCATTTCACAAGTGGGTTCAACTCTTTTTTGGCAAATACGGGTCTAAAACAGATGGTTCAATTTCATAATTGGCCATGATTAGGTTCTCCCAATTCGCTCTTAAAAAAGTATTAAACATCATGATTAAACAAAAATTGGTAGCAATTGTTCATGAAATGAAATGCCATAAGATTTTGCTGTAATTAAAAATAGTACGCACTTCATTCTATGGCGTCTGACCGCTATGTATTTCAATCATGTATTTATTGATTCATTTTGAAACTAAAGATGAACTGCCCTTTAGTGCACAGCAATGACGTATAAACAAAAACTAGCATTTTGAACATGCTATTCTTTATAATTTAAACCAATGATGTAAAATAAAAATGATTACGAAATACCTAATATTTTAGAATAATTCCTATCGATATAAAATTATAGTTCCTATTGATCTTAGAAAATAATGACATACTGCTTAATCAAATAAACCTACTGCTAATCGAAAAGTGTTACAATGTGCTTCTACAATTACTTTAATATCGGGAGAATAGCCGCCACCTAGCACGACTGTCACTGGAATATTGTGTTTTTTGAGCTGAGTGAATACAAACTCATCCCTTTGCTTACACGCTTCAATACTCACCTGTAGTTTTCCGAATTTGTCTGTGCTTAAAATATCAACCCCCGCCAAATAAAAAGCAAAATCGGGCTTTACTGTTTTAATAAGCTTAGGTAAAGCTTCTGAAAGAATCGATAAATAAGTTTCACTTGTAGTTCCATTTGGCAACCCAATATCAAGGTCTGATCGTTCTTTGTGAAAAGGATAATTGGTTTGACCATGCATGCTAAATGTAAATACCCTTGGTTCGATTTCCATTAATTTAGCAGTACCGTTACCCTGGTGTACATCTAAATCAATGATGAGTATCTTACGACTTAATTGATTTTTTAATAAGTAGTTAGCAGCTACTGCCATATCATTCAACAAACAAAATCCCTCTCCCCGATCTGCAAATGCATGATGGGTTCCACCCGCAATGTTCAAAGCAGCTCCGTTGTTAAGTGAGTATAAAGCGGCATCTATGGTTCCTTGTGTAATAATCAATTCCCGCCTTATGAGTGCAGCAGATTGAGGAAAACCAATTTTTCTTTGCTCAGAAACGCTTAATTGCTGATGCAATAACTTATCTAGATACGCTTTTTCGTGTGTATATAAAATAACTTCTTCAAGACAACTCGTAGCACTAAAAAAATGTGATTGAGTACAAGTTCCTTCATGAATTAATTGCTCCGGTATGAGCTCATATTTTAACATGGGGAACCGATGATAGTCCGGCAAAGGATGAGCGTAAATTGGATCGAAAGCTATTTTAACCATTGTCCATTAAAAAATATACTTCGCACTTAAAAAAATAGAATGATGCAAAGATACAATTGTAAGTGCCTCTTAGTTAAACCAGTATTAATGGTGAGAAAAAGACAATATATTAATTTATAAAAGTAGAGCCAGGTATCCCAAAGTTGTCCGACCCTTTGGGGAGTATAAAAACCGGCCTGTATTTTCTCGGGCTTCCAATTATCTTGGGCATTAAGCTTTGATGACATTAAAATGCTCACGAAAGAAATGAGTAAACCTATTTTTTTCATCATGATTTAAGGTATTCAAGTTCAAGCAATGCGTCTTATATTTTAGGATGATTAACCCAAAGCGTGTAGTATTCATTCAAATCGGAAAATACCCTTGTAAGTACTTTGTTGTTTATTTCTAAAAAATACACTCATCCATTGAACTCAGCCTTATGCAATTTTTAAATTACCCAATAGGACCATTAGCATCTACTTCTTTCATATCCGTTTTAGATAGAAAAAGTGCAATTAACGTTATGATCGCTGTTCCCGATAGTAAGTAACCTACATAATCTACACCATAGTTTTGAGCTAGCATGGTAGCAATAAAGGGTGTAAGTGACCCTCCTAAGATACCTGCTAATGTGAAAGCCAAAGAAGCTCCTGTATACCTTACTTGAGCTGGAAACAGTTCAGCCAACGCAGTGCCGATTATTCCATAGGTTAATCCAACCAGCAGTAAGCCTATGTAATGGAATATAATTATTGAATCCCAGCTTCCAGCAATAAAAAGGTATTTGAATAAGAAACCAAACAGTATGATTCCAATGTTTGCATAAATCCAAACAGTTACTCTTTCATATTTCCCAGCAAGTGCAGCAGAGATGAGAATGCCTGCTGTAAAAAATAGCATTGAACTTACTTGTGTCAATAAATATCCTTGTCTGGAATAATTCATCGCAGACGTACCCCAACTCAATGAGAAAACGGTCATCAAGTAGTAAAAAAGAAAGATTGTCACACAACAAAATGTACCTAAAATTAATACCCTGGAATGATTCTTGAAAACATGTAGAAAGGGAATATCAACCCGTTCGTTTTTTTCTAATACATTCAAAAAAGCTGGCGTTTCTATTAGCTTAAGTCTTACGTACAAGCCTAGGCCAACAAGTATCGCACTAGCAATGAACGGAATTCTCCAGCCGAATGAAAGAAATTGTTCATCAGTCAACATCTTTCCTAACAATAAAAATATACCCGTGGAAAAAATAAATCCAAGTGGTGCACCAAGTTGGGGGAACATTCCGTACCATGCTTTTTTGTTTTTGGGTGCATTCTCTGTTGCCAACAATACTGCGCCACCCCATTCGCCTCCTAATCCAAGTCCTTGCCCAAAACGAAGCAGGGCTAGAAGCATAGGAGCCCAGATGCCGATTGAATCATAACCAGGCAAGAGGCCGATTGCAAACGTGGAGCAACCCATCGTTAGCAATGCTGCGACCAATGTTGCTTTCCGACCAATCCGATCACCAAAATGACCAAACAAAGCGGCACCAAAGGGCCTGGCAATAAAGGCTAGGGCAAATGTTGCCAACGACTCTAATGTTGCGGTTGTTGGGTTAGAACCCGGGAAGAATAGTTTAGGGAATACCAATACGGCTGCAGTGGCATAAATATAAAAATCGAAGAATTCAATGGTGGTTCCAGCTAAACTGGCAAATAAAACTCTTCGGGCTGAATTCTTGGTAGTTGTTTTGGCAGTCATAAACGAAAACTAATGGTTAGGGTAAATTTGGTGAAAATAATCAGATATTCCTAACACATCTAATTTTTTTATGCTGTTACGTTCGTGAAGGTTTAATCCGAATCATCAGCATTTGAATCTTTTCAGAGACACAAAAACCACAGTAATAATAATTATATTGGTATTTTCAGCATACCATTTGTAATTACTTGATATCTTGGCAACTGTTTATCAAATCAAACAAAATTTATGGCAAAATCAATACCAAAGAAACTTTTTCAGATATTTCTCATTTTTATAGTATTAAACCATATGGTAGAGGCTCAGGTTGCACTAAAAGTTGTTGATAAGACTAGCGAAATAAAATCATCAATTAACGCAGAGCCTAAATTGGCACTTGTGGAATTGAAATCCGTAGTGCCAAATATCAGATACGACCTAAAATATGCCACCAAAGATAATTTCACTGGAATCGCCCTTTATCCAAGAAAGACGAATACAACTTACTTGAGAGTTGAACCAGCAATTGCATTGGGGCATGTGGCAGAAGAGCTGAAATCAAAAGGGTTAGGTATTTACGTCTGGGATGCATTCCGGCCCTATCATGTAACCGTTAAGTTTTGGGAACTCATTAAAGATGATCGATACGTAGCAAATCCCTCAAAAGGCAGTGGCCATAACAGAGGCATAGCGATTGATCTCACACTCTACAACCTCACTACTGGAGAGCTGCTGGACATGCCAACAGGGTATGACGATTTTTCAGAGCAGGCACATCATGGAAATGAAACAATATCAGAGAAAAAGAAAGTGAATAGAGAACTATTGAGATCAGTTATGGAAAAAAATGGCTTTTTGATATTCCAGACTGAATGGTGGCATTATTATTGGCCAAATGGAGAACAGTATGATGTGCTGGATTTTAGTTTTAGGGAAATTGAAAGAATTAAATAGATAAATCATCAAGGCGTACTAAAGTCAAGTATGCGGAATTGGCCAATTTACCTTAACCTTGATTATAATTTTGAATACAGAAAATAATAAAATGTATTTAGATTTTAATAATACCGAAAAGGCATTTGGCTATAAAAAAGATTACGCATTAAAAAAAGCAAAACTGCTGTTTTGGATAATGGGCTTCGCTCCTCTTGTTAAAATCGGAACACTAATTACGCCGTTTCTCATTAAGTCAGGTTTTCCAATAAAGAAACTAATTAGGCATACACTTTTTGAACAATTTGTTGGTGGAGAATCACTTGAAAAAACAATAGACGTATGCAATCAACTAGAGCAATACAGGGTTCAGGTGATTCTAGACTATGGTGTTGAAGGTGGCGAGTATGATAATCAACAGTATGATCAGGCAGCAGAAGAATTTATTAAGGTAATTAATTACGCAGTAACAAAAAGAAATATACCATTCGTTAGTATTAAGATAACAGGCCTTGTATCGTTCGAATTGTTAGAGCGGATTAATAAACAAGGAGCCACAAAAAGTAGCTATGCGTTAACTTATGTTAATGATTCATTGGAACAACTTGATTCCAATGATAAAAATAATTGGGAAAAGTTAATGTTGAGAGTAGATGAAATTTTTAAAACAGCATCTGAACTTGGCATAGGAGTAATGTTTGATGCTGAGGAATCTTGGATACAAGACCCAATTGATTTTATTGCAATTGCAATGATGAATAAATACAATATCAAAAAAGCAGTAGTCTATAATACCATGCAATTGTATAGATCGAATAGGCTAGAGTTCATGAAAGCTGGATTTGAGCATGCAAAAAAAGAAGGCTATCAGTTTGGGGTAAAACTGGTGAGAGGGGCATATCTCGAAAAAGAGACAGTGAGATCGCATAAAATGGGTTACCCAAATCCAATTCAACAAAATAAAAAAGCTACTGATCGCGATTATAATGCTGCAGTCCAACTTTGCTTAGAAAACATTGAAACTGTATCAACCATTATAGCAAGTCACAATGAAAATAGCAATCTAACGGCTGCAACATACGTCGTGGGGCGCGGGATTCCCACCAATCACCCAAATCTTAACTTCTCCCAACTTTATGGGATGAGCGATCATATAACTTTTAACCTTGCTGATGCTGGATTCAATGTATCTAAATACCTACCCTTTGGACCGATTGAAGAAGTAATTCCCTATTTACTTAGACGTGCACAAGAAAATAGTTCCATAGCAGGGCAACCCGGAAGAGAATTGGATCTTTTAAAAAAAGAGTGCCTGCGAAGAGGAATTTGAACTATAAATAAATTTTAATCAAGAACATGCAATATCAAGCTTCTAATCAAGGTTAAATAATCAAGAAATCTATACCCCTCTGTGATTTTTATCACCATTCCCTCGTAGAAAAGATTACAATTTCGTTGTGTGGAATCAAGTATAAAAGATCACTGGAATAGGGTTTACGAAACCAAG
>JBILBU010000064.1:0-7053 GCA_044353505.1 Chitinophagaceae bacterium | reverse complement strand
ATGGGGATAGGATAGCACAGATGGTTTTTCAAGAAATAAAAAAAGTAGAGCTTGTAGCGGTAAATGAAATCGGAGAAACAAAGCGTAATGCTGGTGGATTTGGTCATACGGGTAAACAATAAAAAAATAAAATTCATGAGGATATTCCTCCTTTCGGTTGTTGTAATGTTGTTGTTGGGCGCCTGTAGGTCAACCAAGCAAATCGCTACAGTGATTGCAAAAAAAGATAGTGCTGTAGTTGTAGTTAATCCGGCAGATTCGGATTCAGCGAAAAGTGTTCGTGCTACCCTTTCGAAGATTAAAAGTAAGCAGATCCATTTCGCCACATTTTCCTCTAAGGTTAAGGTGGAGTATAATGATGATAAAAATAGAAGATTTGATTTCAACGCATTTGTTAGGATGAAAAAAGACAGTGTCATCTGGGTTTCCATCATTGCTGCGTTCAATATCGAAGCATTCAGGGTGATGATTACTCCGGATAGTCTTGTTATACTGGACAAGATCAACAGGACTTCCCAAAAACGATCATTATCATATTTGGAAAAAATAACAAAGGTGCCCTTTGATTATAAAACCCTCGAAGACTTGATTCTTGGCAACCCCGTATACCTTGAAAATACTGTTGTGGCTTATGCAGACCAGGGAGAGAAGATTTCATTGTCTACTTTGGGGGATGCGTTCAAGCATTATATCACGGTGGGTAAAACGGATCTTAACGTGTTGTTCAGTAAACTCGATGATGTGGATGTAACAAGAAGCCGAACAGCCAACCTTGCCTATTCCAGTTATGTTGCATCAGGGCCTTGGATGTTCGCCGGGGTGAGGAAAATAAGTTTATCGGAGAAAACAAAACTGGACGTGAACCTGGAATTCAAACAAGTTGAATTTGATATACCCATGACATTTCCATTTGGCGTACCTAAGAATTTCAGGGTAATCAATTAGAAGAAATAATATTATGGCAAAGCGGATAATGTATAACCATACTTAATGAGGAAAGCAATAACAATCGCCTTTTGTATTCTAGTAGCAACACTTTCAGTTGTCAAGGGTTTTTCACAAACCCGTGAAGAACTTGAGAGAAAACGCAAGGAGATTCAACAAGAAATTGCTTCTTTGCAACAGGCTCAAAGCTCTATTTCTAAAGATAAAAAGGCAAGCTTATCTCAATTGAAACTGATTGAAAGAAGGCTAAAGAGCAGGTATGCTGTTATCAGAAATCTTAACGATGAGATGAAGCTAATTGATAATACCATTTTTGGAAACAACCGAGAGATTTACCGATTACAGAAACAGCTAGACACACTGAAGAGTCAGTATTCAAAAACAATTCAATACGCATACAAGAACAGAAGCAGTTATGACATGCTCAATTTTATTTTTACAGCATCCAGCTTCAATGATGCTGTAAAGCGTGCAACCTATTTAAAAAGTTATCGCAAGTATAGGGATGGGCAAGTATTTAACATCAATAAAACTACCAAAGAGCTTTCTGAAAAGATTGACCTGTTGACCGCTAATAAACAAGAAAAGAGCAAGGTCTTGGATGAGGAAAAAAAGCAGAAGGTCATCTTGGAAGAAGAGAAAAATGAAAAAGATCAATTCGTGTCCAAGCTAAAGTCCCGTGAGAATGAGATTGCCAAAGAGGTGGCCGCAAAAAAGAAAATTGAACGCAATCTTCAGAGCTCCATTGCTGCCATTGTTAAAAGAGAGATTGAGGCTGCACGAAAAAGAGCTGAAGCGGATGCCAAAAAAGCAAGTTTGAGTACTACAGAAACCAAATCCTCTGTTGCCCTACCTGCAACATCAAGGAAAGTGAACGTACTTGAAAATACACCTGAAGTCACTAAGTTGTCTGTTGGCTTCGAGAATAATCGCGGTAATTTACCATGGCCTGTAGAGAAGGCCAATGTATCTTCCGGTTTTGGAAAACAGCAAATTGAAGGCACTAAGTTGATTGAAGACAATATCGGAGTAACGATACAAACAATTTCAGGCGCTGCTGTAAAGGCAGTCTTTGAAGGGGTTGTTACTACTGTATATGATGTGGCGGGCAGCCAGACTGTTACCATTAAACACGGAAAATATTTCACTACCTATTTCAACCTCTCCAATGTGAGTGTAGCCAAGGGTGCTAACGTAGTTATGGGGCAGGTTATTGGCAGGGCGGCTGATAATGACGATGGCGATGGCGAAATCATCTTTGTTGTGAATATTGAGTCGACTTTTGTAAACCCCGAATCTTGGTTGAAGAATCGCTAATTGGAGTTGAAATTACTGGCCCAACACTTTCAAATAAAGGTTTTCATATTGCGGAACGATGTTGGTGATCGCAAAATTTTCTGCTTGCTTTCTTGCGGCCTGCTTAAACGACATCAATGTGCTTTCGTTCGATAGTATTGCTATGGCATTCTTGCTCATGCTGTCTATGTCGCCGACCGGACTGAGGTATCCATTTTTTCCCTGAGTAACGATTTCGGGTAAACCACCTGCTTGTGTGGCAATCACCGGTGATCCTGCGGCCATGGCCTCCAATGCAGCTAGTCCAAAACTTTCGTACTCTGAAGGCAACAAGAAGAGATCGGCGATTGCGTATATCTCTTCCATATCCTGTTGTTTACCAACAAAACGAGTTTCTTCACAGATGCCCAGTTCTCGACAGAGTTCTTCTGCCATCGGACGTTCGGGGCCATCGCCAACCAAAAGTAGTTTTGAGGGAACCTCTTTTCTTATTTGATTAAAGGTGTGAATGACATCGGCAATACGCTTCACTTTTCTGAAGTTGGAGGCATGAAGAATGACTTTTTCTCCCTCTGGCGCTATTGCTTTTTTGAAAGCGTCAATCGGTTTTTTGTTAAACCTGTTAATATCAACAAAGTTATAAATCACCTCAATTTCCTTCTGGATCTTGAAATTGGCGTAGGTCTCTTGCCTTAGATTATTGGAGACAGCCGTAATTGCATCACTTTGGTTGATGGAGAATGAAACTACTGGGGCATAGGTCTTGTCTTTTCCCACCAGGGTAATGTCTGTGCCATGAAGGGTGGTGATAAAAGGGATATGCAATCCTTGCTCTGCTAGAATTTGTTTAGCCATATAGGCTGCTGAAGCATGTGGAATGGCATAGTGCACATGCAGCAGGTCAAGGTGGTTATTTTTTACTACATCCACCAATGTGCTGGCCAGTGCGGTTTCGTAAGGTGGGAAATCAAAAAGGGGATAAGCAGGAACCCTGACCTCGTGATAAAATATATTCGCACTGAAACCAGTAAGCCGAACTGGTTGTTGGTAGGTGATAAAATGAATATTATGGCCCTTGTCAGCCAATGCTTTGCCCAGTTCTGTTGCCAAAACCCCACTTCCTCCATATGTTGGATAACAGACTATGCCTATGTTCATGTAATCTTTTCGTTTAAACGAAATTAGCACTTAAAAAGTTCATAGACGGGAGTGATTCTTATGCGATACACACTGAAGGATGTTGGTAGTCCAACATGGCTTCCATGATTAGTTGCCAATTAGAAAAATTGCTGGTGATTTGGGAAGCTCTGGAATGTCTTTCTTCCAATCTGCAATCGACTTTGTAACAACCCATTCGTCTTTTGCTGTTAGGTTAAAAGCAATGCATAATTTTACATGGGGCTGGCAGGTGCTGATCAATGCATGAAGTAGTGGGTTGTTCCTATATGGAGTTTCAATGAAGATTTGGGTATAGTTGTCTTGTTGAACCTTCTTTTCCAGCTCTTTTATTTTTTGTGTTCTCTCTGGTGTTGCAATGGGGAGGTAGCCATTAAAAGTAAATTGTTGCCCATTCATCCCACTAGCCATGAGTGCAAGAAATATTGAACTTGGTCCTGACAGTGGCCTCACTACTGCGTTCATTCGATGTGCATTGGCTACCAGCAATTGACCAGGATCTGCAATACCAGGACAGCCTGATTCACTAACAATGCCGATTGTTTTGTTCTCTTGAAGGCATTTAACAAATAGCGTAATCTTTTCTTGTTCTGCCGATCCAGTTTCATGCCATACTCTACTATCGATATCAAAGTTGCTGTCCATTTTTCTGAACGATCTTCTGGCAGTTCTGAGGTTTTCAGCAAAAAATACGGTGCATTCCTGTATTTTATCTTTCAGATATACGGGCAATACATCGTAGCCTTCTTCCGCTAATGCAATGGGTATGAGATAAACTATTCCGGCCATGAGATATACGGTATTGTCATTATAGCACTTGCTTTTCTTCGATTTGATGCATGCTGATGGTTGCTGCGATGACTGCATAAGCAGGTGCAACTACCCAGCCTACGATAATGATGCTGTGAAGCAGGTAGAATACTATTCCATTGCCAATAGCAAGTCCCTTGTGTTTTCCTATGAAATCTATACTTTTTTCTACGCTCATTTTTTGACGTTCACAAGAGTAGTCAAGCATCGAGAAGCCGTAGTAATAGCATTCAAGTGCAATGGCAATCATAGGTGAAGCCCATCCTATGAAGGGGAATAAAGAAAGCAGTATGATGGATATGATATAAACTGTTTGCCATAAAGTGTTTCTTACTGCTAGCTTAACACCCCTAACTACATCAGAAAGATATTGTTTAAGTTGGAAGTCAAATGTTTTTCCTTCGATGATTGATGCAGTTTTTTCGCTCAAAAATGAAAAAACGGGAGATCCAATGATTAGCCAAATGTATTTAAATAGGGAAAAGTATAAAAGCATCAGAACAAGCCAAAGCATTACCCCACCCATGGTGAATAAAAAACCTATCCAGCTGTCTTGAAGTTTATTGATCCAGCTTTGTAGTCCGGTTTCAGTACTTAAGTATTCAATCACGGCGGTGGCAGACTGCGAGAAAAAATACATGCTCACACCAAACAGCACTGCATATAAAATGCCCGGGATAAGAATCCATTTCCAAAGCTTATGCTTTTGGATAAATTCATGTGCCTTGAAATAGGCTTGAATGGAAATGACAATTTCTTTGAGCAATGCACATCTATTTGTTGTTTAGCAAAATACGCATTTATAGTGAATCCCATCCCCTTCTTGTGCTTGTCAAATGGCGGATGAGTTGAATAATGTTCTATATTGAGCGAAATTTGTTTTTGGAAAAGCAATCTAGTTCAATATTTGGTTCTCGGCTCGCTTTATTAAGTGGGCCCGCCTTGTTTTTGTTGGCGTTGTTCATTAATCCCTTTGGACTCGATCCTATAGCGCGCAATGTGCTGGCTGTTGCAGCGTTGATGATCACGTGGTGGGCTACTGAGGCAATTCCTATGCCAGCCGTTTCGATTCTTCCTTTGGTGTTGTTTCCACTCATGGGCATCTCCAATATAAAAGATACTGCTGCACCATATGCCAATGAAGTCATTTTTCTTATCATGGGGGGATTTATGATTGGACTTGCAATTGAAAAATGGAAACTCCATACAAGAATTGCATTGTCTATTGTTCAATTTACGGGAACGGGTGGCAATAGGATCATCCTTGGATTTATTCTCGCTACCGGATTCATCAGTATGTGGTTGAGCAATACGGCAACGACCATGATGATGTATCCTATTGCTGTATCGATCATATCGGTTGTATATGCCAAACACGATGGCAATCCGCGCATTAAAAATTTTGCACTGAGCATCATGCTCGCCATTGCGTATTCTTCAAATTTTGGTGGCGTGGCCACTATTATAGGTACACCATCCAATGTTGCTTACGCATCTTTTATTAGTAAGAAATATGGAGTAGGCATTTCATTTTTTGATTGGATGTTGGTGGCTATGCCCATTTCGATTTTGTTGTTGTTGTCACTTTATGCAGTGTTGATTAAGATGTTTCCAAATAAGATTGGAGCAAATCACGAGATGCAAGCCATGATCAAAAGTGAGGTGAGCGCTCTTGGTCCGATGACGATTCCTGAAAAGCGCGTGTTGATGATTTTTATAACAACTGCGTTGCTTTGGATTACGCGCGACCTTATTAATAAAAATGGATTGGTTAGGCTAGACGATAGCATGATTTCAGTTTTCGGTGCTTTGCTGATGTTCATTGTGCCCGCTGGAATTACCAACGGTAAAAATGAGAAAATTCTTGAATGGCCTGACACATCAAAAATGTCTTGGGGTATTTTATTGTTGTTCGGTGGTGGAATCACCCTAGCTACAGGGCTTGAGAATGCTGGTATAATTTCCAAGGTTGGAGAATGGCTTGGAGGGTTTTCTGGTGGTTCTGTATTTTATTTGTTGTTGCTCATTGTTGCATTGTCCATTTTCATCAGTGAGTTCATGAGCAATGTTGCCCAGGTTATTGTATTTGCTCCATTGGTAACCGCCATTGCAGAGGCGATTGGTGCAAATCCCTTTTTGCTTGGTATTCCAATGGCATTAGCTGCTAGCTGTGCGTCAATGATGCCGATGGGAACACCGCCCAATGCCATTATATTTTCAAGTGGCTATGTCAGACTAAAGGATATGGTAAAGGCTGGGTTTGTAATGAATCTGATCAGCATTGTATTAATTGCGCTGTTCAGTTATTTTGTACTGCCCTATGTGTTTACAGGGGCGAAGTAGCGAGCATCAAAATTTTGGGCAATTGACTTTTCTTTTCAAGGGATCTTTGTGGGCATTGATGTAGATGATGGAGAGTTCTGTCCCGCCTCTAGATGCTGAGGCGGTTCTGAGGGATGATGTATTTATATCATAAGAAAATCCAAATCGAAATCTGTTGATTTCCAGTCCGAGGTAGGGCAACAAGGCATCTCCAAGCCTATACCATGCACCTGCATATACCTCTAGGGGGTTTTCGTTGTCATAGTTTACATTCATTGAGAAGGCTCCTCCTAATATAGTTTCCTTTGCAGCACCCTGTGCTTGGTGGATTATACTTGCGTGGAATGATTTGTATTGACCGAGGGGCAAGTATGCTCCCCCATGAATTGTTGATCTTGTGTCCAGTAAAAAATTTCCCCCGTTGAATGATTGGTTGGGTCTGTTGATGTGGTATACCGATGTGCCAATATAAAAGCTGTTGTCTCCGTCTGTGCTTAGGGAGTA
>JBILBU010000063.1:0-7178 GCA_044353505.1 Chitinophagaceae bacterium | reverse complement strand
TATTTTTCTCGGTATGATCTGGACAGGCAGGATATCCTGGTGCGGGCCTTATCCCCACATAGGATTCCTTAATCATGTCTTCGTTTGAGAGGGATTCGTTTTTGTCGTATCCCCAATATTCTGTTCGCACTTTCATATGCACATATTCGGCTAGTGCTTCGGCCAGTCGATCTGCTAAGGCCTGCAACATAATTTTTTTATAGTCGTCATGTTCTGCTTCAAAGCGCTCAATATGTTTTTCTATTCCCTGAATTGTTACGGCAAATGCACCAAGGTGGTCTTGCTTCGAAGCCGTTGCGGGCGCGATGAAGTCCGCCAATGATAGATTGGGCTGGCCACTTGCTTTTTTCATTTGCTGTCTAAGAAATTGCAATTCAATCTCTTCATTGTTTTCTGTATCCAATAGTGTCACAGTATCTTTATCATCGCTGTTTGCTGGCCAGAATCCGAGGACGGCTTTAGGCTGAAGCCATTTTTCTGCTACAATTTCTTCCAGCATATTATTTGCATCCTCATATAGCTTTGTAGCCTCAACTCCAATCTTCTCGTCTTTTAGGATTCCGGGGAACTTGCCGTGCATTTCCCAAGCAATAAAGAAGGGAGTCCAGTCAATATAAGGGGTGAGCGCACTTAATTCAATTTCTTCAATTATCTTTTTGCCAGTAAAGGTTGGAGTAGGGAGTATTGCATTTTCCCAATCAATTTGCATTTTGTTTTCAACTGCCTTGGGGTACGCTAAAAACTCCTTACTAGTTTTTTTATTTGCAAACTCTATTCTGAGTTTATCATATTCAATATCAAGTGCACCCAAAAAATCTTTTTTATTGTTATTGAGCATTGCGCCTGCAACCGATACACTTCTTGACGCATCCAGCACGTGTACTACTCCCCCTGGATATTGCGGGGCAATTTTTAGTGCGGTGTGCATTCGAGATGTAGTTGCTCCGCCAATTAAGAGGGGTTGTTTCATCCCTCTGCGCTTCATCTCTGATGCCACGTGAACCATTTCGTCTAGCGAAGGGGTAATCAATCCACTTAGTCCAACTATATCCGCACCATGTTTTTGGGCTTCGTCGAGGATTCTATCTGTGGACACCATTACACCAAGATCAATGATTTCATATCCATTGCAACCAAGAACAACGCCTACTATATTTTTACCAATGTCATGAACATCTCCTTTAACTGTAGCCAGCAAAATCTTACCTGCGGATGATGCCTTTTGTTTTTCTGCTTCTATATACGGGGTAAGAATGGCAACGCTTTTTTTCATTACACGCGCACTTTTTACCACCTGAGGCAGGAACATTTTCCCTACCCCAAATAAATCTCCTACCACATTCATCCCATCCATCAATGGTCCTTCAATTACATCAATTGGCTTAGGATAATTTAGTCGTGCCTCTTCTGTATCGATATCAATATATTCTGTAATACCATTAATAAGCGCATGCTTTATTCTTTCTTCTACAGTATTTTCTCTCCAAACCTCATTCTTTTCCTGAACCTTACCTTTAGCCCTGACGGTTTCAGCAAACTGTATTAAATTTTCTGTTGCTTGATTTTCGTCATTATTCCGATTCAATATAACGTCTTCACAAAGTTTCCTTAATGTCTGATCGATTTCATCGTAGATCACCAACTGCCCTGCATTTACAATGCCCATATCCATACCGGCTTTGATAGCATGGTATAGAAATACAGAGTGCATGGCTTCTCTAACATGCTCGTTGCCGCGGAAAGAAAACGAAAGGTTACTTACCCCCCCTGAGATTTTAATTAGTGGATATTTTTGTTTTAATACTCGAGTAGCTTCTATAAAATCAACTGCATAATTGTTATGCTCCTCAAGTCCGGTTGCTACTGCAAATACGTTTAAGTCAAATATAATATCTGAAGGAGGGAAGCCAACGGTTTTTGTTAGGATATTATACGCTCGTTCTCCTATGCTAACTCTTTTTGCAAGAGTGTCTGCTTGTCCGTTTTCATCAAATGCCATGACAACAACAGCTGCCCCAAAGCTTCTGCAAATAATAGCTTGTTCTATAAACTTTTCTTCCCCTTCTTTTAATGAGATGGAGTTGACCACACATTTTCCTTGGACACATTTTAGGCCTGCTTCAATGATAGAGAACTTTGAAGAGTCTATCATGATTGGAATACGGGCAATATCTGGTTCACTTTGAAGGAGGTTCAGGTAAATAACCATTTCCTTTAGTCCGTCAAGCAACGCATCATCCATGTTCACGTCCAGTATCTGAGCGCCACTCTCAACTTGCTGCCTAGCTATACTGAGCGCCTCCTCATATAATTCTTCTCTGATTAAGCGGGCAAATTTTTTAGAGCCTGTTACGTTTGTTCTTTCCCCAACATTCACAAAATTAGTTTCCGGTCTGATCACCAATGGCTCCAGTCCAGACAACCTCATATATGGCTTGATGTGTACTTTTTCTTGCATTATAAATTGTTTCCTTCTTCTGTAAGCGATGTTTCCAACACAGGCAATTGTCTTGGTTGAATTTTTCTTACATGATCAGCAATATGTTTGATATGATCTGGAGTGGTTCCGCAGCAACCCCCTGCGATATTGACAAAACCTTGCTGGGCCCATTCTTCAATGAAGTGTGCTGTCTCTGCAGGCTCTTCATCATATTCTCCTAGCGCATTAGGCAGACCAGCATTTGGATAAGCTGAAGTGTAGCATGATGCTATTTGAGAGAGCTCTTCAATATGACCGCGCATTTGGTTTGCACCTAGTGCGCAATTAAGCCCTACGCTCAAAGGGTTCGCATGTGCAATGCTAGTATAAAAAGCTTCTAATGTTTGTCCGCTTAAGGTTCTGCCTGATGCATCGGTAATTGTACCACTAATCATGAGCGGCAGCTCTTTCATTTTGTGGTCGCGAAAGAACTTCTTGATGGCATATATAGCAGCCTTTGCATTCAGGGTATCAAAAATGGTTTCTATTAGGATCAGGTCTATGCCACCTTCTATCAATCCTTTTACTTGTTCATAATAGGCATCTGCCACTTCATCAAAACTGATTCCCCTGAACCCGGGATTATTTACATCGGGCGATAAGGACAGTGTTTTGTTCATTGGGCCAATGGCCCCAGCTACATAGGGCCCACCCTGATCTTTTTTTTCTGGGTGCTTTTCAAGATATTCCCTAACGGCTTGGTTCGCACAGTGTGCCGCGGCAACATTGATTTCATAAGCATGTTCGCTCATATTGTAATCTGCCATTGAAACTGCCTGTGCATTAAAGGTGTTGGTTTCAAGGATATCGGCTCCTGCTTCTAGGTATTGAAGGTGAATATCTTTAATTATTTCGGGCTGGGTCAGACAAAGTAGGTCGTTATTCCCTTTGAGGTCGGAGCCCCAATCGGCAAATCGAGTTCCTCTATAATCCGCTTCCGACAGCTTATAACGTTGTATCATGGTGCCCATTGCGCCATCGATAATTAGAATCCTTTCTTTGAGAGCTGTATAAATGTCTTTCATGCTTGGTTTCAGAGATGCAAAGATAATACAAACATAGGCACAAAGGCACAGGAGCAAAGGCTTTGGTCCCTAATTGCAAAGGGCGTTATGAATGATTTATCTATATATAATGCCTATAATACCTTGAGCGCAGTTCTCCTTACAATCTATTGTATATAACTGTCTACTGGCAGCCTATTTCGGATACTTTTAGCCAGGGTCATTTCATCTGCATATTCCAGTTCACCCCCAAAGGAGATACCCCTTGCGATGGTGGTAAATCGAATCGTTTGGTCGTTGAGTTTTTTGCGGATATAATATATTGTTGTATCTCCCTGAATGGTGGGGTTTAGTGCAAATACAATCTCTTTAGATTTTTCTACTGCCACTCGGCTTACCAAGGCATCAATGGTGAGTTGATCTGGGCCTATTCCATCCAAGGGAGATATAATGCCCCCCAGCACATGGTAGGTGCCATTGTATTGATCTGTTGATTCAATTGCAATTACATCTCTAATATTTTCAACAACACAGATCATTTCCTTTTTCCTTCCTGTGTTGCTACAAATCGCGCATAGCTCGTGATCTGAAATATTGAAACAGGTTTTGCAGAATTTTATTTCTGTTTTCATTCTTGAAATCGTGTCACTGAACTGCTGTACGTCGCTATTTTCCTGACGCAACAGATGAAGCACCAACCTGAGTGCAGTCTTTTTTCCGATGCCTGGCAGACGGGAGAATTCCTTAACGGCCGACTCAAGAAGTTGTGATGAGAGGTGCATATCCAAAGGTACTAAGGGTTGGTGCACTATTGCAATATCGACGAGATTTTTTTAGATTTTTTAATTTGGAATAGCTAGGCTAAAAGTCGATGGAGTCTATCCTCAACTCATTATCCCAGTTTGCCTTGATGAGGAAAGGTTGTTTTCGAGAGACAACTTTTTCGGGCTGAATTTTTTTCCAATAATCTCCTGTATCCCATTGCCCATTTTGATTGTTGTCATAGAGCATCCTCAATTGATATTCTCCGGGATTGAAAAGTTTAATCTGGTAGCGGGGGAGTTCAATGCTTTGTTTAAAAACGATTTTATTATCCTTTACAATTAGTAAAACAGGGTGCTTTGAGCTGTCTATTTCATCAATTCGGATATCTATGCTGCCGTAGTCTGTTTCTTTTTTGGAGGTAAAGCTAAGGGTATCGGTTTTAACATATTTATTATCCAGTGTATCCGTTGCAACATCTTTTTCAAGGATGAGCTTAAAGGGGGTATTCTCAGGCCAAGCATAATTGATCAACAGTTTTTTCCTTGTTGAATCTTGTTCAAATTTAATTCCGGGGATAGGATTAAACTCATTATCCGTTAACCTGATCTTGGTTGTATCAAAGTCTTTCAAGGGATGATCAGATGAAAGTATAAATGGACTAAGAATATCTTGTTTTCCTCCTTCAAGGGTATTGCCAAATTTTAAACGCTTATCCTCTTCTTTCTTTTTTTCTCCCACCGGCTTTGGTTTGGAAGGCATTACAATAGGGCGAGTTTCACTTATCCCCTCAAATGCATAGAGCATTACAGCGGTATCAATGCCAATTTCAATAGCACTATCAAGAAAGCTGATGAGCTCACTGGACTGATCATATTTTTTTCCACCATCCACATCTTTCAGGCCAAAAATATTGTACTTGCCAGGACGCAGATTTCTAAAAATAAAACTACCATCTCCCTTAAGTTTTGTATAGTATCTGGGGTTTTCTTTTGCTACGGCAGAGTCATCCAGCTTATCGTGGAGTACAGCAATCATCGTGCTGTCTATTTTTCCTGTTTCTGCGATTAAAATTTGCCCAGTGATAAAGCCTGAGTCCAAGTATGCGCCAGTAGAAAAAGTATAGTAAAAGTTGCGCAAGGGATTTTTTTCATTGATGTCTATAATCGAGTTGCCAAAATCTATACTGTAGGTTGTATTCTCCTCAAGGGTATCTTTTATTTTAATCGTTACAGTTTTCAGTTTACCTTCTGCCAGGGGATTTACTTTAGGTGTGGGGGAATACGTAAGTTTTTCAAAAGGGTTATCCAATGAAATGTATTCATCAAATACCAATACAATTCGATCTGATTTGAAGTTCTTGGCACCATAGGCTGGTATTGCCGTAATTAGCCTTGGAGGCAAGGAGTCTTTTGGCCCACCAGTCGGGGGTATCTGTTGCCCACAGCTCACAAACATTAACGATGAAATAATCAACGTAGTTGTGCCGAAAAAAAAACGTTTAAGCTTGAACCTTTTCATTCTTGTAACAAAGTTAACACATTCTGCTTGTTCCAATTGGCAGTTAACTATAGTAAATCGGAATGTTTATTGCGCGTCCTCTATTGCACGCTGGTCTAATTTATTTGTTCTAACAAAATTGCACCAATGGCAATCTTCTTTTCCGCAGCCGGTATAAAAATCACGGGCTTGGATTTTTCCCCAGGCAAACTTGATTTGCTCCTTTACTATTTCTGTATCTTCTCTCGATATCGGCACCTTAATTGAGCGTATTTCTTTTTTTGAGTTTGGCTCAACAAAATCAAACTCAGTACTCATTACTTGATATTTGCCCTGTTCACTATTGTCTACGAGAAGCTTATAGAATACTGCCTGTCTCCAATAGTCGCCACCATAAGGAAGATCTTCTGATGGGACTTTAAGTTTTTCTTTTGCGTTATCAGGGTTGCCGGTTTTATAATCAACCACATTTACTTGGCGCCCATCAAACTCCATTTTGTCAATTTTGCCTTTTAGTGGGATCCCGTCAATCAAAACATTGCGAATATTGCGTTCTACGGAAACGATCTTTGAAAAGGAGCTTATCTTTTTTTCGTAGTATTTATCCAGTATTTCTTTTCCATATTCGAGGCGCCTTTCTAGCTCCTCTTTTGTGAAACTTTCCCTGTGTCGATAAATATAGTTTATGAAGTCATCTGTTAGATTTTCTTTTGTCGGGAAATCTTTGTTTGGATCTTCTTTCATTTTATTAAAAAAAGATTCAAGTGCATGGTGAACGGCTGATCCAAATTCAAGCGTTTCACTTTTTGGTGAAGGAATTCGGATGAGGTTTCGATAATAGAATTCAAGTGGACAATTCAGATAATTATTTAAAGCAGTAACATTCATCGAGAACTTATCTAAGGCCTTATCAATAATATCTGAATCCATTTTTTCGATAACTGGCAACTGAGAAGATACAATCCTCACCATTGAAAACGCTGATATCACTTCTTCATCAGGTATGGGGCTTTGTTCATTGATATGATCGGCATATTTAATCTCTTCAAGAAACATACTGGGCTCAAGATCTTTGCCTTCATCTTTTAGTTTTGCGTATGAAAGCACCAGGTGCTTTTCTGCCCTTGTTAGTGCCACATAGAAAAGTCTTCTTAATTCTTCATCTGAAGTTGAATTCGGACTCGAAATAAATAAGGTATCCGGGAGTTTGTATCCTCTGTTATTGGACTTCTTCGACTCCCAATAGGAAGCATTGCACCCAGCAATAAATACATGTTCAAACTCAAGGCCCTTTGCACCATGTGCTGTAAGTAGATTAACTCCCTTTTCGCTGCCACCTACTTGAACAATGGGAAGTGAAATTTCTTCTTTTCTCATCATTTGAATAAGGCGTATGAATTTATTGAGCGTAAGCGAAGGATCTTTTTTTGTTT
>JBILBU010000062.1:0-7196 GCA_044353505.1 Chitinophagaceae bacterium | reverse complement strand
ATTTTCTTTTGATTTCAAACTGGGGATATAAATCTTTAACAGTGAGACAAAAAGTGGTGGACCAAAAAAATTGAATTCGGGGAATTTTAAAAAATGGAAGTGCAGCCCACAATTATGCTAAATTGAAACGAATGGGAGTATTCACAATTACTCAACATTGAAGTAAAGATTACTTAATACTCGAATAACGTTTTACGGACATGAAAGATTGACATTTGTCAAAATTTTAACAAATGAAGAAGATTTTGCTTTTTATGGGTTTATTGTTTTTGGCTCTTGTAACAAATGCCCAATCGGTTTTAAATGTAAAAGTTATTGATGAAGAAAAACTGAATATGCCTGGTGCAAGTGTTCGATTGAATCCGGGTAATAGACAAGCAATATCCAATCAAGTTGGATTGGCAGTTTTTCAAGGTCTGAAAGCTGGACGTTACACATTTTCTATTGATTATATAGGTTATAAAAAAATCTATCGTCAAATTGATATAAAGGAAGGAGTTAATGAATTAACCGAACAAATGCAGTCGGGTCTGAACTCTATGAATGAGGTAATGATTGTAGGCGATCGCTTGAAAGGTCAATCTAAAGCTTTAAGTCAGCAAAAGAACAACTTAAACATAAGTAATATTGTTTCGGCCGATCAGATTGGTCGTTTTCCTGATGCCAATATTGGTGATGCTATCAGACGTATTTCAGGTATTGCTATGCAAAACGATCAAGGTGAAGCAAGAAATATCATCATCAGAGGAATGGGCCCTGAATTAAATGCAGTAAATTTTAATGGAGAGCGAATTCCATCTGCAGAAGGCGATAACAGAAGAGTACAAATGGATTTAATTCCTGCTGATATGATTCAAACTGTGGAAGTTAGTAAGACCTTAACTGCCGAAATGGATGCTGATGCCATTGGAGGATCTGTAAATCTAATTAGTCGTGCACCTTCAAATGGCCTGCGTTTATCAGGTACTTTAGCGGGTGGGTACAACTCAATCAGAAACGGTTTTATTGGAACTGGCAACTTCATAGTGGGTAACAGAACCAAAAACAAGAAATTTGGTTATATCTTAAATGGTTCAATCAATTCCAATGATTTTGGTTCTGATAACGTAGAAGCAGTATGGTCTAAAGATGAAAATGGTAAACTTTTTATTTCAGATCATGATGTTAGAAAATATGACGTGAAACGTGTTCGCCGTTCTGTTTCTAGTACACTTGATTTCAAATTATCTCCCAACAGTACAATTTATGTAGTTGGCTCTTATAACTGGAGAGATGATTTAGAAAATCGATTCCGTCTTCGTCATCGTTTCCGTGGAGGAGATGCTAACATTCTCTATGATGATGCCGGCAATATTACAGGGTACAATAATGGTGAAGTGCTTCGCCAAACCAAAGGGGGTATTGATAATAGCAAGAATGAAGCAAGAAGACTTGAAGATCAGCGTGTTCGTTCTTTACAAGTCCGCGGTGATCATTTATTTGGCAACGTGAAATTTGATTGGAGTGCTCAATATGCAAGAGCTTCTGAGGTTAGACCTAACGAACGTTATGTCTCCATGGGGAGAAGATCTATACAAGTAGCCCAAGATATTGTTGATCCTGAATTTCCATTGTTGAGTTCAACAACTGCACTAACAGCTTATACAAGACTTAATGAGTTGACAGAGCAATATCAAGATCAGTTTGAGGAAGATTTTAATGTTAAACTTGGATTTTCTCAACCTATTTCCTCTAATAACAAAAGTATTTTGAAATACGGTTTGAGGTTGAGAGAAAAAACTAAGGTTAGAACAAACAATTTTTTTGAGTATAGTCCAACAGAAACTACGGAAGCTAATTTTGCCAATATTAGCTTGTTGGGATTGAAAAGTCAGGATGTCGCAAATTATTATGCTGGTGACAAATACAAAATTGGCGATTTTGTTGATCCAAGATATTTAGGTGGACTTAATTTTAAGGATGCATCCTTATTTGAAGAAGCTGATGCTCCGGCTGAATACCTTGCGGGCAATTATAAAGCAAAAGAAAGTATTACTGCTGGTTACTTACAGTTGAATCAAGAATTTTCTGATAAGTTGACCATGGTAGCGGGTGTTCGTCTTGAAAATACTTCATTAAATTATACAGGTAATATTGTTGAAGATGAAGAAACATTTAAGGGACAGGTTAATTTAAAGAACAGTTATTTGAATCTTTTGCCTAGTGTTAACTTCCGTTATGCTGCCTCTGAAAATATGATTTGGAGGGCTGCCGTAACAACTGGTATTGCTCGTCCGAAGTATTTTGATCTGGTTCCATACTTCAATGTACTAGCAAGTGACTTGGAATTAAGTGCAGGTAACCCTAGTTTAAAGCCAATCAAAGCAACTAATGTAGATTTGATGTTCGAGCGTTACTTCAAATCAGTTGGTATTTTTTCGGGTGGAATTTTCTACAAACACCTTAACAATTTTTTCTACGCATATAGAGACGAGAATTATACAACTCAAAAATTTGCTGCTGATTTCCCAGATGTAGCGAATAATCCAATCGAAGCAGGTGACAATTGGCAGTTTATTCAAAGAAGAAACGGGAGCCCTGTTGACGTCTTTGGTTTTGAAGTTGCCTTCCAGCGTCAGCTTGACTTTCTACCTGGATTCTGGAAAGGATTTGGTATTTATACCAACTACACCTATACAACTTCTAAAGCCAAAGGTATATATGATGGAAGTGGTGCTTTAATTCGTGAGAACGTTACGCTTCCTGGTACAGCGCCCCATATGTTCAACGGTTCATTGTCTTATGAGAACAAAAAAATTGTATTGCGCTTATCCGTTAACTACACTGCAGCATACGTAGATGATAGTGATGATGCAGGTTACAATGAAGACCCATTCTTTGATCGTTATTACGATAAACAATTGTTTCTTGATTTCAATGGTTCTTATGCTTTCAATAAGAAACTACGTTTCTTTGCTGAAATCAATAACTTGACTAACCAGCCATTGCGTTATTATCAAGGCGACAAAAGCAGGACTGCTCAAATTGAATTCTATGGCCCGCGTATGAACTTTGGATTGAAGTTCGACTTATTAAAATAATGACTCAATAGTTGATATTGATTCAACTCCCGGTATTTTTTAATACCGGGAGTTTCTTAATTTTAGGTATGAAGACTCTTTCTTATTTGTTTTTAATGTTAAGCATAACAGCATCCTCTTGTTCAGGGCCATCTAAAGTTGAATCTGCCCTACAGCCTATAGTAGTCACTGAAACTGTTTTTGGCGATACAGATGACCCTGCTATCTGGGTAAATTCATCTAATCTTGATAGTAGTCTTGTGTTGGGTACGGATAAACATAAATCAAAGGGGGGAGTTTATGTTTTTAATTTAAGTGGTAAAATTGACAGTAACAGATCTAGGCTCAATCTTAAAAGGGTTAATAATGTAGACATCGCATATGGATTCAATTTCAACAAAGTAAAAATCGATATAGCTGTTGCAACAGAACGAGATGCGCAATCCATTCGTGTTTTTACTCTTCCCTCTATGGAAATAATAGATTGTGGTGGAATTAAAGTATTTGAAGATGATAGTTTGAATCTTCCCATGGGTATTGCTTTGTATACGAGGAAAAGAGATGGAAACACATTTGCAATTGTTGGTCGAAAAGAAGGTCCCTCATCCGGGTACTTGTACCAATATTTGCTCTACGATTCAGCAGCTATTGTAAAAGCTAAGCTGGTAAGGAAATTTGGAACTTATTCAGGTAAAAAAGAAATTGAATCAATAGCAGTTGATCATGCCCTTGGCTATGTTTACTACTCTGATGAGCAAGTAGGTATCCGCAAATACCACGCCGACCCTGATAGCGCTGATGTTCAGTTGGCAATTTTTGGAACAAATGAATTCAAAGACGACAATGAGGGGATTTCCATATATACTACCTCAGATAATCAAGGATATATTTTAGTATCAGATCAATCCGCCAACAGATTTAATGTCTATTCAAGACAAGGATCACTAACCAATCCGCACGAGCACACGCTGATCAAAAGCATTCCTTTTTCAACTAATAATTCTGATGGCTCTGATATAACCTCAATTGAACTCCCCGGGTTTAAGGAAGGTTTATTTGTTGCTATGAGCGATAACAAGA
Source organism: Chitinophagaceae bacterium (assembly GCA_044353505.1). Taxonomy (GTDB): domain Bacteria; phylum Bacteroidota; class Bacteroidia; order Chitinophagales; family Chitinophagaceae; genus Pollutibacter. Next base: position 3,057 of record JBILBU010000062.1, on the reverse strand, counting down.
CTTTTCAGTTCTATAGTATGGCGCAGATTGTAGAGCGCCTCTCTATAAAATAAAGGTGACAAGAAAGTTTGGCTTAATCAATTTGTTGCTTAACCTAACTCTCTTTATCAACTAAACAATTGCTGTTTTCAGGGACTAAGTTTCACTTTTATACACAAACGACAAAAGAACTTTTAGGGTATTCTATCATTTGACCATGTTGTGCAATCCTTAGATTACTTGTCTAAAAACTTTACACAACTCAGTTTGTTATTTTTTTTTATTGATGCTATCTTATAGAAAAGTAATTCCTGGTATGATTACTATTCAAACTTATAGAATAGCTAAATTCACTATTGCTCTTAAGCGTATCGACCAACGGATGTGGTGTTTAAGCATCTGCTAGTTATTCCGACAAGACCTCTAAGAATATGTTCAACTTGCTAAAAACTGGCAGATACTGAAGGACATGTTTAGCAAGAAAGGTTATTAGAGGTTTTATCGATCATGATGTAATGAGTCACAAATCGTTCTACTTGAATCACAGTGAATCCCTGCTTTATTTAATGATGCTTAATTATATCGGCCATTTTTAATGCAGAAATTATAGCCCCCTCCATATACCCAGAAAAACTTGTAGCTATTTCTGTCCCTGAAAAAAATAATTTCCCTTTCATATAGCTTTCCTGTAACAAAGGGTGTCCATTATTTTGGTGTGGCCGCTGTATTACTTCAGTTCCACGGAACACAAATTCATCTGTCCAGATCTTATCGGTATAAGTTATAGGGTTCAACATTTCATTTCCAAATAGTTGAGCTAATTGTTGCAAGACTAACTCTTCTCTTACCTTTTGCGAATGCGATGATGCCCCGCTATTAAGGAATCCGGTAAATCCAAATTTTGTTTCTTCGAAATTGCTGTGGTCATACATTTCTGTAACAATTCCAGAATGACTGTATAGCATCCCTGAATAACCATCATTTCGCCAAAAGGGTTTATCATATTCTAGTACAAATTTTATGGATCCTGACATCCATGTTTGAACGGTGGGTAATATTTGGGAGACATTATCTGGCAATTCAGGCGAAAATCTTATTTGCGAAGCTGCCAATTGCGGGGGTATGCATACCACAACCAGATCAGCATGCAGTTTTTGGCCTTCAGTTGTTTCTATTAAAATTTCATTTTCAATTTCTTTGATGAACGAAACTTTGGTACTAAAATGAATACTTGCATTCGTAATATGTTGGCTTAATTTTTCAATTAGCTTTTGTGTTCCGCCAATAATTCTGTACGACGGACTTTCAGATTCCGGTACATAAAACTCTTGAGAGGGTTCAAAAGAATTTGTTTGAAATAGGGATTTCCCTTTTGAAAATTGCGGATATTTCTTTAAACCCAATTCTTCCAGTAAAAGCAATAAGTTTTGGTGAAGATCAGAAAACCAAGTTGCACCTAACTCTAAAGGTGTTTCCATTTTCCCTTTTACAGTTTGAATTCTACCGCCTAATCTTGATGAAGCCTCTAATATTTTTACATCAATTTTTAATTTTGATAGTGTATATGCTAATGACAGGCCGTTTAAGCCGCTCCCGATTAAAACAATTCGTTTTTTTGATTGCATGGTTTTATTACTTTAGTGGCGATGAGGCGTAAGGAAATTCTTTTATAATTAAATTTCCTTACTGGTCTGTTGTTTAATAATCTTTCTACACGTTTTACTTGATCATCCGTCATAATACTAAGGTCATTCTTTTAAGGCAAAACCTTCTAATCTGCCCAATCCGGTTTGCAACTGTCCCTTTATCCTGGCTGGTATAAGGCCTTGTACAATAGATGTCTGCGTTTAAGGCATTGGCAACACTCATGCGATCACCAAATCCCTTATCCTTATCGAATGTAATTGTATGCACAGGGTGTTTACTTTTTGCAAGGCACTCTATCATAGTTTAACTTATCATACTGCTATTTATGTTTTCAAGCCTCAATCTGATATCTTTATATCAAACTGACTTGAGTGTTTTTTTGTCATAGTAACCAAAAGGTGTTACTACTCTGTCAAATGACAGAATGCCTTTAAAAGCATTTTTGCCATTTTTTTCTAAAAATTGCATTTATTAGTTGAACTCAGTCAACCTTAAATGATATTTATAGAGAAAATATCTAATGATCCCTTGGCGGAAAAACATTCGAAAAAATTATTACTGAATTGGTTGACCACTTTGGCTGGGAGGATCTTACCCAGCATATCCGCATCAACTGTTTCATAGAAAACCCGAGCATTCAATTAAGCCTTACGTTTCTTAGAAAAACTCCATGGGCTAGAAAAAAGTGGAGGAACTTGATATCAGGATGATGGCCTAATGTGCTGTTCAAAGAACACGTATACCATCTTAAAAAGTTTTACATTATCTTAAGCAACCCGATTATTATAATCCTTCAAGAGGTAGTTCCAGTAGGCAATTGAATTCTCTGGCAAAATCAACGGAAACCCTGGCATGCACTGCGCCCTGCCTATCGAGGAAGCGTTGTTTTCCATCAATGGCAAAAACTCCTTCATGCCAAATATTTGCATGTATGTAGAGCCCTTGTTCCCCACTGCATAAAAAACATATGAAGTCCTCTGGCTTAACATCATCACCGGGAAGTGCCACAGGAACCAAATAAGGACGTTTATCAAGTGGAAAAAATAATTGGCCGCCATCAGGATGATAGTTGGCATGCCAGAGTAATATCTGTTTTGGTTTGTTGGAACTCGCTACGGACGCATGTTCTGGAGCAGTTGCATAACCTAAGATATAATTTCCCCCCACGGCTTCGTTGGAACCATAAAGGATGTCTCCCTTCCAGCTACTGATGAATACGCCTTCAGTTGTACCACCCTCATCGCCGCAATCAGTGTCTACTAGCCTCCATCCCTGAGCAGGCCATCTGGTGATTTCTACCGCGCAAGCTGCAGGATCATCAACCAACCATCCATAACCTTTTACAGTTTCTGGGGTGGCTTGTATAATTGGAATTTGTACATGCTTTAGTCCAGCAGGTAAATCAGGGTTTAAATAATCTGGAGGAGTTGA
>JBILBU010000006.1:0-77396 GCA_044353505.1 Chitinophagaceae bacterium | reverse complement strand
TTTTACTAAAAGAAGATTGAGAAATAAACTTCCTGTAATTTGACACGAAGTTCATCCCTTTAATTTCCAAATAGTCACATACTCAATTAAGGAATTATAGTTGCATCTTTCGAGGAAAAGGGGAGCAAGAGTGCACAAGGCGACAGAAATGTCGCCTTTTTTGTTGTCTATCAGTGAGTTAGGCTAGTTGCATCTTTTTATCATTTTTGTCAAATAATCACAAAAAAATGAAATTCAAATTAGAATATTATTGGTTTTTGATATTTGCCCTTTGTTTTTCCGCATTCAACCAAATTCAAGATAATATTCGCCCTAATTATAGCGGAGATAATTCAATAATCAAATATCTTTTGGGTGTTGCGCCTAACTTCTTCCCTGCAATTGGTATACCAGCATTATTTGTTCTAACTATTCCATACGTATTCAAAAAGAAGAACTCGGATAATTGGTTTTTTAAAAAGAGACACTTATTCTCAAATTTAATTTCGGTCATAGGATTATTTGGATGGGAATTTGCACAAATGTCAGGTAAGTTAAGATTTGACTGGAATGATATTTTATGGACTTTCATAGGTGCCCTATTATTTCAGGTCATTTGGATTTTATCCCCTCAAACATACAAGGAACCCTAACCCTTTAATTTCCTGATAGTGATATACTCAATCATCGGATTGTAGTTGCATCTTTCGAGGAAAAGGGGAGCCACACTGGACCAGCCATCCCGATTAATCGGGATGGCTTTTTCTTTGTCTATCAGTGTCTTAAGTGACCTGCATCTTTTGACTTCAAGTAAATCGCCTCTTTCAGCGTATTTTTTCACAATCTGATTATATTATTGCATTTGACATAGAAAATGTCGTCCAAATGGCGCCTACATGTCAATAAATCATTCATTTACTTAAATCATATTTGCAAAATGGAATTTGGTGCAAGATTAAAAGAGATTCGAACAAGTTTGAATATCTCTCAAAAAGAACTTACAGAACAGACAGGGTTGACACTTAGAACAATTCAAAGAATTGAGAATAATGAGGTAAAACCAAGTCTTTATTCCTTAAAAGTTATTGGAGAGGTATTAAAAAGTGACTTGTCTGAATTTATTAAATCTTCCGAAACCAAACCCTATGAATTTAATTTAACCCTTAAAATCACAGATATGAATCAATTCTTAAATGACTTAAAAGCCTTAGTAAAAACACACTGGAAAACAATTTTTATTATTGTTTTAGTAATTTATCTATTTACAAGTTATACTGATATTAAATCAGGAATAATGGATGCTTGGAGTGGGAAATAACTTTCTGCAATTTGACACGAAGCTCAACCTCTTAATTTCCTAATAGTCACATACTCAATCATCGCATTATAGTTGCACCTTTCGTCTGTAAGGGGCGCCAGACTGGACAAGCCATACGCCGCGGGGTTTGGCTTTTTCTTTGTCCATCAGCGAGTTAGAGATGTTGCATTTTGACGTACTTTAAGTTAACTTCAAAATAGAATTAAAATATTTTCTTTTAATTCTAATGATTTTAACAATGATTCATTCAGCAAATGTATATGCTTCTATCACAGTTAAAACCATCAATATGATGGAAGAAACATTACTTAGAAAGATGAGGGGATTTGACAAGTTATTTTATGTCTTCACGCATTATTTTCACGATGTACAATTTTTACTCTTAAAATTATGAATAACCTTACATTATTTTCTAAAGCTTTGCTGACCACCTGTCTTTTTTTTGTAAAAGACAGCGCGACAGAGCATATTCCTGAATTTAAGAAAGTAGTACTGAGCACGACCTTTATTTCTGAAGGCGTGTGTGTGGGTGATGTCAATCATGATGGCAAAAAGGATGTCATGGCTGGGGCATTTTGGTTTGAAGCACCTAACTGGACAAAACATGTCATCAGTGATGATGATATTCGATACGATAAATCGTTAAACGTATTCCCTAAAGATCATGTATTTAAGGTGGATGAGGGATATTCTAATTCATTTTTAAATTTTGCTCAAGATGTCAATCATGATGGTTGGGTTGATTTAATTAAAGTAGGATTGCCAGGAGAGGCAGTTTATTGGTTTGAGAATCCAAAAAACAAGGCGATTCTTTGGGAAAGACATTTTTTATATGCCTCTATTGGAAATGAATCGCCATTATTTGAAGATGTCAATGGCGATGGATTAAAAGATATCATAGGCAATGATTCCAAATCAAAACAAATGATCTGGTTAGAAGCGCCTCGAGCTAAACAAGACACCACATGGAAAGCTCATGTAATTTCATCCAATCCCAACTTGGGAACGCATAAATATACACACGGTTTGGGTTATGGCGATATGAATGGAGATGGTAGAAAGGATATTATTTTCAAAGAGGGATGGTGGGAGTGCCCAGCGGATGTGATGGCCAGCAAATGGACATTTCATCCCTTACCATTAAAATTTGATAGTGCTCACATCATGGTCTTGGACTTAGATGGGGACGGTTTAGTTGACTTGCTCAATTCCTCTGCCCATGATTATGGGATTTGGTGGCATCTCCGAACCTCCACTGGGGTTGAAACAAAAGTGATTCAGAAAGATTTGTCCCAAACACATGCCATGGCTATGGCAGATTTCAATGGAGATAAGCATCCTGATTTTATAGTGGGTAAAAGGTTCATGGCACATAATGGAAAGGATCCAGGTGAATTTGAAAAATCACTCTTACGCTGGCTTGAATTTAAACCGGGTAAAAGTCCGATGTGGATTAGCCACGATATCGATGATGACTCAGGTGCTGGCATTCACATAGTTATAGAAGATATGAATAAGGACGGATTAGAAGATATAGTTATTTCGAATAAAAAAGGCGTTTTTGTCTTTTATCATTACAAGAAGAAAAAACCTTTAAATTGATAATAGCTGAGTTCATAAAAATCAAGGAGGAATATCAATATGAAAACGAAAAATAAAAACCTGACATCTCTTGATGAGTTTATTAAGAATCAGTATGGAAAAGTCGGAACGGCAAAAAGAGAAAATTTGAAAGGTGCTTTGAAGTTTTCAAAATAGGATTCTTACTGAATAAGCAAGAAACAGTCGAGGTATGAGGCAAGAAGAACTTGCAGCTAAATGTGGCACCAATAAGTCTTATATTTCAAGAATTGAGACTGATGCATCAGACATCAAGCTCTCAACTTTAATAAAAATTATCAAAACAGGGTTGGGTGGTGAATTGAAGTTGCTGTTACCTTAATAGTTGCATCTTTCGTCTGTAAGGATAGCCGATAAAATGCTAAAAGCGTCATAAATTAATGTATGACCCTTTTTTAATGTTACTTTCCACTCAATAGTTTAAAAAGCTCTCGATTCTCATAAAAATTTTCACGACCAATTTTATGTTTTACAAGAATGTTAGACTTTACTAACTCTTCAAGATATCGTATGGCAGTATTACGGCTAATCTCAAGATCTGATTGTATGTATTCAATTTTTGTGTAAGGATATTTGAAAAGATTATTCAATAAATCCTGACTATACATTTTTGGGTATTGACTTCGTATCAAGGTCTTATACTCCTGCATCAACTGCTTGATAGAATTGATAAGTATAATAGTTTCTATAGCTGTTTTTTCAATCCCATCTAACATATAGATAATCCAATCTTCCCAACTATTATTAACCCTTACTTCCTGCAATAATCGATAATAATCACTTTTATTCTTGATGATATACTTACTTAAATATAAAATAGGCAGATGCAACAATTTCTTTTGAACTAAATATAAAATATTAACGATCCTTCCTGTTCTGCCATTTCCATCATAAAAAGGGTGTATGCTTTCAAATTGGTGATGTACAATAGCCATTTTTATAAGTGGATCGACATCCATTATTTTATCATCATTTATAAATACTTCAAGATTATTCATAAGTGCCACTATAGAATCATGACCTTGAGGTGGGGTGTAAACAATCTCTCCTGGTTTATCGTTGAGCAATTTCGTTCCAGGCAACTTTCTATATCCGGCATTATTCTGTTCTACAATTTGCTGAATCTGAAGTATGTGATTATTGCTGAGAATTCCATATTTTTTTACAAGATTAAATCCTTCAATTAGTGCTTTTGCATATTGATGAACTTCTTTCGCTTCGGGACTGGCATATTGATTACTAAACAGATTGCTTTGATAGACCTCATCAAATGTGCTGATGATATTTTCAATTGCAGAACTTTCTCGGGCCTCTCTAAGTGCAAGTGTTTCTAGTAAGATTTTTTCGTTAGGAATTGTACCTATTACACCCTTTAATTCTGCGAGTGCTTTATTGGCCATAGCCGTTTTCCTCAATACAGCCTTTGATTCTACATCTACTTTTACAGGCAAGAACTCCAACATGCTGACTTATTTGGAATAAATATAACCCAAATAATGCAATAATTTGGTTATATGGTGAATATATAACCAAATGTGAGTCGATTTCTGGTTGTAATAAAGAAATTTAACCCCCTTAATTTCCTGATAGTTACCTACTCAATCATTGAATTATAGCTGCATCTTTCGTCGATCAGGGGAGCCACAGTGAACGAGCCCCGCTTTATGCGTAGCTTGTTCGTTTATAGTCACAGTGAATTAGGGGTGTTGGATCTTTTGTTTTTCTTTGGTTAAGTTTACTGTAAATCTCAAATGGGAATGATTAACTACAATAACAAGGTATTTAGACCTATTCAGAATGCTGATAACGGAGAGACATCTTTAGAAACCCTGTTTTACTACAAACAAGAAGGCAATATTATTTCTTCTGAATACAAAGGTGGTAAAATAATTTATGGCCATTTAATTGGATTAGTTCATGAAGATGGAAGTATTGAAATGTGTTATCATCAAATCAATATCAACAAAGAAATCATGTCCGGAAAGTGTTTTTCAAAACCTGAAATGTTAGTTGACGGTAAAATTCGCTTACATGAGACCTGGGAATGGACTTCTGGAGATTTTTCATCCGGCACCTCCATAATTGAAGAAATTTAACCGTTTATCTTCCTGATAGTCACATACTCAATCAAGATATTACAGTTTTATTTTTCAAATGAAAGGGGAGCAACAGAATCAACCATATACACATTAATGTAGGTGGTTTTTTATGTACATAAAACGCACTGCCGTGGTTATCGTTTTTTCAAAAAAAAGAGATGGGAGGTTTTAGATTTTACAACCTGATTAACAACGAATATATTCAGTATAATTCTATGAATGCATAGATAAAACTTTGCGAATTTATCTATCTCCAGAAAAAAGAGCAGCTATTTTTATTTATTAACCGTGTATGCTTTTTGTAATTGAGGCGAAATATCCGTGTGATGATGAACCAATTTCCATTCGCCTTGCTCCAGTCGAAAGATATTGGTAGCGCGATGATTTACGAAAAATGACTGTCCGGTTGAATCCTTGTTTTCTCCAACCTCGTCACATACAGTATAGGCCATGTCAGATCCAACACCTACAATTAAATTTTTTGACTCAATATTGCCTCCTATTTTCATGCTCCCTACTTTTATAAATTCTGCTTTAATGGAATCCCATCCAACTTTTATTTTCCCCCATGGCCCCAAATAGGATATGTCAGCACTATGCGATCAAACATTTAGTATAGCATCTGAATTCCCAGTAAATAAAATATTTAATGCATTATAGAATTGACTATTGGCTTTTGTTATTTCCAACTCCCTATCATTTATTGTTTTTTGAGAATCCATAGACTGTTTTTTTGGAGTTCCAGTACATGAAAGCAAGAAAATTGAAATGGCTAAAGAAAACAAACATGCAATATTTAATATTTTCATACCACCTTTTTTTGTCAAAGACTAAATTACTTACATATACAATGTAGGAACTTTTTATAACATCCCAAGAAGCATATTAATTTTCTCTCACGATGAGGAGTGTTTGATTGAGCCTATTTAAACAAGTTATTGGTACATTGCAACTGATCATTATATATTTTATATTTGTTGACTAGTTGATATATATAGAGACACAATAAATTATCGACTCTAGTGTTTAGTGCCATTTAATATTATATCATTCATAAAAAATATACTTATGGACACCATTGAAATAAATAAAGCTATTGTACGTAGATATGTTGAGGAATTTATTGGAAAAGACGATATGGCTGTCTTTCATGAGATCATTGCAGAAGATTACGTAAACCATACTGCTCCGCCAAATACTTCAAAGGGGCCAGATGGGGTGTTGTATTTTTTCCACAACTTTTTAAAACCTTCTTTCCCTAAACTAGAAGTTACCATACATCATTTGATTGGAGAAGGCGATTTAGTAACTACCTATAAATCTTTGCATGGAATACATGAAGGAACATTTATGGGAATAGCTCCAACAGGAAAAAAGGTTGTTATAGATATTATGGATATCGTTACTGTAAGAGATGGCAAGATAACCAATCATTGGCATGTTGCTGATTGGTCTTCGGTGATTGCGCAATTACAATAATTATTTATTGAATAAGTTTATTAAATGAGTTTAATATTTATTTTCCTTAATGTTTAACCAGTCTTTCATTTCAATCTTAGATTGTTTGTTAATGCGGCCAATCATGTCTAGTTAAAAAATATGCCTTTCCTGTCAATAATGCCGACCATCTCAGATAGAGCTACATACAAATAGCTCTTTTTTTAATGCTGTTACCTCAATCATCAATCCTTTCACAACCAATGATCGCCGGGTTAATGACTATAGTGGAATGATCATTCAGTATGGAATTGCTGGTTTTTTAGAATCAAATGTGGCCAGTTTTGGATTATCAATCGGGTATGATCATCTCATGAATCCAGATCGAAAGATTTGGATATAGCGCAATAAGCCATGGATGGGATTTATTGTGGGGATTGCATTGAATTAATCTACTTGCATTTAAAATAACCCATTTATCATTCCTTGCCATTTCGACCATTGCTTGGAATGACAGCCTGCTGAGCGTTGGAATAGCTGATAAGAGGCATTAGAATAACAGAGGTTTGTATTTTCTTGACGAACGCAGGCGCGGTTGTGACCTATCCCTTCCCTCCAGACGCTTCTGTCTTGGGGCAGGCCTCTATTTATTATTAATTAAACATTTTTAGCAAACAATACATCAGCTTCTGCGTTTTTATTGCATGAATGAAAGGGTTTTACAACTAAATGCGCAAATTGAAGGGGGAAGGCAAAAGCTGCTATCTCACCCAGTGTATACTAAGATCAATGATTTAAAGGGATTGCAACAATTCAGCGAGACTCATGTCTTTGCAGTGTGGGACTTCATGAGTCTCTTAAAGTCTCTACAAATTTGTTTAACCTCAGTTTCAATCCCCTGGGTACCTGTTGGTTCGGCTTCAACAAGGTATCTGATTAATGAAATTGTTTTAGGAGAAGAATCTGACGTTGATGAAGAGGGTATTAGAATGAGTCATTTTGAGATTTATCTAAAAGCCATGCATCAGATGGGGTCAGATGCTACATCAATTTTATCACTGCTAGCGAAGGTTCAATCCGGGATTTCAATACATGAAGCAATCGAGAGTAGCGGCTTCTCCGATAACGTGAATAAGTTTCTCGATTTCACGTTTAGTGTTGCTCTCCATGCTCCAGCACATGTCAAGGCTGCTGTTTTCACTTTTGGGAGAGAAGATCTCATCCCTTCCATGTTCCATAAATTACTCGAGCAACTCAATACTGAATTCCCCGAAAAAGTATCCACTTTCAAATATTATATTGAGCGCCATATTGAAGTCGATGGTGATCATCATAGTCATCTTGCAATTGCCATGGTATCTGAATTGTGTGGAGATGATAATGCGAAGTGGGAAGAAGCCCGTATTGCAGCTCAGAAATCACTTGAAATGAGATATCTGTTGTGGGATTCTATTCTTTAATAAATCGTAATCTTATTGTAATTCATCTTTTTGGGAGCAAATAGCCTGAAAGATTGTATTCAATCAATTTAGCCAATCAATAAAATAAGATTTTTTGAACTTCTTATTTCTCCCCACCTCTTTATACTTCAATTGGTATTGACTGGTTTCATCCATTATTTCAAAAACGTCATAATAAGTGGTGCTTGGTTACCTGTATAATTCATTTTATATTGAATATCCGGATAATATATTTATTCATCCTATTGAAAAAGATCTATCACGAATTGTTGAAGTCGAGCTAATTGACAGTAAAATATTACATTACGCTAAGTGAATGATGAAACATATTTTTTATTGCCACTTACTTTTAAATATCAAACCTGATCCCTTGTGCCAACGGCATTGTAGCGCCGTAATTGATTGTATTGGTTTGTCTGCGCATGTAGGCCTTCCATGCATCAGAGCCACTTTCTCTTCCTCCACCTGTTTCTTTTTCTCCTCCAAACGCACCGCCTATCTCAGCTCCTGATGTTCCAATGTTAACATTGGCAATTCCGCAGTCGGAACCTGTAGCAGATAGAAACTGTTCAGCTTCTCTTACCTGGTTTGTAAATATTGAAGAGGAGAGTCCCTGCGGTGCATGATTCTGCATGCTTATGGCTTCCTCCAGTTGTTCGTATTTCATGATGTATAAAATCGGTGCAAATGTTTCCTGCAGTACGACATCTGTTTGTCGAGGCATTTCAATGATACACGGATTTACATAACATCCAGACGAGTAATCTTTTCCTTTCAATACATCTCCTCCAGCCAGGATGTTTCCTCCTTGTGTTTTTGCATTTTCAATCGCGTGCACAAATGCATCTACGGCTTGTTGATCGATCAGTGGACCAACATGGTTGGTTGTGTCAAGCGGGTTGCCAACCTTGAGCTGCGCGTATGCTTTTTTTAGTTTCTCCTTCACCGCGTCATAGATCGTTGCATGCACGATCAGGCGGCGGGTGCTTGTGCAGCGTTGACCGGCCGTTCCAACCGCACCGAATACGATCGATGGGATTGCCAATTCCAACGACGCATCCGGCGATATGATCATCGCATTATTGCCCCCCAGCTCAAGCAGTGACCTGCCTAAGCGGTTTGCAACTGCAACCGCAACAGATCTGCCCATGCGCGTAGATCCTGTTGCGGAAACTAGTGCAACGCGTGTATCCTCTGCCATCCACTTTCCAGTTTCAACATCACCGATCACCAGACATGAAACACCTTCTGGAACATTATTTTTTTCAAAAACCTCCGCAATGATCTTTTGGCAAGCGATAGCTGATAGGGGAGTTTTTTCTGAGGGCTTCCAAATACATACATCCCCACAAACCCATGCGAGCATGGTATTCCATGCCCAAACGGCAACGGGGAAGTTGAATGCAGAGATTATTCCTACGATTCCTAACGGATGATATTGCTCGTACATTCTATGATGTGGACGTTCAGAATGCATGGTCAGTCCGTAGAGCTGACGTGAAAGTCCCACTGCAAAGTCGCATATATCAATCATCTCCTGTACTTCTCCCCATCCCTCCTGTAAACTTTTGCCCATTTCATAACTCACAAGCTTACCGAGTGCGTCTTTATTACTCCTGAGTGCATCACCCACCTGCCTGATGATCTCCCCTCTTTTTGGTGCGGGAATAGCAGACCATATGCGAAATGCCTGCTGTGCCTGATTGATCACCTTGTCATAATCTTCCCTTGAAGAAAGGCTGACAGTACCAATAGTTTTCCTATCAACAGGCGAAATGGATTCAATTGCTTTGCCTTTGCCCGCCCATGCGATGTTTCCGGTTGAGATACCATTTATTTGATCTGATAAACCCAGTTGTGTAAGAATCGTTTTCATCATTGTGGTCTGTTAATTTGACTTATGAATGTACTCTCGAAAATCTTGTCGGCATTATTGGCTTCGAAACCTTCCCTGAGATGTTCTCTTTTTCTTTCTTTCTCAGGAAGATGAGAAAATTCAGGCAGGACTTTTCTCTCTGCAAATTCAACATAGCTGCCGGCAATATCATGCACTTCATTTCCAGCGAATACTGCTTTTACTACTTGTGCTACAGTAGAGCTTTGCAGCAAGAGACCGTCAGGACTCACTTTTATCTTACCGCCAGAATCATTCAATACAATTCCATTGCGCTCAAGAAATTCATTGAATTGATGAAGCTGATTGTAACCTTCTTTCAGGTAATGAACACTTATGGTGTAATGATTCAAGTAATATCTGTTGTAGGTGACCCATGCAGCGTATTCAGATTCTTCCAGCAGCTTCATATAATCTGTGCTGGATGGAATTCTCCAGAGTGGTTGATGAAGAAAATTTCCAACTTCGATAGCATCATCAAGATCTAAATTGTCAACAGGGTCGTGTGCGACCTCTTTGGTATAAGAAAAGATAATATCCTGCGCCTCTTTGGATAATTCATGCACACGCAGTTCGCTGATGAATATCCTAGGAAATTCTTCTGATGGTGGAGCGTACCAGTATGCATCAAGTTTTTTTGATGCAAAAGCGTAGTGGTCTCTTCGCTCATATCCGTAATGAAGGAATATTTTTTCGAGTGAGGCAATACCCAGGTTTGGTACCCCCATGGTTCGAAAAGCAATGTGATCGTTTCGAATTTCTTTTTCTGAGGCAATGACGTTTTCTCTAATGAGGTCATTGATGATTTTTTTAACATCAGGAACCCTTTCTGAGTACATTGTCATAAGGGCATTCATGACAATGGATAAATTTTTTACGTTGCTCATAGTTATTTATTTAAAAAAGCGACCATTTTTTGTTGAGAGAAAATCCTTGAATTTGATCTCCTCTTGTTTGATGAATCCTTTTTGGGCCAATTTCCCGTCAGCCACCATCTCCACCACAGAGGCCAGGGATGCTGCTGTGGTCCATGAGATGGCCCGCCATGGCTGACCATCAATCTCGATGGGATGAAATGACTTGAAGTATTCCTCACGGGCCAGTTTACCATTGGCCTTCCAACCTTCCACTACCGCATACACATGAACCACATCTTCTGCAACAGGTGGCTTTGCTTCAGTGAGGATCTGTTCAGCCAGTTCCCGTTGCTCTTTCATAATCAATTCATATAGAAAGAATCTCATGAGTTTCATATGCCCAGGATAGCGGATCGTTTTATAATTCAGGGTATCCAATTTACCTTCAAACGTCTCACACATCGTACCCAATCCTCCTGAAGTACTGAAAGCCTCGAAATCCCTGCCCTCAATATTGATCGATTCCCATCCATCCAGGGAAGGGACCATTTTCCGAACACCATTATGAATGACTTCTGCATCATTGATGTATTCGTTGATTACACCTGCAGGAGACCATGTGAATGAGTAGCCGAGAAGTCCGTTAGGAAATCTGGGAAGCGCGCCAACCCTAAGTTCGATATCACGCAATTTTTTAAAATGACTTGCAAGCTCTGCGCCGATGATACCGATCAGTCCGGGTGCAAGTCCGCATTGCGGCGCCAATACTGCTGTTGATCGCTTTGCCATTTTACGGATCTCGAGTGTAGTGTGCACATCTTCTGTGAGATCAAAATAATGTACACCGTGTTTGTGGGCAATTTTTGCAATGGGCAGATTGAGGTTGTATGGGAGGCATGACACAACAGCATCATAGCGGGGTATCAGTTCTTTTAACATTGCCTGATCCTGAATATCCCCTTGAATGACCTTGAAGGGAAGGGTTTCCGCCGGAGCTTGCTTATCGAATCCATTAACCTTAAAACGTTTGTTCAGGAGTATGCCCACTAGACTGCCTACCTTCCCCATACCAAATACCAGAATATTTTTCATTTTACATCTATTTAAGAATGAAGAATACGCACAATTGTGTTGTGGTGAGAGCAACTAATTGAATGATCAAGAAAAGTTATGGAATATGTGAACAAGCTGATCGCAGGTAACTCAGCAAAGAAAGCTGTTTGGAAAGATCGCTGTTCATAAAATATTTTCTACTTAAATATAAACAAAATATTGTTGCGATGGAAATGATTTCGTGCTATTTTAGGATACCATGAAAGTGAGATTAACTCAATGCTAGAAATAGCCCTTTGCTAGACCCTTATCTCATCCTGCAACAATCTTCCAGCTTCGCATTTTCCATTTTAGGCCTATTTCCCGAGATCAATAGGAAAAAAAGGCAGGATTATTGTAGATAACTATAAGCGCTAAACTCTGGTTGCCACCTTAATCAGCAGCTTTCTAGGAGCTAAAATTAAATTTATTGCTATTTAGCGTCTTTTTAAATAGTATGAAATTTGTCTGATTTTTTCATGTTGCAAGATTGATCAACATCTATCACCCACAATATCTTTTTTGAACCGGGCTATCTGTTTTTTCATTTCCTTGATTTCTTTTAACTTTTTCTCAAGCGATAGAAGTTTCTCCTCAAGAATAGTGAGCTTCTCTTTTTTGCTATATTTATTATTGTACCATGCATCAATGATTTGGCCAATTTCATTGATGGTAAACCCTACAGATTTAGCCTCACTGATGAATTCAAGTTTTTCTACCGTTTCCTCATCATAATGAAAATAATTATTGGATTTCACGTTTTCATCTCGTTTGCCCATGATCAAGCCAGACTTTTCGTAAAAACGTATCGTGTGCGCAGAAATACCTGTTTTTTTGGATAGCTCATTGATTAACATAGTGCAAATATAAGGTGTGAGAAAATAAATACCAACCTTAGACTACACTCTTATGTTGTTGGTTTGGTTTCTTATCACTAGGTTTGCCTTTTAAATCAACACAATATGAGTAAGACTATTTTAATTACTGGTACTTCAAGTGGAATTGGGAAGGCAACGGTTTTTGAGTTCGCTAAAAGAGGCTGGAATGTTATTGCTACGCAAAGGACTCCTGAGCATGAATTGGATTTCAAAAACCTGTCTAATGTAACACTTTACCCATTGGATGTAACCAATCTTGATAGCGTTATTCAAACCATGCAGAAGGTCGAACAAGAATTTGGGAAAATTGATATTGTGGTTAATAATGCCGGGTATGGTGTTGATGGGGCTTTTGAGGCCATGTCTGATGACATCATTGAAAAACAGTTTAGCACAAATGTATTTGGGTTGATGCGCGTGACAAGAGAAGCGATTAAGTTAATGAGGCCAAAGGGCGGCGGCATGATTATTCAAATTTCAAGTATGGGCGGGAAGATCACATTCCCTTTGTACAGTATTTATCATGCAACTAAGTTTGCTGTTGAAGGATTTACTGAGTCATTGCATTATGAATTGGACCAATTCAATATCAAGTTGAAGCTTATAGAGCCTGGTCCGATTGTTACAGATTTTTACGGACGAAGCAGACAATTTATCAAACCTGAAAATACGAATGCGTATGACAGCTTTATTGCCAAATTTAATGCTGCGGCTCAGAAGGTGATGAAGGATGCAGAAGGACCTGATGTTGTTGCTAAGATGATCTATACGGCTGCTACAGATGACAGCAGCAGGATGCGATATGCAGTTGGTAAACCCGGACCAATGTTATTAAAGCTGCGAAAATTATTATCTGATAAATTGTATTTTTTGATGGTAAGAAAAAGTTATAATCTATAAACTTTTAAACACAGCATAAACATTACCTCTCGCATACCATGATCATTCCATTGTTTTGCGAGAGGCGATTTATGTTTATTAAGACGGGTTGAATACTACTGGAACATTAGACTTGCCCAAATTGTCTAACATCTTCAAGCAATCCCATGCTTAGCAATAGTCGATATTCTTTCCAAACTCCAGTGGCAAACCTTATATACAGCTCAATAGATCTAGTGGATGGGTTCTTAATGACGCGTATTTGAAATTTAATTAAAACGACATCGGTACTTCCATGAGCAGAATTTCTGATCCGCTCTGCTCAGATGTTATGTTCAACAAGTTGGTTTCAGATATGCCTAGTCCGTCTCTTCTATCAAGGTGTATCCCCTTGATAGAAAACTTTCCTTCTAGCACAAAAACATATACGCCATTGCCCTCATTTTTTATTTGATAGTCTGCTGATATCTGATTGTCGAATGTTCCCATATGAAACCATGCATCCTGATGGATCCATACCCCTTCGTCATCCGGGTTGGGAGATAACACCTGTTGCAGTTTATTCTTCCTGTCTTGCTGCTTGAGTGTGATCTGATCGTAACGAGGTTCAACGTTTTTTTTATTGGGGAAGATCCAGATCTGCAGAAACTTTACCGTCTCGTCTGCATGTTTATTGTATTCGCTGTGCTGGATGCCTGTACCTGCACTCATCACCTGTATATCACCTTTTCGTATTACAGTTGTGTTGCCCATGCTGTCCTTGTGCTCAAGGTCACCTTCGAGAGGGATGCTGATGATCTCCATGTTGTCGTGCGGATGTTTTCCAAAGCCCATTCCGCCTTTGACGCTATCATCATTCAATACCCTAAGCACACCGAAATGCATTCTCTCCGGGTCATGGTATCCCGCAAAGCTAAAGGTGTGATAGCTTTGAAGCCAACCGTGGTTTGCATGGCCTCTTGTGTTTGCTTTTTGAAGAATTGTTGATGACATAATGATTGGTTGAGTAAAGCAAATTTCGTCAAAAAAATTAGTCATTTGACAAGACATAGTAGTAATTATATCTAAACTGGGTCGGGAGGATGTTTTTGGTTAGGTCCTTATTGAATTTATTAGATCCATTTTTTAGAAGGTTTTCTCTTATCAAGCAATCAAGACTTAAATTGTTAAACTTCTATTAAAAAAAATAAATCGAGTTTGTATGCTTTTTTTATCGTGACATTCAATGAATCGGAAAAAATTATTAAAAAACCTTACATATTATTTCAATCAAACCCATCAATACCCTCTAATGGAACTAGATTTAATTAAGGAAGAAATTATTAATCATATTAATACTGGCAATTCACTTGAAGCATTGTATAGAAAAAATAACAACTTATTCCAGAGGGCATTTCATGCTGTCTATCCCGACGTACAAGATAGTCCAGCTGCCCAATTCTGGCACGAACGACTCAACTATCAGCGTGATGAGTTTTCTCTTGGAAATCGGGCTGACATCATTTTTGTTGTTATCTGTTCATTGATAGCAGGATGCATTGCAAATCTTCCAAATTTCTTTGCACTAATTCCAGATAATTTCTTTCAAAAGAATATTGGGTTTGTTGTATTTCCTGTGCTCATGGTTTATTTTTCAAAAAAACACGGACTTGTAATTAAGAATATTATAATTCCCTTAATTGCGGTCTTGCTGTCTGTCTGCTTTATCAATCTCTTTCCTGCTGCTGACGATAGCGACACTTTCATCTTGGCTTGTATTCATTTGCCAATCTTTCTGTGGACGGTGTTGGGTTATGTTTTTATAAATGGCAATCTGAGAGATGATTATGGGAAAGTCGACTTTCTCAGATGGAATGGCCATCTGCTGGTGATGGCTGCAATTCTTGTTTTATCAGGAGGATTATTTACTGGCATCACAGTTGGTCTCTTTCAACTTATTGGGTTTGACATTATTGAATTTTACATGGAGCATATTGCAATTTGGGGATTGGCTGCGATACCTGTTGTTGCTGCCTATCTGGTTCGGTCTAACCCGCAACTGGTAAATAATATTTCTCCGACCATAGCAAGGATTTTTACACCCATTGTTTTCTTTACCTTAATGGTATTTCTCGGAGCTATGGTATTTTCAAAAGAGAGTGTGTATCATGACAGAAACTTTCTGATCATGTTTAATATTTTGCTGATTGGGGTTATGGCCATTATCTTGTTCTCAGTAACAGAAGCAAATAAAAATTCTTACCAACAATATAGATATTGGCTATTGCTTGGCGTTGCGGGATTAACGATTATCCTTAACGGCATCGCACTTTCTGCTATCATATTTCGTTTGGCAGAATTTGGCATCACGCCAAATAGAATAGCTGTCCTGGGAGCCAATATTTTAATTTTTATTCATCTACTCTTGGTGGCTCAACAGTTGTATCGTGTGATCAGAGCAAAGAGTGATGGGCAACAAGTTGAAAGAGTGATCACTGGTTTCATGCCTTTTTATGGCATGTGGACAGCCTTTGTGATATTTATTATCCCATTGCTTTTTGGCTTTGAATGACCAGCACTAATCTATTCTGCAGATTGCTTAACTGTCTTCATCTGAATAATGTCTACCAGAAAAGCAAAGGCCATGGAGAAGTAGATATATCCTTTGGGGATTTCAAAATGAAATCCTTCAGCAATCAATGAAACACCAATCATCAACAGAAAGCTCAGTGCGAGTATTTTGAATGATGGATGTTTTGTGATGAAACTACTGATCGGTCCGGATGCAATAAGCATAATCGCCACAGTTACAATCACTGCGGTATACATGACCCATAGTTCATTGACCATCCCCACTGCAGTAATGATCGAGTCAATAGAAAATACGAGATCAAGTACAATCACTTCCGTTAGCATACGAAAAAAGCTTGTCTTTACTGGAACATGGGGAGCATCTTTAGCTGCGATCTCAGTTTTATGATAGATTTCTCGGGTGCTTTTGTATATCAGGAACAACCCCCCTATAATAAGTATTAATCCTTTTCCTGAGAATGCATTATCAAAAAGAGTAAATAAGGTTTTATCCAATTTCAAAATCCAAGAAATCAAGCCAAGCAATATTAGCCGCATGATCATTGCTATTCCAATTCCCCAAAAACGAAGTTTTTTTCGCTGCTCAGGGGGCAGTTTATCTGACAGTATGGAAATGAATATGATATTGTCAATGCCCAGAATTATTTCAAGAGCAATCAGTGATAATAATGGAACTAGAGCGTCTAACATGGTTTGTTTATTTCTTTTCTGTGAGGGAGCAAATTACTGCATTTATATTGATCTGTCTCAACTAGTGCTACACTACTTGTTTTATTGAGGGCAAATTAATTAATTTTGTATATGCAACAAGATTCAGCAGACCCAATACATGGTATTACCTTGGAGCGAATAGTTACCGAACTGGTAGCGCATTTCGGGTGGGAAGATTTAGGACAACATATTCGCATTAATTGCTTTAACAGCAATCCGAGCATTCAATCCAGTCTTAAGTTCCTTCGAAAAACTCCTTGGGCAAGAAAACAGGTAGAAGATTTGTATGTTCGAATGATTAAGCCTTAATGTTTCTTTCAATCTACTAGAGAAATCTAATCCATCTTTCCGCTTACTCTATTTGTTCACAGCTGATTTTGATGTTGACTTACTAAACTCTCTTGGGGTTTGCTGTAAAATCTTTTTAAACTGCGTATTGAAGTTTGATATATTTTCAAATCCACTTTTATGGGCAATTTGATTAATCGTATCAACCCCCTCCATCAGGAGTTTGCAGGCATATTCCACCCGGATTTCATTTACGTATTGCACAAATGATTTTCTGGTGCGTTGTTTGAAAAACCTACAGAAAGAGGTGTTGGTCAGGTTAGCTTCCTTCGCTGCATCACTGATTGTGATTGTATTTTTAAAATTGTCAATTACATACCTAAATACTTTATTAATTCGGCTATTTTGTTCTTCAGATCTTGATTTTAATGCGCCGCCTCCATATATGACTTCAATTTCATTGCATGTCGATATGTTGTCGAGTATCTTTAGTAATATCGTAATTCGATCTACCTCTTTTGCTATTAACAATTCATGCAGGTATGCTTTAATCGTACTTTTTTTTGCTGTATCCATCACCCGTATAGAAATCTCCGATTGTTCTATGAGTTGCTGTATGTAGATCATCTCAGGGATATCGTAAAATGCCCTGCCTGTAAAATATTTCTCAAAATGAATGGAAACACTTTGGGTATCGTAGTCTGGGCTTTCATTGCTCTCGCTTCTCCATTCGTGTGGAATGTTTGGTGCAATTAGAATCAGCTCGTCATCGCGATAAGGAATGGCCTTGTCGCCAATAATCAACACGCCCTTGCCTCTTATAATGTGGGTTATTTCTATTTCGGGATGATAATGAAACGGATTGTGGAGATAGGGGTTTGCGTTTTTCCAAGACTTGAATGACTCGGAAATAGTGCCCACATGTCTCATTAATACTGGTTTCATCTGGACGACTTTTATTAATTAATACTCCGCTTCTTGGATTGATTCTAGATTTAATAAAGTTAATGCTAATTTTTGATGGGTTGTAAGTTACCGTACGGCATTAAAATCTACATGAATAAGCCTGCTTGGGCATATTTTCTCTACCTAATTGATCATTGAAAAATTCATCTCCTCTAAATCAGCATTAACTCCTCTAACGTTCTACTTGCAGTGGCTTGAGCTTATTTGCAAATGATTTAAAGTGCGCGGATAGGGCAGTCCAGTTTTTATCATAAATCATTTGTTTGTCAATCAACTGGCTTCCCACGCCCAATCCTGATGCACCCGCATTCATAAATTCCATGCAGTTGTCAATAGAAATACCTCCAACTGCCATCAATTTAATCTGATCAAAAGGCCCTTTTAGTTCTTTTATATATCCTGGGCCAAAGGATGATGAAGGGAAAACTTTAATCATTGCTGCGCCCATCGTCCATGCAGCATAGATCTCGGTAGGGGTAAGGGCACCAGGGAAAATTGGAAGATCTTGCTGCTTGCATTTCTTCATGACCTCCTCATTTACGATAGGGGTTACAATAAATTGAGCCCCTGATTCGATTGCCACTTCAAGGTCTTTTAGGTTACATACAGTTCCAGCACCGATATTGACTATCCCTTTGTATTGATCTGAGAGGGATTCAATGATCTGCCCAGCGCCCGGGGTGTTCATTGTAACTTCTATCGTGGTAAAACCAGCCTCTACATAAGATGGCATCATTCCCATTACCTGTTCAATTGTAAAATTTCTAATGATGCCCACCACTGGCATTTGTTCAAACTTTTCCTTGCTATAGAGCGGAGTATTCAATATTGTTATTTTAGCTGGTAATGAGATTGATATATTTTGATTTGCCCAGATATTGCTGACTTTTCCATTAGGTCTGGAGAGATGAATTCTATTGAAGCACCAATACCGACTCTCTCGATTGCCAATTTATACAATTCAAACATGCTATTGCCACTGCATAAAATTATCTGCTCGGCTGTTGTATGTTTTAGTACACTCAGTTCATAGCCTATGAGTAGGCCGCTTAAATAATAGTAATTATTTTCCTTAGATATTTTTTTCATCAACACATTTGTTCGCACACCAAAGAGTTCATTCAATAGATTCGTATTTTCATTTGCATCATCAATGCCTTTATGGAACTGTTCTTTGTGTTCTTCAATCCCATTATTGCTGATGGAAACAGCTTCTTTGAGCACACTTTGATTAGATAACAGCTGGAAGATTTCGCCTGTCATATAGGTGTTAAACCCCGTGATGCTACCATTGTTTATTTTAATATGCTTGGAATGCGTTCCGGGGAATATGCAGATAGTTTCGTTTGAACTATTAATTGAATTGACGAGTTCTGCAATTCCAACCATTTGAGTCTCTTCACCTCTCATTAAATCGTCTTCTCCCTTAACCCCGGAGATTAAGATTGTTTCAAAAGGAAATTCGGCTGTTGGTTCAATCAGTTCTACAATTGCATCTTTACCATCTAGTGTGAAGGGCAATGTTGCATAAGGCAATTCTATTATGCCCATACTCGAGGAAGCCATGCCCGAGATAATTATTGGAATATTTTTTAGATCATCGCTATGGTCTTTTATTAGTTCATCAACCTGTTTGCGCAACTCCCTTAAATAGTAAGTCTTTAATGAACAGTTCTCTTTTTCGTTGGCCGACCAATGTGAATATACATTGAGTATCCCGTCTGTTGTACTGCATTTTTTAAGAACAACCTGGCTCTGTGTGTCAACCAAACTTAAACGAAACTGAGAAGTGCCCCAGTCACAGCTGATCATTAAATTGTTCATCAGTATTTTCTTCTTTTGCTGTTTTCCTAATTTTTACCATTCAGTAACGCTGCCGTCTGTATTTCTCCAAACGGGATTTCTCCAATTGTGGCCTGCTTTTGCCATCTCGCGAACTTTCTTTTCATTCACTACAATACCCAATCCAGGTAAGGTTGGACGCTTGATGTATCCGTCTTTTAGCGCAAACACTTCAGGATTTTCAATATAGTCAAGCAGGTCAGCTCCTTGGTTATAATGTATGCCCAGACTCGTTTCTTGTATAAATGCATTGATGCAATTAAAATCAATTTGTAATGCGGCTGCAAAGGAGATGGGGCCAAGCGGACAATGCGGGGCAAGTGCAACATCGTATGCTTCTGCCATCGCTGCAATCCTTTTTACTTCTGAAATTCCTCCAGCATGACTAAGATCCGGTTGAACAATATCAATTGCTCCTCCCTCAAGAAGCGGTTTGAAATCCCATCTGCTAAATAATCTCTCGCCTGTTGCAATGGGTGCTGTGGTGTATTGTGCAAGCTGAATGAATGCCTCTTTATTTTCAGAAAGTACGGGCTCTTCAATAAACATTGGCTTAAGGGCGTCTAGTTCTTTCATCAGGTCTTTGGCCATTCCTTTGTGAACGCGTCCGTGAAAGTCTATACCCAAACCAATATCAAACCCAATAGCTTCTCTTACTGCAGCTATACAGGCAACCGCATCCCTAATTTTATTTGGGGTATCTATCCATTCCATTTCAGCACAGGCATTCATTTTTACTGCAGCAAATCCCTGCTCTATTTTTTGCAAT
Organism: Chitinophagaceae bacterium; assembly: GCA_044353505.1. Taxonomy (GTDB): domain Bacteria; phylum Bacteroidota; class Bacteroidia; order Chitinophagales; family Chitinophagaceae; genus Pollutibacter. The sequence continues at coordinate 56,736 of JBILBU010000006.1, read as the reverse complement.
GCCTGCTCTGCTGCGTCTGAAGGCTTATCGCCACCAATCCATCCATAGATCTTCATCTTATCACGTACTGCTCCACCGAGCAATTCATATACAGGCACGCCAAGTGCTTTTCCTTTGATGTCCCATAACGCTTGGTCTATTCCAGAAATTGCACTCATCAACACTGGTCCACCTCGATAAAATCCGCCACGGTACAATACTTGCCAGATGTCTTCAATGTGTCGAGCATCTTTTCCAATAATGTATTCAGACATTTCTTCTACTGCTGCTTTTACTGTGTCTGCCTTACCTTCTACGACAGGTTCTCCCCACCCAACCAGCCCACTTTCTGTTGTTATTTTTAAAAATAGCCAACGGGGAGCAACCTTAAAAAGTTCAATCTCTCTAATCTTCATATTATATTTATTACACGATGCGCATGGTCATGCCACCATCGATGCTTATGTTTTCTCCTGTGATGAATTGATTGCTAATCAACATATGTGCTGCTTCAGCAACATCTTCTGGCGTTCCTTCCCGATGAAGTGGGATGCGGTTGTCAATATTGATCTTAGCCTGTTCGGGGGTAAGAAAATCCTGAAATCTGGTGCGAATGATTCCTGGAGAAATACAGTTTACCCTGATGTTGAGGTCAGAAAGTTCAAATGCCAATGCACGGGTGAATTGAGGTATTGCTCCTTTTACTGTTGCGTAAGCCAGGGCATTCTTCACTCCTCGGAGTCCAGCTGCTGAGGAAATAAATAATATTGATCCTGCTTTATTCTTTTTCATTGAAGGCACTACAGCGGCACTTAGATGAAAAGCAGCATGTACATGGGTATCAAAAGCCTGATACCAAACATCTCTCGCACCAGTAAGTAGTCCGCCGGGAGCTGCACCACCTGCACTGTGTATCATAATATTGATGTCGCCAAGCATAGAAATCGTTTCTTCTACTGCACGCTTGCAATCCTCCTCTTTGCTAAGGTCTGCCGAAATTGTAATGCATTTTATGCCCAGATGTTGAAGTTCCTTATCCAAGTTTGATTCTTTTGCATTGCGTGCAACCAAACTGATATTGACTCCAGAGGCTGCCAATTTTTTTGCTATTGCTGCACCAATTCCATGGGTGCCGCCTGTAATCAGGGCAACCTTTCCTGTTAGTTTTTCCATTTATTGTGATTTTTCTTATTCTAAAACTATCCTTCTATTTATACGATTTCAGGGATTTTATATTGCTCACGATAGGAGTTCTTCAGCAATTTGTTTGCATCATTATTGCCGATGAATCTTTCTTTTTCTCCATCGAAGTAAAGTTGCTTATTGCCAACGCGGTAGGCAATATTACCAAGGTGTATCAGTGTTGCACTAAGCTGACCCTGTTCTACATCACCATTTGGCTTCTTGCGTGTTCTTAGAGATTCAATAAAATTTATTTGATGGTCCTTGTCAGGGAAGATGCCGCCATCCTGTGCAATCAGAACAGAATCTTCACCCTTCACCTGCCAACCTCCCCCATGTCTGCCAAGGTACATGAGGCCTTTTGTTCCATAGATCTCTGTTCTTGTTGCATTGGTTCGCCAATCAGGGAATAATGTGGGATCCATCCTGATGTGTTGGGGCGTTTTTTTCATGTAATTGGTTGCACTTCCACTTTCGCAGGTATGCGCATACTTGCCGTAGTCAAAGGTGATTGACTGGAATTCTGGTGTTTCCTTTGTTGAGCCCCAAGCATAATTGCCTGCACATCCATACACTGATTTAGGATGACCGGGGTCTCCGAGTACAAGTCTGGCAAGGTCCAATACGTGACTTGCATCATCTGCTAGTGTGCCACCACTGTAAGCCCAGAAGTTGCCCCATCCACCTCTGCTTTCCATATCATGTATGGCTGGATTGTAAGGGATATAAGGTGTTGGGCCAAGCCAAGCGTCCCAGTTCAATCCATTGGGGATTCCGGTGTTTGCTTGCGGCTCCCACTTTGAACCATCCAACATGTTGTATGACTTTACATGAACAATTTCTCCAAGTTTTCCACTTTGAATATAGTCTCTTGCAGAAAAAGCATAAGGGGCACTGCGATTCTGAAATCCTACCTGAACAATCCTGTTGTATTTTTCAGCCGCCTCAATTATTTTACGTCCTTCCCAAATGCATACGGTTGGGTTCTTTTCTACATAAACATCTTTTCCGGCCTGACAAGCCCATACAGTTGCTAGCGCATGCCAATGCTCTGGAGTGGCTACCCAAACTGCATCTATATCCTTGTCATTAAAAACCTCTTTCATTTCCCTGGAGTGTTGAGGTTTATAGCCAAGCTCTTTTTCAACCTCAGCAATTGCTTTAGCTGCTTTCAGGTCGTTCACATCGCAAATCGTTTTTATCACAACGTTCATGTTGACTTTACATGTATTGATTATGGTACCAATACCTCTCCCCCCTGCACCAATGAGGGCCAATGCAATTTTATCATTTGCACCGTTAACACTTGATGCCAGCGAACTGAATGATGATCCTACAGTGATGCCTGCAGTTCCAATCAATGTTTTTTCAATGAAGTCTCTTCTTTTCATGAGTATGGGTTTACTATTTATTGAGTAGAATATCGACAGCGTTTGTCATTAGGTTATTAAAGCTTTCTATTTTCCAGTCATCCCAATGTCCAAGGGATGTATATATAACTTTGCCAGTTGCATGTTTATTTATCCATAATACAGGCTCCGCGGGCTCGCCCGGGATTGATCCGGAAAGCAGCACCTGAATATTTTCTGAGCGAAGTGGACGGTTGATGTATAACCATGAGGGGCTTACAAAACCTTTTGGTGCAACTCCTTTTAGCAAAGGGTGACTTTCCATCCCCGGAACAATGGAGATATCTGTTCCTTCCTGCAAGTGCCCATAGTGGCCTTGATAATTACCACCAAGAACATCCTTATCAAATTCTGGCCACTGTGCAAGCTGGTCTGCCACAGGTACATTTGAAGCAACTACTCCTCCACCAGATCTAGAAACATTGCCTTTTGCGTCGAATGCATGGCTTGATGTTCTGATGGCCAACAAGGGCTTTCCTGATTGGAAATAATTTTTTAAGATTCCCATTTTTTCTGGTTCAAGTGCACGGCGGCGCACACAGGTAACAATCAAATCAGCATCTTTCAGCATCTGAAGGTTTTCAATATTGTGTATGCCTGGGCCTTCAGTCATTGGACTGCCAATAGCGTATTCGCATTGAACATTTTTTGTCAGCAGCAGATCATGTGCGAATGCTGGGAATTTCTCATTTGTGCGGTATTCGTTTTCTGCCGTAATGAAGCCAATGACTTTGCGATCATCTTTTTTGAATCTGAATTGTTTTTCTTTGGTAAAGTCTGTTGAGACAATCGTTGGGCAAACATATTGCTCAACATATTCAATAAACAAGCTGTTGCCTGTATAGTGGGAAACGTAGGGAGATTGTTTTGAATCATACATGATATCTGTCATGTCGCGCATCAACACTACATTCTTTCCCAGTTTGATCATGCTCCTAAGTCCAAATGTCCGACCAATAACACATATGTTGGTGTGTACGCCCATCAAGATCACATTGTTGATTTTGCGTTTATCAAAAAGGGCTGCTATTTCTTCTCCTGAATCACTGATGGCATCTTTGTCGTTAATTTTTAAAGTTTCAATTTGTTTTCGCCAAGGGCTTCCATGAGTACACTCTGGGAAACAGTCACATCCATCATCTGAATCATCTATTGGCCATACGGCCTTATCTTCTGAGGATAATTTGCCATCAGCAATACGGCCCTTGAATTTCTTGGTTTTCAATTGCTGTACTGTCTTTCGTGCAGGATGATTTTTATAAGCATCTATACAATCACTAGGGGCATGAACAATTAGAACGCCTTTTTCACGTGCAATTGATATTACCTTGTTCATGTGTGTGGCCATATCAGCCACTCTCTCTGCAGCTCCTTTACACCAATGCTGGTCCCACATATCGCAAATGATGATTGCTGTTTCATTCGGATTCCATTCTTGTATTTCGTTGGAAATAATGACCCCGCTTCCTGAGTCTACAGCCTTTCTTTTTTCCATTGAAATCGAAAGCTTGGATAGGCTTGATGTTTGTTGTGCCTGAGCTGCATGGATGCTGAATAAGGCTATCAACACAGTAAATAGTACATTCTTTTTCATTCTCATTTTGGTTTATATGGCTTGACTAAAAATACTCAAATAATTGGTTTTGGGGTAATGTTGGATTTGCCAATTCTTTTGACATATTATCCAATCCTATTTTTATTTGTTGTCCTTTAGGTATTGGTCAAGAAATTGATATGTGCCAATGCCGTTGATGGTGTGTGGCCCATTAAAGTGTTCAATGCTTGTTTTTTCAGGGATTCCCAATTCAACAAAATGCCTACGCACTTTTGCATATTCAAAGTCTACCCATTCATCTATTGAAACTCCATCATACAATCCTCGTTCAACCATAAACGGACGAGGAGCAATAAGTCCAGCCATTTCAGCATAGCTAAATGTATGTCCCAAATCCCACTCGGGCATATCATATTCACCAGTAAATAGATAACTTATCGGATAATCAATGGTTGAATTTTTCACAATCCATTCGTTGAAATCTGCTGAACAAATCGATAGCGCATATCCTTCTACTAACGCTGGCACACGCATCGCTGTTTTACCTCCATAAGATAACCCATAAAAACCAATCCGTGATGCATCGACAAATGATTGTTGCCCTAACCATTCTACAATACGCCTATGCTGACCAACTATACCAGAGAATAAGGTTAATCCAATCGGATTTGCCATGCGTTGCAAGACCCGAAACTTGTCTTGTCCACGATAATAATTGTGTGGTGCGAAAGTGACATATCCCTTCTCCGCAAGCTTTGCGGCAAAACTTTTATAATAATGATATGCTGAAGTGGTTGTATCGTTTGTAATGACATCTTCAGGAAGACCTTCAAGACCATGCTGACATACTACCACTGGCCTTTTTTCACCCGGTTTAATCCCCTTAGGAACTAACAAAATGCCCCAAGCAAAAACATCTGGAGCATACACATCTAAGGTAATTTCATAGCTAGTCCAGAGATCATTATCTTCTAACAGCCTAGCCTTAGGATTTGCAGGAATACTTGGAATGGGAAGTTCCCCAAGTACTTGACCAAGTGCTTTACGATGTTCGGCCTTCACAGAAACTTGCTCATCAATAGTACCCTTAAGTGTTTGCCAAAAAGTTGAATCTCGAGTACGATGACATACAGCCATCACACGCTGAATATGCGATTCCATATTCCGTACCGAACGAGATTGTCTATCTTCTGTATTAACCCAATCTATATTTTTTGTTGAAGTATTGATAGGAGTTGCAAGAAAAACAAGCTTGCTATTTAATCCTTTCACAAATTCAGATAAAGCAGCCGTTGAAAATGGATCCACCGCTTTCGTTCCGGTTGTGGATGCAATCCATTGAAGATTACTACGCATCTTCGGCACCATTGACTTAGCCCTTTCCCATTCTGCTCGACTATGTTCAAAAGTTGGAGTAGTGATTACTTCAGGAGCCGATCCAGCACTTGCCCATTCTTCAGAAGTATGATTTATCTCAGGTCCTTGTGCAAATTCTATAGTAACTTTTCTAGGCCAAGCCATCACAGCAAGTTCAGCATCTCCAAAGGTAGTCAGCAAGCTGAAAACATTCCTATAAATCGGCTCTTCCCAAAGCTTTTCTCTGCTGTCAAAATAGCCACTTACTAATGTTGATGAAATGCGTTTATCCAATGCGGCTGCATATAATGCCAAAAGTCCACCCTCACCGTGACCTGCCACGCCTATGTTAAGATTGACCCCCTCGATTTTATTCTTAGATGAGAACCAATCAATAGCAGAAAAGACCTTTTGTAATTCATACCCTATCACATGCCTTCCTAATTCATATGCCTGTCGATAAAGCCATTCACGATGTGGATAAGACAAAGACTTATCCAATGATTTATTTCCTGAATACTTTGAATCGCGACTTATCAATGTTGGAATAATCACCTCCACCCCATTGTTAGCCAATTGCTGCGCTGCAGCAAAACCAACATGACCTGACAACTGTATGCCAGCTAGCACTTCTGGCGTAACATCGGCATCCGGAATCATAACAACTCGGGCAGTGACTTTCCCCTTGGGTTGAACTAGAATTCCTTCTGCAGACAACCCATCCAAAACCTGCCAATGAATAGCACTGATAGTACATTTAGGCAATTCAATTTTAAACGCTTTTAATCCAGCCGCTTTGCTATTAGTGAGTATTTCTATATGGGATTGTACCCGTTCTTCAACAACCCCAAGTCGCTTCGATAACAAACTTCGTTGAGCAGATATTGATTGATCAAAGCCGTTCTCTGAAGAAAAATCGAACTGCCATGCTTTTGATCTATTTTCTTTTTGCTTTTGCGTTTCACCAAGCAAGAATTTGCCAACGCCCTCAACCATTTTTGCAGAGAGATCACCTTTTTCTGTAAGTATAGTTGCCTTGAAAGGGAAAGTTGATTGGGATGTTACATTCATTGTCTGCATCACTAGAAAGGCAATGCCTCCAAATAGATATACTGGCTTTAGTAGCGAATAATTGTTCTTCATGATTGATAGGGTATTATTTTTTGATAGCTGCCTGAATATCATTTTCTCCATATAGGGGGCCAGAGGGGGTTGATCCAATAAATCCATAATAGAGTATAACTATATAGGAAAATAGAGGAATAATCATTGCGGGGGCTATGGCATTCCAATGATCAGCGATGAGTCCCATGAATGGCGTTAACACTGCACCACCAATCAAACTCATGACCAGAAAAGATGCGCCGAGTTTTGCATTTGGACCAAGTCCTTTCACGCCAGAAGCAAAAATGGTGGGATACATGACCGACATAAAAAAGCTGGTGGAGAAGATAGCCCAGATTCCAATCCATCCTGGAAATAAAATTGCGATTGAAACTAGGACGATATTGATGCAAGCATAGATGCCCATCAATTTTCCTGGTTTAATATATTTCATGAATAGGGTTGAAGAAAAACGACCAAGCATAAATGCGGCTAATTTTCCAACAAGAAAGGCACCTGCCAATTTGGATGACAGATCACCATTTTCTTTAACATACTGAATAAAATAACTCCATGTGCCCAATTGCGCTCCCAGATAAAAGAATTGGGCCATTATCCCTTTATACCAATGCGGGTATTTTCTCAATTCTTTGAAACTTCCTTTTGTTTGTATTATTTCCTTGGTTTCTTGTTCTGGAAATTTTGCCCTTGAAAGAAAAAATGCAAAAATCAACACGATAATTCCCAATGTAATATAAGGTGGACCAACACGCATGGTCTCCTCAGCAAGATAGGCCTTAAGTGTCCCTGCTGCTTTCATTGTCTCCATTTCAGTTGGAGTCAAATCGGTATCTGAAAAGATAAAAATTGTTCCTATAGCCACACCTGACATTGCACCAATGGGATTGAAGGCCTGTGCGAAATTTAGTCTTCGTTCAGATGTAGTGGGATCTCCCATGCTAACCACCAGTGAATTTGCTCCAAGTTCCAGAAATGCGAGCCCACTCGCAATCACAAACAAGGCCCCAAGAAAAAAAGCGTATTTACCTGCAATTGCTGCAGGCCAAAATAAAAAGCAGCCAAGCGCAAATAGAATTAGTCCAATGACAAGTCCATATTTATATCCGAACCGCTGCATGATCAATCCGGCGGGCAAGGCAAACACAAAATAGCCAAGTTTGAAAGCCGATTGGATTAATCCTGCTTTGAAGCGGGATAACTCAAGGGATTTCATGAAATGTGGGATTAGAATATCATTCATGGTATTGGGAAGTGCCCACAGAAAGAACAAGGCTGTCACCATAATGAACGTTAGTCCGTAGCCTGCCGTAATAAATGATTTTTTCTTTTCCATAAGAGGTTTTAAGGGCATTCTTTATGTGTTTCTCCCCCTCACAATCTTTCTCACACGGCTGGCATCTCTACTATTCCCCATCAGTTTTTGTTGGGTATGAGCCGTTATGCCGGAACAACGCCTTTTTGCAACAGGAGATTACCACATCTTGCAGTTTCACCTGTAAGTACAATGCAATAAGCTTGCTGGGCGCGTTCAATAAATTCCAAACGCTCAATATATAAAGGGTCTTTTCCGCCATCTGGGAACTGCTTGACCTTATTGATAAATTCTTGCCAGATTGGCGGGTCGGTGGCTTGTTTAATTGCTGGATGCATCAGCACCAGTGAGTGCTTGGCTGCGTAATCTAGCGGAAATAGTGGGAGCACAGCATCCAGCATGGTTATAATAGATGTACAGGCATCGTAGCGAATCAGTTTTTTTGCTTTGGAAGCTGCTGGGAAGTTTCTATCACAAAAAACAATTTCATCTCCATGTCCCATTTCCATTAAAATTTTTAGCAGGTCTGGAGAAATAAGTGGGTTAATTCCGTGTAACAAAGTGCTGATTTTTAGATTGAGAAATAGTGTGGAATTAAAGTTAATGAGAAATGGACTCAGTCAATAAATATAATTATTGATGGGACAACTCCTTAATGCTAACTTTTCAATTTATAATGTTATTCTTGCCGTTGTTGTATAATCTCCCAACGTTCCACAGAATCTTGGATTTTCCTTGGCTTTGTTACTTTTGAGCTCAAGAAATACAATATCAGGGATTTACTGCCTACGTATAACTTTTCACTGATTTTTGATGATAGAGTAATTATTCATATGACAACACCAGATTCGCGATCTTAGGGTTAATGGGCAATCGTTTCCCCCCTTTCTCTATTTCAAAACCAATTCATGTCCAAACTCACTTTAGAAAATAAGTTCATTGATTTTTCCGACTATGGTAGGCCAATAGCCAATATCATTGCTGAAAAGCTTAAAACGACCCCTGTTACAGCAGTCCATCTAACCTTATTATTTGTTGTGTCTGGGGCAATGGCCATTTATTCGATTACATTAGCATCTTATTGGGCCGCCGCTTTTTTTCTGATATTAAAATCCATTTTAGATGCTGCTGATGGGCAATTGGCGAGGGCTAAGAATCAGCCTTCTTTTATAGGCCGATATTTAGACTCAATTTTTGATGCGCTCTTGAATATTGCTTTGTTATGTACAATTGGTTGGCTCACAAAAACCAATATCGCTTGGATTTTATGCTCTTTTATTTGTATGCAGGTACAGGGTACAATCTATAATTACTATCATGTTATTTTAAGGCATAAAACAGAAGGAGAAATTACCAGTCAGATTTTTGAAGGCACAGTTCCTAAAGCTTATCCCGAGGAAAGTCAGGCTATGGTTAACTTTCTCTTCAATATTTTTCGTTTTCTATACAGGGGCTTTGACGAATTAGTGTATAGGCTCGATCCTTCTGCACAAAGAGCTGGTTCAATACCTAAATGGTTCATGGCATTGGTTTCCTTGTATGGGCTTGGCTTTCAGCTCTTGCTCATCAGCTTTTTTCTGGTGATGGGATGGATGAATATTGTCATTCCTTTTTTTATAGCATACTCAATATTGATCCCAGTTTTTATTGGGATAAGAAGAATATGCTTAAAATAGCTTGTTTATTTCTCTAGGGTGTTTATTGTATTTTGAATTAACCCCTTGGTATGCTTTCCATTTGCAGCAACAAAATCATATTCTATTTGCATCACCCATGTTGGTTTTATGCCTGGGATGGTAAGCAATACTTCTTTTCTATCTTTTGATAGTTCAACTTTTGAAACGACAAGTGTTTTTTTATTATGATGCCCTGAGCCATATTTTCTTGATCGTTGCAAATCCCAGGTTTGTATTTTAAATGTTGAAGGGGTTGAAGGTGTTGAAGCGGTTGAAGTGTTTGAAAGGGCAATCGAATTTTTTATATCAAGTGGGTGCGAGAATTTTATATTGATGCCCCTGCTTGTTGCGTTAAGAGCAATTGGGATGATGGATTTACCTCCATTGTAGCGTATGCGGTAAAGTCCGCCTAGCTCTGATCCTGATGAGCCCCAAGCTGATAGTCCACATGCATACAATTTTCCATCAAGGGTATTGAACCGACCTCTCATGACTCCTGTTGAAAATCTTGGAATCGGCAACTCAAACAGACCGCCCTGCATTTGTGTTCCTACTTTTTCATGCGGCACAACAAACACTTTGCCATAGCCATAAGAGAAGCTTAACAAGCTGCCATTCAGCGGTCCCCATCGTTTACTGTCTACCCATAGTAGCTCTGAGGGAGACTGGTCAACACTTCTTTCAACCCAGGCCAGTGGCTGCTCCATTGAGGTATCTGAGCTATCTGTTGAGGGCGTGTATCCAAACATATTGCCATAAAAATTATTTCCGGACTTAACCCAGTTGATTCTATTCATTGGATTCCAATGACCTTCCTGATCTGTAACAATAAATGATCCATCAGGGTTTATGCATACGCCATTTGCAGCCCGAAAACCATTTGCAATAATTTCAGTGTGCTGACCATCCTTGGTTACTTTTAATAATGTGCCATGTTGTGGAACCAATGCTTTTCTTGCATGGCGGCCACTCTTTGCGTAGTAAAAATTTCCTTCTTTATCTGTTTGCAAGCCCATGGCAAACTCATGAAAATGATTGGTTACTTGATGATCGCTGTTGAAGCTTTCATAAAAGTCGATTTCTTCATCACCATTTAGGTCATGAAGTTTCACCAGTTGATCGCGGCAGGTCACAAATATCTTTTTTTCGACCACTTTGATGCCGAGCGGTTGAAACAATCCTGAGGCAATTCTTTGCCACGACAACTTCCCTGTCTTTTTCGTGATTCCATCCACTAGCCATACATCACCATCAGTTGAGCAAACTACTGCCTTGTTTTTATCTTCTAAGAAATCAATCCCACTCAGCCTGAGTTGATTTTTCCAAGGGCTGTGAAACGGCAATTCAAGCCGATCTACCTGAAATGGACTATCGCCTTTTCCTGTATTTATTGAAGTGATAAGTTTTTTCTGATACTGTGCAACACTTCCTTTTGTATAGGCTACCAAATTGCCTGGTTTTTTTGACGCTTGGACAATGCTATCCAGATGCTTAGTTCCTTTTTTGGCAATTAATAATTTCAGCATGACTGCTTTTGATTGTGGTATTTCCAAGACAAAGAAGCCCTGATCTTTTTTAAGTGTGACCCCATCACCCATCAGTGCGACAGCATTATTTATTGAAGCCACTCTCATTTTTAGAGGGCGATCAGATGGACTAATATTTAATTCCCGGGTAAAGACAGGGTCTCCATTTGATCCTTCTAGTCCATCTAGTTCCAAAATATTTGCATTCCCCACCGAGTAAGAGAGAATCGCTTTATTATTATACCTGTATAAACCTTTATAATGTGCCCAATCTTTTGGCAAGGGGCCAAATCTTCTTTTATCTGTTGCAATGAAACGGATATCTGTAAATGTGCCAGTGGATGGATTAGCCCAGGCTGGACTTACAGGGGTTGAAAAATGCAGTGTTCCAATTGTTCTTGGGGAGATGTTATGACTTCCATTTAATAGAATTCCTTGCCAATCGATAAATCCTTCACCTGTCCATCCCCCTGCCACACGCATCAGGTCGTGGTCAAATACCATCCATGCTTTTCCTGCAGCAACCCCACCAGTCCCTTCATCTAGCCTTATTGCAATTCCCTTGTACGCAAAATTGGCAGTTGAAAGATCCTCGTCTTTCATGGGGGCTTCTCCTTGTGAGATTTCTCTTGGATTTGCAGCTGAATCAACTAGCTCATAGGTGTTGATGAAAAAATTTCCATAATCCATCTCTACCCAGGGCTTTCTTTCTAATGGAGCTGGGCCTTTAGATTTTCCAAGAGGCAGCGTACTTAGATAGAGTGAATCAATGTTGAAGTATTCGGTTTTGTTTTTCTGTACTAAAAACTCTTCTCTTAGAAAGTAGATGACTTGGTATTTCTCAATTGGTGTCAAATGGGTTTGTGGCGGCATAGACCCATATCCTCTGGTCAAGGTTTGGTAGATTGAATAGGGGTCTTTCCCAACCTTGAATTTATCTTTCCAATATTTAAAAGCTGTTGGAATTGAGCCCTCTTGCGAAGGTGTACCATGGCAAGTAACACATTGGCTGTTGTATATCTTTTGCCCGTTAGCGATCGACTCATCATGCTTTTCTACTATCTCAGTAATTAATACTTTGTGATCAATGTTTTTTTCATAGTTGGCCAACTGGTTTTCGCCAAGTGTAAAGACAACGGGAGTTTCTTTAAATGCAGTATCCGTTTTGCATGAGAGAATGAAGACGACGAACGCCAGTAGCAGTGTAGAGAAAAGATGTTGATAGGATCTCATTTTTAAACTCGTAAATATTTATTTTTCTCGATCACGACAATATCTCTTGAATATTTCGTTTAATGTTTTCAGTAATTTTCTCCATCGGTAAATCATTGCTGTCATTTCCAAATGGGTCTTCGATTTCCTCTGCAATGAGTTCTAGACTTGCAAGTATATAAAAAATAAATATCGTTACTGGAATTGTATAGAGTCCAAGGGTGATGGCAAATCCGAAAGGCATGGTGATGACGTAAAGAAAAATAAACTTTTTTATGAATGCGCTATAGCTGTATGGTATTGGGGTATTTTTTATACGCTCACATGCTCCGCAGATGTCTGTGAAAGATTGCCATTCATTATTTAGCATGAGCAATTGTGTATCATTGATCTCTTTTTGTTGATGTATTTTAAAAATCTCCTTTAACATGCTGTCGGCTATTTTATTCGGGAGATGATTGTTGCTATTTAGTTCAGGCAACTCGGGATGTGGTTTTTCGTCTAATTCAAACTGTGTCGTTTCCTTGAGCAAATGTCTTTTTAATGCAGCGGCATATAAGGGGATGGCCTGTTTGAAAAATGCTCTAGCGTGTATATTGTCAGGCAATAGCATTACGTTTAGTTTAATGGCAAAATTTCTGCTGTTGTTGACTAGTGCTCCCCAGAGCTTACGTCCCTCCCACCATCTGTCGTAGGCAGTATTTGTTCTAAACACAAGTAGCATGGATATTGCAAAGCCCAGCAGGGAGTGCATTACGGTAAGATTTCGTGCATTGCTTTTTTCTCCAAGTTTGAGGTAGTCTGTTTCAATATAAATAATCCCCCAGGCATATAGTCCAATGAATATCATGGAGGGCAATAAGGTCCTGAATGTATCTGATTTGTGAAATCGAAAAATGGCAATGATCCACTCTTTGGGATTGTATAGAACCATGTTTTTTTTAATAAAGCTACAGCTAACTCACAGGATAACAAGAGCAAGCAATAATAGATTGATTATTCCTGATAAAATACACGGTTTTTTTAGCAGAAACTATAGTGACTTGCCAACCAGCTCCCATTGGTATAAGCCATTTTCAAAAACGATACCCCAATAATCAAATGATCCTGTGCTTCTATCCCCGGCAGCATTTAACTGCACTGGTCCTGTGATGCCGAAATGGCGGGATGCCTCTGCGTTAAATATCAACTTTGCTTTGCTAATGTCATTTGCAGACTCGGGTGCAGCAACAATAGTTTGTGCGATAACCCACATGGCGTCATATGCGGCGAGGGCGTAAGCATCTGGTTCAATTCCTGTGCTATTCTTTATAGCTGCTGCAATTGTAGATAGGTCAGGATGGGGGACGAAAGGCAATCCAAAAGTTGGTGCAAAAAAGGATGTTTTAGCAGCAAAAGCAGCTGCTTGTAGATCTGTAATGAGCGCATTGCTGAGTACTACACCATCGCCGCCATACCAATTTACCGATGAGAATATGGGGTCCTGATCTGCCTGTTTGAACAGTTCAACGCATTCATCAAATGAGGCCAGATAGATGCCCACTTGGTCAGCGCCAACGCTATTGATTTTTTGTTGCAATGTTGTTTTGAGTGTTGTGAGCAGTGCGCTAAAATCGGTTGTTGTTGTAGTGTAAGGAGTTAATGCATCAACATTGCCCCCGAGTGACGTAAAAATATTTCCCACTGATTGTTGAAGTCCTCTATTTCCTGCATCATCTCTTGAAAGGCTAATAATGGATCTTCTCCCAGTGCTGAATATGGTTCTGGCTACTGCATCTCCCTCTACTGCATCACCCGGACAAAAACGGAAAATCGCATCATTGGCAATTGCTAAGCTACTTGCTGTGCTACTCTGACTGACCAGCAGTATATTATTTTGATTTGCATAACTGATTACCGCTCCCAATTCTGCACTTGATTGTGGGCCAATGATGAAATGAATATTCTTGTTGTGTGCATCCTGGATGGATTCCAAGGCTAGCGCGGTATCCAACTTTGTATCATAGATGGTGCTAGAGAATCGATACCCCGATCCAACTTGTTCCATATAGGTATTGATATCAGCGGCGGCCAGCTTGATGGCTTCCTGAGATGTGATACCAAGTGAAGACCAATTACCTGTTAGCGAAAGAAGGGCACCAATATTAATTTCAGTTGTATCATTGTTGTTTTCTTTTTTGCAAGAGGAAAATAATAAGATACTGATAAGGGATATATAAAGGAGCCGACACATTTTCATAAGCAATTCTTGTATTGACGATTTATGTGCAAGATAAATCATCTATACTGCATGCTATCCCAATATGTCTTTTGTGAGCTCCTTCAGATTTCTACATCCACTTAGTGCCATGGCAGTGTCTAGTTCATCCCTCAAAATCGATAGTGCTTTTTCAACTCCCTGTTGCCCTCCTGCTGCTAATCCCCAAAGTATTGGTCTTCCAACCAACACCGCTTTTGCTCCCATCGCAAGGGCCTTCATTGCGTCAGTGCCTCTTCTGATTCCTCCATCTAAGAGGATGGGCATATTGTTACCGACTGCATCTACGATCGAGGATAGTACCTCTATGGTTGCTGGTGCACTGTCCATTTGCCTTCCTCCATGATTTGATACAATAATACCTTTAACCCCATGTGATATTGCTTGTATGGCATCGTCTGGTCTGCATACTCCCTTAATCAGGACCGGTAATGTTGTGATGCTGGCTAGCCAGTCGAGATCTTTCCATTGAAGCGTAGGGTCTAACATCCAGCCGAATGATTGTCCGAGTCCCGCACCAGTTTGTCCCTTTGCTACTGCATCTTTATCCGACTTCACAAGATTAATTGCCGATAGGCCCGGAGGAAGGTGAAACCCATTTCTAATATCCCTTTCTCTTCTTCCCCATACGGGAGTGTCTACTGTTACAACAAGCGCCTTTGCCCCTGCAGCCTCTGCTCTGGCTACCAGGTTTCTTGTGAACTCGCGGTCCTTATTGATGTATAGCTGAAACCAGAATGTACGGTTGGTGGCTGCAGACACTTCTTCAATCGTTGTGTTGGAAAGACTGCTTAAGGTCATGATGGTATTTGATCGTACTGCGGCTCTGGCAGTAGCCAGTTCACCATCAGGATGCGCGAGTTTATGAAATGCTGTTGGTGCAATCAAAATTGGAAAAGCAACCTCTTGTCCAAATAAAGTAGTTGATAAATCTCTTTTTTGAACATCCACGAGCACACGGTAGTGAATTTTGAATTTCTCATAAGCTTCTCTGTTGCTCTTAAGCGTCACTTCATCCCATGCGCCACTGCGGTAATAATCATACGCAATAGAAGGCAGTCGTTCTTTTGCAACTTGCTCAAGCTCAAAAATATTAAGGGAATCGATGGGCTGGTCTTGAATGGGCGAAAGCATACTTGGAGCTACTTGTTTTTTTGCAAAGACAGAACCAGCAGTTAGTCCCCCTGCAGTCAGGAATGTTTTTTGTAGAAAGTCACTTCTTTTCATGTGGTAGAGGTTATGGATAAATGTAGAGATATTTTTAAATTAAACTGTACCAATCCAATAGTAAGTTTAGCAAGCACCCAGTTCTAGTGCTAATTTGATGAACTGTGAGGAGATGAATTATTCTTTTCGATTCTTATCTTAATGATTTTCAGTTTATTATATTGAATATGGGCTATGGGAATCTATATTTCTTTCAGAGCCTTTATAAAATTGCGACAGTAGGGGTGTGACGTTAGAAAGATTCTCCAAAAAATAAATAGTATCCTCTACCTTCTGATGTGAATGCGATATCCAGCCTGAGGAATATGTCTTTTGCTTTAAAGGCCAGATAGCGAGCGCCAAATCCTCCTGCCATTTTATATGGTGCTTTTATTAAGGTAGAAACTGTTGGCGCAACCGTACCTGTTGATGCAAATAAAGTAGCTCCCCATCTTTTACTAAATGGGAAGGGGAGGAATCTATATTCGGCTTGCGCGGCCACCAGGTTATTGTCTCTGTACCTACCTTGGTAGTATCCACGCATCATCACTTCACCCCCCATAAGGGCCATCTGGTTGAATGGAACTTCCCCCTTATTGAAAATCCCTAGGGTTTGGACGGCAAAGACTTGCTTTGAATGAAAACCCTGTCTAAAGTACCTCATGTCAAGTTGTGTGCTTTGGAACCTGTATGTGCTTCCAAGTGAAGGTGAATAATTCAGGTAAGCTATTTCAGCGAACTTGCCCTTGCGCACATTCATTACATTTCTTCTTGTGTCATAGACTAGCCCCATTCCGAGCCCAAGATTTGTTGATCCGGTATGCCCTCGAGGGTAATCTAAATTTGTAGATGCAGTATTCCCAAACTTTATATTGTAAACTTTTTGAAAATCAAACTCTACCCCACCATAAAAATCACCAACTACTTTCCTTAGTGCACGTTCGCGAAGTTGAATATTGGAATTGTTCACCAGCAGATGATCTTTGCCTGTTTTGTTTATTCCAATGCCATAGTATTTCATTGGGAAGTATTGAAACTTTCCCTTACCTAAATAGAACCATTTTTCCTTATTGCCATATATGGCATGCTCCATCCAAAATCCATATTGTTTTTCCGTGGTATAAAAGGTAAACGTATTGATTTCACTGAGTCGATTTCTTTTGTCATTCTTTGCGTAGAAGAGAAACAAATTCACAAAGCCAATTTCTGTTTTTGTTTCCGGCGTATAGGCCAGGGTGGGATAGATAAGGTAATTTGGCTTGCTTGATGTATCGGCAAACCTATTGGAGAACTGCTCTTTTTTCTGAAGGATGAATTGTTGTATAGATTGGCCAAGGGCGTTTGTTGAGACGAGGCAATAGAAGAAAACTATACTCAATAACTTCTTCCTTTTAATATAGGCGTGCATATTTTGCGGTGTTTATTTTTGCGCTATTGATCAGTACTTAAAAGGTAAAGATACGCAGCTTAGGGGTCTGATCTCAAATTCAGTAATGCTTAAATAAGAGATTGTTGAATTTATCAGCTAGGATGATTGCTGTTGATATTTGCCGGGCAATCATCTTGTTGGATGACTGCTGTTTGGTGACAATCACGAATTATATATGTAAACCTTGATCTAGGTATTTATTACTATGCATTTGGATTCTAGGTGTATGATTAGCATCAATTGATTCATAAACCAGCATCATGTGTAATCAGTTTGATCTTTTTGAACTTCGTTATTCAATCAACTTATTTATCACAATTTAAAAATTTAATCCATGAAGACCGATGCAGAAATCCAAAAAGATGTAATTGACGAACTCAAGTGGGAGCCATTTCTTAATGCATCTGAAATAGGCGTTGCTGTAAAAAACGGGATTGTTACCTTATCCGGGATAGTCGATTCCTATTCCAAAAAACTTTCCGCGGAGAAAGCCACTAAAAGAGTGTCAGGAGTTAAAGCTATTGCTGAGGATATTCAGATAGGCATTTCGCCTTCTTATAGTAAAACTGATGCAGAAATTGCCGAGGCGGTTTTGAATGCGCTCAAGTGGCACACCCCCGTAAAGGAGGAAAAAATTAAAATCAAGGTCGAAGATGGTATCATCAGACTAGATGGTGAAGTGGATTGGGAGTATCAAAAAAATAATGCAAAAATTGCAATTGAACATCTCGCTGGTGTCAGGGGTGTTAATAATTTCATTACCGTAAAACCACGTGCAATGGCAGCAGATGTAACGAAGAAGATTGTTTCAGCTTTTCACCGAAGCGCTACCATTGATGCAAATGGAATTAGTGTAGATGTTCAAGGGAATAAGGTAATCCTTCGTGGGAAAGTACGTTCGATAGCAGAGAAGGAAGATGCCGAGTTTGCTGCATGGAATGCCCCTGGAGTATTAATTCTTGAGAATAAACTGGTAGTTGAAGAACACGAGATGAGTTTTGCTGAATAGGGAGATCTCTTGGTTCCAGGGTACATAACCAGTGAGCTGTATCTGGAGTTGCTTAATCTTACATGAGTGGCTTTAACTTGTTGCCTAGCAACGCAATCGAGTGCATAATCTTCTCATGAGGTAGTTCTGCCGTATCCAATTGAAAAGTTACTCTTGATATGCCACCAAGTGCGTTGGCATGTCGGAGTATTTTTTCTGCCACCTCGGTTGGGTCGCCTACTAGCAATGCCCCCGTCGGGCCAACCTGAGATTCAAAATGAGCTCTCGTTGTTGCTGGCCATCCACGTTCTTTGCCAATTCTGGTCATTGCAGCAGCATAGCCAGGAAAGAATTCCTCATGTGCTTGTTCCGTAGAATCAGCAACATAGCCCAGTGAGTGCAGACCGACTTTAAGTTGTTCCTGTGGGTGACCGGCTTTTCTGCCTGCTTCCCGGTATATGTCTATCAGTGGTCTGAACCTATGGGTCTCTCCCCCAATAATGGCCACCATTAAGGGAAGTCCGAGTGTTCCTGCTCTTGCAAAAGATGCAGGTGTTCCACCCACCCCAAGCCAAATTGGAAAAGGGTCTTGTATTGGTCTCGGGTAAATGGCTTGGTTATTGATTGCTGGACGAAATTTCCCAGACCAAGTGATAAATTCATTGTCTCTTATTTTAAGCAAGAGGTCAAGTTTTTCCACAAATAGCGCATCATAATCTTTCAAGTCTAGACCAAAAAGCGGGAAGGCATCGATGAATGATCCACGACCAACAACCATTTCTGCTCTTCCGTTGGAGATGAGGTCAAGGGTTGCAAAATTTTGAAAAACCCTAACAGGATCTGCTGCACTCAAAACAGTTACTGCACTGCCAAGTCTTATCTTTTTGGTCCGTGCTGCAGCGGCTGCCAATAAAATGGCAGGAGCAGAATCAAGAAACCCTTTACGATGATGCTCTCCAATGCCAAAAAAATCAAGACCCACCTCATCGGCAAATGAAATTCTTTCTAGCAATTGTCCCACCGCTACTGCATCACTAATTGGGTGTGCTGTCTCTCCACTGAACATCGCTGCAAAACTATCAATGCCTATTTCCATAATTATTATAATGAGTTAGATTCGATTGAATCATTTCATTGATCAAATTTATCGATTTTCTGTGGTCAAATTCATTCCTTCTCACTAATTCAATAATGCTATTGTCTCATTTGGTTGTACCTTCACCATATTGTTCATGAAGGCAGTATAGCAATTTGAAACATTTTCTTGTCATAGCATTATTTCTTGCATTGTTGGCGCAACAGTTCTCTAGACCTATTGTACTAGCAGATTATCTGGTAAATTTAGATCGCTATAAGAAGGACTGCGTGAACAAGGCGAGGCCACTGCTTCATTGTAATGGCAGGTGTCAGATGAAGAAAAAACTGGAAACCCAAGATGGCCAGCAAGAGAGAAGAAGTTCTTCTACACAGCTCATCGAGCTGGATTATGTATTATCTTCAAAGTCTTTTTTCCCTGAGGTTGAAGGACTCGATGATTCTACTTTGGCATCATTTCCCTCTGGCAATACCTCGATTAGTGATTCCTTCGTTGGAGACATATTTCATCCCCCTACACTCACTGCCTAGTCATTAGCATTGTTATATATTCAATTTGAAACATTCTTTTGTTTCAATACTCCTCTTTTTTTAAATCTGCTTGATTTTAATTAGTTTAATTTTTTTGTCATGAAAAAACTATTTTCTATAACTATAGTATTATCTCTTTTTGTTGCTTCTTGTAAAAAAGATTCAGTCCAGGTCTACAATTCCAATACTAAGTCTAGTTTATCCATCGAATTTGATAATGTTGTGGGGAGTGCTGACTTGGAGTTAAATAACTCCACCTATACAAATTCAAGTAATGAACAATTTACTATAACCATGTTCAAATATTTCATCAGCAATATTGTTTTAACAAACACTGATGGCAGTAAGTATATTGTGCCACAGGATAGCAGTTATTTTTTGATTGATGAGTCTGATCCTGCATCATTGTCCCCTACAGTAAATGTGCCAGAGGGAGAGTATGCGGCAATTGACTTTGTTCTTGGTGTTGATAGCTTAAGAAACACAAAAGATATTTCGCAGAGAACTGGTGTCTTGGATCCTACTGGAGCAGCTTCAGGGATGTATTGGAGCTGGAATAGTGGTTATATATTCTTTAAAATGGAAGGCGTCTCTCCTGCATCTTTGGAGGTTGATAATGCATTTCAATACCATATTGGTCTTTTCGGGGGATATGCTACACCCACGTTAAACAACCTGAAGAATATCTCCATCAATTTAATGAGTAGGGGTGTTGCAAAGGTAAAGACGGGAGAATCTCCAAATATTCACGTTCTAGTTGATGCCTTAAAGATGTTTAATGGTCAAACCAATATTAGCATCGCTACACATCCTGTGGTCATGGGCTCTCCCTTTAGTGCACAGGTGGCCAATAATTATGAAAACATGTTCGAACACGATCATACTGAAAACTGATGAAGCCCCTGTATGTCATATATTGTATTGTTTTTTCTTTCGTTTTATTTGGATGCGAGAAAGAAATAATGTCGTTATTTATTGACTTCAAACGGCCATCCTATTTTCCCCAAACCGTATATAGGTTTCAGCAGAATCCGGTCACAAAAAATGGGTTTGAATTGGGAAGGAAATTATTTTTTGACCCAATTCTATCAGCGGATAATTCAATCAGCTGCGGCTCCTGTCATATACCTTCAAGTGCCTTTACGCAACATGGTCATTCAGTAAGTCATGGCATCAACGACCTGCTCGGTAAGCGCAATAGCCCACCTATCATGAATCTAGCGTGGAGTTCAAGTTTTATGTGGGATGGAGGAATCGTTGATTTAGATTTACAGCCTATTGCCCCTATCACCAGCCATGTTGAAATGGGAGAATCGATGGATAATGTTCTTAAGAAACTGCAAAATAGCACTGAGTACAGGTCGTTGTTTGCATCTGCGTTTTCGGGCGCTGAAATCACCAATGCCAATATGTTGAAAGCACTCTCTCAATATATGTTGATGTGCGTCAGTGCTGAATCAAAATATGATAGTGTGATGAGAAAAGAAGCGACGTTCTCCCCTGTTCAAGCTGAAGGATATTTGATATTTATTGATAAGTGCAATGTTTGTCATTCGGAGCCACTGTTTACGGATAACAGCTTCAGGAATAATGGGCTACCACCAAAACGGCTGAATGATGAAGGCCGAAAGACCGTCACGTTGAGAGATGAGGATCAATACAAGTTTAAAGTTCCAAGTTTAAGGAATCTGCAATACACGGTGCCATATATGCATGATGGAAGATTTTATTCATTGGATGCAGTGCTTGATCATTATGCTTCAAAGATAATAGATGCCCCAACGCTGGATACCGAGTTGGCCCGGAATGGTCAATTCGGGATACCGTTAACCCCAAGTGAGCGAGAACAATTGTTAGCGTTTTTAGAAACATTGAATGATCGAACTTTTGTCACCAATCCTTCAATAGCTGAACCATGAGAAAATTAGTTTTAAGTTTTATAATTCTTGTTTTTGGGATAATTGAGCTTAGCGCATGCGATGTCTGCGGTTGTGGCAATAATGGAAACTACATCGGAATATTGCCCGAGTTCCAAAAGAGGCTCTTAGGGTTGCGCTATCGAAGCAATAGCCTAAGAACACATCTTGGGCAAAACGGACGGGATACATACCTGACAACCCAGGAAGTGTATAACACACTGGAGGTGTGGAGTAGCTATAAGATATCCAAGAAGCTTAATCTCGTCTACTTTATACCATTCAATTTTAATGCCAAAGAAACTAGTACCGGAAATTCAACCATCAATGGCTTAGGCGATGTTGGCATAACCACATTCTATAGCGTGTTCAAGAAGAATACGCTAACCTCTTTTAATAAGGTGTTTATTCATGAATTGCGGCTAGCGGCAGGACTAAAGCTCCCAACGGGTAAGTATAAGAATTTACATGATGGACTAACCAGTCAGTTGTTTACATTGGGTACAGGAAGTGTTGATCTTAGTTTGGGTGCTGTGTATGAAGCCAGGCTGAACAATACCGGAATAAACCTGAGTGCCAACATCAAGCAGAATTCAAAAAATAATCAAGGATATCAGTATGGTAGCAAGTTTCAAACGAATATCCAGGTATATCAAAAAATATTTATTGAAGAAAACTATGCTGTCTCACCCAATTTCGGGGTGCAAATCGAGCGAACCAGTAAAGATTATTTGAGCAATTCGATGGTTGATAATACAGGTGGCTCTTTAACTACAGGCTCTATAGGAGTTGAGATAAAAATGAAAAACATCTTTATCGGAGTAAATTATCAGATCCCAATATATCAACATATTGCAAATGATATGATCAAAGCCAATTCCCGTTCTATGGCACACGTTTCTTATTCATTTTAGATTTTTGACCTAATTTCAATCCATATTAAATCTAATAAATTGATTACTCCTGCCACCATTAAATTTCTCAAAGACCTCAAAAGGCACAACAGCAAGGAGTGGTTTGATGAGCATAGATCCCGCTACGAAACCGCCAAGGCTGAATACCTAAGCTTTGTAACGGAGGTGTTGGAGGGCATGAAACTAATCGATTCATCCTTGGGTGAACTTCAGCCAAAGCAGTGCGTATTTAGAATCAATAGGGACGTGCGATTTTCCAAAAACAAAGAACCGTATAAAACCAATTTTGGTGCAAGCTTTAGTAAAGGGGGTAAGAAGGTACAGTGTGCTGGATATTATTTTCATCTGGAGCCAGGCGCGAGTTTTATCGGTGGTGGGTTTTGGATGCCCATGGGGCCTGAGCTGAAAAAAATTAGAATGGAGATTGACTACAATCTTGATGAGTTCAATACAATCATTCATGATAAGGTATTTAAGAAAAAGTTTTCGAAGCTGAATCAGGAAGAAAAACTTTCCCGCCCGCCTCAGGGATATAGTATCGACAATCCTGCTCTGGAATTATTAAAGCTTAAGAGTTTTATTGTTTCAACTTCAGTGACAGATGCTGATCTTCAACAAAAAAATCTTGTTCAAGTTGTGGTCAATCATTTTAAAACGATGATGCCATTGATACATTTTTTAAATCGAGCAATTGATTAAATAATTCCTATGATCAGAAAACTAAGCAGTGTTAAAATTCTTTTAGCGTTCTTAATTTTATCTATTTCCCTGCAAGCGCAGCATGTAAAAAGCAAAAAGGGATATAGCGGAAATCCTTTGTTCCCAGGCTGGTATGCAGATCCTGAAGCAATGGTATTCGGCGATGAGTATTGGATATATCCAACCTTTTCTGCTCCTTATGAAAAGCAGGTTTTTCTTGATGCTTTTTCTTCAACGAACTTGACAACCTGGAAAAAGTACGAACGTATTATAGATACAAGTATCGTTAAGTGGGCCAATAAAGCAATGTGGGCACCTGCTGTTGTTAGAAAAGGCGAACAATATTTTATCTTTTTTGCTGCAAATGATATTCAAAGCAACAAGGAGTCGGGCGGAATCGGTGTTGCAGTTGCTGATTCGCCTTCCGGCCCATTCAAAGACCATATCGGATGGCCTTTAATCGATAAATTTTATAATGGTGCACAGCCAATTGATCAATTTGTATTTAACGATGATGGAAAATATTATATGTATTATGGTGGATGGGGACATTGCAACGTTGTCATGCTAAACGATGAATTCAACGGGTTTAACTCCTTCAGTGATGGCAAAACTTTTAAAGAGGTAACGCCACAGGGTTATGTAGAAGGGCCTTTTGTTTTCAAAAGGAATGGAAAGTATTATTTCATGTGGTCAGAGGGTGGCTGGGGCGGACCAGACTACAGCGTTGCTTATGCAATCGCAGATCATCCTACCGGACCATTTAAAAGAATCGGAAAAATTTTACAGCAGGATCCATCTGTTGCAACTGGTGCAGGACATCATTCGGTTATTTCAATACCCGGCAAGGATGAGTATTATATCATCTACCATCGTCGCCCGCTTACTGAAAGCGACGCAAATTCAAGGGTGACTTGTATTGATGAGATGAAGTTTGATCAGGATGGCTTCATTCTTCCTGTGAAGATCACCAATCAGGGGGTAAAAAAACAGTCTTTATAAATTTTTTCGTGCCTTCGGATTATACACTGTTTATTTAATTAGGGCTTCATACAGCACCTCAACGGTATGCAGTGCCTTGTCATTTGTTCCGTCCTTTATTTGGTGTCTGCAACTGGTACCAGGTGCAGCAACAACACAGCCTTCTTTTTTATTCCTGACTGCTGGAAATAACACAAGTTCTCCGATTTGCATGGAGATATCGTAGTGCTCCTTTTCATAGCCAAATGAACCAGCCATGCCACAGCATCCTGATGGGATAGTGCTAACAGCATAATTCTTGGGCAAGGATAACACCTTGACAGTGTCTGCAAGAGAGCCGACTGCCTTCTGTTGGCAATGCCCATGAAGAAGAATTGACTTTTGATCACTGTGAAATTGCTCAGCACTGATATTTCCTTTATCCATTTCGCGTGCAATAAACTCATCAATAAACAGTGCATGTGTTGCCAGTCGTTTGGCCTCTTCCAGCAATTCATCTGTGGCTAAGTCGGGGTATTCATCTCTGAATGTTAGAATGGCGGATGGTTCAATACCTATCAGGGGAGTTTCTTCAGTGATCAGTTTGCTGAACAAGGCAATATTCAAGTTTGCAATCTTCTTTGCTTTTCTGACCAAGCCCTTTGATAGCCATGTTCTTCCGCTTTCTTCATGATCCGTCATCAATACCTCATAGCCTAATGCATTCAATAGTTTTATTGCGTTGACACCGATATGCGCATCATTGTAATTTGTGAACTCATCACAGAAGAGGTAAACCTGTTTTTTAAACTGTATGGTCTTATTTGCAATGTCATTTTTCTTTTGCCAGCTCCGTAAGGTTTCCGTTGATAGGCTGGGCATAGATCTTTTTTGAGCAAAACCTGCGATACCCTTTACCACTGAACTGGTCATTTTGTTGTTCATGATAAAATTGTACATGGCAGGGGCAATAGATCCTAATTTGGCACCGGCAGTGAAATTGGCGATTAGCCTAGATCTGAAGGGAATGCCATTTGCATCGTAGTAATGTTGTAGAAATTCAGCTTTGAGTTTTGCCATGTCAACATTAGAAGGGCACTCGCTTTTACAAGCCTTACAGCTGAGGCAGAGGCTCATCACATCATAGATCTCCTTGTGGTTATATCTATTTTCTTTTGGAGAATGTGTCAGAAATTCGCGCAGGATATTTGCCCTTGCACGAGTTGTATCCTTCTCATCCCGCGTGGCCATAAAGGATGGACACATGGTGCCACCAGACAAATGTGTTTTTCTGCAATCGCCAGACCCATTGCACTGTTCAGCATGCTGAAGAATATCTTGCTGATGGAAGCGAAAGATTGTTTTGAACTCAGGCGTAAACTGGTCTGGTTCATAGCGAAGCATGGTGTTCATTGGCGGTGTGTCTACAATCTTATTTGGATTGAAGATATTGTGCGGATCCCAAACACGTTTTACCTCTTTGAGCAATTCATAGTTTTTATCTCCCACCATTTGGCGAATGAACTCTCCTCGTAATCTTCCGTCACCATGTTCCCCACTCAGTGAACCTTTATATTTTTTTACCAGTGTTGCAACTTCTTCTGCTATGATTCTGAATAGCTCATTGCCTTCTTTTGTTTTCAGATTGATGATTGGACGAAGATGAATTTCTCCTGACCCTGCATGAGCATAGTGAACGGAATGCAATCCATGTTTTTTCAAAATTTCATTAAAGTCGCGAATATAGGCTGGCAGGTCTTCTACATCTACTGCGGTATCCTCAATGACGGGCACTGCCTTTGCATCTCCAGGCAGGTTGCTCAGTAGACCAAGTCCAGCTTTTCTGAGTGTCCATATCTTCTTTGTATCGTTTCCAAATAACACCGGGAAATGATAGCCAAGGTTGGCTGCACGCATCTCTGCTTCAACCTGGGCTGTAATCTCAAGTATTTCGTCTCTCGTTTCTCTGATGAATTCAATTACCAAAATCGCTCCTGGATCTCCCTGTACAAAAAATCTGTTCTTGCTTTGCTCAATATTTCCTTTGGTACATTCCAGGATGTAGTGATCTATTAACTCTGAAGCACTGGGTCTGTATTTTAACCCGATGAGGTTAGCCCTTAATGATTCATCGATTGAATTGAAATGTACACAAAGCAATCCTGTTTCTTTTAAAGGGGCTGGTACTACATTCAGCTTTATCTCCGTAATGAATGCAAGTGTTCCTTCTGAGCCTGCAATAAGTGTACAAAAATTAAAATCAGGTCCACCTGCTACAAAGGGAGCAGTTTCCACCAAAAGGTCGATTGCGTATCCCGTATTTCTTCTTTCGACAGACTTCTTTGGAAATTCTTTTTGGATTTCTTGTTGATTGTCATAGTTGCTCAGCATTGAGCGAACAGACTTATAGATATTTCCTTCTAGGGTATGGAGTTCGCACTTGGAATGAAACTCATCATTGGTTAGGGTAGAAAATATGGCTTCAGACCCATCACTAAGCAATGCTTTTACCTCAAGCAGATGTTCTCTTGTACTTCGGTACACTACTGAATTGGATCCGCAAGAATTGTTTCCAACCATACCCCCCATCATTGCTCTATTGGCGGTAGATGTCTCCGGACCAAAAAACAAATCATGAGGTTTCAAGAATAAATTTAGTTCATCACGAATCACACCGGGTTGCACACGCACCCAGCCCTCTTCTTTATTCAGTTCAAGGATCTTGTTGAAATGTTTTGAAACATCTACAATAATTCCTTTTCCCACCACTTGCCCTGCAAGCGATGTACCTGCAGTTCTTGGTATTAACGAAGTATGTTCTGCAGCAGCAAAAGAAATGAGGGCATGTAAGTCGGTTACTGTTTTTGGAATTGCAACTGCCAGCGGCATTTCCCTATAGGCGGATGCATCTGTTGCATACAATGTTCTTATTGTTTTGTCGTGATACAAATCACCTTCCAGTTGCGCAGCGAGCTTTTTAAGCTTCTCCTTCATTGTGGTCATTTATGGTTGCAAAATTACTAATAAAATCACCTTGTATAGACTTGTATTACTGCTATATATGATAGATAAAGGAGAGTGGATGACATTCCCTCACGATTTGTCATTGCGAGCCCAGCGCCCCCAACCCGACCTGTCATCCCGCGCGCAGCGAGCTTGCCTGCCGAAGGCAGGAGATCTCTCCACATAAGAGTCAATTTCCTTTGACAGTTTCTATAACAATAAGCCGCATACTCATTTACAAACCATTTTATATTATTTGTATTAAAAAATAGACTGTTTTATCAGTTTGGCTAACAAAGCTGCCCAGCGAGCATACTCTTTACCAGAAGGATGAAGGCCGTCTTCCGCTATGAGCGTTCGGTCGAACTTTGCCTCACGATTGGTTTCAGTAATATTCAGATAGTTACAGCCATATGCATCAGAAATGGATTTATTCATCTTATTCAAGACATCAGTTTCTTTTCTTATAAGACTTGTATCAAGGTAGTTGGCAAAAGGAGTTATGCTGTAGTCTGGAATTGAAATAACATACACATTAGTTGGTTTGCCATGTGCAATTTCGATTGATTTAATCAATAGGTTCTCAAATCGTTCTTTATACTCCAAAGTATCTCTGCGTGAAAACTGGTCGTTGACACCAATCAATAAACTTACAATATCATGAAGAGCTGGTTTTCGGAGTTCGATTGCCTCTTGAAGATTCCTGGTGGTCCAACCCGTTGCAGCGATAATAGAAGGGGTGGCTATTTTATAACCCTGAGCGATCAATAAATCCATGGTTTGAATAGGGAATGACTCGCGTGCTGATACCCCTTCTCCTACTGTATAGGAATCGCCCAAGGCAAGCCAACTCAGGCCATCTTTAATGCCGATTTGGGTAGAATCCTCCGGGATAAAAGGCATTGGGGTATCCGCCTTGGAACAGGAGATGAGCAAAACAATACAAACTAAAAACCCCATTTTCATATACTAAAGACATCTCTAAGGAGGCTATTGTTCAAAATATTGCCGCTTTCAATAAAATAAACCCTTTTGTTGATGGTGGGGTATACTGGTTAATTCAACGGCCAATTCCTAACTTTTGCCACCAAATGCCAGTTTCATTTGAGTATTGTCATACTAGAATTCGGTATATTAAAGTAATAAAATGATGCCATGAAAAAATTGATCTGCCTACTTCTTGGATTTTCGTCTATTGTATTTTCTGCCATCTCTCAAGAAAAACCGCTTCCTCCTTACCCGCTGTTGGATAGCAAGCTGCCCATCTCTAAAGAGGTGATTAGAACCACAAAAGAATTCAGGGATCGGTTATTGCTTGATCCTTACAGGCCTGCTTATCATTTTTCTTTTCCCGAGGATGATGGCCGACCTGGGGATCCCAATGGTGCTTTTTACCACAATGGGCGCTATCATCTGATGTACTTGTACAATAGGGCAGGGATGGGATTTTCATGGGGACATGTCTCGAGTACAGATCTTCTAAACTGGAGGCATCATCCCGATGCAATCAAGCCCGGTGATGGAGATGAAGGCTGTTTTAGCGGTGGCGCTTTTGTTGATGATGATGGCTCGGCAGTATTATCCTATTGGATGTTATGGGGAAGTAAGGGAATTGGTTTGGCCAAAAGTACAGACCCAGATTTCAACACATGGAAAAAGTCTGTCAACAATCCAGTTATACAATCAACAGACTGGGGAATAACCACAATGAAAAATTCATCAGGAAAGGAGTTTCATGTTGGATCTGCTGACCCTTCTAATATTTGGAAAAAAGATGGCAAATATTATATGCTTACTGGAAATTTATTGGTGTTAAGGAAATATGGTTCTCGTGGAGATGGACTTCCTGCAAATGATAACAACGCAGAAGCGCTACCAGATGATTCGTTGAATTATCAAGGAGATCGTTTGTATTTGTTTTCGTCGGCTGACATGAAGCAGTGGACCTATGAACATGAATTTTATAATGCGGATAGAAAATGGACAAATAAAAATGAAGATAATATGTGTCCGAGTTTTCATCCTCTCCCATCATCGCCTGATGGAGGCAAAGCAAGTGGCAAGCATCTGTTGTTGTTTATCAGTCATAACATGGGTGCTCAGTATTATGTAGGTTCGTATAGAGACGATCATTTCTATCCAGATAACCATGGGAGAATGTCTTGGAAAGACAATGCATATTTTGCTCCTGAGGCATTGGTTGATGGTAAAGGCAGACAGATTATGTGGAGTTGGATTTTTGATGATAGGCCAGATTCTGTGGTTAATTATAGTGGGTGGACTGGCATGTACGGACTTCCACGAACGCTCTGGGTTGGTGACGATGGAACGTTGAGAATGAGGCCTATCAAGGAGCTTGAAGCATTGAGAATAAAAAAGACTGTGGTTTCGGGTATTGCTGTTGCAGCAGGCAGTGAGGTAAAGCTGAATAAATTGAGTAGTGAATTGATGGAGCTTGAAGTAACATTTCAGCCAAATGCATCCAAGCAATATGGTATTAAGGTTGGTATGTCGGACGATGGAAGGGAGGAGACGGTGATTTATTATGATGATGTTGAAAAGAAAATAAAGTTTGATACGCAAAAATCAGGATTAAGTTTTGGACGAAAAATTATTGAAGAGGCGCCATTTGAATTAAAAAAAGGGGAACCTCTTGTACTGAGAGTATTTATTGATAAGTCTATAATTGAAGTTTTTGCAAATGATAGGCAGGCTATTGGTCGAATGGTTTATCCAACCCTAGGCGGCAGAGGAGTTAGTGTTTTTTCAAACGGAGGTGAGGCAAAACTAAAAAACATAGATGCTTGGGAGTTGAGTCCATCTAATCCCTACTAGTTTTCACTGTTTTAGCACGAGGCAGCTAATCAAAATAATAAAGCCTCCATAATTAAGGGGGCTTTGTTGTGCTTGATGGCTGCAGAGATATTATTTTAAGACAAACTCATTGGTGGATGAAAGTCTCAAATTGAGCCCATTTCTATAAATAGCCAATATCACAATAAATTGTGTTTTTCATCATGTGTTTCTTTTTGCTAAAAAAACTACTATTGTTATTGGTTGTTGTTTGGTCATATGCTAAGCGTTGCCGCACGCCAAATTTGTTGCAGGATCTGACAATTAAGTGAACAAATTTTGTTTTCAATCGTATTAATCAAATGAGACTGTGTTTTGTTTTAATTTTGTGGCTGTTTTCAGCTTGTCAAAAGCAAACTTCTGCTGTACCGGCTCCTCTGGTCTTCCCGGCCCAGGGTTCGGCTACCGCTATTAATACCTTCTTGGCCCTTGGGGATTCTTACACAATGGGGGAAGGGGTTTATGACCTCGAGCGCTTTGTAAACCAAACAATACAGATCCTATCCCAAGATGGGATTGTCGTTTTGCCTCCTAAATATATTGCAGGCAATGGGTGGACTACAGGGCACCTTAGGTTAGGGATCGAATACGAAAGGCCCGTGAGGCATAATATTGTAACCTTGCTGATTGGAGTGAATGACCAAAATCTTGGCTCAGACCTTCAAATTTACCGTGAGGGCTTTGATGTTCTGTTGAACAAGGCCATAGAGCTTGCCTACGGGAAAAGCAATCATGTTTTTGTTTTATCTATACCAGATTACAGCGTCACGCCTAGACTACGATACGCTGATACAGCGAATATCAGAATGGAGATAGACATGTTTAATGCTGTAAATAAGAGCGTGACTGAGTTGTATGGTTGTAAATACCTGGATATTACTGAGTTGACTAGAGAGGCAAGGTATGACCAAAGCCTTATTTCTTCTGATGGACTGCATCCTTCCGGTAAAGATTATGCCCGTTGGGCCAAATTGCTCGCGCCAATGATTAGTCAAGTCATAAAATAACAAACACTACTTACTGGCATTTATCTGATAAAATAACCAACGCCTAGTTTATTTATTGGTTTTATTCAATTCATAAAGGCGTGTATACTTCAGAAACGTATAGTAACTTGATGCAAATGCATAAATCAATCCAATGAATCCGTTTTGGAATCCAATTCTAAGCAAGTAAGACCTGAAGAACGCAGCAATTGGTTTAATGATAATTTTTAGAACTGATGATTTCTTTCCTCCAAGATGTTGGTTTTGAGCTGTAATCATTGCGGAGTCTAAGTACTTTGTAAAAAGATGTTCAAAGTCGCGATGTGAATAATGTTCTACAAAGCCATTCAGCCTCGTAGTATGTATTCCCGATTCGCTGATAATATCTTCATGAGCGATTGCATTATTCCAGTGTGCAATTTTTTTATTGAATAGCCTGCTTTTCCAACCTCCCGTATTTTTAATCCAATAGTTTCCAATAAAATTCTTCCACCTTACCTGATAAACAGCATGTTCGTCAGAAGGTTTCCAATTCTTTAATGAATTATAGAGGGTCTGATCAATTTTCTCATCCGAATCCATGGAGAGAACCCATTCGTATTTAGCATATTGTACTGCTGTATTTTTCGATCTGCCGTAACCTTCCCAGGAAATGTGATGAACCTTGGCCCCAAAATCACTTGCAATGAAAGGTGTTTGATCTTTACTTCCTGAGTCGCAAACAACAATATCATCTGTTAACCCCTTGAGGCTATCCAATAATCTTGGTAATACATTAGCAGAGTCTTTTGCTACAATTACAATTGAAAAGGTATAATCCACCATAGGGAGTAAGCTATGTTTATGTTTTATAAAACAGCAGTAATATTCAACGTAATAAAGGTAGCAAATTCGCGCCCTCCAACATCATCTGCTTATCAAAGCTATTTCTAGTGAGTAAATTCATGAAAAAATTCTGTTCTTTGTTGATGAGAGAAAAAAAATGCTTAATTTAAAGCCTCTCATTTTACTAAAAAACCACGAGAAATGGCAAATAGACTTAGTTCCGATAATATTAATCAGTTTCATCAGGACGGCTATGTGATTGTAAAAAACTTTTTCTCTGCTGAGGAAATCAATAAATTATATTCAATAGCGACCACCGATAATGTTGTGAAAGACAATGCGACTAATGTGACCGACAGCACAGGGAAAAACTCAAAACTAACCCTTTGGTTCACTCCTGGCGAAGATGTCTACAGCATGATGCTTAGAAGTGAAAGGATGGTGGATGCTGCATCAAAACTTTTGGATAGCGATTCCCCGGTTTGTCATTTTCACACCAAGTTGATGCAGAAAGAGCCGAAAGTCGGCGGTGCATGGGAATGGCACCAGGATTATGGTTACTGGTACAAAAATCAGTTCCTATTTCCTGATCAGCTCGTGAGCATCATGATTGCACTCACGCATGCAAATAAGGAGAATGGTTGTTTGCAAGTCATAAAAGGGTCACATAAAATGGGCCGTATCAATCATGGGTTTGCTGGCGAGCAAGTAGGTGCAGATATGGTTATGGTGGACAATGCCTTGTCAACCATGGAGCATGTTTTTGTTGAACTTGAACCTGGCGATGCACTTTTTTTCCATAGCAATACCCTTCACCGCAGTGAAGCTAATCTGAGCGATAAGCCAAGATGGTCTATCATTTCATGCTACAACTCACTTGCTAACAAAGCATTCAATGATAACAGTACTTCATGGAAAGAGCCTGTCAGCATTGTTTCAGATGAAGCGATGATGTCTGTTGAAGTTGCAGGAGCTGTGTCTGGTGCAGACTTTCTTCGAAAGGAAAATGATCCGGCATTGCAAGAAACGGGTTGGGAAAAAGAAGTAAAGACGCTCTAGCGTTGTCTTTCCTTATGGGCATTAAAGACCAACGTATATTCCATCCTCTTTTATTTCGACAGGAAAGGTTTTCATATTGTAACCTTCTCCTGTAACATTATACCCATTTTTCAGTGAGAACTTAAATCGGTGGAGTGGACAAACCGCATTCCCTTGAAGGTCTATATACCCCATAACCATTTTTGCACCGGCATGTGGGCATTTGGATTGAAAAGCATAGAGGGTATCCTTGTATTTGGCAATGCAAATTGTTTTTTCTCCAAGCTCTGCTTGAATGATATCGTATTTGCCAAAACCCAGTGATTCTATTGAGGAGGCAACGAATGTCCAATTGTATTCCCTAGTTGCCATAATCTATTGCCTGAAAACCTGTTTTGTACGGATATCTTTTTGTGTACATCTCTCGAACATAGTTAAGGATTGTAATCCTCAGTTGATCAATTTCTCGTCTTTGGGTTGCTGAAACAAATACGCAGTTTCCTGTTGTTTCATTTTCCCAGCGTTTCTTTAACTCAATCAATAAGGATGCGCGCACTTCTGGATCGAGCCATTCATCATAGGTTTGCTCTTCGTAAAGATCCATCTTGTTAAATACCGTAATCACAGGTTTATCGGAACATCCCAATTCAGCCAGGGTATTGTTTACGACCTTCATCTGGTCTTCGTATTGAGGATGGGAGATGTCTACCACATGAATGAGGATATCACTTTCCTTAACTTCTTCTAACGTGCTTTTGAAACTCTCGATCAGATGATGTGGGAGTTTTCTAATAAAACCAACAGTATCACTCAACAGAAAAGGCGTGTTTTCAAAAACAATTTTTCTGGTGGTGGTATCTAGTGTGGCAAAAAGTTTATTTTCTGCAAGCACATCACTTTTACTCAAGAGGTTCATCAACGTTGATTTACCAACGTTGGTGTATCCTACTAGTGCTACCCGAATGAATTCTCCCCTTTCTTTTCTTTGGGTGAATGCCTGTTTCTCTATTTCCAGAAGTCTTTTTCTCAGCAAGGAGATCTTTTCGCGAACAATTCGTCGATCTGTTTCAATTTCTGATTCTCCAGGTCCACGTGTTCCAATACCTCCACCAAGTCTTTCCAAGTGTTTCCACATCCCCCTTAGTCTTGGTAAAATGTACTGATATTGTGCCAGCTCCACCTGTGCTTTTGCTTGTGCTGTTTTTGCCCTGCGTGCAAAAATGTCGAGGATAAGATCACTGCGATCGATTGTTTTTATATTGACAACCTTTTCAATATTGCCAACCTGAGCGCCACTGAGCTCATCATCAAATATCAAAACGCTGATGTCTTTGTTTAAAGCATATTGTTTTATCTCTTCCAGTTTTCCTTTTCCGATATATGTTTTGCTATCGGGATGTTGCAACCGTTGTGTAAATATTTTGTCAGTCACCGCCCCAGCAGTTGATGCAAGAAATGCAAGCTCTGCGAGGTATTCTCTTACTTGTTGTTCGGTTTGATCTTTATGGATAACCCCAACAAGGATTGCATTTTCAGAAGTTTTAAATAAGGCAGATTTATCTAGCAAACTATATTAAATTACAAACCACTTAATGTAAGACCGATTGAAAAAGGCTTCACAGTAGGACCGAAACCTTCTTTGAAAAAGCCGGTCAGGGTATAGCTAGCAAAAACACTGAGATTGCCCATTCCAGCTCTGGCAATACCCGCAACCCGGGTAGTGTTAAAAAATCTTTTGTCTTTTATTTTCATCACGTACCCACCTTCATTTACACTAGACGCGTTAATTTCAGTTTTTACTGTTGCATCTACAAGCAGTCCAATTTTTGCACCAACTGCAAATTTCCAACCCTTGTTCATATTTTCAGGGTTGGTCGAATAGCGAAATTCTATAGGAGCTTCCAGATAGCCAGTTCCCAGCTTGATCTTTTTGTATTTGGTTACATTGTCTGCAGTAAACGTAACTCCACCTGTTGGAGCATTCAGATCAATCGCAGTTTTTTCAAAATAAACATTGTCTGTTCCTATGCCAGGCCCTAATGCAGCGCTGAATTTGGGGTTAGATTTAAAGGGAAAGTCGAATAAGAAATAGGTATTGAAGGTTCTGTTGAAGCTTTTTAAATTGATGGCATCAGCATTACTCCAATTGGCAACTCCAAACTGAAACATCAGATGATCTGATGCCCGTTGAGACAGGTTAATTTTGGTATAGTCTGGCTTTATTTTGGAGGATGGCTCCTTTACTTTAGAAGGGTTGTTTTTTTTCTGTGCGTTAGCAGAAATGCTCGCTATCAAGATCAATATTGCTAGTAACTTCTTCATATTCTTTATTATAATTTCAAATATATCCTCATCCGGGTTAATGAAAGGTTAAGGATGGACTGCAAAAGTACAGCTTAGAACTGATTTTTCCCTCGCATGACTATCCTGTTGATGGGAATCATAATTTATTTATCTGGGCTGATTGCTTATGTTTTTCATGAAAACATCAAGGAAAGTCTCTCAATGCATGAAAGATCTCTAATAGTCGAATCAAATTGCATTAAAATTAGATATTTCACTATTTTTGCTGTCCTATTAGAACAGCAACGTTCTTAGGGCCTATAGCTCAGTTGGTTAGAGCATCTGACTCATAATCAGAGGGTCCCTGGTTCAAGTCCAGGTGGGCCCACTTGAAAATCAAGGGTTTATGAAGGTAAAACTTCGTAAACCCTTTTTTTTTGCATACAATTTGCATACTTTTTCTGAATATAATGGCAATAATCAGACAACATAGGAAAGGTGATTTGCCTTTTAGAAAGCCCATTCAACATTAACGTATATATAGAAACTTACCTTTTTTGTTTGCCGTATTCAGAAATCTTTGAATATATACAATGACATATTTGACTGATTTGACATATTCCAAATTAATACGAGAGAGGTCTATATGCACATTCCTGATTTATACATTGAACAATCTCTAGACGGAGTATATGAAGTCATAAGCTATATATATAGCTAAAGTTTAAAATTTCCATAGCCCATCCTCTTTTAAAAGCCTCCCCCTTCACTTTAATCAGTTTAATTAGCACCCCCATCATTGCTTCACAAGAATAACTTTTTTAGTTAGACTTTCATGTGCATGTGAGAGGAGTTGACTCCCTTTTCATACCCCTACAACAGTTGGAGACTACCAACATATCCCCTGGGCCCAGATGTTAGGAAGCTCATTATTTAATAACCACTTAAACCACATTAAAAATGGTACAAATCACGAATGCCCTTGAGAGGGTAAAGAAAGATGGAACAACGTTTCCTGTGTTAGAAATTTCAGGAGGAGCAGAGCTTGTGCTCTCTCAGGCAAGTCAGAGGTATTACGCTACTGTTAGAAGGTGTACAATTCCCTTCACAGGAACAATGGACGTTGCTAAAATGCTCATTGGGCAGAAGATTGAAGGTGAAATCGTTAAGGTGATTGTTGCTCCTTATGATTTTGTCAATCAACGCACTGGGGAAGTGATGAAGTTGCAACACTCATTCGCTTACAGACCAAAAGATTCACAAGATCTTGTTGGTCACACACAAGTGCAGGAGCTTTCTATGGCTTAAACGGAGAAACTAAACCACAGGGCAACAATTCTTGTCAAACAACAGCAGTATGGAACACCATTAACACAAGGAAACATTCCATTAATACCACGCATAAGACTGTGAGACAAGAAGACCCTTGTGGTGATGGATTCCTGGGGATCAGTAGTAAAATGCTGGTCCCCTTTTTTATTAATTCTATATACACAGAACAATGAAAGCTTCAACATGTAACATCGCTGAAATTAAGGTGAGCTATAAACCAACAAAACAAGCTGGACCCAAAATAACATCTTCCCAAATAGCCTATGAATATCTCAGACAGCTTTATGATGAAGAAACAGTTGCTTTACAGGAGCAATTCATAATTCTTTATTTGAACAGGGCTAACAGTGTTATAGGAGCCTATCATGCTTTTACAGGAGGTATTACAGGCACCATAGCAGACATAAGAATCATTATGGGTGTAGCATTAAAATCAATGGCTTGTGGCATCATATTAAGCCACAATCATCCATCAGGAAACCTATTGCCTTCTAATGCTGATAGGGACATAACAAACAAGATAAAAGAGGTGTGTAAGCTCATGGACATTACACTCCTGGACCACATCATTCTTTCTCCAGAAGGAACCTTTTACAGCTTTGCTGATGATGGGCTGATTTGATCTAATTATTCATTCCAATAATTACTCCTATTCTGATGAGCATTTAATAAACTTTCTTCAATTTTGAATCATACTTTAAACACAATTAAGAGCAGATATTTGGGAATTAAAGAAGAGGAGATTAAGAATATTTATCAGAGTTTTGATGAGTTGATGTAAATTACAAACACTCAATCTTTACTTAAAAATATAATCTATGAAATGTATTTTAGTATTTTTATTATCCCTAATTACTTCATCCGTTTTTTCACAGAAAGTTTATCATTTTAACAAGATTGGAACCCAAATTATAAAGGTTAAAGTAGAGGGGATCTTCACCATTACTGATAGTACTTTAACAATGGTTTCTACTTATAAAGAGAAAAAATCTGAATACACCCTAAAAATTCTTTCAAAAGATGAAAATGATGTTTCTTCTACATATAAGTGTGAAGGAACAATTGGGGTGAGTGATAAACACCAATTCAGTTTTGTATTCTCCAAGAAAATGGTGATTTGGACGGGTTATAATTCTTTTGATAATTCCAAAGTTGAACAATTTATAACCCTCTCTGAACCTCCAACAACCAACTGATTTGAGCCCCCATTTATTATTTCCTCATTATGGCAGCATTGGCTGCCATTTTTTATTTAATCAAAAAACACATTTTATGCAATTACAAACAGCTTCACGTAAGAAGGTGAAAATAAAAATGAACATAGCTTCACCCTCAGGATTTGGTAAAACGTACAGCGCTCTTCTCCTAGCATATGGTATAACAGGAGATTGGGAGAAAATAGCTGTTATTGATACAGAAAATGATTCAGCTTCTCTGTATTCTCATCTTGGTCCATTTAAGACACTAAGACTCGATGCACCATATAGCCCTGATAGATACATAGAGGCTATTACAGCCTGTGAAAAGGCTGGGATGGAACTTATCATCATCGATAGCATAACACACATTTGGAAGGGAACAGGAGGTATTCTTGAATATCAGAATGCTCTTGGAGGCAGGTATCAAGATTGGGCTAAAGCAACCCCTTTGTATCAAAAGTGGCTAAATAAGATTTTACAATCCAATTGCCACATCATCACTACAAACAGAAAGAAACAGGGGTATAACATGATAACAGAGGGCAATAGGACCAAGGTGGAGAAAGCAGGATTGGATGATGAAATAAGAGATGGTTACGAATATGAAATGACCTTAGCTTTTGAAATCATCAATGATAAGCACATGGCAAGGGCTAGTAAGGATAGAACAGGCTTGTTTGTTAACCTACCAGAATTTGTTATTTCTCCAGAAACAGGAAAAATGATATTGAATTGGTGTCAAACAGGAACAGACATTACAGCAGAACACATAACAGAACGAATAGGAGAATGTAAATCGATTGAACACCTACTAAGCCTGTACAAAATGTTCCCTCAATTTCAAGGAGCATTAAAGCCTGAATTTGAACAGAAAAAACGCGAATTGGTGATGAGTCAACCAGATGAACGCAAATCACTCACTCAATCTGTAAATCATTCTAATGGACGTATGTAAAAAAGTAATCCCCTGCCAAATGGTGGGGGATTTATAAGTAAAGTTTATGCAACAGTATTTAATTTCTATTTCTAAAAATTGCACTTATTGGTTGAAACCAGATTCAAATAAATTAATATACCCTAATTAAACGTAGGAAAAACTGTGAATTGGGATTTTCAATTTCTCCTAAGTAATCGGTAAGAATAAAACTAAATCTATTCCCGTATGTACTATTTTTTTCAGGCAATCCCAAATAAGTGAAATATGTCCTCTCGTCAAAAGAACCTTGATAACTAGTTTTAAAAAAAGAAATCCCGTTTTTATATAAATTATTCTTGATTAAATTATATTGATCGAGAGTTGGTATTTTCCAATCCTTATAGCCTCCAAAAGAGACTTCTTGGGTTATTTTTTGAGCATCAGACAATGAAACTTGATCATTTATATCAAACATAGATGCCACTAATCCATGACCATCTTTTTCATATACAACGAAACCTCCATGCTTAAAACTAGAAAGCAAGTCGATTGGCTTAATTGAATATTTTGAAATTTTTTCAATCTGATCTAATGTTTTTTTATCCAACAATAAAAAGGTTGCTGCAGTTTCGTTTAGTGTTAAGAAATTTAATGAGGCATCAGAACCAAAATCTTTAATATTAGAAAAACCATGTTTGGTAGCTCCAACTATACGTGAAGAATCATTCATGCCCGAAAATTCATCAAAACCAGAGCTTACATTAAAAAGACGAATATAAAATTCCCAGTTATATAGTAACGTATGAATTGCATTTACTGAATTTTTGGATCTTAAATAAAAATCGTGTTTATTTGAACCATATATGACTTTGATAGAAAAAACAGACTTATTTAAATTTTTATACAATTTAACTTCCTCACTAGTCAATGATAAAGATTTTAGAATGTCAATAAAATAACTAGCACAAAAAACAGAATTTTTATTTGCAGTAGCAGTGATTTCCAAAGGGATTTCCCAATTTTTATTAATGTTATCTAATGAGCGGGGTTCTTTTGATGTGATAATATAATCGAATGCATTTTGCATATATTCATGAATAAGACCTATCATATCATAAATTAATCTAGATTCATTTTGCTCTCTTAAATTTTGCTGTTTAATATTTAAAGCAAACAGCCCACCTTTAAATTCTGAATCGACGCCCTTAGATTTTACAAAACTTACCATTGAATTAAGAGATACATCAACACTTAAAGTTAATGCCCAAGTACTATCTGGTAATTGTGATTGTAGTAAAATATTGAAAGCATGTATATTACCGCTAGAAAAAGAAATAATATCTTCAGAAAGAACTTGGTCATTTTTAATTTCAGTTTTAGTAGAAATAAATACTCCAAATGCCTGCTCACAAGCATTGCGCAATGCATTTCTTTTAGCCTCATCAACATTTTTACCAAAACCATTTACAGTCAAATTTACAATTCTGTCACTTGAGTCTAGATTAACTAAATTGTTACTGTGTCGATTATCTGTTGAAATAAGTTTAGTTTTATCTATTGCATTTTCTTGAGAATTTAAATCTTGTTTTGAAATACTATTATCAAACCCTGTATTAAATAACTTAGGATTCGAATGAAAGAGCTTTTCTTTTTCAAGTTTTATATATTCGATTAATGCATCAGTTTGATCATTGTTACCAGGATAATCAATCATTAATTTTTCGCAAAATTTATTAGCTGTATTCAAATAACTTAAGGCGACACTTGAGTCTCTTTTATTAATATCATCATGAGTAGAATAAATTTGATAAAGAAATAAACTAGATGAAACTCTAGAATATGCAGCAACTAAATCGTCTGTTTGGCTTGATATTATTGACTTGAAGATAAAAGAGGCTTCATCATATTTTTTGTTTAAGAATAGATCATTTGCCTGCTTAATTTTTTTTGGGAAATTTTGCGCTTGCGCATCTACAGGCATTAGAATTATTAATGTCAGGAGAATAATCAAAATATTATTAGCAATTAAATTAAGTGTAAAATATTTTTTGAATAATGTTCTATATTTCATTTCTAAATTTATTACGAACCTAATATTATTAAAAGAAAGTCCCAAAAGATTTTGGAATGGCTGATCTCAATGCAATCTCTTTTACTTCGTCGAAAGTTTTTCA
This sequence comes from Chitinophagaceae bacterium, assembly GCA_044353505.1. Classification (GTDB taxonomy): domain Bacteria; phylum Bacteroidota; class Bacteroidia; order Chitinophagales; family Chitinophagaceae; genus Pollutibacter. The sequence goes on along the minus strand of JBILBU010000006.1, from coordinate 15,800 downwards.
TAAACACTACCATTTTTAATGATTTTTTTTTGAATATTTCTGCTTAAGCAGGTATTGACTTATGCGATTAAATTTAAACATGCCGGTGTTGAAAATATAAAAAGAGCATATATCATTTCAATAATGCTTTATATTTCTTTTTATATGTTCTAGCCACGATTGACATAACTTCATTCCAATAAGCATCAGAACAGTTTTTTGTATTTTTTGGTATTTTAGAGGTTACTCCTAATTTATATTTCACTTTAGCAATAATACATGGTGAAATTTCACTTCCGTTTTTTCTGTACCATTTCGCCATTATCTTACTATTTAATTATTCTAAAATAAACATAAACTAAAACAGTGTCTCGCAGAGCTTCAAATTTCGTTAACAACTCCATCCCATCTACAAAACCAATAGAACTTTCTTTGAACACCTCCTGCATTGTTGTTTTTGTGATGACACTATCCTTAGCTTTCTCCTCTGTAGTTATTACATAAACATCAGTGCTGATATTTGATCCATTAATGTATTGACTTGCATAAGCCTTAGCTTTTACACTGGCAATTCGACTAAGAATACTTTCAGATTTTGAGGGATCTTTCTTTAATTCCACAACAGATACCATATAGTCTATACCCTCTTGAGTCTGTAAGATTTTAACACCATTGAACGGTTGAGTATTGTACATTCGACGAACAAAGTTTCCAATACCAACTTTATCTCCCCCAAAATCTTGTGTATAGGTGTCCATATATACAAAAAGCGCAAGTAGAATTATAAAGAGCCTATTAAATATTAAAGTGAACATAAAAAAATATAGGTTTTAAATACATTTATTGAATTTTTTATTGAAATTTAATAAAAATACAAATGAAATTATCAAAGATGAGATAAGAAGAATTTAATAGCAATTATATAAATGAGATATTTAAACCGTTTGACTAAAACATTAAAAAGATTTATTACGCAGTGAAAAGTCGAAAGATATTTTCTTGTTTAATTTGGATAATTCATCTTTTGTGAAAGTCAAAATACAATAAACTTCAAAATTAAAGTCCCTACGATCTGTCGGATAAGGAAATTCAAATTCTTCAATTCCACCACAATATCTACGGAATTTCGGAAGATCTCCTTCTCGCGAAAAACAATGAAAAGCAGGTGGAAAACTTAAGTTTTTAATTCCGTCAACGTATAGATTCATGCAATTATTTTGGTTCAAAACTATTGAATTGATATCACACAATATTTCTACTGACTCTTCATTTCGTAAAGCGATGGGACCGTTCTGTATATCTCGAATCATGGCACCTAACTTACTATACAACACAGGATCTGAATAACGTGACCGAGATTGAATTGCAGCTATTAATTTATCATAAACTAAATGCCAAAAGATAAATGGCTCACCATATTTTAGTTTATAAGCTTCAATATTTCTAATACTGAGAATATGCAATAATTCTGCGTATGATTTAATAAATTGAATATAGTTTTCATTCGTAGTAACCTTTATTATATAAGGAATTTGAAAAAGTTCAGTTCCCATATACTTTTTAGGTAAATAATCCCAACTTGTCTTATGCTCTTGCTCAATCTCATTTGTTAATTCAGCTAGCAATTGCTCATTATTATACTGAATCAAATCTTTTTGATAAAATTCCCACCAATCGTAACGGAGATATTGTGAAAAACGAGGCATCCAAAATTCGCCTGACGTCTGTGCTACATAGCGAAACATTTCTAATTCATTAACTTTGTAGTCAAAAAGATTTACCGATTGCCATTGTTCAAAAAAGTTTTTTAATACTATCGGTTCTTGTGATTTATAAAACTCTTCTTTCAAAATATTTTGATAGTAAACACCGCCATTCAGCTCAAATGTTGAACCGGATTTATTTGCATTAATAATTATATTCTCTGGAGATATATTAGCACTGATTGTAACGGCAAAGAGTTCGTTTTTTTCTATCTGACTAATGATTTCATAATTCAATATGTTACCGTTTGAAATTGATACAATTTCATCCTTAATCAAGTTATCATCTACAATTTTTGAATTGCTTGATATAAACGCTCCGAATGTTTTTTCAATTGCACTGCGCAAAGCATTATTTACTGCTAAGTCCTTAGTTTTACCTTGCCCTTCCGCTATAACTAATACAACATTTGAACTAGATGTGGCTGATGTAGGAGTTTCTTGTGTCGCAGCTTTGATACTATTTTTATTATCTACTGTCGTAATATTTGCCTCTTTTATTGGAATGAATGTAGCCGCAATACTGTCGATCATTCTAATTCGTGGTTGCAATTTTTCCTTTAGTTTCGAATCTTTTGACAATAATAAATCAATGTATTCCTTTGATACATCCAAATAATCCTTGCTGATTTTCAAGTTAAAATTTGCATTAGTAGAATCATGATACATAAAATACATTAAGTATGCGGCAGTATGATTAATCCATATATCGTTTAAATCTTTAACGGACTTGGGCCCAGCTAAAAGAATTTGACTACACACTTCTTCTGCTTTACTGTACTCTTTCTTTTCGTAATACCTGTAAGCTTCTTCATATTTTTTTTGCAAGTTTTGTCCATTTGCAGAATAGCAAAAAAGAATTGACGCTAATATAAATTTATACGGCTTGAAATTAACTTTCACTATTTGAAGATTTTTATAAAAGACAGATACTAATATAAATTCGATTTAGAATACTTTCTGATTTTGATGGGTCCTTTTTCAACTCAACAACAAAATCATTTATAAGACTCTGTTTGGGGTTTAATTTGATATTGCTTAATTTTCATAATTTCTTCTTCAGCTCTCTTTTCGATCATAACTATCTGTAAAACCGATTGTATATTAAAATCGTTCAAGTATATCGCCATCCCACCACTTAATTGATCAAATAAAGCACCCTCTCGGCGATATGCGTAATCTAAAAAATATTGCAAATCTCCAATATGTAAATCTGAAATCAATCTTATGGGCTCACCAGGCTTTATAACATTGCCTGAATTCCTTGCAGGAGAAGTTAAAGACAATATTTTTCTGTCATTAATTATTTCTATATTACTATTTCTTTCAGTAAGGCCGAACCGCCCTTTACAAGTACCTGTTCCATCTTCATAATTTCGTAATCCTGAATACATACAATTGTAATATTCCAAAATTTCAGAGCCATTAATTGTTGATATTCCATTATTGACTTCAAAATTAAAAACAGATCTTTTCAGATCTAATATTATTTCAAAAATAGATATGATTGATAATGGATTTCTAAAGTACAAATTATGCAAAAGTTGGTTTTGAATATTATTATTATCGCGATTAATAAATTTAAAAAGAAGTTTATTATCATCCATATCACCAACAAAGTCAACAGGAAAAGTAGTAATTCCCTGATTTTTATATTCTCCAATATCATTTTCTTTTAAAGCAATACTAGTTAAAGTGTTTTTTAAAAGATTAATATAAGTTACCAAATTGGGGTTTGGAGTAATATTAATTTGAGATCTAATATTCCACATGGCATTTGCAGAACCATTAACACTAACAGGTTCCTTTGTACTAATTTCATAATCAAATATTTTTTTAGAAATTTGACTTAACATAAGTCTCAAATCTTTTATTGCTTTTAACTCTTGCTCGTAATTAAACTTTTTTAATTTTATTTTATATGCAAAAAGCTCTCCTCCAAATTCCACTTTTGTCCCGTGAGATTCACTAAATTTAGCAAGGTTACTTATAGATACTTTAACTCTAAGGCTGGAAATATAATCCCCATCTGAAATTTTATCTTCACCCAATACCTCAAAGCTTTCAATATTACCATTACTTATTGAGATAATTTCATCTTGTACTAAACTATCATTTATGATCTTAGAATTTGAAGAAATGAAAGCACCAAAAGCTTGCTCAATTGCAGAACGCAATGCATTAGTTCGAGCCTCATCAATTGATTTACCCTGACCTACTACGCTCAATGTCACAATTTGACCTTCTTGGGCATCACTATTAGTAGCTAGAAACAATAAAAAAATTAGTAATAATTGCTTCATTTAAATGTTTTTGTAAGTATAAAATATAACGATTTCAGAATTATTAACCTCTGAGAAGCCAAGTTTGCTTAATCGCTTTTCTATAACTTCTACAGTTGGCGTATTCTTAGAGTCTACAAAACTGAATTTTGGAAAATAATCTTGATTAGCCCTCGCCCAGTCTTTTGGGGTTGTAGCACTAATCACCCCACCGTTGTTGTATATTATAAAATGTTTTTTATTTATTCTTTTTGTTTTTGCCATGATTACCAAATTAGTCGGTTGTATACTATTGTTTTGGGTTGATTTTTATAATATGCTACTGCTGCCTGTCTTATCGCATCCAATCTCTGTTGTTCCAATTTTACTCCATCAACATATTTCTGCATTTTGAAATCCCAATCTCTCTTTTCATCAGCCTCTATTTTTTTTCTTACAATTTCAGAAAAGGCAAGTGCGTTTTTATATGCCGATGAAGATGGGTCAATATTTACTAAAAGAGAAGCAACATCTTCGGCTCCTTTGCTGTTAGGACTAGCAATCCAAGAATTTTTTGCCTGATTTAGGACTAACGTGGCCTCTCTATCAATTTTAGTCTGGAAGATAGGTTGCACTGAGGTCATACATTTTTCATAGCAAGTTTTACAAACTTCAGGCACTTGCATTAATTCATATATTGCCTCATCATATTTTTGCTGTTGCGAAAGTGTTTTTGCTTTTTGTGTGATAAAATCACATTTTTCTGTATAATAGTTCAGGATTTTTGTTTTCCCCACATTCACCAGGTCTGTAAAGGCTTTATTCTTAGTTGAAATCTGCTGAATAGCATTGATCAAAGCCTTGTTTTCATTCGTACCCACACCCTTTACACTCATTGAGGTGTTTGAATAAATCTGGTTATCAACAGCATCGCCTATATAAAAAATTACATCCAAATTCAATGCCATAATTTGGGGCGGTCCTGCAATAATATCCTTGGTCTGAGTAATAACCTTAGCTGCGATAATGAACCTAGGGTTGAATGAATCTCCACCAATACCATTACCAGATGCAATTTGCTCTAGTTTAGTTTGCAGGTATGTTTTTGCTTCTTGAGGAAGCTTATTTTCATGATCAATCACAAACGCGTTTAAAATAATTCTATTCAAATCATTCGACTGCGAATGAACATTGCAACTTAAAATAAGCGCAAAAACAAAAAGGATTTTTTTCATAATTATTATTTTTCACCTAATACTAATATCGCTTCGCCTAAGCCACGTGTCATGAGCTTTACATCAAAATTTAATGGAGGTGATTTTAAATACTTTTGCAGTCCTATTCCAAACTGCCTAGCATCTATTGCTCTATTTCGATCATCAAAAATTGGAATACGCACCTGCTCATAATCAATTCGATTCTCACTTGAATTTGTCTCATTAAACTTTCCTTTTACAGCGTTCTTTTCAAGCCAATCATAAATCTTATTCCTTATTTCATCACCATCAACCTCTGTTTCTAAATTTTTATCCCAATTTGTCCACCTTCTTACTGACAGCTTAATCTCTCTTCCATTTGCGAACATATCATCAAAATGGCGCTGAAGCTGAGCTGCAAATGGATCAATATTGGCTAGCACTGCACCCTCTAAAATAACTGGGTTAATTACGTCAGATTTATAAGGAGCACTGTTCCCGCTCGAAGCTGCAACCATCTTACTCGTGTATGCATCCAATGCCTCTAGTACAAAAGAAACAACTTTCCCGTTATCAGTTTTGGTAACCTTCCACCATATCTGTAATATGATATCAGCCTTTGCTTTATTTTTTAATATGTCAAGTGGACTTTCTGCAAGGCCTGACCCGGAAGCAACACTGGCAGTCACATTATCCTCCGCTGTACGCGCCTCAATATTCTTTAATTCCTGTTCTACATCCTTTAATGGAAAACCTCGATCATTCATCAATGAACCAATCTTTGAAATCACTTGTCCAATCTCAGAATCCTCCTGAAATGCCTGTTTATAGTTTGGTACTTTTTGCTTAGTCCCCTGATTGTCAAATTCAGTCATGAAATACCTCTGCTCACACCAGTTATCACTTGGGAGAATCATCAATGTTGGCTTTTTTGCTTGTGAAAAACCAGCGAATGAAATGAAAAGCAGGCAAAGAGTTAAAAGTAAGTGTTGTTTTTTCGACATATTAAAATCCATTTGAAAGTGATTTTATAATTTTTTGTTCTTCCAGATAGCTTCGCAGTTCATTTTTTGAAACAGATACCTGATATACCTTCCAGTTCTTTTTTGATATTAAGCTAGGTAATGTAGTTTCAACTGCAGAACTTCTGGTAAAAGTCGTCCAATTACCTTTTTTTGCAAAAAAGCTTTTAGAAATTCTAGAAAACGCCATCTGCTCATCAACCTTATTTAAAATTGGAGGTTGAGTAGAACATCCATTATATCCAGCAATTCCAGAAAACAAGATTGCATGAATTGCATCTTTCCTTGCTTGTTTTGGTGAATAATTTGCCCCTTCTCTTGTGTCCCAAATTTTTAGCGTTACATAACCATCTGTTCCAAGTGAAACACATTCGGTTTGGTAACTGTTGCTTGTGTTAAATGAAGAAAAGATAAATACTGAGAAAAATAAGATCATTCCTTTTATCATATTATACAATTTAGTACAAAAATGATGAATATAACATTCCCAAATGTTACTTTTAAAGAGAACAAGCACAAACTAATGAAATCGTATATGAATTATTTTAATATATGCCAACCTGAAAGAAAGCAGTGTATTGTCACTTAAAAGCTAAATACAAAAAAATCCCCTCCAGAATGAACTGAAGGGGATAAGATCTAAGCTGTCATAGTTATTTGAGTCCTTCTAAATAATGAAGTGTCTCTTCCCAAGAAATGTTACTCTCTTTGAGATTTTCTCGCATAAATTTGACCACTGTGTCCAGATACTCTTTGTCAATCCATGAATATCCGGTTAATTCAACAATGAATTTGGAAAGATTTTTGCCAAATCCCTCCATCTCAATTGTCTCAACAGCCTCTTCAAGTGTTAAATGAACTGGTGTCTCTTCATAACAGTCAGGGTGGCTTATATCCAAATCTGACCATTCATAAATCTCCAATTCTCCTTGACGAATCTGTACTTCTAATTTACGGTGCTTGTTCATTTGTTTTTTTTTTAGTGTTTATTAAAAATTTACTGCTTGACATATTTGACTGATGACTTATTCTCTGGTCTGTCATCAGGGTTGTAATCATCTGGGTGCTCTGTAATTCTTAAGTGGGTAGGCCATTCTAAAGGATCCCCACCATGATGCCCTTTTAAGCCCATTTCATTTTTCAGATGTGATCCAAACTGTTTCACGAAAATTGCCGTATTAGGAATGGTCCTTAATTGGGTAACAGCTTTTTCAATCCAGCTTATTTGACAGGGCCTATATTTATAGGGACCAAACTCATCTCCACTTTCTCCGCCTAAAATGACCCATTGAAAATCTGACATCAACAGTTTGCCATTCTCTTCAATAAAGAAATCTAGTTCCTCAAGCAGTGGCTCAGCAGAGATAAATCGAATTTTAGCTGGGATTTCTGCGAGTGTTTTTGCTCTGTGAAAGGACGACTGTATACCAACAGAAACCCCCAACCAAACATTATCCCATCCTTGGCCCCAATCAGGAGGGAGGCAAGCTTTTATTCTTTCCGGTCTCTTTGTAAGTATCATCCAAGTGAGCCAAGGAGTTCTTTTTATGACATCCCAGGCATCAGCTCTCCAACAATCTGCTTGTTCAAGAAAGAAATCTGAATAAGAACAAGTGAAAACTCTACCTGATTCTTTCCAAAATAGAGGCTTAAAAAATGTCTGATCAAGAAGGCGATAGATGAATGAGGCATCTTGCCCTTGCTTACGCTTATCTCTGTACAAATAGCATTTGGCACATTCTATGCCTAACTTTCTGCACCCGTGCCAAAAATTGTGCGTGTAGTCGCACCATTGAATATGTGATTTAAACATTATACTTGTTTTGATTTAAAAAATAGCACCACAGCCGTTTCAAGCCATGGTGCATTTGAATTTTAGGATATGTCATCAGTCAGATATGTCACCTCTATTTTTTGATAAACACCCTTCTTAGGTGTCGCCAATCTGCCAGTATCAACCAACTTTTTAAGAAGACGACTCATTGTGCTATTACTGATATTCAAGGATTTTTCCAATGGAGAAAGCTCTCGTCTTTGAAACATAGAGGGGAGCATTAAAAAAAATTCCTCCAAGCGTTCACCATCTAAAGATTTTTCTCCTGGAAGACTTAGGAGCATGCGAAGACTGCATTCATAAGACTCTTCAGCCATCCATAAGGCTGATTGAAAGTCAAGATCATTGCAATAGTAAATCTCATCCTCACATTTGTTTTCAAAGTATCTGATCATTGAAAAAACACCTGCAATCCGTGCGATCATTAAAGCATGTCGTTTGGCGATACTTGTAGCATTTTCTCCAGCCTGTTCAAAACTTTCTTGAAGTCGTGTTTTTCCAAACTCATTTATTACATCCCAATGCTCCTGTTGCAACTTAAATTCAACTGTACGATTTTTGAAATGCTTATATAATGAGTAATACAATGATGAAAGCTTTTCAAAATGTGCATTCGCAGGCTCACATGTTTCACAAGGCTGGACGTCTTTCCAAATTAAAGGGGCATCTCCCATTACAACTAGAAAACGAGATATTAAACCATCCTTATTTGTATTAAAGAGGCTAGGTATCTGTGAATGTGTCCCAGTGAGAACTAGAGCTAGTTTTGGATTTTCGATATCGTAATGGTCCCCACCTTTCCTCATTATTGAAATTCCTTCTGTGTGAAAAACTTTTCTGAGCATCATTGAAGTGTCCTTCCCAAATTGTGCATTCCCCATCATATTAGTCAATGCGTGAATTTCACTTTCGAATATCAACACAACCATATTCCCATTATTTTCATCAAGCTGTTCTGTCAGTTTAGATGCTGTTATATTCCCAGGAATAAGTAATAACGGGTACGCAGGTTTTTTAGGAGGGTCAATTGGTGTCCCACTTTTTAAGGATTTATCATACAAATGTTTTTGTTGGATATACTTAAGCCTAAGTAAGCTATTTCCCTCCAGTTGTTCTTTGACAATACCCCTTACAAGCTTAACCAATAATGCCAATTTGCCTTTGCCTGATCCAGGAGGAAAAGCGATCAGAACCATCAACGGCATAAAATTCTTCGTATCACCGTAATTAACCCATACATGTGGTACTAATGCACTTGTCAAACCAGTGACCGCATACAAAGCCATCACTTTATCTGTAGATGTTTCAAATTCTCTTAAGACAGATCGAATTGGTGCTGGGAGGTTATTTATAACCTCCGCTAGTTTTTCATCCTTTGGGCTCATCATTTCATTGAGCCCTAAATTGTTACCTACCATTTTGTTTGAATTTTAAAATTGAATTGATGTCAGCTTCAACTTCTTCTATAGTTGGCTGATTGAATTTCTGCAGCCATTGATCAATGGCATCTTGACTAAATAAAAGCTTCTTCCCAGCTTTAATGTGTGGGATTCGGTTGGACATTGTGCCCTTGTAAATAGTTGATTTACTCATGTGGATATACTCCGCGAGTTCCTCAATGTTTAAATAATTCTTCATTTTTTACTTTTTAAAACATCATTCGTCTACCCCAACAATTAGTGCATGGTAGCAATACACTTAGTTGGCGAATAACTTCATCAAAGATAAATTCAGAATTTAATAAAAGTGGTGAGAATGCCCTACAGGAAAGGGTTGCGGAAAATGGCACTTAACATTTATGACGTGAAATCAGTACTCGTATTTTATAAACTTCGTCAGGATGCTTCTTTATAAAAATGCTTCTATTTTTATATACTAATTTAAGATCCATTTTACCTCGATCGAAAAAAAATATTCTCATACGTTCCAATTTAGCTAGGTTGTATGACAACACAGATACAATTTCTGTTAACAAAAAACTTGAAAATTCTAAATTTGCTGGGAAGCTAATACGTGAAGTAATTTTTTCAAAATCCCCTTCAAGAAAATATGTCCATGCCTCCTCTAAAGTGAGTTTATTATCTTTTTTATCAATCGTAACTCCTAATTTTAATTTAGAATGCTGAACTAAATATGGGAGTATGGATACATTAATTTTTTGTGAAACAAATAAATATTTTGTGTTTTCAGATGCTAAAAGTATTTCTCCAATTCGTTTGTCTGTATTTTGAGCAGGACAAAAATCTTCATAATCCTTAAACAAAAATTGAATCAGCGCATAACATGCCTGAATTGACGTTCTTCGATACTTCTTGAAATCTTTATCAATCTCAATAATGTCGATAACATCTAAAATTTTCTTTATACTATCTCCAATAATCTCCCTTTTCCTTTTCCTATTCAGTGTCTCAAGCTTTGATTTAAAAAGAGAAATTGACTCTTGAACTTGAGAATTCAGTAGTTCTTTCAGCAATTTATCAAACTCGTAAACATTACTCTTCCATTCATATTTTGGGCCTAAATATTCGTCGTATTCTATTTCTTCCTGGTATTCAACAACGATTGTCGCTTTCTTCTTATCAATGGTAACTGGCAAAGAAAGTGATTGAACTATTGTAATCTTATTGTAATGTGAATATTCGTGGGGAGTAATAACACTAATGGCATTATCAAAGAAATTATTTTTACATTTCTTTATTGCACCTGCTTTAATAAAGCATGAAAAAAATCCTATTGGACTTGCAATTGATGAATCGCAGTTTTCAAAATGGATATTCCCGAACATTTGAGATAATTAGAGAATTAATTGAAGTTAGTCAATGCTTTGGCCATTTCTTTCTTTACATCATCTTCTAATGGCTTAAGGTAACATTTAGTTTGGACCACAGTACTATGTCCTAATGCTTCTGATATAGCCTGTACATTTGCACCCGATCTTATTAACATTGTTGCCATACTATGCCTGGCTACATAAGTATTGCATGACTTTTCAATATAGAGTGTTCTGGCTATCCTATTAACATACTTATTAACCATTTTAATAAATTGATGTAAATCAGCTCGCTGCTTCTCTAAATTGTCATTCTGATTAATTATTGAAAAAATTAGATTGCTTGCTTTTTTATCAAGATTCCCCCACCTAACAATTATTTTTTTTATATACTCAGAAAGAAACACTTTAATTGGAGTTTCGACGGAATTTGTATTCTTTGTTTTTGCTCGGATGAAGTAGATAAAGTCACTTTGCACATCCTTAAACCTTAAATTGGCAATATCTTTCATGTTCATCCCGTTTGCCAGATATGAAAATTTCCAAAAATCTAGCGCTTTTTCTTCCCAAGTGTCTTCTATAGGCTTGTATTCAAACAAAAGCTTAAGCTCTCTTTTATCAAGTGCTTTTTTTATACTTTTTCCTGTTGGTATTTGGTACTTGAGCTTGGCTTTACTCCCAAACGGGTAGCTAAAATCTTTGGGAATTGTTTCATCAGCAATAGCGCGGTTAATAATTGACCTAAGTGGTCTTAAATAAATCCCTACTGTGGTGATAGATTTCCCATTATCTACGAGGAATTTTTGAAATCCTTTTAAAAATTCTGGTGTCACCTCCCAAAAAGACAGGTTTATTTTAAACTTCTGTAACGAATGCAAACTACAAGTGTAATTGGACGCAGTACCAAGTTGATCATTAGTTTTATACTCAGAAATTACCTTTTCATAATAAGCATATACATTCTCCCGAAGCTTCTCGTTTCTGTGCAATCTTCGATTAAATATGTTGAAATCGAAAATTTGCATTGCATCTATAATTTCATTTGCTTTTTGTTCAATTAAGTCGAGCCCTAGCCTCGCTGTTTTAAACTCACCTTTAGGATACTTGGATATTACTTTATCGAACTCCTCCTTGGTAAAACTATATTTAGTAGGGTGATACTTTTGCTTTCTATTGAATGTTACTCTTAGTTTTATTGGATATTTTCCGCTTTTAAGTGCTTTTCGCTGATCTAATATTATTGCTGTTAGTGCTTTCATAAGTAAATTATTTGCATACAATTTGCATACAAAGTTGGGGGAAATAAATTAATAAAAGAAGTAATTGGAAAAAATAAATCCATTGTAACTCAATACTGTATTGTATTTTGACAATAAATGAAACAAAATGACAAACAAAGAAAACAAGAGAAAAGTTATTTTTTCTGACTCATAATCAGAGGGTCCCTGGTTCAAGTCCAGGTGGGCCCACTTGAAAATCAACCACTTATGATTTGTTTCATAGGTGGTTTTTTATTTTGGGCCAAGTTTGAGCCAGGTTTTGTGTTTTTATATGGAAAACAGGGGTGAATGGAGGTGAAGGGGTGGAATAGTTGGAACCTGACTAAATGATACAGCCTACTGATATTTTAGGAAGGATCAACATTAGAAATAAAAAACCATCCTCGGATTTGAGGATGGTTTTGAATGAGATTTTATTTTAGATAATTATAACTGGGTGTCATTTATACCCTATAAAATTTGTCAGCTGCGCTAACTTTTTTAATAGTTAAATGGTTGAATAGTTAAAAAGACCTAATGGCGCGAACATGGTAATCTGGATTGGTCTTATTGTAGTTGGAGCTCTGATTGCCACTAGGGAAATTCTGGAGCCACGGGTGGTAGAAGTCGAACTCCGTAGAACTCCAATACCAGTTATCCGCAAAACCGCCAATGGCTCTTCTATTTATATACAATTTATTTAATTCATTTTTGTTTGGTAAATACCAATCTTCATAATTTCCACCTCGATGCGCCCTAGCTATTGAAGCAGCAGTAATTTTTGGACTAGGATTATATTTAATAATACTATCTGTATTTGATTTTCCTTGCAATAAATTAACACCAAGTGCACTACAAGAAACTATCTCGGAGGCGTTAGTCCACTTTGCACCATCTGATTGATCTGCAATTGCAGCAATTAAACCATGCTGTACATTTGCATCATAAGTAGTATCTCCAGGCTGCATTAAATAAGCAACTTTGCCTCCTCCATAAGTATCTCCAATTGCTAGTAATTTTACTGTAGTAAACTTATAATCCAAAAAATCACTCGACAATCCGAATCCTCTTGAATTCTTTGCATAGGATGCGATTGAATACGTAGTTCCTGGTGTCAAGCCAGTGATTTTTGCATGGAAGCCACCTAGTCCTCTTACAGGACCAATGCTAATCTGAGAAGTAGTATTAGTAGATGTAATGGGACGTGTAGTGTCTGTAGAATAATAAAAACCAGCATCTAGGATTGGCGCATAACCAGTATCAGAAATATACCCGCCAATAACTACTGAAGTTTCTGTTACAGAATCTGCAAAACTTATTTGAACTTTTGGAAGCAATGGAGTAGGGGCTGGTGAGTCATCTTTTCTACAACTATATAAAAAAAGAATTGCTATTAGCAGTTTGAAAATCTTCTGAAATTTAAATGGCCTAGACATGGGTAGATTATTGATAAATGAATAATCCAACGAAATACAGCAACATAATTGAGAGAAATGATCAATTAAAGGCGAAGCTGCCAAAAAAGGGTTTAAACAGGCAGCAAATAGGTAAAATAATGAATTATTTGATTAATAGCCACTTTATAAAATTGGAAGCCTTTTCCTTACTAATATAAATTTCGGATGAATAAAGAATGTTTAATTTAACTTGAAGTCTTCTATTATTAATTCTTTTGACATTCGCTATAGCATTTCTATTGATTAATAATTGTCTATTCGCTTTATAAAAAATATTAGGTTGTAATTCTTCTAAATATTGCATTGTCTTATTTACTGATAACTTTTCACCCTGAAATGTAAATAAATAAATATTTGACTCCTCCAAACAAAATAGGGCTATATCAACTAAAGAGACAGGTAGTATATCTCCCTTAACATATATTAATAACTTTACATCTTTTTTGAGGCTATTTTCTTTCATAGAAATAATAGCTTGCTCTTTTTGCAATAATGTTTCAAATTTTTGCAAAACAGTCTCTAACTCTTCTTCAAAAAATGGTTTTGTTAAATACCCGATAACATTTGTTCTCAAGGCCTCCTTTGCATAATTATTAAAAGCTGTTATAAATATAATAGGTGTTATTATTTCAACTTGTGAAAATATATTAAAACTTGGGCCATCAGTTAATTCTATATCGCAAAATATTAAATCTGTATTTTTATTTTCATTAAAATATACTACAGCAGTTGCTATAGATTTTATTACCATATTAATTTTAAAACTTGGTCTAAGTTTTTTGATTAATCGTTTCAAACTTTGTGCCGACAATTGTTCGTCTTCAATAATAACTATATTCATGTATGAGTTGTGATATTATATACAAATTATTTGGCATTAATTGTTTTTACCTTGATCATAAAATAATCTGGATGGTCTATAACAATAATATCATCTCCAGTTAAAAATTTACAACGCGTTTTTAAACTTCTTAATCCGCTATTGTTTGAGGTTATAGATTCCTTAAGCCTTTTCTCGTTTTTTACAAATAAATAATCTTCTTGCATATAAATAAAAATTTCAAGAGGTTTGCTCTCGCTTAGTATATTATGTTTGAAAATATTTTCTAATAAAGTGAGTATAGTAAAAAACGGGACCTTCCTTTCATTTTGATTCGCAGGGATATCAATATTAATATTGAATCCATTTGTAAATCTAACTTCTTGAATTTGTAAATAATCATTTGCTATTTTGAGCTCTTCGGTTATTGTTAATAAATTAACTTCAATTTTATAAATTTCTCTTAAAAAATTAGACAAATGAATTAATGTTTTTTGAGCAATTGCGGGATCTGAAATAATTAGTTCATTGATAGAATTTAACGTATTAAATATAAAATGAAAATTTACTTGACTTTTTTCAAGGAGATATTTAGACTCTAATTGTTGGTAGCTTAAATTTTTTATTTCAATATATAATTTCTCCTTAGAAAATCTACTTATTATTAACTCGAAAAAATGGAATACCATTATGTTTACAATGAAAACATTAATAACTCTTAAAATAATTTGATGATTACCATAATTATATGTTGTATAAAAATGCGGATTATAAGTAAAAGGTAAAATTAAATTTAAGCTAAGCGGAATAATGGCTCGCTTCCATGTTGTTGACCAACTATTTTTTATATTTCGTAAAATTTGATAGTGGAGAAACCATATTGTATTCACTAAAATAAAAAAACCTAAAAATATTTTAAAACATGCAATTGTTAAAGAGTTATTTTCTTTAGGAAAGGATAAGAAATTAGGAAAGGAAAAAGCAAAAAATGGAATTACTACTACAAATGCGTAACAAAATGATGTTATTACCGCGGATGCAATAACTTGTGCTCTAAGTTGTTTTGATAATAATAGCATAGTTGGTACCGCTTTTAATTATATTAAAAATTGAATTGCATTAAATTAATCAAAATGTAATTAAACAATAAACTCGGCCAGTTTCCGGGCCAGTTTTTACGAAATACAGGTTAAAAGAGGTGAAATATGAGAAATATAAATCTATTTCAATTTTTATCCTACTGATTATCAGTAAAAGAAATGGTATGGACTCACTAGAAACCCTCATAATCAGAGCCCCGATGCCTATCGGGGCTGCTTCAAGTCCAGTTAGGCCCACCCTAGTTATAACCCAGCTGCAATTGTTATGATTGCAGCTGGGTTTTTATGTAAACCCCCTATTTGGGAATAGGTAGATCGAAAAAAAGATTAAGTTGAAAA
>JBILBU010000061.1:0-7477 GCA_044353505.1 Chitinophagaceae bacterium | reverse complement strand
ATCAGACAACCCGCTTGCATATAAATGGTATAACGAAGACCAGCTTATTGCTGGTAAAACCATGAAAGAGCATTTCAAGTTTGCAGTAGCCTACTGGCATAGCTTTTGCAATACAGGCGCAGATCCGTTTGGTCCAGGTACACAAAAACATCCATGGGATGTTTCTTCAAATGCAATTGATCGTGCCAAGGACAAGATGGATGCTGCATTCGAGTTCATTACCAAGTTGGGCGTGCCTTACTATTGCTTCCATGATATCGATTTGGTTGATGAAGGTGGCAGTCTTGCTGAGTATGAAAGCAATCTTTCTGCCATTGTTGACTATGCCGACTTAAAACAAAAAGCCAGTGGTGTTAAATTGCTTTGGGGAACTGCAAATGTGTTTTCTAATCCACGTTATATGAATGGAGCAAGTACAAACCCCGACTTTTCTGTACTGGCTCATGCTGCAACCCAGGTAAAAAATGCACTTGATGCAACCATCAGACTTGGTGGAGAGAATTATGTATTCTGGGGAGGCCGTGAGGGTTATATGACCCTGCTCAATACCAACATGAAGCGTGAGCAAGAACATCTTGCCCGTTTTCTTCATACTGCAAAAGATTATGCAAGAAAAAATGGTTTCAAAGGAACATTCTTTATTGAGCCCAAGCCATGTGAGCCAACCAAACATCAATATGATTATGACTCTGCAACGGTGATAGGATTTCTTAGAAACTTCGGCCTTGATAAAGATTTCAAAATCAATGTGGAGGTTAATCACGCCACCTTGGCTGGTCATACTTTTCAACATGAAATTCAAACTGCTGCAGATGCAGGGATGCTAGGAAGCATTGATGCCAACCGCGGTGATGCACAAAACGGATGGGATACGGATCAGTTTCCAATGAACCTTAACGAACTCGCTGAGTCGATGTTAATCATTCTTGAAGCAGGTGGTTTTGCAGGCGGCGGTGTAAACTTTGATGCCAAAATAAGAAGGAACTCAACTGATCCAGCTGATCTATTCTATGCGCACATTGGCGGAATGGATGCTTTTGCACGTGCATTGGTTGTAGCCGATAACATCATGCAGCATTCTCCGTATAAACAATTCAGAAAAGACCGTTATGCCTCATTTGATGCAGGAGAGGGTAAGCTTTACGAAGATGGAAAATTGAGTTTGGAAGACCTGCGTGCCTATGCCTTTAAGCATGGTGAGCCCAAGCAAACCAGCGGAAGGCAGGAGTGGTTGGAGAACTTGATCAATCAATACATTTAATCATTCGGGTAGATAAATACTATTGCTGGGATCAGTTGCAATCCATATTAATAAATATGGCTTAGCAACTGATCCTTTTCTTTTCATCACTGCTTTTAAAAGCAAGGGTGATTAGTCGGATTACATGATATCCATCTTCAGCAGTTTCCTGCAATGGCGCCCCTTCCGTTATGGTCTTTGCGAGGTTATTGTAATAGATCCCAAAGCTGCCCTGCAATGTCGGGTACCTCTCCCTGATAATTTTGCCGTCAATTTCTGTGTGGAGTAATCCAAAATTATTTTCTTCTTCCTTTCCCCAGTCTGGTCCGGTTGGAGAAACTCCAGCTTTCAATAGTTCCTCTTGAGAATCCTCTCCACTTTTTATAAATGATCCCTTTGTTCCGTGAATCATATACCTAGGTCCCATTTCGCGAACAAGCATGCTGGAGTGTAGTGTTACAATGAGGTTGTCGTACTCGAGTTTGACATCAAAATAATCATCCACTTTGGAATAAGGCTTCATTCTTCTGATATCTGCAAGTATGAATTTTGGCATGCCAAATAAAACCAATGCCTGATCGATTAAGTGAGGCCCTAGGTCGTAAAATATCCCACTTCCTGGTAGCTCTTGTTCCCTCCAAAGTCCATAGGTCCTGGGATCCGGACGGTATCTATCGTAATGAGCAAAAAATTCACGGGGTTCTCCAAGCAGGCCATCTTGGATAATTTTTTTCATGGTGAGAAAGTCTCCCACATACCTTTTGTTGTGATATACAGAACAAACTTTTCCAGTGCTTCTTGAAATGGCAATAAGCTCTTCCGCTTCCTCCAATGTATTTGTAAAGGGCTTTTCAACCACCACGTGTTTACCAGCCAGCATGGCTGCTTTGGCGTAGGGGAAGTGGGTTGTATTTGGACTGCAAATTACTACGAGATCAATGCTTGGTTCATCCATTACTTCTTCTATCGTTCGGACAATTATTGCATTGGGGAATGCTTTTTTTGAAGCATCTCCGCTTCTTTCCAATATCATATCCAGTGAAAAAGCTGGGTTGGTGGTGATGAAAGGAATGTGGAATGTTCTGGCAGAAATTCCATAACTGATGACTGCTGTTGAAATCATTGAATTGGGTTAAGGGTATGTCTATGAACTTGTAATTTATTCTAAATGGATTAGAAAAAACATGCAACGAGGCAGAACTTGCAACCTAGGTTCTACATTCCTTATATTTGCACAAATTCACGCAAATGGAACTCAAAGAATTAATATTAGGAGCTTGGGATAACAGAGAATTGCTCAAGGAAGCTAAATATGCTGATGCTGTTCGTGCCGTAATAGAAGAAGTTGATAAAGGGAGGTTGCGTGTGGCCGAAAAGAACAATGAACAGTGGCAGGTGAATGAATGGGTTAAGCAGGCCATCCTGATGTATTTTGGGATCCAACAAATGCAAACTTGGGAGTTGGCACCCTTTGAATTTTATGATAAAATGCTGTTGAAGAAAGATTATAAATCACTTGGCGTTCGTGCGGTGCCTCATGCTGTAGCCCGCTATGGTGCTTATCTCGCAAAGAACGTTGTGTTGATGCCATCTTATGTAAACATCGGCGCATATGTTGATGAAGGTACTATGGTAGACACCTGGGCAACCGTGGGTAGCTGTGCTCAAATCGGCAAAGGCGTTCACTTGAGTGGTGGAGTTGGTATTGGTGGTGTGCTAGAGCCATTACAGGCAAGTCCGGTGATCATTGAAGACGGTTGTTTCATTGGCAGTCGTTGTATTGTTGTTGAAGGAGTGGTTGTAGAGAAAGAAGCTGTATTGGGCGCCAATGTTGTAATTACAAAATCTACCAAGATCATTGATGTCAGTGGCCCAACGCCGATTGAATACAAGGGTCGCGTTCCAGCTCGATCAGTAGTTATACCAGGATCATACACTAAAACATTTCCTGCCGGTGATTATCAAGTCGGTTGTGCCTTGATCATTGGTCAACGCAAAGCCAGTACGGACCTCAAGACCAGCTTAAATGATGCGTTGAGGGATTTTAACGTCGCAGTTTAGTATCATTTTTTTCTTGGTGAGCTATGATTTAGTCACCTGCAGCTGATGAATTTATTTTCCTCAGAACTTGCTGCTAACGTCTGTTATCTCAACGCTGTATTTCCTACCTTCGCTGCATGTCCCTGAAACTGGATCCACATGAGTCTTTTATCATTTCAAAAGTTGCCGAAGCTGCTGATCAGCTCGGTGTCAAGGCTTTCGTGGTAGGAGGATTTGTTAGGGATAAGTTGATTGGGAGGGTCTGTAAAGACATTGATGTTGTTTGTCTAGGCGATGCCATAGCGCTCGCAAATCACGTAAGCACACTCCTGCATCCCAAGCCCAAGGTTTCATGGTTCAAGACTTTTGGCACAGCACATTTATGTGTAGGTGGCTATGATGTTGAGTTTGTGGGAGCCAGAAAGGAGAGCTATCTCCAGCACTCCAGAAACCCCATCGTTGAGCCAGGCAGTTTGCAAGACGATCAGGAAAGAAGAGATTTCACCATCAATGCACTAGCATTTGAAACCAAGCAATATGAAACAAATGAGGATGCAAAAAACAAGTTGAGTTCAACCGCCAGACTCTCTCATGTTGAGATCATAGACCCTTTCAATGGTATTGAAGACCTCCACAATGGCATTATTAAAACTCCGTTGGCTCCTGAAAAAACATTCAGTGATGATCCCTTGCGGATGCTGAGGGCAATTCGATTTGCCACCCAGCTCAATTTTACCATTGAGTCAAACACGCTGCTCGGGATTGCTGATGCTTCGCATCGTATTGCCATCATTTCACAGGAGCGAATTACTGATGAATTGAATAAGATCATGATGGCGCCGAGACCTTCTGTTGGATTTGACCTGCTTTATAAGATGGGGTTGTTGAAAGAAATTTTTCCTCAGTTGGTTGATCTTGTCGGAGCTGAGTATGTTGAAGGCAAGGGGCACAAGGATAATTTTTACCACACTTTGCAGGTCCTTGATGGGATCTGTGTGAATACCAATAATCTTTGGCTTCGTTGGGCCGCATTGTTGCATGATATTGCAAAGCCTGCAACAAAACGATTTGAACATGGCGTTGGGTGGACCTTTCACGGCCATGAGGTAGTGGGAGGAAGGATGGTTCCTAAAATTTTTGCTAAGCTCAAACTTCCAATGAATGAGAACATGCGCTACGTTCGAAAACTGGTCGAGCTTCACCTTAGGCCCATCAGCTTAACAAAAGAAAACATCACCGATTCAGCAATACGCCGTTTGCTTTTTGATGCTGGCGAAGACTTGGAAGACCTAATGACACTTTGTGATGCCGACATCACGTCAAAAAATGAAGCCAAGGTAAAACGCTATAGGGCTAATTTTGAATTGGTTCGAGAACGCCTGAAAGAGGTAGAAGGAAAAGATAAAATTCGCAATTGGCAGCCGCCGGTTACCGGGGAACTTATTATGCAAACCTTCAACTTGCTGCCCTGTAAAGAAGTGGGTGTTATAAAAGTTGCCATTCGTGAATCCATCCTCGATGGTGTTATTGAAAACTCCTATGATGCAGCTTTTGAATTGATGCTCAAGAAAGGAGCTGAATTGGGGTTGAAAAAAAAATAAGCCTGAAATAAAATCTAGTAACTGCTCTGTTTTTTATAATGCAAACTTCCTAAACCAAGTTAGCTGTCGCTTCGCATAATTTCTGGTATGCTGTTTTATTTTTTCTATTGCTTCTTCTTTGGTGCATCGGCCCTCAATAAAATCAATCATCTCTTTGTATCCAACAGTTTGTAGAGCAGGCAAACTTTTATATTGAAGAAGTGTCCGAACCTCATCTTCCAGTCCTGACGCAATCATATTATCTACGCGGATGTTTATCCGCTCATAGAGCAGTTCTCTTGGCAGATCAAGCATGACATATTCCACCTCAAATGCTCTTTCTAGTTTTTTGCCTGTCTGGAATTGTTGAATGGGCTTGCCCGTGTGCGTGACTACTTCTAAGGACCTCATCATTCTGTTAGGATTCGAGGCATCCGCTTTTTCTGCAAATTCGGGGTCTAATGATAATAATTTTTCTCTTAGCCCTGCAATACCTTTTTCTTTAAATAGCAATATAACCTCTTCTCTAATCTCATCAGGTATTTCTGGTATTAGATCAAGCCCTTCTACCAAGGCTTTTATATAGAGTCCTGTTCCACCACAAACCACTGCAACATCATGGTGTAAAAATATTTTTTCTAACGCTGCTAGTGCTTCCTTTTCAAATGTAGCAGCTGTAACTTTTTCTGTAACGGAATGGGTTGCAATAAAATGGTGTTGTATTGTTGCGAGCTCCTCTGTTGAAGGACGCGCTACACCGATATTCATTTCCCGATAGCACTGCCTTGAATCCGCTGAGATGATTTCCGTGCCTATTTTTTTTGCAATGCGGATAGCTTCTGCAGTTTTTCCAGCAGCGGTAGGGCCAACGACAATTATACACTTCTTTGTGGCCATGATCTTAAACCTCTTTCTAAATAATTCTTTAGTAAACCGGAGAGATGCAGGAGTATTCTAGAGCAGCTGCATTAGAATGATTGATCTTCTTCAGTACCTTCTCCTTCACCATCATGTTCCTCTCCACCTGTCTCTTCTCCACCTATCTCTTCTTCTCCCTCATCTGAAAATCCTTCTCCCAATGCGGTGAGGTCGTATTTTTCTTCTACATCGGTGAACCGGTCACCCAACAAACTTTTTATGCCGTATTGGCTTGGTCCAATTCCTTCTTTTCTTGAAACTGCCGGATAGTTGGTTTTGGGGTTTTCTTCTTTGGATACACCTATGAGTTGCACTTGAAAAATCCAGCCTTTTTTAAAATCGTATGCGTAAATAAATTTTTGTTCTGTATCGCGAATTTCAGAACCGACAGTAGTTTCAAACATATCTAGTGGATCTGCTTTGTATTCAACGTCGTCATATTTTTCCAAGCTGATTGCCCTGCCTCTTTGCCAGCTGTCATTGCTTCTGTAGAAAGTTGCCTGATGGATGCTGTCAAATTCGTAGGCCGCAAGTATCGCCTGATGCAGTTCAAAAAATGACTGACTATGTCTGATGACGATATCGCGGTAGATTGTGTCATCCTCTTCAAAGAAAACGCGAAATTTCAGGATTGCCATATAGGCAAGTTAGCAAATTTTCTTGTCGCAGAAAAGTTGAATCAATTGAAATTATTCAGCACAATTGGTACTAAATGATCAAAATTTGAAGCCTACGGATAACAACAGATTTCCGTTGCTCCCTTTTATATAGCCTGGTGCAAAAAAACCATTGTCTAGTCGATATGGAAATGTTGCGTCCTTCGCCAGTTGATGAACGTAGGTTAAGTCAACAAATACGCCCATATGCCGATATCCCAATCCACCACTGATGTTCATTTGTCTTGCCGTAAGCGGTTTTTCAGCGTATGCATTTCCCATATAGTTAAAACCCAGGCGTGCCATGATGGTGTTGAATTTTATTTCACCACCAACCCGCATGTTGATTGCTGATTTGAATTGATCTTTGATCGCATCATTAACCTGGTTTAAATAGGTGCTGTGTTTATCTCCTGAATTGGTGCTCATGGGACTAAATTTCGCTTTACCATAGTTGAGGTATTCAACGTCTGCACTAATGAATCCTTTTTGGCGAGTTACATCTTCCACTTCACGAAGTATGTAGGAGAGGCCGAAGAGCAGTCGCATGGGATTGTTGAAATTGTATTCAAAATTACCCAGCTGACCTGCGTTGAAGTCAGTTGATGATTGTGTTAGTGCCCCACTTCCTTGATATCCTTCAAGATCAGTAGTAATTTTTGAACTATAAAAGTCTTCCATATTGTATATCACCGGGGAGTGAAATGCAAGTCCCACGCGCAATTGCTCAATTGGTTTGACGATAATTCCTAGTTTAATTCCTAAGCCAACACCTTCGGTGAGTAGGTAGTCGTCTGTTTGGAAATAATTGAAGTTGTTGCTGGTGTTGTCTGTCGCATCAGACTCTTTGTAGACCGAGGTTTTTTCGTATCGCAGCTTACTGAAGTTTACACTACCTCCGAAATACACTTTATCTATGTAGTTGGCACTGGTAGCGATATAAATATCATTGATGTTTCCTTTGCTGGTAATCGTTTGTTCTTGGGTTAAGCCAGTCAGGGAAGTCGCATTGCTTCTGTAGCCTTCGATCGTATTGCCTATCC
>JBILBU010000060.1:0-7483 GCA_044353505.1 Chitinophagaceae bacterium | reverse complement strand
TGCGGCAGCATGGACTACCCAAGCCGATGTGGATTGATATTGACCTTAATCCGGATCAGCGTTATAAATCAAACGAAGTATTTCGACAAGCTGTTGGTATGGTGGAGGGGATGGGATATAAGGTAAGATACAAGACCATGGATCCTATGATTACCTATGCGGCAGACTATTTGATCAAATCCTAAACTAAGACATTTTCATTCGCAGCTTGCAGCTGCGGTAGGCAACTAAAACTCACCTATTTTTGCGGCACACATGAAAATTTCAGGATTTACTATTATTCGCAATGCAATCATCAATGACTATCCTGCGGTAGAAGCCATTACTTCAATACTTCCTTTGGTTGATGAAATGATAGTTTCTGTTGGGAAAAGTGATGATGATACCGAGGGCTTGATTAGGGGTATTGGTTCTGAGAAGATAAAAATTGTACATAGCGAGTGGGACCTCAGCCAGTTGCCCGGAGGTAGGGTGATGGCCCTTGAAACGGATAAAGCTTTTCATCAAGTTTCTCCAGACAGTGACTGGGCTTTTTATATACAATGTGATGAGGTTGTACATGAGCAATATTATCCAGCCATCATTGCCTCTTGTAAAAAGTACTTGAATGATGATCGCGTATATGGACTGGTCTTCAACTATGTTCATTTCTATGGCACCTATGATTATTATGGCGATAGCCGGAGATGGTATAATAAAGAAATCCGCATTATCCGAAATGATAAACGCGTTTATTCATTCAGGGATGCACAAGGGTTTAGGATGGATGGCAAACGGTTGCCTTCTAAACTAATTGATGCATCTATATATCATTATGGCTGGGTGAAGAAACCTGAATTGATGGATCAAAAGTTGAGAACGCTGAGTACAAATTGGATGGGTAAGGCAATGAAGGAAAAAATGGAAAAAAGCGAAGCCGTTTTCAATTATGATGAATATGATTCTTTGAAACGATTCAAGGCAACCCATCCTGCAGTGATGCAAAAAAGAATCAGTGAGAAGAACTGGGAAGTTGATCTCGATGTCACAAAAAAAAGATTCACCTTCAAAAAGTGGGTCATGTATATACTCGAGAAAGCCACTGGCATAAGGATGTTTAGTTTCAGAAACTACAAGCTCATTTAGCCTTAGTCTAGAATTCGATTACAAATCCAATACTTGGAAGCAATGACCCACTTGTATTTGCAAGCAACACAGGAACGGCGGACTGCCTATTGTTAGGAGCAGCTGGGTTTCCAAATACGCCTGGGTTGTATGGCTCTCCTGTTGTTGTTGCAAAGGTTTCATCCGCATTTCTCTTTAGTGTGAAAGTTGGCGAAGTTGGGTTTTTGCTGTTGTATGCATTCTGAATATCCAGGAAGAGGTCAAGTGTCCATTTCTTAAAATTGAACTTTTTATCAATCCTGATATCTGCTGCATGAAATGCGGGTAACCGCAATTGATTTATTTTAGTATAATCCAACACGGCCTCAGTGAGGAAGTAATAGTTTTCTACTGATCCATACATGTCATAAGGAGTGTATGGAGCGCCTCCTTGGTATCTGAATCTAACACCAACTTCCCAATTATTTTTCAGCCTGTATCCACCTGTGAAAGAAAGAAGATGGCGATTGTCCCAAGCCGAAGGAATCAATAATTTTGAATCAGCACCTGAGAATTTACTGTTGTAGTATGTATAAGCAAGGATGCCATAGAAGCTTTTTGTAAGCCTTTGTTGAAAGAGGAGCTCAAAGCCTGATGCTTTTCCCTTTCCATTGCTCGAGATTCGTTCGTTTCCCAATACTCCAAAGTCTCCTCCAAAATTTGCCAGTGAAACACCCTCTGCAACTGATACAGGGTAGTCGCCGTAATTTTTTATAAATGCCTCAGCTGTTATCCTTGTGGTAGATGTTGGTAGCCATTCTAGTCCACCAACAAAGTGGTCCGACTTAATGAAGTCGGCATCCTTATTTACATACTCATCATTGACCCTAAATCCAAGGATGGTATAAGCTGGTGTTTTGTAATATCTGGCTACTGAAACATTCGCATTTAATCCACTCGTGATTGCATAGGTTGCAGAAAATCTTGGTGACATATTTTTACCCAATGCATTTCCTTCATCCATATAATCATTGCCATCAGTTCTTATTCCTCCTGTTAGTGTCAATCTATCATCCAATAACTTTTTTGTTGCATTGATGAATGCGCCATACCTAAACATATTGAAGGCAGTTTGATAGTTGGCAACATAAGCCGTGCGGCGCTGATAGGTTTCGTTATCATATTCTGATAGGATGATTTGTGCACCCGCACTTAGCTGCACATCACCCATTGGGAAATTGATTTCATAGCGGAGTCTATTTTCATTTTCAGTAGACTTATATTTCAATACCCTTTTGCTTTCGTTACCAATATCATTTCCCACGAATTTATCAGCTCGGTTGTCAAGATGATTTCTGCTTGCCACCAATTGCCAATATCCTTTATTCAATGCATGTCTCCATGATACACCGATGGTGTTTGTTTTTTGAGAATTCAATGGAATCTGATCCAGGATGGTCAGTTGCTCTAGGGTTGCATCTTTAGGTTTTAGGAAGCTGAAATTATCTATAGAACCTATTCCAAGAATATTGATTTCATTTTTCTTATTTGGCTTATGTGTAATCTTGTATTGGTAGTCCCAGTAATCAGGAAGAAATGGTAACTCAATGAGTTTGAAGATGAGCTGTAAATAGGATCTTCTGACAGATGCTAGAAAAGTAGTGTTGCCATTTTTCTTTCCAAGGGGGCCTTCGGTCGTCAATGCTGCTTCACTTGCACTGAGACGGATATTGCCTTGAACCTTTTCTGGATTGCCTGATCTTTGTTTGAATTGAAGTACCCCTGAAAGCGGGTTGTCATATTTAGCTGGGAACGCAGATGTGTGTAGTGTTACCCGATCCAAAAATGATACATTCAGCATGCCTACTGGTCCGCCTGCCGCACCTTGAGTAGCGAAGTGGTTGATGGTGGGTATTTCAACGCCATCCAAATAATACACATTTTCATTTGGGGCACCACCACGGATGATGATGTCATTTCTAAATCCGACAGATCCAGAGACACCGGGCAATGACTGTACTACTTTTGCCATGTCAAAATTTGCGCCGGGGTATCTAACGATTTCATTTGCATCGAGGCTTTGCACAGAGTTTGCTACGCCAACGGGTTTTGGGAAATTTGCGCGTACAACTATGTTTCCCAGTTCTTGGCCCTCTTCCTCCAGGTCAAAGTTCACCTCAAGTGTATTGCCTGAGGTCACTTCCAGGTCAAACTTCTGTACTGATTTGTATCCTATGGAAGTGGCTTGGATGCTATATGATTTTGTTTCTATGCCACGTATTCTGAAAAAACCTGTACTATCGGTCATGGCTTGCTTATCTGTGCCAATAATTTTTATGGTTACACCCTGCAAAGGGACTTGTGTTTTCACTTGACGGACGAAACCATTGATGTTGCCTAGATTTTGGGCATTTGCACCCTCAAAGAATCCAAGTGCCATAACTATTGAAAGTATCGCTGTATTAAGGCCCTTGATTTGTAATTGTTTCATTTTAGCAGTTTTGTTACGATTTATCTAATAAATCAATAGATATGTTTAAACAACCTTGTATCTTTTTTGTTCAGTAGAAAGTCAAATCAACCTCATGAAAAAAATGCTTCTTTTGTTTCTATATATCATTCTTGGAACATCTCTGTATTCTCAAGAACTTACCATGCGAATTTCAGGTATTAAGCAAGGTAAAGGAGACATTTTGATCGCTATTTTCAAAGGGGAGTCTGGCTTCCCTAGTGAAACCTCAAAAGCTGTTGAATTGCTTCGGGCGGTCCCTGCCAATGGGAAAGCCGAGTTAACCATTAAGACCCTGGCAGCCGGGACATATGCTGTTTCTTTATTTCAGGACAGCAATGGTGATGGCTTACTCAATACCAATTTTCTTGGTATCCCCAAGGAAGGTTATGGTGTTTCCAATAATGCATTCAATACCTTCAGTGCCCCAGTATATAAAGAAGCTTCATTCCAATATCCAACAATAAACCAATTAAACATGACACTCAAATATTGATTTAGCGTAATGTAAATGAGAAAAAAAATTGCAGTTATAGGAAGTAGCTTTGGTGGGTTATCCGCAGCAATAAGGTTGTCAGCTAAAGGTAATGATGTAAATATATGAGAAGCCTGACGTAAAGCTTTCGATTGGAACGCTTCGTCGGTACCGTATGAATCTTCGTACAAAAAAAATCAGTTCGTCTAAGGTGTCCGATGCCTGCATTGAACTCCCGCGAATTGACTATGCCCGATACAGTACTGAAGGGAATTATGGATACACCTATGGAGTGAGTCTACATCCCGAAAAGAGGGTGGGTTTTTATAACAGCCTCGTGAAGATCAATACCCAAACAGGTGATTCAACCTATTGGCATAGTGAAGGTTGTCACCCTGGTGAGCCCTTTTTTATCCCCTCTCCAGATAGTAAAGATGATCAAGATGGTATTTTGCTTTCCATTGTGCTTGATACACTGCACGGCAATTCATTTTTGATGCTGCTTGATGCAAATACAATGCAAGAGATAGCCCGAGCAACAGTTCCAGAGCCTGTTGTATATGGTTTTCATGGGGAGTTTTTCCCTGGGTAAAAATTTCTTCTTTATTTTAGTTCAGCTGGAATAGTCAATGATTCAGAAAATTGGAATAATTTACCGTTATGAAAATGTTATTATTCCTCCTATCAATTGTTGTTGCTTCATCATTACCAGCTCAACAACTTGTTCAAAACAATAAACCCGTTCGACTTGCTGTAGCCGGAATTTCGCATGGACACAATTCATGGATCCTCGGCCGAAAGAATGATGCTGCTGCAGAGCTTGTTGGAATCTACGAGGCAGATACTTTGCTAATTAAAAAAGCGATTGATCAATACAATCTCGATCCGAAAATATTTTACACCAATATTAATACGATGTTACAGGAGGCCAGACCGGAAGGGGTTCTTGCATTTGGTTCTACTTATGAGCATCTCGCTGTGGTAGAAGCTGCTGCTCCGCTTGGTGTTCATGTCATGGTAGAGAAGCCTTTGGCTACCACTGTTGCTCATGCAGAGCGAATGGCCTCACTTGCTAAAAAGCATAATGTGCATGTGCTGACCAATTTTGAAACTTCCTGGTATCCTACTACCGGTAAAACATATCAACTTACCAGAGATACATCGTTCATGGGGAAGATCAGGAAGGTTGTTGTGCATGATGGGCATCAAGGTCCGAAAGAGATTGGAGTTCCTGATGAATTCTTCGAATGGCTTACGGATCCAATTCAAAATGGAGGAGGGGCATTGACTGATTTTGGTTGTTATGGGGCGAATCTCATCACTTATTTGATGAATGGACAAATGCCTACAAGTGTAACGGCTATCACTCAGCAATTCAAGCCACATATCTATCCGAAGGTAGATGATGAGGCAACAATCATTCTAACTTATCCAACTGCGCAGTGTATCATACAGGCCTCATGGAATTGGCCTTTCAGTCGAAAAGACATGGCGGTGTATGGAGAAGATGGGTATATTATCACTTCGGATGAAAAGGCCATGAAGGTAAAAAGCAGATCAGGCAAGGAAACCTCGCTTGTGGTAACTGCCAAAGAAACTGGGGTGTATACGAGTCCTTTTTTATATTTTGCCGATGTTATCCGAGGTCGGGTCGAGGTGCCTAAATTTGGATTATACTCCCTTGAGAATAATAAGATGGTGGTCAATATCTTGGAGGCAGCCAAAAATTCTGCAAAAACAGGTAAAACTATTCAGTTCAGTAAGTAACTTAGCGCTAAGAATGCATCAAATGAAAACTTTAATTCTCTTATCCAGCTTCTTTCTTTTTTTCACTTGCAATAAGTCTGTTGTTAGTGCTGACAGTTCGACTTGTGTAAAAGGAAAACTCTTAATCAAGGGGATATGCTTGAATTATGTGATACAGGTAGTGGATGGTGATGTCAACGACCACGATGTCGCCAATGTTTGGAAGCACCCTGATACCGGCGTTGAATACAGTAATGTTTTTGCACTTGGGAGCAAGTGTAGTTTTCCTTCTACTATCGAAGAGGGGGAAGAGTTTAATTTTAAAATTGTTGAGAAGCCTGCAGAGGAAAGCTGTATTGTCTGCAAGGCTTATAGTCCGGTTCCCCCCACGAGCTTATTCATTGAGGTTTGTCCCTAATCCCACTCTAAGGATTTTTATTTTTATTGCGCATAAAACTTTTTTAAAAACATTTTGAAAGTATCGGCACCGACTTATATTCGCTTACTCTACTAAACTTATAGACTTTAAAAAAACATTATGAGTACGAACACATTATTACAAAAAGAAAACAGTGCTGTGCACAAAGAAGTGATTGCCGCGAACCAGCAATATGCTGCAAATTTTGGTGAGAAAAGCAAGCTGCCCTTACCTCCGGGAAGGAGATTTGCTATTCTAACTTGCATGGATGCTCGTTTGGATCCAGCAAAATATGCAGGATTATCTGAAGGAGATGCGCATGTAATTAGAAATGCAGGTGGCAGAGCAAGTGATGATGCCATTCGATCTTTGGTCATTTCAAACAAACTTTTAGGAACCGCGGAATGGTTTGTTATTCATCACACAGATTGTGGGATGGAATTATTCACTGATGATATCATGAGGTCATTATTATCAAAAAGTTTAGCAACAGCTACGGTTGATGAAAACGGTTGGAGAAATGTCACTGAAGAAGGTGGATCTGATGAAGCCAAGCATATTTCCTTTTTGACGATCAGCAACCTTGCGGGCAGTGTTGTGGAAGATGTAAAGCGAATCAAAGACCATCCCTTGGTTCCCCAGCACATTCCGGTATATGGCTATATCTACGATGTAAAAACTGGCAATCTTATTGAGGTTCCTGAAGCAACTGCGATCGGTAGGGCTAAATAATGTAAATACAACGATAATACTGATAAATCAGTAAAAGCAGTTTATCATAGATCAGTAATCCTCCCTGCAGCGTAGTTTTCAGGGAGGATTTTTAGTTTCATGATAAATCGGGTAGTTTCTTTTCTATAAAAAGGAAATTCCTTATTTTTGCGTCCCCTACCGGGAAATTCCTCAGTAGCTCAGCCGTAGTTTTTCGAATCGACGGAGGAGATGCTGAAAAACAAGGTCCAGACAGCGAAGCTCGTCTGGATTGGTTAGGGTTAGAAAAAGATATTCCTCAGTAGCTCAGTTGGTTAGAGCATCTGACTGTTAATCAGAGGGTCACTGGTTCGAGTCCAGTCTGAGGAGCCACACTGGACAAGCCATCAGAAATGATGGCTTTTTCTTTGCATATCAGTGAGTTAGGTATGTTGCATCTTTTGGGTATAATCAATCAAATATTTTTTCAGTTATTTATTGTTAAACCATTTAGTCTCATTAGTGTCTAATGATTAATTAGTTTAAATTTCAAATTGATTAA
>JBILBU010000005.1:0-78697 GCA_044353505.1 Chitinophagaceae bacterium | reverse complement strand
TTCTCTTCTCTTCTCTTCTTTTATCTCTGGTTAAGGTCTGTAAGTGCCTTTCTTAGCATAGTTTCAACAAGTCCCTTGCTAAATTTTTCAATCGATGGAGGGTTGAGGGTTTTTGTTTGTACAGACCAGATCAATGTTTCAGATGAAACATCAAATAAGTTTCCTTCCATAAAGTAGATTTTGTCAGTAACATAATACCCCGGGTCGTACATGTAGGGATGCCAGTAAGAATAAAAGCCCCAAAAATGTAAACCATATCCATGAAAAGGTCCGTAGTAACCCATTGATCGCGGTATGTACCTCGTTTCACTTTCTTTTTCAACCAAGGTGATGCTAAATATCAGTTCACAGTTCAACTGCTTGATTTTATCCATCATTATTTCTCTTTCAGGGGTCTGTTTACTGCCAAAGGTTGGAGGAAAGTAGTCCCAACTTCTTTCAACGGTGAATCCATATACTTTTGCAGCAGTGCTCATATCTTCCTCAAGGTGGGTTCTTACATGCGGATTGTTCACAAGAGCTGCAACATAAATCTTTTTGTATTTCAGATCGGGCTTGAAATCTTTATTTGTCCACGAGGAAGTCACTTTATGCGCTGGGCCACAGCCTAGCGTTAACATGACGATAAATACGAATGTGTATCGATGAAAAATTAACGAGTATCCCATGATCTGTTTTGGGTGCAACATACAAATAGACTTCTAGCATTGATTTATTTCGTGTTACAATAAATCCTATTAGTGCTGTTTCGCATAATTTTAAAAATCAACCTACAGATTGATGTTCAGTCCTACCATGAAATTTCTTTCTGCCATTGGGAAGTAGTAGTTATTTTTTACTAATTCACTGTCATAAATGTAGGAATATGTATATCCATTTGGTGCATAAAGTTTGCTCCAGATATTATTTATTTGCACCATAAGATCAATTGACTTCATTCCTTTTGGCAAGAAGGTATAGTTAAATTGAAGGTCTTGAATAAGGTAGGCGTCTAGGCTTCTATCTTTTCTTGAACTGTTGTCGAGATATTGCCTACTTACATATTTTGTGGTCAAGTTTACCTCAAGTTGTTTTACTGGCTTAGCTGATAAAATAGCATTGTACACTACGGCTGGAGAAAAAGCCAAATTCGTTCTGTCGTAATTGGTTGCCTGTTGTTTTCCCTCATCATAGTCATCAACATATTCAGTAAACTTTCTGATCTTATTGCTGCTCAGTGCAATGTTATTATTGAGGGTAAGCCATTTTGCTAATTTAATTTCCGCCTCTAATTCAATTCCGGTTCGCGAACTTGTTGGAATGTTTGTTCTGGTGTATGCACCCACATCATTTATTTTCCCAGTAAGTACCAACTGGTTTTTATAGTTCATGTGGTAGAAGGTAGCAGAGAGTTTTGCCCCACGCAATTTTTTTTCAATCCCTGCTTCTATGTCATGCAAAGTTTCATGTCTGGGCATTTCAGCGCTTCCTGCCTCGAAATCGTCTCGATTTGGCTCCTTATTGGCTAAGGCATAAGAAAGATATGCATTGTATCCATTTTTCGTGAAGCGTACACCAGCCTTGGGGTTTATGAACATCCAGTTTTTGTTTATCGATACATTTGGGGTGTTTCTAAATCCTCCAATTGCGTAATGAACTGTTCTCATTTGAAGATCTCCGAATATTGATATTGAGCCAGCTTGTTGCAGCCATTTCCCAAAAACATATTGTTCGGATTTTCGGGCATCTAGGTCATACCACCTGAAATCTTTTGGAGCACCATGTGAAGCCCATATAATTTTTCCTACATGCTGTCCTTCATAAATGCTGTTACCTCCACCAAGGATAATCTCTTTTTTTGCCTCTTTAAGTTGGAATGAAAAGTTAGTTCCATAATAAATGTTATCTAGCCATAACTGTCTTATAAAGTCAGAGCTTGAAATTTCTTCTCCATTTATTACAGGCTCGGATAATCCGTATTGTTGATATTCTTCCTCGGCTTTATATTGTTCATAGTATCCGTCACCCTTAGTGGCAAACAATGCAGCATTGAATTTCCAGCTGCTGTTAATATTTTTATTGTAGAACAATTGATAATGAGTTTGTTGGTAATTATCTGTTTCGTTTTCATAGGGATCTCCTGGTTTTTCTGATCCTGCACTATTGAATTTTCGATTGTTGGTAAGTTGCTCTTCTGTGATGCCGTTCCATGCTTGATATGTTTTTTCTTTTCCTGAGAAGATATTCAACCTCAATGATGAGTTTTCTTTTATGCTTGCAGTTGAAATATAAAATGCTTTCAGGTTGCTAGACGCCCTGTCTACGTATCCATCACTTAACAGTGACGAAAGCCTAATGTCAACGGTGTATCGGTTGTTGATGAGTCCAGTTCCAGCCTTGATTGTATTTCTTCTGGTATTATAAGACCCAATGCTGTTGCTGAGTGTGCCATAGGCTTTAGATTCGATTTCATTCGTCAATAAATTTACTGTTGCTCCAAAAGCACCGCTGCCATTACTGCTTGTGCCGACACCCCTTTGAACTTGTATGCTATTTGTTGAGGATAGAAAGTCGGGTAGGTTGACTAAAAATACACCCTGTGCTTCTGCATCATTGTATGCAATGCCATTAAGCGTAACGTTTATTCTTGTTGGATCTGTACCCCTTATACGAATTCCAGTATAGCCAATGCCATTTCCTGCATCTGAGTTGATCACTGCTCCAGGTATTTGGTTCAGCATAAAGGGAATGTCTTGCCCAAGATTATTTTTTTCAATCTTGCTTTTGAGTAACATGGTTTGTGTAAATGGGTAGTCAATCCCCGCTCTTACAGCCCTAATTTCAATTGGCGGCATCAATCGCTGTTCTTTTGATCTTACCGAATTTGTCAGGCTATCAGTTGTTTTTGTGGAAGTTTTTTCCTGTGCAAAAATGCTAATGGATAGAGGAAGTAATAGTAAAATGATTGCAAGCTTTTTCATGTTCATTGCGTTTGACGTCCGATTATTAAAATCAGGTCAGGATTGCAAATACAGGAAAAGGTAGATGAGTGGAGTCTTTCCTTCCCTGCGCAGGCATTATCCTGATCAGGTTCTACGGGTTTGATCTCAGCCCTGTTATACACAGAGCACCCCGGGAACTATACGAAGCTAGTTAATCTTTCTGTATGCTTTAAAAAATAATTATTTTTTATTTTTGTTGTAACTTATCATCCATCTTTTCGTTACATTATTAACGGTCAATCCTTTAATCTTTACTCATGAAGTATTCATTTTTTGCCTTTCTCTTACTTTTAAATTTATTTGTTGCCGCTCAGGATTCAAAGCAAGTCTATGATCCCAATGCTGTAAAACGCGACTTGGGTAATTTTTCAACGATATCTATAAAGGGTCCCTTTACCGTATTTTTTTCAAAAGGTGCTGATTGTAGTGTTGCCGTTAGTGCAAGTACCAATGACTTGAGAGAAAAGATAGCGTCGCAAATCTTTGGTTCAGAACTTTCAATAAAATTTAATGAAAAGGGTATCGATGCTTTTTTCAAAAATCAGAAATTAAGGGTCTATATCTCTGCGCCTTCGCTAACTAGTATTGAAGCTTCCGGCGCGGTAGATTTCATAATTGTTGATGAATTGACTTCAGATGATCTTTCATTGACATTCAGTGGATCCAGTGATGTAAAAGGTATTATTAAAGCCAATAGATTAAAAGCTATTTTTTCAGGAGCTTCTGATTTGGATATTTCAGGTAGTGCTAAACAAGCTAGGGTTGTTTTGTCTGGTGCCAGTGTATGTAATGCTGCTGATCTTTTGGTACATGAAGTAGATGTCAAGGCCAGCGGAGCTTCTACAATTCGGGTTCATGTTATTGAATCTCTCAAGGCCGTTGCTTCTGGAGCAAGTAAGATTATTTATTCTGGAAATCCTTCCCAGATAGACCGTGTATCTTCAGGCGCTTCGAGTATAAGAAAGCTCTAATTTAATTGAGTCTTTTTTCATTATTTCTTACATTGACTGTCAGCTGTTAGCAAACATAGGTAACATTTACGTTTCCCTTGGTTGCGAAGGCTGGGATCGAATGCTGACGCTTCGCTCAGCATCCTGCCATCCCGACTTTGTCGGGATCGTCAGGACCAGCGATACAACTGGGTTCTTTTTTTTGAGAATAATCAAAAAAATAGGCAACGTATACGTTGCCCTTGGTTGCGAAGGCTGGGATCGAACCAGCGACCTTCGGGTTATGAGCCCGACGAGCTACCGCTGCTCTACTTCGCGGTGCAAATCTACGCTTAAATCTATTATGTGCAAAACAATTTTTACTGTGTTACCTTTGCAAATAATATGCGCTCAGGGTTTGTAAATATTGTAGGTAAGCCCAATGCTGGGAAAAGCACACTTCTAAATGCACTGATAGGAGAGAAGCTTGCTATTGTATCTTCTAAGGTTCAAACAACCCGTCACCGAATCAGGGCTTTTTTGAACTCTCCAGATTATCAAATCGTATTTTCTGACACACCTGGTGTTATTGAACCAAAATACAAACTGCACGAAAAAATGATGCAGGCGGTAAGATCAAGTATGGAAGATGCTGATGTCTGTCTGCTTGTGGCTGATTTGAGAGATGATTTCGGTGAGCTCGATGCCATGTTTTCTTCATTGAAGTTAAACGCTACTTCCATTTTGGTGCTTAACAAATGTGACCTTGTTAAAAAAGACCGAGTAGCGCTTGCAGAGGAATTCTTTTCTGATAAGCCGTACTGTAAAAAAGTGATTTCAATCTCTGCTTCAGGAAAACAACGATTGAATGATTTGTTGGAGCTTGTTGTATCGCTTCTTCCTGAAGGAGAACCATTCTATGATCAAGAGGAGTTGACCGATTTGCCAACAAAATTTTTCGCTGGAGAACTGGTTCGTGAAAAGATTTTTGAACTTTTCAATGAAGAGATTCCCTATCAGACAACTGTGATGGTTTCAAAGTTCGAAGAAAAAGAAAACCTAACCCGTATTTCTGCAGTGATTGTAGTGCAACGGGAGTCTCAAAAAGCAATCATATTAGGAACCGGAGGCTCAATGATCAAGAAACTAGGCACCGTTTCCAGAATTTCACTTGAAACTTTTCTTGATCGAAAGGTCTATCTCGAATTGTTTGTTAAGGTGAGAAATAATTGGAGAAACAACGAATTGTACTTAAATGAGTACGGGTATAATTAGCAACTATTGCTAAAACATTATTAATTATGGCAGGATTTACGTTAGCAATTGTAGGACGTCCGAATGTTGGGAAGAGTACCCTTTTTAATCGTTTGCTTGAACAAAGAAAAGCAATCGTTGAAGATACTCCAGGAGTTACGCGCGATAGGCAATATGGCATTTCTGAATGGAATGGCAAGACCTATAATATCATTGATACAGGAGGTTTTGTTCCAGATAGCATGGATGTTTTTGAACGGGAAATCAGAAAGCAGGTATTGATTGCTGTTGAGGAGGCAAACGCCATCGTCTTCATGTGCGACGTTACCACAGGGATTACTACCCTTGATGAGGCCATGACAAGAATCTTGAGGCAGTCAAAAAAACCGGTCTTTCTTGTTATAAATAAGGTTGATAACAGCAATAGAATGCTTGATGCTACCGAGTTTTATGCGCTTGGTTTTGAAAAAACATTTTTCCTTTCCTCTATTTCTGGTAGCGGAACAGGTGAACTGCTTGATGAAGTTGCAGCACTCATTACCATTGATGCCGAGGAACTTGATGCATCTCTACCCAGATTTGCAATCATTGGTCAGCCCAATGTTGGAAAATCATCTTTATTAAATGCACTTGTTGGCGAGGAAAGAACAATCGTGAGTGAAATAGCTGGAACAACTCGCGATACTATTCACACCCATTATAATCTTTTTCAAAAGGAATTTGTGTTGATTGACACTGCAGGTATTCGCAGAAAGAGTAAGGTTCATGAAGATATTGAATTCTATTCTGTTATTCGTGCAATAAAAGCTGTCGATGAAGCTGATGTGTGTTTGATGATGATTGATGCAGAAAAAGGCGTTGCTCAGCAAGACCTAAACATTTTCTCATTGGCCGTAAAGAAAGGTAAAGGAATTGTATTCTTGGTAAATAAGTGGGATGTAGTTGATAAGGTTACAAATACCTCAAAAGATTACGAGAAGGAATTGAAGACAAGGCTCGCTCCTTTTACTGATGTGCCAGTATTGTTTATTTCAGCAAAGGAAAAAACTCGGGTCTTTAAAGTTATTGAAACAGCACTTGATGTCTATGAAAGTAGAAAAAGAAAAATATCTACCTCTTCACTGAATGATATTATGCTCAAGGCAATAGAAAACTATCATCCACCAGTGGTTAGGGGCAATAGTGTCAAAATAAAATATGTTACTCAGATACCAACCGTTGTTCCGAGTTTTGCATTTTTCACCAACTACCCGGATGACATCAAAACGCCGTATAAGAATTATCTTGAGAACAAGCTTCGAGAGAATTTTGATTTGAAGGGTGTTCCTGTGAGAATTTTCTTCAGAAAGAAATAAAAAAAAGAGGCGGCTAAATAGCCGCCTCACAGTTGTCTTAACCAAAAAAAACTGTTAAAATTTATAGTAGGCACCTAGTAACACACTGGTAGTACTTGACCTTTCAGATCCACCTTTTGTAGAGTATACATTGTTGGTGGCAGATTCGATTCTTACTTCTGGTACTAGCATAAAAGGGCCAACCTTAATATTTCCGGATAGCGTATTCGCAAATATGGTTGCACCATAAGGTGCAGATCCCATGGCTGACAATTGATTCTGATCATCAAATATTTCAGACCTCAAGGTGAAGCCTAGGTTTTTGACAGGATCAAAGTTTAAATACGCTGCCGTTCCCCACCAAGATTTTGCATCGCCATAGGTATTTGCTGATGCAAGGGTCTTCACGCTTGCAGTAGATGCATTTAGCCCAACGTTAAATTGGTCATTTACCTTTCCGGTTAGTACCAGGTCGTACTGTCTTGTTTTGGCAAGATCAGAAGGTCGCTCACCGCCGACGTAATTTAGATAAACTTTTATATCATCGGTTATGGCTTGGCTGAACTGCAACAACAAAGACTTTTTATTTGGATTGGGCGAATTCCTATAATCTGTAGGGTTAGCTACTCCAATCATAAATCCTGTTTTTCCGAATGTGAAATCCGACTTCACTCCTGTATGAAGGAATGGACCATAAGAGAACATATAGGACATGCTATAGTTTCTATTGCCTTGAGGATCTACTAATTCATAGCCAACATGTGTTGCCCAGGTTCCTGCAGTGATTTTTAGCCAATCTGTAGCAGCATATGAACCATACAGTTGTTTTACATACTTAAATGCGCCTTTGTCGTTATACGCAAACTCTTCAGCTCTTTTTCCGACACCAAGATCTGCGGTAAAACTGAATTTTTTTACAGCATAGTCAACTTTAGCCGACACCATACCCAAAGCAAATTTTCCTGTGGTGTTTGTGAAGCTAGTGCGGTTGTTGGATAAGGCTTCATTTAGATCTGATCTGAAGTACCCATCTATAGAACCACTGAAGGTGAAGTTTGATTTCTTTTCTTCAGCAACTGGAGCGTCTGTCTGTGATTTTGCTGAAATGGACAAAATAAGTGCGCATGCGATTTGTGAAATTCTTCGTATCATTGGAATTGTTTTTAGTTCTAAAAGGGGGTATGGCAGAAGTGAATGTTCTAGTACAACATCACTTTGCGCTGTACCCTTATTTGTTTATTAATTTATTATTTTTCATATCTAATGTTAAGCCTTCTGAGGATTTCTGCCGTATTTCTCAGCGTGTTGTGATTGGTCAAGACCTAATTCTTCTTCTTCTTCGCTCACCCTTAGTGGTTGAATTAAGTTGATGAATTTAAAGATCAAGAAAGAAACAACAAATGAATAGATTACCGCAACACCCATTGCTTTAAGCTGTGTAAAGAAGAACTCAGCATTGCCATAGAATAAACCATCATTACCGGCACTATTCACTGCTTTTGTGGCAAAAATTCCAGTAAGGATCATGCCAACCATTCCACCAATACCATGACAAGGGAAAACATCCAATGCATCATCTAGGGTAGATTTTTGTTTGTAGTAAACTGCAATATTTGAAATGATTGCTGAAATTACACCTATGAATATACTTTGCGGGATGCCTACGAAACCTGCTCCTGGTGTGATGGCTACAAGTCCAACAACTGCACCAATGCAAAAGCCCATCACTGAAGGTTTCTTTCCCTTTAATACATCAAAGAACATCCAAGATAACCCTGCAGCGGCAGCAGCGGTGTTGGTGGTAGCAAAAGCAGAAACAGCAAGTCCATTTGCACCCAATGCTGAGCCTGCGTTAAAGCCAAACCAGCCAAACCATAGCAAGCCTGTACCAATAAGTATGTAAGGAACGTTTGCTGGAGGAATTTCTCCACCCTCAAGATGCACTTTTCTACGCTTCAACACGATAGCGCCTGCAAGTGCAGCACAACCAGCTGAAATGTGCACTACAGTACCTCCTGCAAAATCGAGTGCTCCTAATTTGAACAAGAAGCCATCTGGATGCCAGCTCCAATGAGCTAGGGGAGCATAAACTAATATGCTGAACAATATGGTAAACAGAATGTAAGAAGTAAACTTAACGCGTTCTGCCAATGCCCCAACAACTAGTCCAGGTGTAATGATGGCAAACATCAACTGAAAAAGCGAAAAAAGTGTTTTGGGTATTGTGGGAGCTAGTCCCCATGGTTCAGTATTGCTAACATCCTTAAAGAAAAGGTGTGTCATCGGATTCCCTACAAATCCACCTATTGATTCCCCGAAGCAAAGACTATATCCGAAGGCTATCCATATGATGCTAACAACTCCGGCTGCAACCACACTTTTAATCATGGTTGATATTACATTCTTCCTATGCACCATTCCGCCGTAGAAGAAAGCCAAGCCTGGGGTCATTAGAAACACCAAAGCGGTGGCAACCAATATCCAAGTTATGTCAGCTCCGTTATATACACCTGCTTTATCTTCAAAATTCGGTAATACTGGAACAAAGATTGCGGCAATCGCAACCAAAGCCAGCACAAGGAAAGGCAACTTGTCTCTTAAAACTCTCGTGTTCATGTTTTTGGGTTTTGGTTAAAAAATTTAACTATTGATCCCAAAACTATCAAATTGTAACCTAAAAGTTAATGTTTCTATTGCATATTAATATATGTAATATGTTTATATAAATTTTAAATAACTGTAAATCAGTTATTTAATAAAATATTTTGTTAATGATGTGGAAAAGTATTTTATTTATAAACATGTATAGAGAAATACTATATGTGTAAGATGCTGAAAAAAATAGGCCCTGGTAGGGGCCTATTGTAAATTGTTAAAACTATGGGCTTATAAAATAAGCAGATTGCTATCTTTTGATTCTAGGTTTGACTCACCCATAAGAAAGATATCAACCTTTCGCGCGCATTCTCTGCCTTCACTGATTGCCCATACTACGAGCGATTGTCCCCGTCTCATGTCGCCACAAGAAAAAATCTTTGAAATACTGGTCTTAAACTCCTTTTCAGTTGCTTTTACGTTTCCTCTTTCGTCTAACTCCACATCCAATTCCTCGAGAAGTCCATTTTTTTGTGGTGAAACAAATCCCATGGCCAGCAGGACCAGGTCACAGGGGATTATTTTCTCTGAACCCGGTCTTTCTATGAACTTACTGTATTTACCATCCTCAACCTTCCACTCCAGTTCAACGGTTTTTATTGAGGAAACATTCCCTTTGGCATCTGCAATGAATTCTTTTGTAGCAACTGCCCACTGCCTTTCACAACCTTCCTCGTGAGAAGAAGTTGTTTTCAGTACCATAGGGTAGGTTGGCCAAGGCATTAACTGTGTTCTACTCTCAGGAGGTTTTGGGAGCAGCTCAAACTGAACTACCCCAGCTGCACCCTGTCTATTTGATGTGCCAACACAATCACTACCCGTGTCGCCTCCGCCAATAACCACCACTTTTTTACCTTTAGCAGAAATGAGTTCTTCAAGAATATTGCTCTCAATATCTGCTTTTGCCAAAGGATCAGCCCCTGCTACAATCTTATTCTGCTGTTTAAGGAAATGCATCGCAAAATGAATGCCATTAAAGTCTCTTCCCGGCACGCTAAGGTCTCTTGGAACTGTTGAGCCACCCGCAAGTACCACGGCATTGTATTCCCTTAGGATATCGCTCATAGACACATTGACTCCTACATGTGCATTGCACCTGAATGCAATTCCCTCTGCCTCCATCAATTGAATTCTTCTGTCAATAATATTCTTCTCAAGCTTAAAGTCGGGGATACCATAACGAAGGAGGCCGCCAGGCTTTTCATCGCGTTCAAACACTGTTACAATATGACCAGCTTGATTCAACTGTGCAGCCGCCGCTAATCCTGCTGGACCACTCCCTATCACCGCTATCTTTTTTCCTGTCCGAACGAGAGGTACATTAGGTTTTACATACCCTTTGTCAAATGCAATTTCAATAATGTGTTTTTCGATTTCCTCAATATTTACTGGAGGTTGATTGATGCCTAGCACGCAGGAGCTTTCGCATGGAGCTGGACAAATTCTTCCGGTGAATTCGGGAAAATTATTGGTGGACGTTAAAATTTCATACGCTTCTTGCCAACTCTCCCGATACACTGCATCGTTGAATTCTGGGATGATGTTTCCAAGTGGACATCCATGATGACAGAAAGGAACTCCACAATCCATACATCGTGCAGCCTGTTTGTTCAACTCCGCAGGTTCAAAGGGTTTGACAAATTCGTTATAGTTGTCAAGTCTTTCTGTTGGTTTTGTTTTACTGGGGCTTACTCTGGTATACTCTAAAAAGCCTGTTGGTTTTCCCATTGATATCAGCGTTATTTAATAAATTCTTTTGTTCCGATTTCTTTTGACTGCATTACTTTTTTGTAATCGCATGGATATACTTTAATGAAGTGTTGTCTTTGATTTTCAATATCATTCAACAAGAACTTGGCTACAGAACTTCCCGTCGTTTGAAGATGCTCATCAAGCAATGCGCTTAAAATTTTAATGTCATCATCTTCCAGTGGATCAAGATCTACCATCTCCGTGTTGCAATTCTCGCGGAATTTTCCATCCAAGTCGTAGATGTATGCAATACCTCCACTCATCCCTGCTGCGAAGTTTCTTCCCGTTGCACCAAGAACAACAACGATACCTCCAGTCATGTACTCGCATCCATGATCACCTACACCCTCCACTACGGCAATAGCTCCTGAATTTCTTACTGCAAATCGCTCACCAGCCTTTCCTCGAATAAATGCCTTTCCATCTGTTGCGCCATAGAATGCCACATTACCTATCAGAATATTTTCTTCTGGGACGAAGCTGGATTCTTTGTGTGGGTAAACAATCATCGTTGCACCGCTCAACCCTTTTCCAAAATAGTCGTTGGCATCACCCTCAAGTTCAAGTGTTACCCCTTTGGTGTTGAATGCACCAAAACTTTGCCCTGCAGTTCCTTTAAATTTAAGTCTGATTGTATCAGCAGGAAGTCCCTCGGCGCCATACTTTTTTGTAATCTCATTGCTGAGCATGGTGCCAGTTGTTCTATCTGTATTCTTAATATTAGATTGAATAAACGTGCGCTCTTTTCTTTCAAGTGCTGGTGCGGCTTGCTCTATCAATTTCCAGTCAAGTACGCCTGCTATTCCATGATCTTGCTCTTCTTGTTTGTACAAACCTACTTCTGGACCTGCCGGCTCTCTATATAAAATAGGAGAAAGATCAAGCTTGCTGTATTTCCAGTGTTCAATTCCGCTTCTCATTTGAAGAGCGTCTGGTTGGCCTACCATTTCTTCCACTGTCTTGTATCCCATCTCTGCCATGATTTCTCTCAATTCTCTAGTGAGAAATTGAATAAAATTAACAACGTACTCTGCGGCTCCAGTAAATCTTTTTCTCAGTTCCGGATCCTGCGTGGCAACGCCTACAGGGCAGGTATTCAGATGGCATTTGCGCATGAGTATACAACCCTCAACAACCAAAGCGGCTGTTGCTACTCCCCATTCTTCTGCACCAAGTAAAGTTGCAATGGCAATATCTCTTCCGGTTTTAAGCTGGCCATCTGTTTGAAGTACAACCCTGCTTCGTAGTTTATTTTTCACCAATGTTTGGTGTGCTTCAGCAAGTCCAAGCTCCCAAGGCAATCCAGCATGTCGAATTGAGCTAACTGGGGAAGCACCCGTGCCTCCATCATGTCCAGATACCAGCACCACATCAGCCTTAGCCTTTGCAACACCTGCTGCAATGGTTCCAACACCAGCTTTTGATACCAGCTTCACGCTGATTCTTGCTTTTCTGTTTGCATTTTTTAAATCAAAGATCAATTGGGCCAGATCTTCAATAGAATAAATATCATGGTGTGGTGGGGGAGAAATCAGTCCAACTCCAGGGGTTGAGTATCTTACTCTCCCAATCCAATCATCAACTTTATGTCCTGGTAGCTGTCCGCCTTCTCCAGGTTTTGCACCCTGTGCCATTTTGATTTGCAACTCGTCTGCTTCAGTAAGGTACTGGCTTGTTACCCCAAACCTTGCAGAAGCAACTTGTTTAATTGAGGAACGCATGCTATCTCCATTCGCAAGTGGCGTGTAACGCAATGCATCTTCTCCACCTTCTCCTGTATTGCTCTTAGCCCCTAATCTGTTCATTGCTATGGCCAGTGTAGTATGCGCTTCCCACGAGATGGAGCCAAAGGACATCGCACCAGTAGCAAATCTTTTGTATATGTTTTCGGCTGGCTCAACTTCGTCAATTGATACAGCTGGCCTCAGTGGTTTGAATTCAAACATACTCCTGAGTGTACATGCTTTTTCACTTTGATCATTAACAAGCCTAGAGTATTTTTTGAATACTCCATAATCTCCTACGCGTGTTGAATGTTGCAGTAGGTGAATCGTTTGTGGATTAAAAAGATGGAACTCACCTTTTCTCTTCCATTGAAAAACGCCACCAACAGGAAGTCTGTCAACAGGAATACTTCTCTTGTTGAAAGCAATATTGTGTTTTGCCAATGTTTC
Organism: Chitinophagaceae bacterium; assembly: GCA_044353505.1. Classification (GTDB taxonomy): domain Bacteria; phylum Bacteroidota; class Bacteroidia; order Chitinophagales; family Chitinophagaceae; genus Pollutibacter. The sequence goes on along the minus strand of JBILBU010000005.1, from coordinate 65,618 downwards.
TTTCGCAATCTCGTCAAGTCCCATTCCTTCAATACGTGATACTGCACCAGTGAAGAAAGTATCTACCACTTCTTTATTTAAACCGATGATTTCAAATATCTGAGCGCCCTGATATGATTGCAGTGTAGAGATTCCCATTTTTGAGAATACTTTCAGTAACCCTTCATTTACAGCCTTGATATAATTCTTTTTGAGTTTTTCTGCATCCAACTCTGTTTGCATCTTGCCACTAATCTTCATGTCACGGATGGTAGACAAAGCCAGATAAGGGTTGATGGCAGTGGCACCAAAACCAATCAAGCAAGCAAAGTGATGAACCTCCCATACGTCTCCAGCTTCTACAATAATTCCCACCTTTCCTCTATATCCTTTTCTGATCAGGTGATGATGAATTGCTGCTGTAGAAAGTAGGGAAGGAATTGGGGCGTGATCTGAATCAACAGCCCGGTCTTGCAAGACGATAACTTCAAACCCATCTTCTGCAGCATCTACGGCATACCTGCATATTCTGTCAAGTGCTTTTTTCAATGCACCAGGAGAGCCATCTGCACGGAAATAACATTGCAATGTTTTTGCTTGAAATATTCCGGTATCTATGCTTCTTATTTTTTCAAGATCATGGTTGGTGAGCACGGGGTGCTTCAGTGCTACGGTATGACAACTCAATGGATCCTCAATGAGCATGTTTCCGTTGTTGCCAACAAAGGTTGCGAGCGACATCACCAGTCTCTCTCGAATAGGGTCGATAGGAGGATTGGTAACTTGAGCAAACAATTGTTTAAAATAACTGCTCAGGTGTTGGGGTTGATCGCTCAGGATAGCCAGTGGAACATCAGTTCCCATCGATCCAATCGGCTCTTTCCCATCGATTGCCATAGGGGCAATAATATTTTCAAGATCTTCTAGCGTATAGCCAAATGCTTTTTGATATTTGAATACTTGGTCATGTTCAAGATGGGTGAACATAATCCTTGGCTCTGGCAATTCATTCAATCTGATTTTGTATTTATTCAACCAGTCTGAATATGTTTTTTGTCCGCAAATGCTTTGTTTGATTTCCTCATCACTAATGATTCTTCCCTCTTCCATATCAACAATAAACATCTTGCCGGGTTGAAGCCTTCCGTTTTCAATAATCAGCGATGGATCAACAGGAAGTGCACCTGTTTCTGAAGCCATGATTACACGATCGTCTGATGTTACGCAATAGCGTGAAGGCCTCAATCCATTTCTATCTAATGTTGCACCAATAATTTTTCCGTCTGTAAATGAAATGGAAGCTGGACCATCCCAAGGCTCCATTACAGAAGCATTGAATTCATAAAAAGCTTTTTTCACTGGATCCATGCGATCATCTCCGTCCCATGCTTCAGGTATCATCATCATCATGACGTGAGGAAGTGAACGGCCTGTCATGGTCAAGAGTTCAATCATGTTATCTAGACTGGCAGAGTCACTCTGGCTTCCAGATACAATTGGCAGAAGCATTTCCATTTCCTGCTTCGTGAAGTAAGGGGAGGTGTAGCCTTTCTGGTTTGTTTTGATCCAGTTCAGGTTTCCCTGAAGGGTATTGATTTCTCCATTGTGCGCAATGTAGCGGAAGGGTTGTGCTAATTTCCAGGAAGGAAAAGTGTTTGTAGCAAATCTTGAGTGAACAAGACCAAGGGCACTCACAACTTTTTTATTGCTAAGGTCTGGATAGTATGATCTTACCTGCTTGCTGGTAAGCTGACCTTTGTAAACAATGATTTTGTATGATAGCGATGTAATATAAAATCCAATCGCATCTTTTTTAACCGTATTGTTGATGAGGTGGGTTGCATAATTCCTCAACACAAAAAGCTTTCTTTCAAACGCCATTGGATCAGTGATGTGATCGGGGCATGCAACGAAAACTTGCTCAATTTCAGGTTCAACTGAACGGGCTGTAAGTCCTATATCTGTTGGATTTACTGGAACCTTTCTCCAGGTAAGAATTTCTAAACCGAGTTCCTCTGCTGTTCTGCTGAAAATATCCCTACACTCCTCACGAAGCCTGGCTTCTTTTGGAAAGAAGACCGAACCAACACCATACCTGCCAAATGAAGGAAGGTGAACGCCCATTTTCAGGCACTCATCGAAAAAGAAGGCATGTGGTGTCTGAATCAAGATTCCAGCACCATCGCCCGTATTGCTCTCGCAACCACAAGCACCCCTGTGCTCCATATTCTCAAGAATGGTTAAGGCATCAGAAATAACCTGGTGCCCCTTGTTCCCCTTGATGTTCGCAACGAATCCAATACCGCACGCATCGTGTTCAAATTCCGGGCGGTATAAACCCCTATTTATAGTCATATTTAATCGTTTTTATAAAATATCTAAAAAATAGGCACAAAAAATAAAAATTATCTAATAATCAAAGAGGTGGTCGATTAAATTTACGAAACAATGCTCATTTTTTCTATAACTCAGAGAAAAAAATTGGTTTTTTCTCCTATTTCTCTGACTCCGCATAACTGCTAACGGGCTCACATGTACAGACAAGATTTCTATCGCCATACGTATTGTTTACCCTAGCAATGCTGGGCCAAAACTTGTTGCTTCTTAAACGATCTTGAGGGAACGCAGCCTTCTCTCTCGAATAAGGTCTATCCCAAGAATCAGCGCAAATGGTAGCCTGGGTATGTGGTGCTCGTTTCAAAACATTCTCTTTTTTATCCACCTGTTCTTGCTCAATTTCTCTAATCTCTTTTCTGATGGCAATCATCGCATCACAAAAACGATCAAGCTCTCCTTTGTCTTCACTTTCCGTTGGTTCAATCATTACAGTTCCGGGAACAGGAAAACTGAGTGTTGGGGCATGAAAACCATAATCCATCAACCGTTTCGCCAAATCCTCTGCCTCAATATCTGCTGTCTTTTTGAACGGCCTCAAGTCAACAATGAATTCATGGGCACAGGTGCTATTGGTACCCAGATAAAGCACATCATAATGATCTTGAAGCCTTGCCCTCATGTAGTTGGCATTTAGAATAGCATATTCGGTGGCACTCTTCAATCCATTTCCACCTAGCATTCTAATATATCCATAACTGATAAGCAATATACTTGCACTTCCATAGGGCGTTGCACTTACTGCTGTATTGCCTTTTTTGATGTCTACCGGATGATCAGACAGTTGAGAATGACCAGGTAGGAATGGGGATAGGTGCGACTTTACACAAATTGGGCCCATACCAGGTCCACCTCCACCATGTGGGATGGCAAATGTTTTGTGGAGGTTAAGGTGACAAACATCAGCGCCAATTAGTCCGGGTGCAGTCAGTCCAACCTGCGCATTCATATTTGCACCATCCATGTATACCTGACCACCATGGCCATGAATAATCGAAGTAATATCAATTATTGTCTCTTCGTAAACGCCGTAAGTACTTGGATACGTAATCATGATACCGGCTAGGGTATCGCTGAACTGGGTCGCTTTTTCTTTCAAGTCTTTTATATCGATATACCCATTGTCTAATGCCTTTACCACAACAACTTTCATTCCAGCCATCACAGCAGATGCGGGATTGGTTCCATGTGCTGAAATTGGAATAATCATCACGTTCCTGTGGTGGTCACCTCTTGACAAATGATATCCTCTTATTGCAAGCAGTCCAGCATATTCTCCTTGTGCCCCACTATTGGGCTGTAGGCTGCACGCGTCAAAGCCGGTTATTTCACATAGGTATTTCGACAACTCATCAATCATGAATTGATATCCCTGTGTTTGGCTTAAGGGGGCGAAGGGATGAATTTGGCTCCAGCTTGGCCAGCTCAAAGGCATCATCTCAGTTGCTGCATTAAGTTTCATCGTACAACTTCCAAGTGATATCATGGAGGTGTTAAGCGATAAATCTTTGTTCTCCAGAAACTTGATGTAACGCATCATTTTGCTTTCGCTATGATGTGAGTTGAAGACGGGGTGATCAAGAAAGCTTGAAGTTCTTGTTAGTGCAGTTGGAATATTTGACAGGTAATCATCTTCGGATATATTAAAAGAGGCTTTCTGTTGCTCATCAAAACAGCCAAGCATATCCAGTACTGAACTTGTAGTTGATGTTTCGTCAAAGCTTATTCCAATATGTGTATCATTAATGAGTCTGAAATTGATATTTTTTTCTCTTGCCTGCGCTACAATTGCTCTAGCTTTTTCAGTAGCTACGGTAATGGTATCAAAAAATGTTGCATTGGAAATCGTGTATCCAAGCTCGCGCAAAGACCTTGCAGCAGCTTGGGCAAACAAAGAGGTGCGCACTGCAATTTTTTTAATTCCAACGGGTCCGTGATACACTGCATACATTGCGGCAATATTTGCCAAAAGCGCTTGCGCAGTGCAAATATTGGATGTTGCTTTTTCTCTTTTGATGTGTTGCTCTCTTGTTTGAAGCGCCATTCTCAGTGCCCTGTTTCCTTCGGCATCAATGCTTACTCCTATGATTCTTCCTGGGATGCTGCGTTTGAAATCTTCTTTGGTGGCAAAAAAAGCAGCGTGTGGACCACCATATCCCAATGGCACTCCAAATCGTTGTGATGAACCACAAGCGGCATCTGCACCAAGTTCTCCAGGAGAGGTGATGAGTGTGAGTGCCAATAAATCGGTAGTCATTACCACATAGCCACCAACCGCATGCACCTTTTCAATAAACTCACGATGGTCGGTCAGGTTACCAAGATTATCAGGGTACTGAACGAGGGCACCAAAAAAACTCTCGTCAATCTCAATATGCATGCTGTTTCCGGTAACAATTTCTATTCCTATTGGCAGTGCTCTTGTAACGAGCAGGTCCAATGTTTGGGGATAGCAATGTTCATCAACAAAAAACTTGGGTCGTTCAATATTGTCTTGCTTGTTGAGTGCATTAAAAAACATGGTCATGGCCTCTGCCGCTGCCGTGGATTCGTCTAGCAGTGAAGCATTGGCAATGGGCAATCCAGTCAGGTCGCTTACCATGGTCTGAAAATTCAAAAGGCTTTCAAGTCTACCTTGAGCAATCTCCGCTTGGTAAGGCGTGTATTGGGTATACCATCCTGGATTTTCAAAAATATTTCTTAGGATAACACTCGGTGTGTGTGTTCCATAATAACCTTGACCGAGAAAATTTTGCGCAATAATATTTTTTTCACCAACTGATCTGATGTGGTTCAGATAAGCAGCCTCACTCATTGCTGGGGGCACTGTCAACCCATTATCATTTCTGATGTTTGGGGGAACCGTTTTTTTTATAAGGGCATCTAGGCTATCCTCGCCAATAAGGAGGAGCATGTCTTTTTCTTCCTGTGCAGTTGGACCAATATGCCTACTTCTAAATTCATTCTCTTGCTGCTCTAAAAGGTTCATGTTAAGCCCTGTTAAAAGTGAAAAAATGGTTAGTTTCAGTGGTCTGAATCCTATTGTTGCAAATTTAAACAGAAGGGGGCAGTAATACCGCTCTTTGTGTACCGAAAAACACGAATGTGGATTAAATGGTGAAACATTCAATCAAGTGCGCTTTGTGCTTACCTTTGCAGCATGTCTGATGAGTTGTTAAACAATTGGGAGGCAAAATCTGCCGAGAGAGCCAAGCTGTATAAGGGCTTTCTGCAGCGCGCCAATAAAAATAAGGTCTTGAAAGCCTTGCCAGACCTTCACGAACAGGCTTTTGAGAAGGTGGATTGCCTTAGCTGTGCCAATTGTTGCAAGAACTTCTCACCCCGGTTCAAAACACCGGACCTTAAAAGGATTAGCAAGCTTTTAGGCCTAAAAGAGAGTGTTTTTATTGAAACATACCTGATGGTTGATGGTGATGGCGACTATGTGCTTCGCTCAAAGCCCTGCCCTTTTCTGGGTGACGACAATTTTTGTTCAATCTATGACGATCGACCGTCTGACTGTAAGCGATTCCCCTATACTGACGAGGATGTTTTTTTTAAACGCCAACCGCTAACACTAAAAAATACATCCTTCTGTCCTGCTGCCTATCTTGTCATAGAGGGTTTGATGGAGAAGGGCGCCTAGGCCAATAGGGGGTTAGCAGTCACTTGCTTGCAAAACATTTATCTCTGCTTAGTTTCAATCATGCTTTTAATACTCTATTTTTTTAACTGCGGGTAGCTTAAACCACGTTAAGCCAGCAATAGCCATCGTCATCCCTCCACCAACAATTACGGAAGGGATCACACCAATTAATTTTGACATCACGCCACTCTCAAAAGCACCCAACTCATTGGATGACATGATGAAGATGCTATTGAGTGACGAAACCCTACCTCTCATTTCTTCCGGGGTTTTTAATTGTAAAATAGTAGATCGAATAAGGATGCTGATGCCGTCAAGAAAACCGGAAACAAATAAAGCCAATGCTGAAATCCAAAACATGTTGGAGAGCCCAAACAGTATGATCGACAATCCAAATCCTCCCACGCACCATATCATAATTTTTCCCTGATTTTTTTTCAGTGGGATGAAGTGGATTAGTAGCATAAGCGTTATCGCGCCTACTGCTGGCGCAGAGCGAAGCAAACCTAGCCCCTGTGCTCCTGTCTTCAGGATGACGTCGGTAAAGTAGGGAAGCATGGCAGTGGCTCCGCCAAAGAAAACCGCAAATAGGTCCAGGCTCAACACTCCAAGTATTTCTTTTGTTTTCCAAACAAACTTAAAACCCTCACGTATGCTTTTAAGCATGGATTCTTTTTCAATCAGCTCTGGTGGTGACTTTGGACTAACATAAAATAAGATGGTTATTGAAACAAGCAACAAAAGGATGATGAGCATGAAGGTGAATGTGATTCCAGTGGCAGCGTAGAGTAATCCTCCAATGGCCGGTCCGCCAACTGCAGCAATCTGCCATGACCCACTATGCCAAGTGATGGCGTTTGGAATCTCTTCTTTTGGAACAAGACTGCTCACCAATGCAAAGGAGGAGGGTCCACTGAATGCCCTTGCTATCCCAGTACAGAAAACAATTCCATACATACTCATTAGTATGTTAGATTGGTTAAGATGATTGTAGGCATGTTGGCTCGTAACGTAAGCGAATAAAATAGTCAGGATCAAATTTGCTCCAATGCTATAGTGAAATAACTTTTTTCGATCACTTCGGTCGATTACATATCCGGCGTAGAATGCCATGATCACCGCAGGAACAAATTCAACCAAGCCTATTAATCCAATACTGAAAGGGTCTTTTGTAATCTCAAAAATCTTCCAGCTAATCAGCGTTGCCTGCATGGTAAGCACCATGATGAAAATAAAGCGGGCAATGAGATAAATCCTGAATTCGGGGTATTTAAGGGAAGAAAAGCTGGGGTTCATCAGGTACTTTGCCATTCAGATTATTGATTATGAATACTGATCCAACATTAAATTCAAGTGTAAAGCCCATATTTCATTGAGTTTTGGCAATTTCACTTTTGTTTTTATGCTATTTATTTTCAGTGTTGAATACAGTCACTCCAAGCTTGTCAATGCAATCGTCAAGCAACGAGGTTACTGACAAACCTATTGAAGGATCGATCAGGTTGGGTGCGATTTCTGCCAAGGGGATGAGAACAAAACGTCTCTCGCGAATTTTTGGATGTGGTATGGTGAGTTCCAAGGTATTCACTGTTTCGTCTTCAAAATATAGAATATCTATATCTATGGTTCTTGCATCATACTTTTCTTTTCTTTGCCTGCCCAAACCTGATTCGATGTCAAGAATTGTAGCAAGCAATCCCATTGGTGTGAGTAGGGTATTGATTTCCAGTACCTGATTTAAAAACGCGGGTTGATCAGTTTTTCCCCAAGGGGCTGTTTCGTAGACGGAGGACTGATGAAGGATTTCACCACATTGTTGTTTAATCAGGCCTGAGGCAGCGTTTATGTACCCCAAACGATCTCCAATATTGCCCCCAATTATTAAAAAAGCTTTTTTCATAAAAAGTTACCCCTATGGCGGGTAAAGTTCTTTAATTTCGTCATCTAAACATTTTTAAAGTGAAAAGTTTTTTCAAAAGTTTCTTTGCCTCCCTGCTTGCGCTCATTATCTTCTTTGGTTTGCTTTTTCTGCTTTTCTTCGGAATTGCAGGTGCCATGCTGTCTGATGAGGTCACAATAGTAGAAAAGAACGCTGTGTTGGTGATTGACATCTCAAATGAATTCAAGGAGCGAACGATGGAAGATCCTTTTGCTGCGTTAAGCGGCCAGGAAAATACCCCCACTTTGGCTAATACTATAAAGTTAATCAACAAGGCAAAAGGGGATTCCATGATCAAGGGAATCTATCTGGTTGCAAAAGACAATCCAAATGGGTTTGCCACCAGCCAGGAACTCATCAATGCACTTCAATCATTCAAGGCATCAAAAAAGTTTGTCATAGCCTATGGTGATTACATTTCGCAAAAAGCCTACGCAATTGCTCAGGTGTCGGATAAGATTTACTGCAATCCAAAGGGCATTTTTCAGTGGCAGGGCTTATCAGCAGAGTATATCTTCTTTAAAAGCTTAATTGACAGGCTTGAAATAAAACCGCAAATATTTTATGCTGGTAAATTCAAGAGCGCTACAGAACCGTTTAGGGCTACCGAAATGTCTGCTCCCAATAAAGAACAAACATCGGTGTGGTTGAATGACATTTATGGTGAGATGATATCGCAGGTAAGTAAATCAAGAAAGATTCACAAAGACACACTTATTAGTTTTGCAAATCGATATGCCATCGATATCCCAGAAACAGCGGTCAAGGCTGGATTGATTGATGGGGTTAAATATGATGATGAAGTTAAGGATGAAATTAAAAAGCGACTTGGACTTTCAAAATCAGATAAAATAGGATTCATTAGTCTTGCTAAATATAAAGATGCAGTGAGTCTTGCAGGGGCTTTCTCAAAAGATAAAATTGCACTGGTTGTTGCTGAGGGAGAGATTGTCTACGGCAAAGGAACCCCAAGCCAGATTGGTTCAGACGAATACCTTGCCCTGCTTCGCAAGCTTAGGTATGATAAATCAGTAAAAGCAATTGTACTCAGGGTTAATTCTCCAGGAGGTTCAAGTTTGGCCAGTGAGATCATTTGGAGAGAACTTGAAATGATTAAGAAACAAGGAATTCCAATTGTTGTTTCCATGGGGGATGTTGCTGCCAGTGGGGGATACTATATCGCCGCCAATGCAAACAAGATTTTTGTTCAGCCCAATACCATCACTGGGTCAATTGGTGTATTCTCAATCATTCCTGATTTTTCTTCGTTTATGAAAAACAAGATGGGCATTACGTTTGATCGTGTTAAAACTGCTGAATTTGCTGATGCACCAAGTGTTACAAGGCCTTTGTCTGAACGCGAAAAACAAATTGTACAGCACGAAATTGATCGCATCTACCTTGATTTTAAAACGCGGGTTTCTGATGGAAGGAAGAAAAGCTTGGACTATATAGACAGTATCGCACAAGGTAGGGTGTGGACTGGAAGTCGCGCAATTCAAGTTGGACTTGCTGATGCGATAGGGGGACAAGATAATGCAATCGCTGAAGCTGCAAAGTTGGCCGGCTTGAAAGAATACAAGGTTCGCACTTATCCTGAAGAGAAAACAATCATTGATTATATCCTTCAGCAAGTTCCCGATGAGCTTTCTTCCTCTTCAATTGAAAAAGAAATAGGTAAGGATGAGTACATGATTTTCAAAAGAATTAAAGCGCTTAAAGAAGAAAGTGGTCAGGCGAAATCAAGGTTGCCTTTTGATTTCATCATACGGTAATTCCTATATGAAATCATCCCCTCCGAAATACAATCAATTTGTTGGCATGCTTGCTATCGCTAAGGCAAGCTGGCGTTCAATATTTAGGAGTCCCTCTGCTGTTATTTTTAGTTTCTTGTTTCCCTTGATATTTATTTTGGTGTTTGGTTTTCTTAGCTCCACCACTCCTGTTATTCGTGTAGCCTTTGATCCTGCATCATCCAACAACAATCAGTTCTATGCTCAGCTCCTAGAAAAAGACAACCTCAAAGTTATTGCCCAGCCAGACCTCATCTCAAGGCAAGAGCTAGAGAAAGGGCATATGACTGCCATCTTGAAAATAAAGGAACTTAATCCTGATGCCTTCCCGAAGTATGTGGTGGAGATAACAACTTCTACAGCAGCTACAGATAAGATTGGCTTGCTTCAATCGATTATCCAGCAAACGATTGCAGAACTTGATCAAGAATATTTTCCCAAGAGGCCAACATATGGGTTTATGACCAATGAGGTATTACCTGGAAGAGAATACAGAACAATTGATTTTATTTTACCCGGTCAACTGGGATTTAGTTTGCTCAGCGCAGGAGTATTTGGTGTTGCTTTTGTTTTTTTTGGTCTCCGCCAAACACTTGTGCTAAAAAGGTTTTTCGCTACACCCATCAAGCGTTCTTATATTGTTTTTGGTGAAGGTATCGGGCGAATAGCTTTTCAAATGCTCACTGCTGTAGTTATTCTTTCCATTGGTCATTTTGCTTTCAAGTTCACATTAATACATGGATGGATAACGTTTGCAGAAATGATGGTGCTGAGCTTGATTGGTTTAATTGTTTTTATGGGGTTTGGTTTTATTGTCAGTGGGTTAGCCAGTAGCGAAAGTGCCATTCCTCCATTTGCCAATTTAGTTACACTGCCACAATTTCTGTTGGCAGGTACTTTTTTTCCCATTGAAAACTTTCCCAGTTGGTTGCATCCCATCTGCAAAATCCTGCCACTTACACACCTCAATACCGCCATGCGCAATGTAGCGTTTGAGGGGTCACATCTCGCTGATTGTTTGCCTCAACTGCAATACTTGCTTATTTGGGGGATACTTCTATATGCTATTGCAATCAAGGTATTTAAGTGGGAGTGATTTGGGACTGAAACTTTATTCAGCTCATTCTCTATACAAATTCAAATTTCTTTTCATCCCTTCCCAGTTCGTTCGTTTTATTGGGGAGTATTTAAAGATTTGATTAAAACTTTCCCGATCCAGGTTCATCCAATCTTTAAACGAAAATGTCATGATCTCATCAAGGGGTTCTAGTTCTTTGTGTTTATGCGGATTGCTGAACCTATTCCATGGGCATACATCCTGACAAATATCACAACCAAAGACCCAATTGTCTGTTCTGCTTTTTAAAACATCCGGAAGGCTACTTGATTTGAGCTCTATCGTGTAATACGAAATACACTTTGATCCATCAAGTTCCTTATTGGGGAGTATGGCTTCAGTCGGACAGGCATCAATGCATTTAGTGCATGTTCCACAATAGTCTTTTACATAAGGGTCATCTGGCGTTAATGCTACATCTGTGATCAATGTTGCAATAAAGAAAAATGAACCTGTTTTTTTGTTGATTAAATTTCCATTCTTTCCTAACCATCCTAGTCCGCTTCTTTGCGCCCAGCTTCTTTCAAGAACAGGTGCAGAGTCAACAAATCCTCGGCCTTCAATATTCCCGATCTCTTCTCTTATCCGAAAAAGTAACTCATGAAGTTTCTCCCGGATGACCAGATGATAATCCTTGCCGTATGCGTATTTAGCAATTTTAGGAACATCATCATGTTGTTGTTCAGACGGAAAATAGTTGAACAATAAGGTAACTACTGATCTTGCTCCTGGTACGAGTTTTGTTGGGTCAACGCGAAGGTCGAAATGGTTTGCCATATACTGCATCTCACCATGGTAATCTTTCTTGAGCCATTTTTCCAGTCGTTGTGCATCCTCATCCAAACGCTGGGCTTGAGCAATTCCACAGTCATCAAATCCGAGTGATGTGGCTATATCTTTTATAAACCTTGCATGCCTATCTGCTGAACTGATCATTTTTTTAAATTATTGATCGATGGCATTGTCTGCAGTTTCCTTCATCCTCAAATAGAGTTCTTTTTTTTGTTCTCCCAATAAACTTTTGGCAAATATTATACCTACATAGTTTCGTTTTGTATCTATCCACGGCCATGTGCCAAACGCTCCGGGTGAAGTGAATACTGTGCCCCTCCCATTTTCATCCTCCTGAATCCAGCTGCCTAAGGCATAATTAAGCCCTTTTCCAGATTCTGGGGTAGACCTAACCCTCATATCCAATGTTTGGGTTTTCATCATTTCATCTATCGCACGCTCACTTAGTATTCTCTTTCCGTTGAACATCCCTTTATTCAAGATCATCTGCATAAAATTCAGATAATCAAAGGCTGAACAAATTGCACCAGCTGAAGGATTAATTGCTCCTCCATTATCATTATAGAAGGTTGCAGTCTTCATGCCCAATGGCCTGAATAGTTTTTCGGTAATGACCCGATCAAACGATTTTTTTGATACTATCTCAATAACCCTGCCGGCAATATTTAAACCAACACCGCTGTAAGCAAACGCTTGACCTGGGTTGTCTATGATTTCTTTTTTTGTTGCAAAAAATACAATCTCTTCTTCGAGGCTGTTGAACTTACTGCGTTGTGCCAGTTTCAATACACCACTAGGCCCTACATCCAATCCGGTTGTATGCGAAAGACAATTCCTAAGTGTGATGTATCCCTTCATGTTTTTTTCAAACAGAGGTATATAGGTTGCTAGAGGCTCGTCTAGGTTAATTTTTCCCTCATCTACAAAGATCATTACCAATGCCGCTGTTAGCCACTTACTGCAACTTGCAATGGGGGCAGGTGTTTTTAGCTTCAATTCATCCGTCTCTTTCAGGAATATATTTTTTCCTTCTTTATTGATTGCTACCACAAGATCTTTGCCTAATGCTTTCTGATTCTTTGCTATTATTGCATCCAATGCGGTAAAGTCTTGTTGGGAATAGGTTGACTGCAAGAATAGCATGAAAATCAGAGCTAGACTGCATTTGCGGCATACTTTACTTGTAAAATCTGTCATAATTACCTGTTTTTAACTCTGGAAGGTGGTTTGATGAATATGTATTAAATGATCTCATATGAATTTAAATAACTTCACCATACAAGCTTCTGAAATTGTTCAAGCTGCTCAGCAATTGGCTTTCAATGGAGGCAATCCAACAATTGAGACCGATCATATTCTCCAGAGTTTATTAGATCAGAAAAATTCCCCCGTAGATTATTTACTCAAAAAGAATAATGTTTCTATTCAGGTTCTCCAGGCGAAGTTAACAGAAGCGTTGTTAAAGTTACCTAAAACAAATGCCGAGCCTGCTCAATCGCTGAGCAGAGAGGCAAACAGTGCCTTTCTCAGAGCGGGTTCCTTGTTGTCTAAGTTTGACGATGAATTTGTAACTCCTGAACATATTTTACTCGCCTTAATTACAGGGTCTGATCCTATTTCCAAGCTTCTCAAAGAGGTTGGGTTAACGGAATCTGGCTTGCTCACTGCAATTAAAGAGCTCAGGAAAGGGGAAAAGGTGCAAAGCCAGACCCAAGAGACACAATTCAATACCTTGAATAAATATGCCAAAAACCTCATCGAGATGGCCCGCCAGGGTAAGCTTGATCCGGTAATCGGGCGCGATGAGGAAATTAGACGAACACTTCATATTCTTACCCGAAGATCCAAAAATAATCCAATTCTTGTCGGAGAGCCTGGTGTTGGAAAAACCGCAATTGCAGAGGGACTTGCCATGCGGATCCTCAATGGCGATGTTCCTGAAAACTTAAAGAGCAAATTAATTTATGCACTTGACATGGGGCTCCTCATTGCTGGAGCAAAATACAAAGGTGAATTTGAGGAAAGATTAAAAGGTGTCGTTAAAGAAGTGGCGTCTAGTGACGGTGAAATTATTCTTTTCATTGATGAGATCCATACCCTAGTGGGTGCTGGTGGCGGTGAAGGTGCTATGGATGCTGCCAATATCCTAAAGCCAGCACTTGCAAGAGGAGAGCTCAGAGCTATAGGGGCAACAACGTTGAATGAGTATCAAAAGTATTTTGAGAAGGACAAGGCCTTGGAACGACGATTCCAAAAGGTAATGATTGATGAGCCAAGTATCGAAGATGCTATATCTATACTGAGGGGTTTGAAGGATCGATATGAAACGCATCACCATGTGCGTATAAAAGATGAAGCAATCATTGCTGCAGTAGAATTGTCTAGCAGATACATTACCGATCGTTTTTTGCCTGATAAGGCAATTGATTTGATTGATGAGAGCGCTGCCAAGCTTAGGTTGGAGATGAATTCCATGCCTGAGGAATTGGATAAGCTTGAGCGCCAAATCAGACAACTTGAGATTGAAAGAGAAGCTATCAAGCGTGAAGACGATGAAGTAAAAATGAAAGAACTCAATACTGAGATTGCAAATCTTTCAGTTGAAAGAGACACATTGAAAGCAAAATGGAGGGAGGAAAAAGAAATTGTGGAGCAAGTGCAAACTGCAAAAGCAGAAATAGAGCAGTTGAAACTTCAAGCAGAAAGGGCAGAACGAGAAGGTGATTATGGAACCGTAGCTGAAATTCGCTACGGTAAGGTAAAACAGAAGGAAGCAGACATCCTTAAATTTTCAGAAGAACTTGCCGCTACAGGAGAAAAAAGACTACTCAAAGAAGAAGTTGATGCAGAAGATATTGCTCAAAACGTTGCCAAGGCAACCGGTATACCTGTTTCTAAAATGCTGCAAAGTGATAGGGAAAAATTACTGCTCCTCGAAGATCATCTTCATGAGCGGGTAGTTGGCCAAGAGGAGGGAATTACTGCGGTTGCTGATGCCATCCGCAGAAGCAGGGCAGGGTTGCAAGATCCCAAAAAACCAATTGGCTCTTTTATTTTTCTTGGAACTACAGGCGTTGGTAAAACCGAGCTTGCAAAAACACTTGCTGAATATCTTTTTGATGATGAGGCCATGATGACGCGCATCGACATGAGTGAATACCAAGAAAAGCATACCGTATCTCGTCTAGTTGGCGCCCCTCCGGGCTATGTGGGATATGAAGAAGGTGGTCAGCTTACTGAGGCGGTAAGGCGAAAGCCATATAGCGTGGTGTTGTTGGATGAAATTGAAAAAGCCCATCCTGATGTATGGAATGTACTGCTGCAGGTGTTGGATGATGGCCGACTTACAGACAATAAAGGCCGGGTAGTCAATTTTAAAAATACCATCATCATCATGACCAGTAATATTGGTAGCCATCTTATCCAAGATGCATTTGAACAAGCAGGGCCAAACAATATTGATAAGGCTACTGAGAGGGCGCGTGTTGAGGTGATGAACCTGCTCAAGCAAACTGTTAGGCCGGAATTTTTAAATAGGGTAGATGAGATCATTATGTTTCAGCCTTTGAGTAAAAAAGACATCAGAAAAATCATAGAGATTCAACTGAAAGGCCTGAAAAAACTCTTAGCCAATGCTGATATTGAACTTTCTTTTACGGGGTATACAATTGACTATTTGTCTGAGAATGGCTTCGATCCTCAATTTGGTGCAAGGCCATTAAAGCGGCTTATTCAAAAAGAAATAGTAAATCAATTGTCCAAACGAATATTGGCAGGTGATATTGATAAATCAAAGCCTGTCGTAGTGGATGTCTTTGATGGGGTGGTGGTTATTCGAAATGAAGTCGCTGAGGAACAAACAGTGAAGGGTGCTGTATGATTCGGGAGGGTTGAAAAAACTACCCTAAATGATTTATCTTGAAAAAGGAATTATTATTGATTAATCATAAAACCAACATTCATGTCTTTCATAAAGGAATTTAAACAATTTGCCCTGCGCGGTAACCTTGTTGACATAGCGGTTGCTTTTGTCATGGGAGGTGCTTTTGGTAAAGTAGTTTCAGCGTTTACTGAAAAGCTGATTGCCCCTCTAATTGGTCTACTTACTGGCGGCACTAACTTTTATGATAAAAAACTTATTCTGAAGCAAGCAGTCAACGAAGTAAGAGACCCCAGTGGAAATATCATTATCGCAAATGGCAAGGAGGTTGCACTAGAGTGGGGCGCTGTAGTGACTGCAGTAATAGACTTTATCATCGTAGCTTTTGTGATGTTTTTGGTAATCAAAGCCATCAATACCCTTAAAAAGAAAGAGGCTACTGAACCAGTTCCTATTTCTAAAACAGATCAGCTATTGACAGAAATCAAGGATTTACTGTCTAGAAAATAATGGGCTGGGATTGACTTTATTTTTTTTAATGCGTAGCCTGGATCTAACTGTAGACAAGGGGTGTAGCGTTGCCAGTTAAACTATGGCGATCAGCTTTTCAACTGTAAGTTTTTAATAAGGTCTGCAACAACCTTATCAATGGGTAGGGAAACAGAATGCGAACCAAATTCTTGCATTGGAATCATCCTGAATGTTTCTGTTTCACTTGTTTTGTTATATACCTCCATTTGTTTTTCATCGAACTCAAATGGGGTATTGCGCAATGGAACAGTTATTGTTTCCTCAGCGTATGCCCTGTAGTATATTGAAACGATTTGGTCTGTTGGATTAAAGGCTGACATCTGAAAGAAATCTGTTGTGTAAAGATGTTCGCCAACCGTTACCTTGAGGTTCATCTCTTCCATAAATTCCCTGGCTAAACAAGATCTTGTGCCTTCTCCAAATTCAAGACCACCACCAGGAAATTTAGTGTAATAATTGCCTCGGATAAATTCATCACTCACCAATACCTGGTTGTCTTCATCGATTAATATGCCATATACTCTGATGGTAAACATGAGAATAAATTTTCTAGTTAAATGGTTCCGCGGAAAACATAAACAGCTGGACCAACAAGCCAAATATCTGTAAATTGATTTGGATTAATTCTATTAAATGCTATCTTAAGATGTCCGCCTTGTACCGCTACTGAAACTGTTTGAGGACCATCTTCGGTGGCCGAAGCAATAGCTGCTGCCGTTGCGCCTGTTCCGCAACTTAATGTTTCATCCTCAACCCCTCTCTCATATGTTCTTACCCTAATGCCATTGTCTGTTTGTTCTACAAAATTAACATTGATCCCTTCGTTTGCATAGGTATCATTATAGCGTATTTTAGTTCCCTCGCTAAATACATCTACATGGTCAACCGTATCTACAAAGCGAATGAAGTGCGGCGATCCAGTATTCAATACCACATCTCCTCTGATATCTGTTACCCCAAAAACATCTTGCATTTTAAGCCTAATCAATCCATCTGGCTTAATCTCAGCTTCGTGTTCTCCGTCAACAGCAATAAAACGATAATGTGTTTTTTCTATTCCCATGTCCTTGGCAAACTGAACCAAGCATCTTCCTCCGTTACCACACATACTCCCTTCTAGGCCGTCCGCATTGTGGTAATTCATTCTAAAGTCATACCCATCCGCAAGCTCAAGTAACATCAGGCCATCAGCACCAATGCCAAATTTTCGATCACAGAGCTTTTTGATGGCTTCGTTCGATAAGCCATTGTACTGTCCTTCTCTGTTATCCAGAATAATGAAGTCGTTACCCGTTCCTTGATATTTATAAAATTCCATTTGCATGTTTGTATTTTCTCAACTCCCTCAAC
Source organism: Chitinophagaceae bacterium (assembly GCA_044353505.1). GTDB lineage: Bacteria > Bacteroidota > Bacteroidia > Chitinophagales > Chitinophagaceae > Pollutibacter. Next base: position 48,197 of record JBILBU010000005.1, on the reverse strand, counting down.
TTCCCTCAACTCTCTAAATCCTCTCCATCACATATTCAATCATCTTATCAACAGCAGCTTCTGCATTTGATGTAAATTCTTTTGTAATTCTATTGGCCACAATGGTGCTAAACGAAATACATTGATGACCCATGCATTTCCCTAGTCCGTATATGGCGGAAGTTTCCATTTCAAAATTAAGGATCCTGTGGTTACCGAACTGAAAACTTGTAAGCAGCTCATTCAGGTTGGCCATCGACAGTCCAAGCCTTAGATTTCTTCCCTGAGGGCCATAGAAACCCGGACAGCTCACGGTTAGTCCCGCTGCAGTTTGATCAACAAGCTTTGCCAATAAAAAAGCACCTGCACCAAATACGTATGGATCGCTTGTTGAGCTACTCATTAGGGTGTGTTGCTTGAAGGCCCTGGCGATATCATGCTCCTCGTTGTTGTTGTTGAAAGGGTAGAAGTGCATGAGATTGTCTAATCCGATAGCATGAGTACTGGCCACGATGCTGTCAATTGCAATATCTTTTTGTAGTGCCCCTGCCGTTCCTAGCCTGATGATATTGAGCTGCTTTTTTTCATGCTTAACTAGCCTTGTTTCCAAGTCGATGTTCACCAGTGCGTCTAGTTCATTCATTACGATGTCTATATTATCTGCCCCAATGCCTGTCGACATAACAGTGATCCGCTTGTTTCCAATTGTTCCTGTATGGCTTATAAACTCCCTATTGGATGTTTGGTGTTCAGTATGGTCAAAATGGCAAGAAACTTTCTCCACCCTTGAAGGATCCCCGACTGTGATGATGGTATCGGCAATTTCTTCCGGCCTTAAATCAAGGTGATAAAGGGCTCCGCGTTTATTAATGATCAGTTCTGATGATTCTATTTTATTCATTCTTTGCACTCATCAGATCTTCTGTATTCTTCTGAGGTTAATATGACCAAATTTACTAATTTTGCACGGTGTTCGGCCAATAGCCGTAAAGACAAAAATGGTCGGGTGGCCGAGTGGCTAGGCAAAGCTCTGCAAAAGCTTCTACAGCGGTTCGAATCCGCTCCCGACCTCAAAGCGAAGGAAAAAACCTTCGCTTTTTTTGATATGGTACGTTATTCTAAATGGATTAGCCTGGCTGCCTTTATCCTCTTGGTTGCTGCATGTTTTATGCCTTGGGCGTATTATGGGGATCTTGGTATGTCTTTTACTGGCTTTTTCACCGAGAAAAATAGCTATGGGAAACCGGCAAAATTGCTGCTGATATTTGGCGGGTTGACTACCTTGTTTTCGTTTTCAAAATTTATTTGGCTGAAAAGGTCGGCACTTCTAATTGGGGGACTTTGTGCTGCCTACGCAGTAAAGAATTTCCTCTTATTTGGGTCTTGTTACAGGGGTTATTGCCCTGAAAAGCAGATCGGACTTTACTTAATGCTGGTGTCTGCACTCGTTATTTTTCTTGCCTCATTATTTCCAGAAGGAAAGGTTGATGCCAATGAGAAGGAATCAAATTAGCCCTTTTTTTCCTTTGCCCAGGCATCTTTTAATCCCACTGTTCTATTAAAAACCAGTTTTCCTTCTGTACTCAACATGGAGTCGAGGGTGAAATAACCCTTCCTGATGAACTGAAAACGATCACCGAGTTTAGCATCTTTGAGAGCCGGTTCCACTTTTGCTGAGGTGATGATCTCTAAGCTATTTGGATTGATGAAGGTCTTAAAATCCTCATCCTCGCTGGATGGGTTTTCTACATGAAACAGCCTGTCGTAAAGCCTTACTTCAGCTGACTCTGATTTATCTGTTGATATCCAATGTATTGTACCTTTTACGCTCACTCCGGAACTGTCCTCTCCACTCTTGCTTTCAGGGATATATTCGCAGTGTACTTCTGTGACTTTTCCTGCATCATTCTTCAGGTATCCTGTACACTGAACGATGTATGCACTTTTTAACCTCACCTTCATACCCGGTGCGAGTCTGAACCATTTTTTTGGTGCTTCCTCAAGAAAGTCATCTGCTTCTATCCATAATTCACTGCTAAAAGGCAGGTCACGGTATCCACCATGGTTTTCTTCTTCGGGGTTATTTTCTCCTTTTAGAACCTCTGTTTTCCCTTCAGGGTAGTTTGTGATGATCAGTTTAATTGGGTCAAGGACAACCATTCTTCTTTGAGCTGTTGCATTTAGATCTTCTCGAATACAAAATTCAAGTAGCCCCATATCAATAATATTCTCCCTTCGTTGAACACCAATTTTATCACAAAAGTTCCTGATGGATTCCGGCGTATATCCTCTTCTTCTTAGTCCAGATATTGTTGGCATTCTTGGGTCATCCCAGCCATCAACCAATTTCTCCTGCACCAATTGGAGCAATTTTCTTTTGCTCATCACTGTATAGGTGAGGTTCAGGCGGGCGAATTCAAATTGCTTTGAAGGAAATATCCCAAGTTGCTCGATATACCAATTGTACAAAGGTTTATGAACTTCAAATTCAAGGGTGCAGATGGAATGGCTAATCTGTTCAATTGAATCTGATTGGCCATGCGCAAAATCATACATAGGGTAAATGCACCAAGCATCTCCAGTTCTGTGGTGTGGTACCTTTTTGATCCTATACATGATCGGGTCGCGCATGTGCATATTGGGGGAGGCCAGATCTATTTTAGCCCTGAGTACTTTCTCTCCGTCGTTATATTTCCCCGCTTTCATTTCTGAAAAAAGGCTAAGGTTCTCATCAATGCTTCTGTTTCTATACGGGCTTGCTTTACCTGGTTCAGTAGGCGTACCTTTTGTTGCTGCGATTTCCTCAGCACTTAAATCATCAACATAGGCCAGTCCCTTGCCAATCATAGCCAGGGCAAACTCATACAGCTGTACAAAGTGATCCGAGGCATAATGTTCTTCTTCCCAATTAAAACCCAGCCATTTTACATCCTCTTTGATGGAATCAACATATTCAGTGTCCTCAGTAACTGGATTGGTATCGTCAAAACGCAGATTGGTTTTTCCTCCATATTTATCAGCTAGTCCAAAGTTCAAGCAGATGCTTTTGGCATGACCAATATGCAAATAACCATTTGGCTCAGGGGGGAACCGCGTGTGTATTTCTGTTACAGTCCCTTTGGCGAGGTTATCTTCAACAATTTCTTCTAAAAAATTCAATGACTTCTCTTCACTCATGCTGCTTGATTGGATGCAAAATTACAAAAACTCGGGGATGGTCTCAGGCTCATAAATTATTGAGTGTATGAAGACTTTTTTCAATTATTTCGAGGGCATGTCTCATCTTTTTTTCATCAATCACCAATGGTGGCGAAAGCCTAATTTTATCACCATGGGTGGGTTTTGCCAATAATCCATTATGCATGAAGGATTCACATAGAAACCATGCTGCATCTGGGTCTTTGTGTTTAATGACAATCGCATTCATCAACCCTTTTCCTCTTACAATATCGATGAATGGCGACTTCATATCATTCAATCCCTGACGGAGGATAGCGCCCATTTTTTCAGAATTCTCAGCCATTCCTTCATCGATTAACACCTTAATTGATTCAACGGCAACTACACTGGCAAGTGGACTACCTCCAAATGTTGAACCATGTTCACCTGGTTTGATGGTTAACATGATTTCGTCATCTGCAAGAACTGCACTCACTGGTATAGTACCGCCGCTAAGGGCTTTTCCGAGCACAAGCAAATCTGGACGGACGTTATCATGATCGCAGCAAAGCATTTTTCCAGTTCTGCAGAGTCCGGTTTGTATCTCATCAGCAATCAATAAAACGTTTGCATTGGCACACATTGCTTTAGCCTTTGAAAGAAACCCTTCATCCGGCACAATAATGCCAGCTTCACCTTGAATCGGTTCCACCAAGAATGCTGCTACGTCTTTATTTTCGAGTGCTTTTTCAAGAGCAGCTAAGTCATTGTATGGAATGATATCAAAGCCGGGCATATAAGGCCCAAACTTATTATGGGATGCGTGGTCTGTACTAAAAGAAATTACAGTGCTCGTTCTGCCATGAAAATTATCTTCACACACAATAATTCTTGCCTTATTCTCAGCAATTCCTTTGATGGTATATGCCCAACGCCTTGCTAGCTTAATGGCTGTTTCAACTGCCTCAACCCCAGTATTCATAGGCAATAGCTTATCATAGCCAAGAAGGTTGGTCAAGTATTTTTCATATTCACCCAACTGGTTGTTGTAAAATGCACGTGAAGTAAGGGTGAGTTTTTCTGCTTGCGTTTTCAATGCACCAATAATCCTTGGATGGCAATGGCCTTGGTTTACAGCGGAATACCCACTTAGAAAATCAAGATATTTTTTTCCTTCAACATCCCACATTTCACATCCAACTGCCTTTTCGATAACTACCGGAATAGGGTGATAGTTATGTGCGCCATATTGGGATTCTAGGTTGATAAAGTATGAACTAGTTTGCATAAAAAATCATTAAAATAGGTTGAGACAGATCGTAATGGGGAACACAGGGGGGGACTCAGGGGGGGTAAAACACCTAATGATTCAACAAATCAAGATTACCGGAGAGTATAGCAACAGATGTTGTGTGGAGCATAAACATGCTGCAATTTACACATAAAAAATACTTCAACTTAAAATGAGGGCATTAATTTATGCCGATCTTTTTGTGCTTCCCATTTTCAATCATGCCGATTTCATAGCGGGAATTGCGAAATATTGAGGTATCGGGACTACCTTCGAAGATGCCATAGAGGGTAGATCCGCTTCCTGTCATGGATGCGTAAAGGGCTCCCATTGAATACAATTGGTTTTTTATTGCGCCAAGTTCAGGATGTTGTGGAAATACTGTTTTTTCAAAGTCGTTTTCTAGTGATTCTTTCCAAGTTTCAATGGGTTGCTGCACAATCTGCTCACATGAGGGTGCAGTTGGTGACAATTTGATGTTGTTAAACGCTTCCCTGGTGCTGATGTGAATACCAGGACTAATGAACAGCATTGACGTATTTGAAAGATTGCAGGAAATGGATTTCATCAATTCGCCCCTGCCGGTTGCATATACTGGCTTGTTGTCAATGAAAAATGGACAATCACTTCCAAGCCTAAGGGCATAAGCCTTCTGCCGACTATCATCTATTCCCAACTTGAATTGATCGTTAATTAAACTGATCATAAAGGCGCCATCTGAAGAACCACCGCCCATGCCTGCACCCATGGGGATATTTTTGTGTAGGTGTACCAAGAGATCTGGAAGATCTGGGAAATCCAATCGGATTAACTCAATCGCCTTGACGCATAAGTTGGATTGCTGATCGCCTTTAATGAGTTTTCCGCTTTGTGTAAATGTGATTGGGGTACCATCCCTTTTTTTGTTGATGATTACATCAAGTGCATCATGAATAGGTATCGGATAAAAGACGGTATCCAAATTATGGTATCCATCATCTCTTTTTGAAGTGACCCTTAAACCGAGATTGATTTTTGCATTTGGGAAAACAACCATGAGGTGGATTATTTTTTTCGTGCATTGATTTCATCACGAATTGCAATCGCTCTGAGATAATCCTCTTGTTCGAGAACATCGTTTAGCAGGGTGTGGAGTTGCTCTATTTCCAGTTGCTTTAAGTCTTCAGAGCCAGTTGTGGTGCTGACTGGCTTTGCTTGCTGTTTTCCGGTAATCAAACTTTCTTCAGCAGTTGTCATTGAAGCAACATCGAAAATGTTATCATAAATGTAGATCGGACATCCAAATCTAACAGCCAATGCCAGTGCATCAGATGTTCTGGAATCAATTTCTACCGTATCAGCATCAGTGCTGCATAATAACTTTGAATAAAATATTCCCTCTTGTAGATCTGAAATCACCACTTCATGAAGTTCTACATTAAACGCCAGCATGAAATTTTTCATGAGATCATGTGTCAGCGGTCTGGTTGGCTTCATTTTTTCCAAGGCAACGGCAATTGCCTGGGCCTCAAAGCCACCAATAACGATTGGTAGTCTTCTGAGTCCATTCACTTCTCCCAATACAACTGCATATGAGTTGGTCTGTGTAATGGAGTGGGAGAGTGCAACAATTTCCAATTCTATCTTCTTCATAACCGCTACGAATTTACAATAAATTTTATATGCACTACTTGGATTGTATTGTTTAGGACATTTTATTCATCTAGAAAAATAGGCAAAAGCAATTTGTTGAAAAATTAGTTAGTGCCAAGGGCTTTAACTGCAGCTATAATTTTTGGCATCACCTCAAATGCATCGCCCACTATGCCATAGTCTGCGGCCTTAAAGAATGGAGCTTCTGGATCCTTGTTGATGACCACAATGGTTTTGCTTCTGTTAACCCCAGCAAGATGTTGGATTGCTCCAGAAATACCTATCGCAAAATATAAGTTTGGCGCAATGGCAAGTCCTGTTTGGCCAACATGCTCATGGTGTGGTCTCCAGTGGGCATCTGCTACTGCTCGGCTGCAAGCTGTTGCAGCGCCCGTAAGTGTGGCAAGTTCTTCTACAAGTGCCCAGTTTTCAGGCCCCTTCAATCCACGTCCACCACTGATCACCCGCTCGGCTTCTGATAGGACGATCTCTCCTGCAGTTTTGTTAACTGCCAAAACTTCTATGGTGCTGGTTGGAATTTCTAAGTTAAGCGTAACCACTTCGGCAGCACCTGAAGATTTTACAATTTCGAATGCATTCAGATTTACCGTGATAATTTTTTTTGCAGTGAGTATATTGATGTCACTGAAAGCCTTTCCTGAGAATACATTTTTTCTTACAGTGAAGCCACTGGTGACTTCAGGGAGTGCAACGGCACCGGTGACTAGACCAGCTTTTAGTCTAACTGAAACCCTCGGTGCAACTCCTTTTGCTGTTAGTGTATTCGAAAGCACAAGCACATCAGCATGTTCCTGTTCAACTACGTTCGTTATCACGTTGGATATGACTTTTGTATCTGTAGGACTGGTTTCTGAAGCACCTACATGAAAGACCTTTGTTGCACCATATGCTCCGAGTTCAGACAATGGGGCTTCTGTTTTCCCAATAACTAAAGCGAATGCCCCAACGCCCAATTTTGACGCCAAGGCGGCACCATAGGATAGGGCTTCCAACGATGCCTTTTTGATTTTTGAATCTGAGTGCTCTACAAATATGAGGATTGACATGGTACTGTTTTTTAAATGACTTTGGCTTCTTCTCTAAGCAACTTGACCAATAATTCTGGGTTGTCTGCAGGAATCAATCGAACCCCGGATTTTGCCGGTGGAAGAGAAAATCCTGATGTTTGGGTAAAATACTGTGAATCTATCGGCTCACTCACTTTCAGCGGTTTGGTTCTGGCTGCCATGATTCCCCTCATGTTTGGAATACGCGCCTCTGCCATCCCTTTCTGACAGGAAACAACAATGGGCAGGGAAGCAGCTAATACTTCCTCACCACCCTCAACTTCTCGGGTAACCGTAGCTTTTAGCGCCTCGACTTCAAGTTTTACCGCTAAGCTCACGTAGTTAAGATCCAGAATTTCTGCCAACATACCCCCAATTGATGTTCCATTATGGTCTATGGTCTCCTTGCCGGTGAGAATAAGATCGTAACCCTGTTCTTTTGCGATGTGGGCGAGCTGACTGGCAATGTAGAATGGATCATCTTGATCGGAATTTACCCTAAAGGCCTCATCACCCCCAAGTGCTAATGCTTTTCTGATGATTGGTTCTGTATCTGACGTTCCTACAGTGATGAGATGAAGTACTGTCGATGGATCTTTTTCCTTGAGCTCGATTGCCCGCACCAAGGCATACCATTCATCATAGGGATTGATAATCCACTGAACACCTTCAGTAGCAAATTTCGTGTTGTTGTCAGTGAAAGCTATTTTTGCAGTAGTATCTGGTGTTCTGCTGATGCATACGAGTATCTTCATTACAGTAAGATTAAGGTAAAAAAGTTGTTATAGCAACCCTATATATTGCAAATATAGACCCGTTGAGGGAATTATTTTCAGTACTATGGTCAAGTTTTCCCCAATGAACAGAATCGCAATTCTCAGGTCTTATATCGAGAGAGATCCGACTGACATGTTTACGCGCCATGCCCTAGCCATGGAGCTTGTAAAAATCGGTGATGACCTCGAAGCTCAACACGTGATGGATGAAATTATTGCCATAGACGAGTTTTATGTTGGAACTTATTATCACCTGGGCAAGCTCTGTGAAAGAATTGTTGATCGGCTTAAAGCAGAGGCTGTGTACACAAAGGGAATTGTTCTTGCTGAACAGGTGAAAGATTCAACTTCTTTGCGTGAGCTCAAGGCTGCTCTTCAGCAATTAAAAGACGAGTCAATTTTATGATTACCTCAAGTAAAATAGAACGTTGTCAGGCATTCGAACATCAATTTGTTGAACATGTTTGCTCAAATGGCTTGTGGTCTGCAACTGATCAGTTATTAGTCGCTTGCAGTGGCGGAGTAGACTCAGTTGTACTTGTTCACTTGTTGAAAAAAGCAGGCTATCCCTTCATGATATTGCATTGCAACTTTAATTTGAGGGGTGAGGAGAGTATGCGGGATGAACTTTTTGTCAGACAACTTGCATCTTCCATTGGAGTAGACTTGGAGGTAAAATCCTTTGATACCAAAACAGCCATGGAAACAATGGGCAAGGGAACACAGGAAACTGCTCGGATATTAAGGTATAGTTGGTTCTCTGAGATGGTTGAACAAAAGCATCAGCCTAACAAAAAAACCTATCTCTTAACTGCTCACCATGGAGATGATCTTGCAGAAACCATGGCCATGAATTTCTTTCGGGGTACTGGTATAGCCGGCTTGCATGGCATTCCTGAACGCTCTGGAACTGCAATTAGGCCATTGTTATTTGCGCGGCGCAGTGAAATCCTTGACTATGCAACAGGCTCAACTATTCAGTGGGTCGATGATAGCTCGAATCTTGATGATCACTATACCAGAAATCTTTTTCGCAACATCATTTTTCCAGAAGTTCAGAAAGTGTTTCCTGCTGCAACAGTGAACCTTATGGAAAGTGCAAAGCGGTTTACTGAAATCGAGTTGCTTTATCGTCAGCGCATAAACGAGTTGAAGGCCAAACTGGTGCAGTCTATTGATGGCAATATTTGTATTGCTGTAAATAAGTTGACACAAGTGGACGCTATAGACACCGTGATGCATGAGATCTTTAAAGAATTTGGTTTCGGGGCTTCACAAATTCCTGAAATAAAAAAACTATTCACAGCATCATCTGGCAAATATACTCAGTCTTCTACCCACCGTGTTTTGCGCAACCGAGCGTGGTTGCTAATTGATCCCTTAACGGTAGAAGATAACGCAATTGTTCTGGTTGAAGCGGGAGTAAGTGAAGTGCCGGTAAATGGGTTTTTATTGTCATTTTCAGCAGTCAATAGCCTTGTTAATCCAGATCATGATCCCGGCCATGCTTTTGTTGATGCCCGGTTTATACAATATCCTTTAATCGTTCGCAAATGGAAAAATGGAGATTATTTTTATCCGCTTGGAATGAAAAAGAAAAAAAAGGTTGCACGTTTTTTAACTGACCTTAAATTGTCTAAAATCGAAAAAGAAAATCAATGGGTAATCGAATCCAATAAAAAAATCATTTGGGTTATTGGAAGAAGAATTGACGATCGGGTGAAGTTGACAGAATCTAGCAAATCCGTATTGATCGTTAACCTCAAACCTAAATCCTAAGCAATCTTCACTCACGACTGGTGCTAATTCTTGTCTATGCTTTATAACTTGACTAGAAAACAGTTTTTACAAAATATTCAAACAAGTCGATTCCACTGATAAGTTTCGCAGCCACGTAAGTGAACAATATGCCGAACATACTACCCCAGAAATGTGCATTGTGTCCAATGTTCCCACCCCCTTTTTTTGCAAGTATCGCGGACAACACCAAAAATGCAATTCCGAAAACATATCCCGGAATATTGAAGGGTATAAAAAAGAATCGGATCGGCATATTGGGCTGAATGGTAATTGCAGAGAAGACAACTGCAGAAACTGCTCCAGAGGCACCTAGAGATCTATAATGCGATTGATCTTGGTATTTGAAGAAGTCTGGAATCACTGAGGCAATGATGGACGTAAAATACATGACTGCAAACAAGGCTCTTGAGAGATCTCCAAACAGGGCTTTAAATAAATATTCTTCCAGTGCTATTCCAAATGAATAAAATGATACCATATTGAAAATGAGATGCATGGCATCCGCATGCAAAGCACCATGGGTAACAAAACGATAAATTTGACCCTCACGTTTGATCACATAGGGCCAAAATAAAAGATCATCTTTCATGGTTGACTTGCTAAAGCCTATGATTGAGACGACACTGGTGATGATGATGATTAGGAACGTGATGCTCATGATAAGTTAATCTTTTATTGGTGGTGATATTTTTCGTTTTTAGTTATGCTGTAGGCTCTGTAAATCTGTTCTGCAAGAATGAGTCTAGCCAGTTGATGTGGAAATGTGAGTTTTGATAGTGACCATTTGTAGTCTGCCTTATCGAGTATCGACTGGTCAATTCCATAAGCACCACCTATTAAAAACACCAACTTCTTCGCTCCCATATCCGCTTTTTTGGTAAGGAATGTTGCAAGATTGACAGAGTTCATTTCTTTACCATATTCATCTAAAGCAACCATTACAATATCCTTGTCCATTCTCTCCAAAATCATTTTTGCTTCACTTTTCTTTTGGTCAATTTCACTTAGCGCATTTGCATTCTTTGGAACTGGTATTATTTCCCATTTAACAGGGGCGTATTTTTTTATTCTGGATGTATAATCCTCTATGGCCTCTCTAATCGAGGGGTCGTGTTGTTTTCCTATGCTCCAAAATTCGATTTTCATATTGTGCTACAAAGAAAGCAAAGATTTTTTGGAATATACGGATTGTGTTTATTGTGCTATTTCTGTCTTTTGTAATATTTTTTTTGCCTCATGTAAAACAGGCCACTAAACAGGTCAACTAGAAAATGCAAGATCATTGGGGGGTAAAGGCTTTTCGAGTAGATATAAATTACTCCAAACAGCATGGAGAATATCCCTATTTTGACAACTGCTGTCCATCCCTGATAGAAATGCGCCAAACTAAAGAGAAAGGCAGGGGCGAGGATTGCTATCCATGGTATAGGCATCGACTTATCATGTAAGGGCATGAAATAGGACACCATGAATCCTCTGTATATGATCTCTTCAAAAAAACCAGCACAGGCACACAGTAAAATGTAGGGTAGGAGGTCTTGTTTATTTTGAGGAAGAAATGAGTATGTATTAAACCAGTCAGTTGTTGAACCTTGTTTTTTAACCGACTTGTTGGTGATGATGGTATCAACTACATAGGCGAGAACAAATATAAGAATGGCTATCACGGTTACGGTGAGGTGTTTATTGTCAACATCCCTAAACCCCAGGCTGTTCCAGGTTCTTTTTTTGAAGGCCCATAAACTCAATACAATCGATCCTGCAATTCCAAGCATCAGGCTGTTTGCAAGGTATAGTCTTCTTCTTGATGAGCTATCAAATTGTACACCACCCGAAAGCTTTTCACTTTGCAATCCAGATATGAAAGGAATAATAATGCCAAATATCCAAATAAGGGAGTGGTCGGCTATTGAGGGAAAGTTATCCATGTGTTGATGCTTCCCCAGACATTTTAAGAAGTTTTTTATGCAGTGCAATGACTTGGGGAATAAGCAGTTGCTCTTCGTCATTGATTATGACGGCATCGCAAAGGTTCATTTTTATTGTTTCATCCATTTGGTTGTCCATACGTTCTGTGATATGCGCCTTGGTTTCATGATCTCTTTCCATTGTTCTGGCGAATCTTAATGCGGATGGGGCAGAAACTCCGATAATGAAATCAAATTCATGCCTACTGCCACTCTCAAAAATCAATGCAGCTTCTTTTATTGCATATGAACAAGTTTGGTCACTCATCCATCGTATACCATCTTGAATTGTAAATGGATGAACAATACTATTCAATTGGGCCAGTTTCTCTTTATCGGTAAAAATAATTTCGGCTAATATTTTTCTATTTAATTTTCCATCTGAGTAGGTTGACTCACCAAATTGATTCTTGATTGTTTTGATGAGTTCAGCATTGGTTTCCATTAGCCGTTTTGCTTCCTGATCAGCATAGTAAACGGGTATGCCCAACGTTTCAAAAATCTTTGCTACGGTAGTTTTTCCAGCACCTATGCCTCCTGTTAAACCAATTTTAAGCATGCTCAAATTTAACGTAAAAAGCCCGGAAGGTTAGTTCCGGGCTTTTTTTACGGATATCAATATTATTTAGAAGATGCAGCCGCCTTGTTAAGTTGGTCACTCCATTCCATACTGATGGCAGATTTTTCGATTTTGATAAAAGATCCAGGATTTACTTCAATCTGAAGGGTGTTGTCATCATTAACCTTGTTTACTATTCCATGTATACCTGCAATGGTTACAATTTTGGCACCTTTCTGAAGGTCTTCTTGAAACTTTTTTGCCTTTTTAGCCTTCTGAGATTGTGGGCGAATCATAAAAAAATAAAACACCAAGATCATACCTCCTAGCAATACAAGTTGCATAACTCCGGCATTGGGGGCAGCTTGCAGTAAAATTGAATTCATCATATTTGTTTTTGTTTATTGAATGTGTGATTGGGGATGTTACTTTTTTGAATTGACTACCTCAACATCGAATATGAGTTGTTGAGATCCTTCTTTCGTGTTTGCAAATGCAGTCAACACCTTGTGATTGCTGCCTATTCTGCCTTTGCTGTTGAAGAGAGCTTTAATGATTCCGGGACTTCCTGGTAAAATTGGTTTCTCTGGCTTCTCAGGGATGGTACAGCCGCATGAGGCTTTTATATCGCTAAATACCAGTACTTCTGAGCCAGTATTCTTAAAGCTGTATACCACTTCCAACTCTTCGCCATCAACGATTGTACCGGCGTTGAACAGTGTATCCTTCCATTCAATGGTGGTGGAGGGAAGATTGCTTTTGGGAGGAGTTGGTTTATTGCTGATTCTAGCCTTTTTAGCAAGAGGTTCTGGCTTGTTCAGGGTAATGATTGCTCCTGCAGCAATAATGGAAAGGGCTAATATGATTACAGGCGTTTTCATTGTTAAAATTACTTTTCAAAAATAGTTAATTCAACTAAGTTTTCTGAAGTCAACTTTTTTAAGTTTTCCTTCTGCTTCTAAATCCTTGTGGATGCTATCCATAATTCCATTCACAAAGTGGCCACTTTGTGATGTGCTATAGCTCTTTGCAATATCAATATACTCGTTTAGGGTAACTTTTGCCGGTATTGTTTCAAAATATAAAAGTTCACACACTCCAAGCCTGATCATGATCATGTCCAGTACGGCAATCCGATCAGAATCCCAATTTTTGAGTTTTGGGACAATCAGTTCCATTGTGTATTCTTTTTTATCGATGGCTGTTTTGAGTAAGCTTACGGCATAATGAGTCTTTTCTGGACCAACAATTTGCAGAAAATCATAGGCTGTTGGCTTACTCAAGTAGTTCAGTATCATTTGATAAATCATCTCACTGTCGTCATCCCATTGAACGAAATGTTCTTCAATATATTCGTTTATATCCTCATCTGCCATCATTAGGTCTGTGAAAATAAAACTCAACAATTCTTTTTCAAGTTTTTTCTCCCTTGATTCTTGGGAGATATAGGTTTGGTAAATGTCTGTTTCCGTGAGTTTGATGTATATTTTCTTGACAATTTCCTGATCCAATAGGGAGGTTAGATTACGGCTTTTGATGGCTTGTTGGAAAGCAGGTTGTTCAAGGATCTTCCACAACAAGGTGTTACCTGAAATCTTGGTATTTATATTGAGGTCTTTCTCCGATGGCAGATGTTTAGATGCCTTGTTTCTTGCATCTGTTTCTGCGTACCTGGCCACCTCTGTTATTAAATAGATCGTGAAGGTGAACAAATCTGCTGTTTGTTCAAGGTACTTTTTTAATAAAATAACTGCTTTATCTTCTGCTATCACGCCGGATTCAGTTTCCACTGCATAGAGGCACTGCATCACCTTAATCCGGATATTTCTACGACTGATCATGTAAAGAGCTGTTTGAGGGCGCAAATATACGCTTTGCCAGCCCTTTAGTCAATTTTTATGTGTAGAATGATAAATTGACATATTGAATCCCTATTTTAGCTGACATTTTCTTCAAAATCAACCAATAAGGAAGGGGAAGCTGACATAATTGCAAATCCCACCTCGTGGTATGAAATTGGATATTTATGGTAGAACGCAATCAGGTGTTGATCTGATTTGCATTTTTATTTCATTTTTAACAAAACAAAACCAAAAGCTATGGCTAAGAAGTTAAACATTACCCCATTGCATGACAGGGTAATCGTGAAGCCTGCTCCCGCCGAGGAGAAGACTGCAGGTGGCATCATCATTCCTGACACAGCGAAGGAAAAGCCTCAAAGAGGATCAATTGTTGCCGCAGGTCCGGGTAAAAAAGACGAACCCATGAGTGTAAAAGCTGGTGATACTGTTCTTTATGGCAAATATTCAGGAACAGAAATCTCTGTCGAAGGACACGACTATCTCATCATGCGGGAGTCTGATATCCTTGCTATTGTTTAATCTGCGAAAAAACTAAAAAAACCAATCACATGGCAAAGCAAATATTTTTTAATCTTGAAGCGCGTAACAAAATGAAGAGAGGGGTAGATACCCTTGCTGACGCGGTTAAAGTAACATTAGGCCCTAAGGGTAGAAACGTAGTTATCGAAAAGAAATTCGGTGCTCCTGCAGTAACCAAAGATGGTGTTACTGTTGCAAAAGAAATTGAACTTGAAGATCCTATTGAGAATATGGGTGCTCAAATGGTAAAAGAAGTAGCTTCCAAAACAGCTGATGTAGCTGGTGATGGTACTACAACTGCAACTGTTCTTGCACAATCAATCATTACTGAAGGACTTAAAAACGTGGCCGCTGGTGCAAACCCAATGGACATCAAAAGGGGAATTGATAAAGCGGTAGATTTTGTTATTCAAAACCTCCGTGCTCAGTCACAAACTGTTGGAAACGACATCAAGAAAATTCAACAAGTAGCATCAATCTCTGCAAACAATGATTCAGAAATTGGAAAGTTGATTGCAGAAGCAATGCAAAAAGTTGGTAAAGATGGTGTGATCACCGTTGAAGAAGCAAAAGGAACTGAAACTTCAATCGATATCGTAGAAGGTATGCAGTTTGATAGGGGATATATCTCTCCCTACTTCGTTACCAATGCAGAAAAAATGGAGTGCGAACTTCAAAATCCTTTCATCCTTATCTACGACAAGAAGATATCTGCGATGAAGGACATTTTGCATATTCTTGAGAAAGTTGCCCAGCAAGGTGCTCCTTTGCTCATCATCGCAGAAGATTTGGAAGGTGAAGCAATGGCAACACTTGTAGTAAACAAACTTCGCGGAACACTTAAGGTTGCTGCTGTTAAAGCTCCAGGCTTTGGTGATCGCAGAAAGGAAATGATGCAAGATATTGCCATCCTTACTAAAGGCATCGTGATTAGTGAAGAGCAGGGTTTTAAACTTGAAAATGCTGACCTTACCTATCTTGGACGTGCTGAGCGCGTTACAATTGACAAAGACAACACCATTGTTGTTGGCGGAAAAGGTAAGAAAGATGATATCAACGCCCGCATCTCTCAAATCAAATCTCAGATTGAAACAACAACTTCTGACTACGATAGGGAGAAGCTTCAAGAGCGTCTTGCCAAACTTAGTGGTGGTGTTGCCGTACTTAATGTAGGCGCTGCTACAGAAGTTGAAATGAAGGAAAAGAAAGATCGTGTTGATGACGCCTTGCATGCTACTCGTGCAGCTGTCGAAGAAGGTATCGTCCCTGGTGGTGGTATCGCCTTCATCCGCGCAATCGAATCTTTGGATAAGAAAAAAGGATTGAACGAAGACGAAACTACAGGTATTGCAATTGTTCGTCGCGCACTTGAATCACCACTTCGTACCATCGTTTCAAATGCTGGTGTTGAAGGTTCTATCGTTGTTCAGAAAGTTCGTGAAGGAAAAGGTGATTTCGGATACAATGCACGTACAGACAAGTATGAAAAATTGCTTGCTGCTGGTGTTATCGATCCAACCAAAGTTGCACGTGTTGCACTTGAGAATGCTGCTTCTATCGCAGGTATGTTGTTGACCACTGAGTGTGTCATCGCTGATAAACCTAAAAATGAAGAAGCTTCGCATGGTCATAACCACGGAGCTCCTGGAATGGGCGGCGGTATGGATTATTAATCTAAACCTAGTTTTAAATAGAAGGCCCTGCATGTGCAGGGCCTTTTTTATTTACAAGAAGTTAAATGGCAGGATTATTGCGATATCGAATAGCACCCTGCACAATAAAAAGTTGTGCCAAGATATAGGTTGCCATTGTATACATCCCAGCCATCTCAAATGGCTGTCTGAACTTATTAAAAGCCAAGATTGTATCTGATGTTACAAAGAACAATGCGCCAATGATTAGAAAGGTCGCAGTTTTATTTTCAAGCTTTTGGTACTGCCAAAGGGCTGCAGAAAGCATGGTGCTAATGGTTATGCCATAAAATAATACAGGGTACTTCATCCCTCCCAGAAATGGCCATAACAAATGCATGAGCTCAATGAGGTAGGCCATTACGGCAATGAGCATGACTGGCCTTAACTTGAAAAATGATGCTGTTGCTGATTTCGTTCTGGATAAAAAGACAATATAGAAAATATGGGCAATCAAAAAGGAAATTAGTCCGGGTACAAAAAGTCCATCCATATGAAGTAGGATATCCCCAATCCATGAAAAAAGAAGTCCCAATAAAACAGCGTCTTTAAATAAATCCTTTTTATCACTAACGGCCGTTAAATATATCCCTGCCAATGAGGGGATAATGAGTGGTTTGGTGATAAACCGCCATTGCTCATTGCCTGTAATTAAGAGCACAACTTCTGACATGGAAATGATGGAAAAAAGAAGAAATAAGTATCTTGGCTTCATGATTTCAAATGATCGGATTAGCGTAATTTAGAGAATATTTATGTTATATACGCCTGACGAATTGAAATTTATGGCTTACTGGGAGGGGAACAGACTCAAGCAAAAGCGTTTTTTATACCAATTAACCTTAGGCTTACCTCTGGGTATACTTTTTGCTGCACCCATTATTGTAAACTTCTTGCTTGGTCGCTTTTGGTATAAAAGGGCCGATGCAGTTGGACTTGGACAGTTTAATCCAATAGTTCTTGTTGTAGCTGTTCTCTTAATTGCTGTTTTCATTGCACTGTTAAGTAGAAAATTCAGGTGGGAGAAATTAGAGCAGCAATATATTTCTTTGAAGAAAAGAGGGGAATCCGCAGGGGTGATCGATGAGCCTTAGAACTTTGCCATTCTTCAAAAAAAATAATGATATTTGCACCATATACTACGAATATGACTAAATCATTCCTTGCTCCATTTATTTTCTCAATGATACTTTCATCTCTTGGTTGTTCTAAAGATAAAACTTGCGAGTCTATGCCCCCAGATGTTATTGTTCCTGAAGTTGAGATAACTGCTGTTGAAGATTATTTGTCTTCTAAAACCATCACTGATGCTGTAAAGAGTGATGCAGGCTTCTACTACAAGATATTGGAACCAGGTACTGGTAATGTACCAACGCTTTGCTCTAGTGTTTCAATTTTTTATACAGGGAAATTGACAAATGAAACTGTTTTTGATGGCACCAGTTCAACTCCTGCGAGATTTACCCTAAATCAACTCATTTCAGGATGGCAGTTGGGTGTACCGCTAATAAAAAAAGGCGGAAGATTGATATTGTATTTACCTCCATCGCTTGCCTATGGGTCACGTGCATCAGGACCAATTCCAGCGAACAGTGTGCTGATTTTTGAAATAACATTGGTTGATTTTCAATAAACATTTATAGCTTAGATCTTGTCCAGCTATCGGTTCTTCCAATAATAGTTATTCCAACGAACCCTCTTACGTTGATGTTATTTTTATCTTTCATCGTAATGACACATTTGTATTCATTCCCATTATTGGGGTCATAAACATGCCCATCTCCCCAAGTGTTATCTCCTTTGTATACAAAGCCCCAAAGATTTTGTAGTCCCAGCAATGGTCTTGAGTGTAATGTTTTATTTGGGTGACTTAAATCCGTTTTGGGCATATTTGTTTTTGGGTTAATCGGCTCTTTTAGCCATACAATTTTACCGTGGTAATGATCACCTTTTTTGAAAATCTCTACCTTCCCCTTTCCTGTACCAGTCATCCAAACTCCAAGGATTTCATCACCAGCTTTAGAAGTTTGCGCCGACATTCCTGTTGCAAACACACAACAGAGTAGCAGTAAGTTGAATTTCATACACGTTATTTTGAGTAATCTTAAAAATACGATGAGTGATGCTTATTTTATCAAACGAATTATTGCAAGGTCAATAAATCTACACAAAAGCAAATATAAAAAAGCAATCAAACCCGGGCACATTCATTTGTAGCAATGTTTAGAATTCTGCTATTGCATTATACAATGTATCCCTTTCCACTGGTTTCCTGCCTACCTGTTTGATTAAGCTAACAAGTTCTTCGGTGGTCAAAGAGGGATTCTGTTCCTCACTTCCAGCCATTGAGTAAATCTTTGTTGAGTCGTCTATTGTGCCATCTATGTCATTTACACCAAAAGAAAGACTGAGTTGAGCCTGCTCCCTGCCCAGCATTGGCCAATAGGCTTTGATATGCGGAAAATTGTCTAGGTAAATTCTGGAAATTGCATACACTTTCATGTCTTCAATGGCAGTGGTCTCCGGAACATAACTCATCTCATTATCATGATTTCTAAACTTGAGTGGGATGAAGGTGTTAAAGCCCTTTGTGTTGTCTTGCATCTGCCGAAGCCTTTCCATGTGATCGATTCGGTGCGTATAGTTTTCAATGTGACCGTATAGCATGGTGGCATTGCTGTGCATTCCCAACTGATGGGCAATGGCATGGATGTTTAGCCAGCCTTCAGCATCCACTTTGTCTGCACTTATTTTATTTCTGATGTCGGTATCAAAAATTTCGGCACCTCCACCAGGCAGAGAATCTAGTCCGGCGTCATGCAATAGCCTCATTCCGTCTTCTCTGCTCACTTTAGCTTTTCTAAACATATAGTCAAGTTCAACCGCAGTAAATCCTTTGATATGAAGTGTTGGCCTGTGGGCTTTGATCTTTTTTAATAGCTCTTCAAAAAAGTAGATGTCCATTTTCGGATGTACGCCACCGACAATATGCACTTCTGTGATGGGTTTATTATCATAACTCTTCACTTTTTCAACCATCTCATCGATGCTCAATTCCCAGCCTTCTTCTCTTTTTGAGTATAATTTTGAGTAGGAGCAAAATTTGCATGAAAACACACAAATATTTGTAGGCTCGATATGGAAGTTTCTATTGAAGTAAGTTTTATTGCCATGCTTTCTTTCGCGGATAAAGTTTGCCATCGTGCCCACTACTGCAAGCGGAGCTTTTTCAAAAAGAAGAAGCCCTTCTGCTGCATTGATTCTTTCTCCAACTTCTATCTTTGAAACTATATCCTTAAACATGGGGTCTAGTCCAGGTATATTGATCAATTTTCCAATATCGTTTCGATCCTGCATCATCAATTTATTTAAGCAAAAATACACCGGTATCTCCGTCTTACCTAAAGGGCTGTCTCTAAAACACTCCTTGGCAAGATTAACTGGATAGTATGTCTAATAACACAATCCTTCTATTAAAGTTTAGTTAGCGAATTCTGCTGATCATCCTACCGCTCCGGCAATACAGCCACACATGAGGCAGGCAATGGTACCCCCAATTAAGGCTTTAAACCCCAATTCAGTAAGGTTCTTTCTCTGTGATGGCGCAATCTGGCTAATGCCGCCGATTTGGATTCCTATGGAAGCGATGTTGGCAAATCCGCACAGGGCATAAGTGGTAATCAAAATTGTCTTGCTATCTGTGATAATCCCACTAGTTTTCATTTTGCTAAAACTAATGAATGCCTGAAATTCATTGATGATGGTTTTCTCACCGAGCAGCTGTCCTACAGAAACCATATCATCTTGTTTTATCCCAATGAACCAGGCTATTGGAGAAAAAAGATAGCCTAGCAACATCTGAAAACTGAGTGTATCATAACGGCCATTGCTGAAATCGGCGATTATTCTGTTTAGTCCCGTGTAGTACCCAATTGTTCCCATAAAATAATTTAGCATGTACACCAAGCCTGTAAATACAATCAATATGGCCCCAACATTAACAGCCAGCTTAAGTCCATCTGATGTTCCCAACGTAATTGCATCAAGCATATTGTTTCCGAATTTTTCCTTTGGGATGACGATATGATTATCTACATGTTCTGTTTGAGGGAATAGTATTTTACTGCAGACGATTGCTGCGGGTGCACTCATGATGGATTGGCTTAAGAGGTGAAGCGCAAAATAGTGCTGCTGTGCGGGGTCGCCACCACTGAGAAATCCCACATACGCTGCTAGCACACTACCGGCTGTATTGGCCATACCGCCAATCATAATACACAAGACCTCACTCCTGGTCATTTTATCTAAAAACGGGCGCACCATCAAAGGAGCTTCTGTTTGACCAAGAAAAATATTTGCCGCAGTAGAAGTGCTCTCTGCACCAGATATTTTTAGTTTACTGAGCAGTACTGCAAAAAAGTAGACCACTTTTTGCAGTATTCCAAGGTAGTAAAATAGGGAGGAGAGGGCTGCGAAAAAAATGATGTTTGGAAGTGCTTGAATAGCAAATGTATAGCCCCAGCTTCCTGTTGTGTCTGCAAGATTACCAAACATGAACTCAATTCCCTTGTGGGCAATATTAATGAGTGCTACAAATTGATCAGAAATCCATTGTATGAACATTCTAAAGAAGTTATACCGGCCTTGAGACAATACGCCAATGGCAAAAGCCACCTGTGCGACAATGCCCATAAAGACCAGCTTCCAATTGATGGCTTTCTTATTGTTGCTCAATAAGTAGCAAATGCCAATTAGAAAAATCATGCCAAGAAAACCTCTTCCAATCTGATCCCATTGAAATCCCATACATTAATTTTATGTATTGCTGGCTTTAAGAATTATTTCTTTTTATAGTCTTTAAGATCTTGTTTTTTGATATTGCAAACAATTCTGAAATATCTTCGGATAAGTTAAATCGCAATACCACAAAACCAAAACAGGATAAAAATATTCCTGAAACAACAATCGAGTTTACCCAAATATTTCTTGAAATCATTAAATAAGATAGCCCTAGGGTTAGAATAAAGGCTGACAATAGCGCAGTTCCGTTTTTCCAGTTAAAAGGCTGAAGGCCGTATAAACTTTTTATATAGATAAATCTTATCGTATTAAATGCCACCACTGCAGTGATCGTGCCTATTGCCGTACCGATTATTCCATAGGTACGTGTTAGAAAATAATTAAGGACAATAGAGCTGGCTACAAAAAACATATTGCTAAACAAATCAATTTTCCAGTGCTTAGACAATTGAAGAATCTGTGCATTCAGCCCTGTACCAAGGTCAATGAGTTTGCTAACTCCAAGGATTAACATGAGTATAGGCAGCAGTTTATATTGAGGGCCTAGAATTTTAACGAATAGCTGGTTGTTTAACATCACCAAGCCCAATATGGCTAAAGCAATGATCAATAAATTTAATGCCGTTTTTTTATACAATCTATCCATCTTCAACATGTTCCGGTCTTTCCAAGCCTGCGCTATATGTGGTGTTGCAGCAGCAATCAGGCTTCTCTGTGGAACATCCATCAATGTGATCATGTAGGTTGCTACTGCAAAAATTGCTGCATCTGCAAGACCGCCGCTAGACTGAGAAGCGATGATCAGGGTATCATTCGTTTTTGCCAATATATTCAATAGCATACTAAAAAAGTAGGCACCTCCAAATTTAAGCATGACGCCCCCAATTCTTTTGGTGACTTTACTTGGCGTGAACTGAATGGAAAATGTTTTACTTCTATACACAGCAACTGCGAGTATAATTATTGGAATGATGTATAGTATTGCATAAATATCGATGAATAGAGTGAAATCTTTAATCAATCCCAATAGCCAGCAGAGTATTAGCATTGAAATCATTGATCGAAAAAGAAATTCTTTTAAAAATGTTGAGATTACTGTTTTGCCAGCAATCCATGCAAATGCTTCAAGCGTATTAAAGCCAACCAGCGTAAAGGTCAGCGGAATAATCAAGTATAAATAGCGGGTGAGTATGGGTGAACGGTCGCCAAACTTTCTTATAATCCAGGGCTCTATCGCTGGCATGCTTATAAATATCATCAAACTCAGCACCAGCGCAACAACAAAAGAAAGGGTAAGTAAATCACTTTTGTTCTTATCAAGATAGCGTTGGTAATAAGGATAAAATTTAAAGGCTGTTGGTATAATTCCTGCTGTGCAGATGGTTGCAAGTATCATTGCTATATCCATCAGGATTCTGGTTAATCCGAACTGTTCAGGAGTGAAATAAGTTGGGAATAGATACAATATATTGATTGCCCCAATACCGAATCCGGCATAGATGAATATCGACGAAAAAATACTTTGTTTGCGAATACTGTCCATCGGGTATATAAAAGAAAAAACCGCCATGGTGGTGGCGGTTTCAAAAGTAATGAAATTGTTGATCAGAGGAGAGATTCAATCTTTTTGACAAAACTAGCTTTGGGTTGAGCTCCTACAAGCTTATCAACGACCTGGCCATTTTTGATGAAGATGATGGCAGGAATAGAGGTAATGCCATAATTTGTTGATAATTGTGGATTGTGGTCTACGTTAACCTTGCCGATATTAACTTTTCCTTCCCATTCTTTGGATAGTTCTTCAACTACTGGTCCGATAGCACGGCAAGGTCCGCACCATTCTGCCCAAAAATCGATCATGGTCAGCTTGTCCGAATCAAGTACTTCTGCCTGAAAATTTCCGTCTGTAAATTCTTTTGCCATGTATTTAGATTGAGTGTTAGATGATAAACTTGAATTGCAAAATTAGGTCCATTTTTTAATATTTCATCAAAGTCGTTTAAATGTCTTAGACCGTGTCAACATGTACATCAAAAAGTGGATTATTATTCAGATAATCAGCCATTTCGTCATTCATTTCAATTCCTTTTTCGGTCGTGGTCATCTGTATTTTTAGTCTTTCGCCTTGATCGATCAGCATAATTTTGAATCTTACCCTTCCTGGATGCTTTTTCATATGTGTGCTGAAGAAATTCACTTGTTCTGGGTTAATACTCCCTGCTTGGAGGGTAATTTGAAGTTGCTTGGTAAACGCCTTTTTTATTGTTTCGAGAAGACATATCTCGTTTACCCTAAAATTCCATTCATTCCTGCTTTCCCATTTCTCAAAAGTTCCTTTTACATAAATGCAGGTGCCAGGGGTAAAGTAGTTGGAGAAACGAACGTATTGATCTCCAAAAAGGGTTAGCTCGATCTTTCCTGTGAAATCTTCTATGGTCAGACTGCCATATTTTTTCCCCGCTCTGGATATTTTATGCTGAGATGAGGTGACCAGACCCCCAAGCTTAAAGGATTGGGCAGGGTTTGGTTGCAGCTCAATGGCTTCCTTGAATTCGCTATAATCCATGATCGGAGTTATATTGTAATGCTTCAACTCAAAACGATAATGGTCGAGTGGATGCCCACTTAAAAACATCCCTGTAACGTCTTTTTCTTTATCGAGTATATCCGTAAGTGACCAAGGGGCACAGTCTGGTATTTTTGGTGGGGGAATTTCTTGCACCATGGATAGGTCTCCAAACAGTGTATTTTGATTTGAGCCTGACTGATTTTGCCAAATATTTCCAAAACGGATAATCTTTTCCAATCCATTTGAAGTATCTCCATCTGGTTGATGAAAGTATTGTGCTCGGTGAAATTCAGGAAAGCAGTCGAATGTTCCAGACATGGCCAGGCTTTCCAGCGATTTTTTATTCACTGTGCGTTGATTTACGCGTTTTACCAGATCAAAAATTGATGTATAAAACCCATTTTTCCCTCTCTCTTCAATGATTGAATCAACTGCTGCTTCGCCCACCCCCTTGAGTCCCCCTAATCCAATACGTATTTCACCTTTTTTATTTACGGCAAAACTTTGCAGTGATTCATTGATGTCTGGTCCCAATACACTCAATCCCATTCGCTTGCACTCCTCCATAAAAAAGGTGATCTTTTCAATTGATCCGGCATGGTTCAGTACCGCTGCCATAAATTCAGAAGGGTAGTGCGATTTTAAATAAGCGGTTTGGTAGGCAATGAAAGCATAGCAGGTACTGTGTGATTTGTTGAATGCATATTGTGCAAACGCTTCCCAGTCTGTCCATATTTTCTGCAATTTATCTTCAGCAAACCCCTTTTTTGTGGCGCCTGTGATAAATTGGCCTTTCATTTTATCAAGGACAGATTTTTGTTTCTTTCCCATTGCCTTTCTCAAAACATCTGCATCGCCCTTGCTGAAATCGCCTAACTTTTGTGCCAACAGCATCACCTGTTCTTGATACACTGTAATTCCATAGGTTTCCTGGAGGTACTCCTCCATCTCCTCTAAGTCATAAGAGATTGCTTCCCTGCCGTGTTTTCTATTGATGAAGTTGGGTATATATTCAAGAGGGCCTGGCCTGTACAAGGCATTCATGGCAATCAGGTCTTCGAATTTATCAGGCTTGAGGTCTCGCAGGTACTTTTGCATACCCGCACTTTCAAACTGGAATGTTGCTATGGTTTCTCCCTTTTGATAAAGCTTAAATGTCTTTTCATCGTCAAGAGGAATCTTATCAATGTCAATTTCAATCCCGTAGTTCATTTTGATGAGCTGCAAGGATGTCTTGAGTACATTCAGTGTTTTGAGTCCAAGAAAGTCCATCTTGATTACGCCTGCCTCTTCAATGACACTTCCCTCAATCTGAGTCACCCACATCGGAGAATCTTTTGAAATGCATACAGGCAGAAGATCAGTGAGGTCTTGTGGGGCAATGATGATTCCTGCTGCATGTATACCGGTATTCCTTACAGAACCTTCGAGTATTTCTGCTTCGTGAAGGACTTGACTTCTGATATCAGTACCAGCATATATATCCCTCAGCTTTTTGGCATTCTCAATTTCTTCTGAGTTCAAATTCTCTTTCTCAATCAAACTTTTTTCTCCACTCAGTGGGGCATGCAGCAGTCTTTTGAGTGATGTTCCTGGTCTTTCTGGAACCATCTTTGCAAGTATATTAGACTCAACCAATGGCAGGTCCATCGTTCTTGCCACATCCTTGATGCTCATTTTGGCAGCCATCGTGCCGTAGGTAATGATTTGGGCAACCTGGTTTTTGCCATATTTATTTACTACATAATCAATCACCTTTTGTCTGCCCTCATCATCAAAGTCTGTGTCAATATCGGGCATTGACTTCCTATCGGGATTCAAAAATCTTTCAAATAGGAGTTTGTATTTTATTGGATCGATGTTGGTGATGCCAATGCAAAAAGCAACCACACTGCCTGCGGCTGAACCCCGTCCCGGACCTATAAACACACCAATATCCCGGCCAGCTTTGATGAAGTCAGAGACAATCAGAAAGTATCCTGCAAATCCCATTGTTCTGATGGTAAACAGTTCAAATGCAATTCGCTCCTCAATTTCAGCGGTCATTACATCATACCTCTTGCTGGCTCCCTCACGGGTAATGTGCTCGAGGTATTCATCCTGTGATGAAAAGTTTTTAGGAACAACAAAATGGGGTAGGAGGATATCTCTTTTAAGATCCAATAATTCAACTTTGTCAACAATCTCATTGGTGTTGTCGATCGCCTCTTCAAGATCTGTAAAAATAGATGACATTTCTGCAGTGGTCTTGAAATAAAATTGATCATTGGGGAAGGCAAATCTTTTATTTCTTAGGCTTACATCATCATCTGCAAACTCTCTAGCAGCTGGTGTAGCTACTTTCTCTCCGGTATTGATACAAAGTAATATGTCGTGTGCGTTAAAGTCTTTCTGATCTACATAGTGCGAATCATTGGATGCAATTACTTTTACGTTATACTTCTTGGCAAATTTGAGCAAGACTTTGTTGACTTTCTCCTGATCTTCCATGCCGTGACGCTGAAGTTCAACATAGTAGTCTTCCTGAAAAATATTTAGCCACCATTTGAATTCATTTTCACCATCCGCTTCACCCTTTTTCATGATGGTTTGTGGCACCAAGGCCCCCAAGCAACAGGTAGTGGCAATAAGCCCCTCATGATATTTATGGATCAATTCCTTGTCAATGCGTGGATACTTGCTGTATAAGCCCTCTATATAGCCTAGGGAGGTCAGTTTTACAAGGTTTCTATACCCGATGTCATTTTTGGCCAATAAAATCTGATGGTGTCGCGGATCCTTTTCTTCTTTTGAAAAAGTCTTTCTATGGCGATTTTCTGTGATGTAAAATTCACAGCCCACTATTGGTTTTACTTTTAAAGGACTATTTTTGTCGTTCGGATCAATCCTGTGTTTGTAGGCTTCTGCAACAAATTGGAATGCTCCAAACATGTTCCCATGATCGGAGATGGCCAATCCTGGCATCTTGTCTTCAACGGCTTTCTTGTAGAGTGCACCAATACTGGCCGCTCCATCAAGAAGAGAATACTGCGTATGAACATGAAGGTGGGAAAATGTAGACATGAAAGGATTGAACAGTAAAGCATCAAATTTCGTAAATAATTGACAAACAAAACAAAGGTGTTTTCCACAACAATAGGCATGATTTTACGGTTGAAAATAGTACTGATGGCCAAGTGGTTATGTTGTTTTTATGCAATATGCCTGATGGCTTCCTGTGCCCTTTTCAAGCCTGCCGTTTCAAAACCTGCCGCTAATAACAATACTCCATTTTTTGATAATATTACAGTTTCGCTAACCCCATCAGCTTCACCCAAAGCAACTTCTGATAAAGGTGTATTGCTGATAGAGGATCTGTCTAAGGACATCTATTTGTCCGGCTTACAAGTCATTGAACATATTCCTCCAGTCATTTTCAAATATGCAGTGTTGATGGATGTAGAAGTAGAGAGAATAAACAACAGAAAACTAATTGAGTACATAAACCAATGGTGGGGTGTTCCTTACCGCATTGGTGGAGCTGCTATGTCTGGTATTGATTGCTCTGCTTTTATGCAGGTGTTGGCTTCAGAGGCATATGGACTAAAACTTCCACGCACATCCAGAGAACAGGCAAACCATTGTATGGAAATTTCTAAATCAGAACTAAGGGAAGGCGATTTCGTTTTTTTTAATAGCGGAAGAGGTATCTCCCATGTTGGGTTGTACTTGTCAAATAACAAGTTTGTTCATGCTTCCACTTCAGCTGGTGTAGTGATTAGTGACTTAAATGAGCTGTATTGGAATAGGCGCTTTACAAAGGCAGGTAGGGTAAGTAATTAGTTTTACTAAACGTATTGGATTATAAGCTTCCTGAAAATCCAACATAAAAATTAGGATCCGGCTTTATGTTGTTTGCGTCACTTGTTTCTTTTATCGTCTGCCAATCAACCCTTGGTTTTATTAATGATTTTTTGCCATCAATAAAAACACCAACGGGTAAGTTGTAGGAGGGAATGCAATCCTTCCAACGGTACATGATTCTACCGCTGGTTCTGCTTCTCTTTACTTCAAATGTAGGTATTTGGGTAGTTCTTAAATATTGTTCAAACAGCGCAGTTAGATCCATTCCAGTTTGGATAGTCCAGAAAAGCTCTACTTCAGTTGAGGTAGTTGTTTTGTGATAAAACGTTTTATTCATCAGGGTTAAGGCCTTTCTGAATTTATCATCATCATTCATAAGTTGTCTGATGTAGTGAATCAGGTTTGCACCCTTGAAATACATGTCACCAGATCCTTCTTCATTAACCCCATATTTGCCAATGATTGTTGATTCATTTTTTATATTTTTTCTAAGGCCCTGCACATAGGCATCACCCGCTGATTTCCCATAGTAATAGTCAGTAAATAATACTTCTGAATAATTGGTAAACCCTTCATGTACCCACATATCAGCAATATCATTTGTGGTGATGTTGTTTCCAAACCATTCATGTCCGCTTTCATGAATGATGATAAAATCCCATTTTTTCCCCCAACCCGAACCCGATAAGTCCCTTCCGAGATATCCATTTTTAAAGCCATTGCCATAGGCTATTGCACTCTGGTGCTCCATGCCTATATGTGGTGATTCCACCAGTTTATAACCATCTTCATAAAAAGGGTATGGGCCAAACCAGTGTTCAAATGCCTTAAACATATCGGCAACTTGTGTAAACTGTTTTTTTGCTTTTTCAAGATTGTAGTCAATCACCCAATAGTTGCAATCAAGATTTCCTTTATCACCCTTATAAGTCTCTCGGATTTCTATGTACTTCCCAATGTAGGGTACAATGTTGTAATTGTTGATGGGGTTGACGACATTCCATGTATAAGATTTAATACCTGGTTTCGTTATTTGTTCCTGAATAAGTTTTCCATTTGCAACTGCCACCAATGAATCAGGTACGCTAATTGTTATTGTTGCACCTTGGTCTGGTTCATCACTTTGGTGGTCTTTGCAGGGATACCAAACACTAGCACCTAAGCCCTGACAAGCTACACTCATCCAGGGTCTTCCCAATTTGTCTTTTGAAAATATCCAACCGCCATCCCAAGGTGGCTGAATAGCTTGTTTAACTTTGCCTTCATAATAAATGGAAAGGGTAGCGGTATTGTTTTTTTGCAAGGCTTTATCAAAGGATATAAAAAAAGCATTGCCATCCCGAGTGTATGTTAACGGAACATCTCCAAGCGCCACCTTGGTGATCTTCATTGGCTCCTGAAGATCAATTTGCATGGTTGTTCCGTTTTCTAGAACTGCAAACCGCATGTCAACTTTTCCTTTGATTGTTTTTTGCTCAAAGTTGGGTTCTACTGCAATAGTATAGTGTAAGACATTCCACCAGGTTCTTTCTTTAGATAGTGATCCTCTGAGCGTATCTGCCTTAGCATATTTTATGCTCTGCTGGGTGAGCTGAGCATGTGCATTGTGACAAAAGAATGTAAACGCAAAGGCAAACAATATAATCAAATCGACCTTCTTCATCTGGGATCCATCCTTTTAATTTGCTTTCATTTTGTTTTTAAATGCCTTCTCAAATTTTTCCATCTTGGGTCTAATTACAAAATAACAATAAGGCTGATTGCCGTTCCGATTATAGTAATCCTGATGATAATTTTCAGCAATATAATAGTTTGTGAAAGGTTCAATTGTTGTAACTATGGGCCCATCAAATGCTCCACTTTTGTTGAGTTCTTGCTTTAAAAATTCAGCCCTTTCTTTTTGTAATTCGTTGTGATAGAAGACCACACTTCTGTATTGTGGACCAACATCGTTTCCCTGACGATCAACTGTGGTAGGGTCATGTGTTTGCCAAAAAACTTCTAGGATTTCATCAATCGTAACAACAGCAGGATCATAATTGAGCTGACAAACCTCTGCATGTCCTGTATTTTTCTCACAGATCTGGTCGTACGTTGGATTCACAACATGGCCGCCGCTATAACCACTGGTTACTTTTATGACACCGTTTACTTGCTGAAATATTGCCTCTGTGCACCAAAAGCATCCGGAACCGAGTGTAATTGTTTCTGTAGCCATCGTTTTTTTATTTGTCTGTTTACCAATACCAACATCTTTTTTTGGACTTTGTTGAGCACAAGCAGAGATGCCTATCGAAATGATCATGAAGAACTGAAAGCATATTTTCATAAAAGATCGTTTATATCTATTATTTAGTCCCCTAAGTTAATTCGAAATAGGGTGAAGAAGGTTTTTAAACTTACTTTTGTATTAAGTTTTTAGCATTGGTTTAACATGAGGTTATATCCCGAATCCGCAGGAGTCCAACTCGAATTTGATAAAATAAGGGCTTTGCTCGAAGAGCAAACCAGAACCCTGTATGGAAAACTGCGCGCTGAAGAGTTGAGGATTCATACCCGCAAACAATTTATAGACCTGGAACTTCGCCAATCTTATCAGTATTTTTTGCTGCTTTCATCCGGACAATCATTCCAGCACGAAAAGGTGTTTAACCTTTCTAGAGAACTTAAGCTCCTGTCTATTTCAGGAGCAGTGTTGTCTGGCGATATTTTCATGTTGTTCAGAGATCTGGTTGAAAATATCCAAGGAATTTTTCGGTGGTTTGATGATGAACGTTCTTCAACTTACTCTTCATTGCACCAGGTGATCTCACAAACCTATGTTGAGAAGTCTATTCCTGACGAAATTAACCGCATTATTGGTGCAGATGGCAAGGTGGTAGACAATGCCTCTGTAGAGCTTGCCAGAATTAGAATGGCGCTATACCGCAAAAGAGCTGAACAGCGCAAATCTTTCGATAGAATACTTGGTAAAATGAACAAGGCCGGATATATCGCGGATATTGAAGAATCCTTTTTGAACGGCAGAAGGGTGCTGGCGATATACGCAGAACATAAACGCATTGTGAAAGGCATTCTGCATGGCGAAAGTGATACGCGCAGAACTTCATTCATTGAGCCAGAAGAAACCATTGAAATCAACAACGATATCTTTTCTTTGGAAAATGATGAGCATGACGAGGAGTATAGGATTTTAAGAGATCTCACAGCGCGGTTGTCTTCCCATAGTCCGCTCCTCAAACAATACATGGACATCCTGGGAGAGTATGACTTTATACGGGCTAAGGCCAAATTGGCCCAATTGATGGATGCACATATGCCTAATGTACTAGACGCCTCCGGAATTCATCTGATTAGGGCCTACCATCCCTTATTGCTCTTGTATAATAAGAAAAATGGCAAACAGGTTATTCCGCTAGACCTTACCCTTGATGAAAAGAATAGGATTTTGTTGATCTCAGGACCAAATGCTGGTGGCAAAACAGTTTGTCTAAAAACTACTGGGCTACTTCAGATGATGGTTCAGTCTGGACTTATGGTTCCAGCACATCCTGATTCAACCTTTGGAATTTTCAAGCAACTCATGATCCATATTGGGGATACCCAAAGTATAGAATTTGAGTTGAGTACATACAGTGCACACCTGAAGAACATGAAGCATTTTATGGAAGATGCAAATGGCCGCACCCTTATTTTTATTGATGAGCTTGGCAGTGGTAGTGATCCCAGCCTAGGTGGTGCTTTTGCAGAGGTGTTTTTGGAACAGTTAATTAAACGACATGCCTATGGTATTGTAACAACCCATTACCTCAATCTTAAGGTTATGGCAAGTAAAACGACGGGTATTGTTAATGGTGCGATGGCCTTTGATGAAAAGAATCTTTTGCCCATGTACAAACTCAATGTCGGTAAGCCCGGTAGCTCCTATACTTTTTCTATCGCTGAGCGAATTGGCCTGTCAAAGGAGCTCATTGATAGGGCAAGGGAGTTAGTTGACGAAAGTCATTTTACGTTGGATAAACTGCTTAACAGAACGGAGCAAGACCTCAGAAAAATAGAGCAGAAGGAGAAAGACCTTCACAAGTTGGTTAAAGAAAATGAGGTGCTTAAGAAGAACCTAAACCAACAACTTGAAAAGGAAAAGCATACTCAGCAGGTTGAACTGCTGAAGCATCAAAATCTGATTTCACAGGATAAGTTGACCTATTTAAAGGATATGGAGCGCAGGCTTAAGCAGATTGTTTTTGATTGGAGAAAAGCCGAATCAGATCTTGATAAGAAAGAATTGTTCAAGCACATGCAAGCCTTGTTGTTCAACCAAAAAGAAAAGCAGGTAAAAGAAAAGCAAAAGAAAAAACTTGATAGCAAGTATGTTGAATCTATAAAAGTTCCAATTCCTGGTGATTTTGTTTTGATGAAACAAAACAATAAGGTAGGTGTACTTTCAGAAATCAGAGGAAAGAAGGCTGTTGTCAACTATGGCGCTATGCCCCTTCAAGTAAATTTTTCAGATCTCACAACAGTGATAGAGCGCGAAATTGAGTCTAATTCATAAGTTCTATGTTTTACGGATCTTTGATGATTAGAGACGTTATTGCTTTTAATAATTAATTAAGTTTGTATCGCTTTATATTTAATCAACGTTTTAAACTAGACAACATGTATTTTAAGCCAGGAAAACTTTTACTCATTCTACTCTTTTTTGTTCTTGCTGTTCAAGTCCAAGCCCAACAAAAAACAAATGCCGATTCCATCAGAAATAAAATGGAATGGTTTGAAGATGCCAAACTTGGAATTTTCATTCACTGGGGAATTTATGCGGTAGATGGTATTGATGAAAGCTGGAGCTTTTATAACAAAAAAGTTACTTGGCCGTCTTATATGAATCAGCTCAAGGGTTTTACTGCCTCAAAATACGATCCCAAAGACTGGGTTGACCTCATTGCATCTTCTGGAGCTCAATATGCTGTCATTACCACCAAGCACCATGATGGAGTTGCGTTGTGGAATACAAAAGAAAAACATTACAGTACGGTTAAGCATACTCCTGCCAAGCGCGATCTCTTAACGCCTTTCTACACGGAGCTCCGGAAAGCCAATATCAAGGCAGGGGCTTATTTTTCTTTAATAGATTGGAGTCACCCTGATTATCCTGCCTTCCTTAAGGATAGTGCCCGTTATAAAATTGAAAATGATCCTGCAAGGTGGAATCGTTTCAGAAACTTTTTCCAATCTCAAATCACTGAGGTTTCGAATCAGTTTAATCCAGATCTTTTTTGGTTTGATGGTGATTGGGAACATTCTGCAGATGAGTGGGAGAGCCAGAAAGTTCGTGCTGGAATTTTACAAAGAAATCCAAACGCAATTATTAACGGTAGACTAATGGGCTATGGGGATTATGATACCCCAGAACAGAATATCCCAGTAAGCAGGCCCAAATACAATTGGTGGGAGTTGTGCATGACCATCAATAACAACTGGGGTTTTCAACACAAAGATACCAATTGGAAGACACCAATGGAAATCATTACCCTTTTTGCTGATGCTGTTAGTCATGGTGGAAATCTACTTTTGGATATCGGACCACGTGAGGATGGTACTATTCCGGAGGAGCAGAGAACAGTATTAACTGAACTTGGACAATGGAATAAGAAACATGCATCTTCAATTTTTGGTACAAGAGCGGGTATACCCCAAGGGCATTTCTACGGACCATCAACCATTTCAAAAGATTCAACCTCACTTTTCCTTTTCTTACAAGGACATACATCTGGACAAATTCTTGTGAAGGGATTGAGTAATGCTATAAAAGATATTACTGTAGTGGGCAATGGTACGAAAATAAAACATAAGGTTGTGGGTAAGATCTCCTGGAGTCCAGTACCCGGCTTGATATACCTAGATATTCCGGAAGGTATTCAGGATAAATACATTACTGTATTAGAACTCAAGCTAGATGGACCTCTTAAGTTGTATAGGGGGCATGGAGGGTTTCAGTAGGGTTGATGGAGTAGTTTAGGAAGTTTAAGGGGTTGAAGTGTTTTAAGCATAAACATTTAGTATTACTTAAACTACTTCAACCCCTTAAACACCTTAAACTTTATCACCTTATTATAGTGCAAAAATCTCCTCCATCAACACCCACTTCTCTCCAGCTTTTGCCCAAGGCAATCTCTGTTGGAATGTATCCATGAGTGTTTCCCACTCTTGTACTTTGGGGTTTGATGCATCTGCTTTTCCTTTTGAATCAAAACTAAAGCTGTCTGATGCGTTGATGATCATGAACAGCCTGTTGCCCGTACGAAATATTTTCATCGTTTCAATCCCGCTGGAAGTGATGCTTTCCAATATTTCAGGCCATACTGCTTGATGATATGCTTCGTATTCAGCAATTAACTTATCGTCATTTTTTAGATCTAATGCTAGGCAATATGTTTTCATGATGCGTGTTGTTTAGGTTTGTAACCGGCTAAGCCAAAGTAAAGAACCACGATGAAGCAGAGCATTGGAACAAGGTATCCTATCTGAATATTGTCATTAAACTGATCGATGATATTTCCCATGATAACAGGAAATATAGCGCCACCAATTACGGCCATCACAATCAACGAAGATGCGGGTTTGGTATTTTCTTTTAGGTCTTTTATGCCTAACGAAAAAATGGTAGGGAACATGATCGACATAAAGAATCCAAGTCCACCTAACGCAATCACCACATATTGCCCATCGGCATATACAGCAACAAGGCTGAGTAAAATACAGATTGCAGAATAAATAGAAAGTAGTTTTGCTGCACTGATATACCTCATCAAGGCGGTGCCCACAAATCTGCCTACCATAAATAAAAGCCCGTATACACCCAAATAGTATCCAGCAGTTTTTTCATCAACACCTCCGCCCACAATTGCCATTCTTACAAAGAAACTGGTTACACATACTTGGGCGCCAACATAAAAAAGCTGTGCTATTACAGCCCAAACCAAATGTTTTTCTTTGAGGGCCGACTTAATAGTTCCGGATGAACTTCGTTCCTCATTTTCTTTGAATTCAGGCAATTTGTTGACGAAAAATAGCACGGCTATGACTAAGAGAAAAATCCCAAGAATCATATAAGGTAATTTCACAGATGCTGCTTCTCCATTTAAATAGGCAGTTCGGTTAATTTCAGTCATCACCGCAAGTTGCTCTGAAGAATATTCTGTACCTGACAAGATGAAACGCGTTCCAATAATAGGTGCTATGAAAGTTGCAAGTCCATTAAAGGATTGAGCAAGATTTAGTCGCGTTGTAGCAGATTCCTCTTCTCCCAATTTGGTGGCATATGGGTTAGCTGCTGTTTCCAATATGGTTAAGCCGCAACCAATAATAAATAGAC
Source organism: Chitinophagaceae bacterium (assembly GCA_044353505.1). GTDB lineage: Bacteria > Bacteroidota > Bacteroidia > Chitinophagales > Chitinophagaceae > Pollutibacter. The sequence goes on along the minus strand of JBILBU010000005.1, from coordinate 13,308 downwards.
CAAGCAGAAACACATCATAATTTCTGCTATTGGCTGCTGGTATAAAAAGAAAAGCACCCACGCTAAAAACCAACAGTCCAGAAATAATTCCTTTCTTGTATCCAAATTTTTTAAGAATTATTCCTGCAGGAATTGCAGCAAGAAAATAGGCAAGATAAACAGCAGTATCAACAAACGTTGATTGCATGTTGGTAAGCTGAAGCGCTTTTCTTAAGTGGGGGATAAGAATTCCATTTAAGTTGTTCGCGATACCCCATAGAAAAAATAAGGTGGTAACAAGTACAAAGGGGAGGAGATAGTCATTTTTTTTGGTTGTTGTCATGTCTTGGTTTTTTAAGTGAGGGCTGACCTGTCTAGGTGAACATAGCCACCATCAACGTGGATGATTTGACCCGTTGTATGGGATGATTTATCCGAGAGTAGAAAGCTTACCATATTGGCGATTTCTTCACTGGTAGTCATTCTTTTTCCTAGAGGAATTCTATCGGTTATTTTTTTAAGTGTCTCTTCTGGATTGGGCAGAGTTTGTATCCATCGATCATACAAGGGCGTGTAACATTCAGCTACAATAACGGAATTTACCCGAATGCCATATTTGAGCAATTCAATCGCCCATTCTCTTGTGAGTGCATTTCTTCCACCATTAGATGCAGCATAGCCTGATGTGCCACCTTGGCCAGTCTCTGCTACTTTAGATCCAATATTTACAATTGCACCCTTGTTTTTGATAAGTTCAGGAAGCGCAGCTTGTACAATAAGAAAATAGTGAACCACATTGCTGTGTAGAGATTGAATGAAGGCTTCGTAGCTGCCGTTTTCAAGCGACACACCATCGTTTACACCGGCATTGTTTACCACACCATCAATTCTTCCATATTGGGCAATTACGGCATCAACTGCTGCTTTGCAATGTTCAGGTTTGCTTAGTTCTGCCACAACTTGACCACCTGTTCCAATTTCCTTGAGCAGTTTGTTATTGTCTTGCTCATTGCGTCCGAGAATTACAGGAAAGGCCCCTTCACTGGCGAGTACACGTGTAATGCCTTCACCAATCCCTTTTGCTCCTCCTGTTACGATGATCACCTTGTCTTTTAAATTCAGGTTCATGGTTTAAAGATTATAAAATTTGGCTGTATTATCACCAAAAAGTTTTTCTCTGTCTTGTTTATTGAGCTGAGCTGAGAATTTATCAATGGTGTCATAGACTTGATGGTAGGTTCCTGCAACAAGACAAACCGGCCAATCGGATCCAAAGCAAATTCTATCTACACCAAAATATTCAGCTACTGTCTCAATGTAGGGAATTATATCATCATAGGTCCATCGCTTAATATCTGCTTCTGTAATTATCCCACTGAGTTTGCAATAGATATTTGGGTGCGCAGCAAGTATTTTAATATTTTCCTTCCAGGCTTTGATATTTCTATTTTTAATATCGGGCTTGGCAATATGGTCTAGGATAAGCTTGTTGTCGGGCAGCTTATCAGTAAAACGGATTAGAGAGGGGAGTTGATTGTGAAAGATGAGCAAGTCGTAGGTATAATCATACTTTGCAAGCAGCTTTATATTTTTTAGAAATACTGGATTGCTCAAATAAGCATCATCTTCTTGACCCTGCATGATAGCGCGAAATCCTGCAAGTTTTGATTGATTTTGAAATACTTGAAGTCTCTCTTCTATTCCCTCAGATCTTAAATCTACCCAGCCAACCACAGCCTTGATGAATTTGTTTTCTGCTGCGAGATCGAACAGGTAGGATGTTTCATCTGTTGTTTCATCAACTTGTACTGCAATGCTTCCATCAAGCTGAGTTTCTTGTAGAACTTGATATAGTTCTACCGGGCCAAAATCTTTCCTGATTGCAGACATTTCGTCACTGATCCAACTGTGTTTTATTGGGTTGTACTTCCAGAAATGTTGATGCGCATCAATTCTCATATGCAATAGCAATTTGTCGCTGTTGACCTAACCCTTCGATACCGAGTTGGACAACATCACCTGCTTTTAAGTATATGGGATTGGGCTTCTGGCCCATTCCTACACCTTCCGGCGTTCCTGTGCTGATAATATCTCCGGGAAGCAAAGTCATGAATTGGGAAATATAACTGATGATGTGAGGGATATTGAAAATCAGGTCTGAAGTATTCGAGTCTTGCATCCTTTTGCCATTGACATCAAGCCATAGGTGAAGGTTGTGATGATCCTTCACTTCATCCTTTGTCACGAAGTATGGACCGAGGGGGGCGAAATGATCGCAACTCTTGCCTTTAACCCATTGGCCGCTTCTTTCCAATTGAAAGGCTCTTTCACTATAATCGTTGTGTAGGCAGTAGCCAGCAAGATAATCTGTTGCTTTATCCTCAGAGACATAGCTGGCTTTTTTACCAATGATGATGGCCAATTCAACTTCCCAATCTGTTTTCTCTGAGCCTTTAGGAATGATTACCGGATCGTTTGGTCCGCACATGGCTGAGGTGCTCTTAAAAAAGATCACCGGTTCTTTGGGTACATCCATGCCGCTTTCTTTTGCATGTTTTGCATAGTTTAGTCCAACACAAATAATTTTGGATGGCCTTCCAACACAAGGCAGGTATCTAATTTCTGAGTTGATTTCTTTACAATTGTCTGCGTTGTCAATCAACCATGTTGAAAGATCTGCAATTCCATCAGAGTCAAAGAATACTTCGTTGAAGTCGCGTCCATAAGAGGAAATGTCAATCGCTTTGTTGTTCTTGTCCACCATGCCGAGTCCAACTGACCCAGCTTTGTCAAATCTGAAAAGTTTCATATGTTATTAGTTGTTTAAGCGAATAAAACCACCATCGATGGGGTAGTCGCAACCTGTTAAGAAAGAAGCTTGTTTGCTGCAAAGATAGAAGGATAGTGAAGCAATTTCATCTGGGGTGCCCATGCGTCCTATAGGCTGACTGGCTGAAAGTTTTTCAAACATTTCCTGTTGTTTGCCGGGGTAATGTTTGTTGATGAACCCATCTACAAACGGGGTGTGTACACGCGCAGGAGATATGCAGTTGCATCGGATACCTTTTTTAATAAAATCCTTAGCTACACTGAGTGTCATGGCCAGAATGGCTCCCTTACTCATGCTGTAGGCAAAACGATCTGCTAATCCTACAGAAGCTGCAATAGAGGCCATGTTTACTATAACTCCTTCTCCCTGTTCTTCCATAAAAGGTAGACAGGCATTCATGCAATTATAAGCCCCCTTAACATTTACGTCAAATACTTTCTGAAAATCAGCATATTCTGTATTCACGGCGTTCCCAATATGTGAAATGCCAGCATTGTTAATTAATATGCCTATGCCACGATTAATTGAAATGACGGAAACCAGTTGTTTAACCTGTTGCTGGTTGGTGATATCAACTTCATGAAAGTGAACAGTGTCTTTATCCAATTGGTGTTCTGCCAGGAATTCTGGAGAAGGCTTTTTCAAGTCAAATACATCAATTATACCACCTTGCTCGTGAAAAAGTTTAACAATGGATAGGCCTATTCCGCTAGCTCCGCCAGTAACAATTACATAGGGAGTTGACAGTTGAAAGGGGGGAGCATTCATTTGGTCTAGAATTTATTTTTTTAGCGTCGTAAATTTAGCATAATCCCGTCTATTTCACCCATTTAAATTAATTTATTAAAAACATTTTCTGTCATGATCCCAATTGAATATATTTAAAACTTGAAACTTAAACTTCATGAATTTTCGCACTATGAAATCTCTCCAATTACTCTTTTTAGTCTCTCTTTTTTTTATAGAGTCAACTACCCTGGCACAAGCACCTCCTGCTCCCTATGGCGCCCTTCCTTCTGAGCGTCAAGTCAAATGGCATGAAACCGAAGCCTATGGGTTGGTTCATTTTACACCCACCACCTTCGAAAACAAAGAGTGGGGATATGGAGATGCAGATCCATCAATTTTTAATCCTACAGCTTTCGATGCCGACAAAATTGTTGCAGCCTTAAAAGCAGGCGGCTTAAAAGGGATGATTTTGGTGGCAAAGCATCATGATGGTTTTGCGCTTTGGCCAACAAAAACCTCTGCCTATAATATTAGTAAGTCGCCTTTTCGCGACGGTAAAGGAGATATGGTTAAGGAATTTGAACAAGCCTGCAGAAAGGCAGGATTGAAATTTGGCGTCTATTGTTCGCCATGGGATAGGAATAATCCGGTTTATGGCTCTTTTGAGTATGTGCTTGCTTATAGGGCACAGCTAACCGAACTCTACACCAATTACGGCGAACTGTTTATGTCTTGGCATGATGGTGCAAATGGTGGCGATGGTTTTTATGGTGGAGCTAGAACTACCAAGACTATTGATCGTTCAACTTATTATGGGTGGGATACCACTTGGGCCATTACCAGAAAATTACAGCCCATGGCCAACATCTTTAGTGATATTGGTTGGGATGTACGCTGGGTAGGCAATGAAAGTGGTTTTGCTGGAGAAACATCTTGGGCAACTTTTACCCCTGTACCTGCTAAAGGATTTAATACAGCTATTCCTGGCAACTTAAATCATGAAATTAATCCTTTCGGCACCCGCAATGGCAATAATTGGGTTCCTGCAGAGTGTGATGTTCCATTGCGACCAGGTTGGTTTTGGCATCCAGAGCAAAAAGGTCAGGGGAAAACAGCTTCTCAACTTTTTGAGCTTTATTTAAAAAGTGTTGGTCGCGGTGCTGCCCTTGATCTTGGCATTGCCCCAGATACAAGGGGTCTATTGGATTCTGAAGATGTAGTCTCGTTGGAAGGCTTCGGTAAATTGGTGAGCAATAGCTTTAAAGATAATCTGGCGAAATCAGCTAAAATACAAGCCAGTAATATAAGAGGTAGATCTTTTGCGTTGAAGAATTTAATTGACGAAGATCGCAATACCTATTGGGCTACCAGCGATGATGTAAGTACCCCTGAAATTATCATGAGCTGGAAGGATGAACAGGAGTTTGATTTAATTCGGTTAAGAGAATATATCCAACTCGGACAGCGAATTGAGTCGCTCGAGGTGGATGCAATGATTGAAGGCTCGTGGAAAAAAGTTGGTGAAGCCACTTCAGTAGGGGCATGCAGGATTATCCCTCTTGGGGAAGCGATAAAAACAAATCAGGTGAGAATACGAATTACCTCTTCTCCTGTATCTATTACACTTAGTGAGCTTGGTGTGTATAAGCGAGCATCTCTTTAACTTGTTTAAAATGCTCCTTTTAAAGGGGCATTTTTTATTTGGTTACCTTGCGGCAAATTAATGATTATGCAAGTTTCAGCACTATTGGTCAAGCGAAGTGATGGTAAATGTGAACTGTGCAGCTCCGCCAATGGATGTTCTCCATATGAAGTTGCGTATGCCCCTCATGCTGATGCTGATGGAACAATCTTCATTTGCTCAACCTGTCTCGCTCAAATAGACAAGAAAGAAGAACTTAACACAACACATTGGCGCTGTTTAGAGTCGATTATGTGGAGTGAAGTACCCGGGATTAAGGTAACTGCCTGGAGAATGCTTAATAGGCTAAAATATCACAGCTGGGCATCTGACCAGCTTGATATGCTTTATTTGGAGGATGACATGTTGGCCTGGGCAAAGTCTGCAGGAGATCATGAAAATGACGCTGCCGTTGTTCTTCACCGAGATTCCAACGGGCATGTTCTTAAACATGGAGATGCAGTGGTGTTGACGAAGTCACTTGATGTTAAAGGTTCAACACTCAACGCAAGAATGGGTACAGTTGTGCGAAACATTCGTTTAGTAGCCGATAATACAGATCAAATTGAAGGCCGAATAGAAGGTCAACAGATCGTGATTTTAACTCAATATGTAAGGAGACAGAACAGCTGATTGTATCTGAGAAAAATTAAAGTTCAATTATTTTCATTTTGCTTTTGAAGGTTCAATTTTTGGACTTACTTTTGCCGCGGAGAGATGGCAGAGCGGTCGAATGCGGCGGTCTTGAAAACCGTTGACTGTTACAGGTCCGGGGGTTCGAATCCCTCTCTCTCCGCAATCTGAATCAAAACCCACGAATTTTCGTGGGTTTTTTGTTTTCCCGGACAACTAAAGCTCGCTTTAAGGAGGCCGGGAAAACAAAAAAACAGCGGCGAAGCCGCTAGGGTTTTGATGAACTATTGCAGGGCCCTCCCACTGGGATCAGCGTAGCTAATCCCTCTCTCTCCGCTCAGCTATTCAAATGCCCCTTTATGGGGCATTTTTCGTTGATGGAGCGTGGAAAGTTTACTTTCCAAAGCGACAGCAAGGAAAAATGAAGAGGGGCGAAGCTTTATAATACAAACATTTTATAGAATAACCGACAATACATATAACTTAATCAACTAAAACAATTCTAAACGCTTTGTCAATTCCCAGGAGTTATTGAGCGCTTTTCGCAAATCGATACAGGAAACCTGCTTTAGCTCCAAATATATTAAAGCCTTCATAAATCGTTCCACCCCCTAAGTTGATACGATTGATGTGAAAATAATTTCCGGTGAGGAATACAGCTGTTTTTTTACTTATTAAAAAATTTATACCAAGTTTTGCCTGGTAAGCCAATGCATTTCCATTGCCGCCCGGCTCAGTCCTGCTACCTATCACTCGATTTCCATTGCTGTATACTACATCATAATTGTAAAGCATGTCAGTACTGGTAACTCTTGCCAATCCAAGTCCAGCTCCGATGAACGGGACCCAGCGTGACTTGGTAGGCACATCATAAAACAAATTAGCAAGGACAGCATGTTTATTTATTTTACCAGAAACTTTTGTTTCACCGTTAAAAGTCAGCGATCCTCCAGAATAAAACACTGTCCCGGTTGTGGTTTCTGAGCCAGCTGATTTAGCCTTGAAAAGGTAGGTCAACTCTGCGCGTAGATTGTTTCCAAAGTTGTACCCCAAACCTGCTTCTGCTGTGCCGGCACCCCCCAGACTCTTTACTGATTCTCTTTCATAGGTAATTGGTCCCAAGCTCGGGCTCACAGTCTCATCCTTACGGTTATTGATAATGTCATTCTCCCAGGAATCTCCAACAGCAGCAGTTGCGTATAAGCCGGTAGTGGGTTTAAAGTTTAGGGTCTTGACTTTCTCAATTTTTGGGTTTATTGCTGGTATCAGCTTAACCTGACTGACGGCTGTTGCCGAAATCAACAGTAGGGGAATGATAACTTTTATCATCGAGGATAGAATTTTATGCATATTTCTCAAAAATATTTTTGAATTTAGGACAATCGAATCAAACGAAATATTTTTTGTTTTTTGTTCTGCCTGCGAGTAAACCTTTTAAAATTACCAGTGTTTGTTCAATTCGTGAACACTGACCTTCAAAAAGTTAATATAGTCTGGCTAAAGCGTGATTTGCGCACATCTGATCATCTTCCCCTTTTTTGGGCTGAGGAAGATGGCCTGCCTTATCTCATTATTTTTCTTTTTGAACCTTCCCTTTATCAACTCCCTGACACCTCCTCTCGACATCTTCGCTTTCAACTGGATTCTTTGTTGGAGATGCAATCTGAACTGCAAAACACAAATCATCGTGTACATTGTTTTCATGGAGAGGCCGAGGATGTTTTTAAGTATCTCTTTACTCATGTTGAAATCATGCATGTGTTTAGTTATCAGGAGACGGGTATTCAATCCAGTTGGGACCGAGATAAGCGGATGAAAAAGCTGTTTATGGCAAAAGGAATAGGATGGAGGGAGGCTCCCAGTAATGGGGTAAGGAGGGGGATGAAAAACAGGGATGGTTGGGAAAAAAACTGGCAAGACGTCATGCAATCACCTCTAATTGACAATAAGTTTTCACCTAATCTTGGATTGGTTTCAGTACCCATTCCTGATCGTTTCAATATGCAGCATGCTTTACCTGAAATCAACAATGCAATGATGCAACCTGCAGGAAGCCGAAATGGCTTTCTATATTTGGATGGTTTTCTTCGCTCAAGATCGCGGGGTTACAGCAGAAACATCTCTAAGCCTTTTGAATCAAGGGAATCTTGTAGCCGCGTCTCCACTTATCTTGCTTGGGGTAACTTGTCAATGAGACAAGTTTGGCAACGTACTCAAAGAGCCATTGAACATGTTGAAAATCCTAAGCCATTGAGAAACTTTATCTCTCGGTTACACTGGCATTGTCATTTTATTCAAAAAATGGAGGATGAAGTTAGGTATGAAAGAGCGTGCATAAACAAGGGCTATGAAAAACTTATTTTACCTAGGATTGAAACACGATTAATCGCATGGGAAAATGGCTGCACAGGCTATCCGCTTGTAGATGCCAACATGCGTTGCTTGAAAGCCACTGGCTGGATCAATTTTAGAATGCGAGCGCTGTTGGTGTCTTTTCTTTGTCATTATCTGATGCAGGATTGGCGAAATGGAGTTCATCACTTATCGAGGTTATTTCTTGACTATGAGCCAGGTATCCATTATCCTCAATTTCAGATGCAGGCAGGTGTAACTGGAATTAACACAATTCGAATATATAATCCTGTTTTGAATAGTCTAAGGTATGATGCCGATGCCGTCTTCATAAAAACATGGTTGCCGGAGTTGGCATCCCTGGATTCAGTTTCAATACATGAACCATGGAAAGTGCCGATCTTGGTTGCTGCAACCGGTTATCCTAGTCCGATAGTAGATCCATTGGTGGGAGCTAGAGAAGCTAGAAAAGTATATTGGGATATGCGCCTGGACAACGATGTATGCAAAGAGAATGCAAGGATTTTATATCAGCATGTTTCAAGAAATAAACTGAAGTAGGTTTTGTTATAAATAGACTAGGCAGGGTTAGTCTTATTTTAACGTTAAAGCATAGTTTCTTTTTTCAGATATTTAAGAACATTGGACGATCAAAAAATATATCGGCATGCCTATCGTAATATTCACCGGAAAGGTAACCGCAAGGGCCATTGGTAAAAATAGACCTGGATTGGCTTTGGGCACTGAAATCTTCATCGCAGCGGGAACTGCAATATACGATGCACTCGCTGCTAATACTGCAAACATGAATCTGTTGCTAATATCCTGAGTTACAATAGAACTTAAAAGAGCAACAACACAACCATTGACCAACGGGATTAAAACAGCAAATATTAGTGGAAACCATCCAAACGAAAAGAATGCTTTAAGTTTTTTACCGCTGGTTAATCCCATTTCCAAAAGAAAAATTGAAAGAAAGCCCTTGAAAAGATCATTTGTAAATGGGTTTATGCCCTCTGCCTGTTTGGCGCTGGCAACATAGCCTATGGCTAAGCTTCCAAGAATAAGCAATACACTTCCATTTGTAAAAGAGTGCTTAATTACACTTCTTTTACTGATTGTGTTGGAGTTATCTTTATTAAAGATTGATATCAATAACAAGCCAATAATGATTGCAGGAGATTCGATCAGAGCCATAATGGCCACCATATGACCATGAAGTGTCAATTGTTGAGATTCGAGATAGGAGACAGCAGTGACAAAAGTGACTGCACTCACTGAGCCATATGCGGCAGATATGGCACCTGCATCAAACACATTCAATTTTCGCTTTAGAATAAAAAAGGTGTATAGTGGTATTATCAATGAAATGCTGATTCCAAATAGTATTGACCAACCAATTTCACTGGTGAGTGGCTCATGTGATAATTCCTGACCTCCTTTAAATCCGATGGCAAATAATAAATAAAGAGAAATAAATTTTGATGAATTTGATGGAATTTCCAAATCACTCTTTACGTAAACAGCTATAATTCCAAGAACAAAAAACAGCAATGCAGGGTTGGTCAAATTTTCAAGCAGTAAATTATAGTTCATATAAATTAATATCTACACTGCTGAGGGCAAATTCTGCATGCTTTTTCTTTGATTTTATAGTAATAAGGCCTTTTATTTCAATCTTGCTTTCGCGAATATAAGTTCCAAGCACAGAGCATCTTCTTATCATTTTCATCTGTTTATTAAGATTCAACTCCGCTAATTTAATCTGTTGCCTAGATAATGCCTTTCTTTTAAAATCAGAAGCATAATATTCTGTGTAGATTCTTTTTAACACTTCTTCTGGGTAAAATCCGAAGTTGGCCTTTTTTTTAATAACCCCGTTTATAAACTTACAGGATGTATCGTTAACAAAGTAGATAGTTTTTATTTTCTTTCTTAAGATGAAATCTTTTACCCCTTCTAGATATTCTGATTCTTCATACTGTAAAGCGGCTGTTGTAGAGGAAAGAAAGAAAATTTCCTTTCCGAATTGTTTTTGAAGATCAACCTCAAGGCATGAAAAGGGGCAGGTAATGAATAGTGTATTTTTCATTTCGACGCAGTCAAAAAATTATTTTAAATATGACAATTCTATGTTTTTTCAGTTACCTGTCCTTTAAGTAAATAATTTGGTTTTTCTTTTTTATTCGTTTGTAGATAAGTTTAGGAGAATGAAATTCAAGCATGATTGAGGTTGAATTAGATTGGCCTCTAACCATTGTATTTTGTGTTGGCAGTTCAGATGAGAATAAACTAAATGGGGCACCGAGTAAATATTATGGTCATTGGTTCTTCATTTTTTCACTCAAATTCTTTCTTGCCATTCTCTGTTCTTTCTTAATGCAAATCTGATGCTTTTATATATAAATAAACATCTATCTTTAATATAATATGTATAAATATAATTTATGAATTATACCCTTAATCAAATCAACATCTTTTTGAAGATTGTTCAAATGCAAAGTGTAACCAAGGCTTCAGAAGAACTGCATTTGAGTCAGCCCGCTGTTTCTATTCAATTAAAAAACTTTCAAGATCAATTTGATATTGCCTTAACTGAAGTTGTAGGCCGTAAAATATATATCACAGATTTCGGACGAGAAATTGCCGAAGCAGCTGAAAATATTTTGAATCAAGTTGCTGCAATTGATAACAAAACTCTTGCCTATAAAGGTCAACTTACAGGTCGTTTAAAAATCTCTGTAGTTTCAACAGGAAAGTATGTAATGCCCTTCTTTCTTTCTGATTTCTTAAAATTGCACGACGGTGTTCAACTCTCAATGGATGTTACCAATAAAAATAAAGTACTTGAAAGTTTAGAAAATAATGAAGTTGATTTCGCTCTAGTTTCTCTACTCCCACTAAGTAAAAAATTCGAAAAACTTGATTTGCTGCAAAATAAATTATTCTTGGTAGGTGCAGTGAAGCATCATTTCGTAAAAGGTATTCCTATCAAAGAATTATTTAAGGATTTGCCATTGATATTTAGGGAAAAAGGGTCTGGTACACGAGAAACTATGGAAGCTTTTATTGACCGAAATGATATTCCAGTTACAAAAAAAATAGAATTGACATCGAATGAAGCTGTCAAACAAGCACTTTTGGCAGGTTTGGGCTATTCAATTATGCCATTAATCGGTATTAGAAATGAACTTCATAATAACGAACTTTTCATTTCGCCAATTAAGGGACTACCTATTAAGACCAACTGGAGCTTAATTTGGTTAAAGGGTAAGAAGCATTCTCCTGCTGCGCTTTCTTTTTTGTCCCATTTAAGAAAAGAAAAAAATAAAATTGTAAACCGGACGTTCACTTGGTATGAACAGTATTAGCGTAAAGTAAAATTTGATCTCCCCACTAGGTTGTTATAATATCTATAATATTTATTCCATGTGTCTAGCATAAGATCAGGTGTTTAATATGACTGAAATGTGAAGTTGTCAGCCATAAAATCTTTTATACACTTAGCCATAAAAAAAAAGCGAGCCCTTAAAAAAGGCTCGCCCTATGTTTTCTCAATTATTTTTACTTGGCTTTGATTGTTTTGATTTCTATTGCATCTTTTGTCAGTGTTCCGCTGATGACTACTTCTTCACCGACTAGATCTCCAACTTTCTCAGGGTTACTGATTGTGTAAATCTTTTCACCTACAACAAGTACAGGTTTTGCGCCACCTTTTACACAAGTTTTAGCACAACTGGAATGTCCTTTCTGGTTTTCTTTTTTGCCACAATTTTCATCGCTGATAAAACCAGTCCATTTTCCTTTATCTAGTGCATTGGCAACAGTAAAGCACAAAACAACTGCAAATAGCATTAAGAACTTTTTCATGTGTTTTTTTTTAGTATACTCGAATTTAAGTCTTTTTTATTAAGCTTTCTGCTCGTAAAACCCTTTTTTCTCAAATTGGTTATGAATTACCAACATGAGTAGTCCAAATAATATTGACGAAAGAATCAGTATGTTATTGACCAAACCTTCGGTTGAAAAGGATAGTCGAATCAGTATTGTTGATATGATAAACCCTGAATTTCTGATTACTTTGTGAAAGCTATCACTGTAAAAGAAGGAAATCAGCAATAAGAAAACATCAACAACAATCAGCATCGTGAAAAAGTCTTCAAAGAATATGTTATTGATGTTTTTAAAGTCCAAATGTTCAACATTGTTTTCGGATAAAATTCCAGACCAATTTAACAGAGAATAAGAAGCGATTATTGCCAAAACAGGCATGAGTAAAACAGATATAATTTTCTTTAGTTGAATAAAAGAATCATAGCCTGGGGGATTTATTGCCAATTCACCTGCGAGTTGCGGTTGCTTGTAAACGTTATTTTTGAATAGATAGATAACATAAAAAACAAGAACAGATAATACGATGTCGTAAGTGAATTGTCGGTCACTTTCTATGTTCAACCAATCTTGCGTCAACTCCAAATTAGCCATATCCTTGAAAAGTCGTCTAATTACAATGAGTGTGATGATCTCATATTGTTTGCTCACATAGGTTGTAACTGACTTAGGGATATAATACACCAATAGGTACACCTCATATATAAGTATGAAAGAAAAGGGAGTGTAGATTGCTGCAATTGGACTCTTAAAAAGTTCTATATCGGCCCCAACAAATATATAATTGTGCTGAACGAGATAGATGAGAAAAAGATGAATCAGGAAACTGAAAATAGAAACAAATAAGATGGTCCTTTCTACTGCTTTTTTGGCTTTGTAGGAAAGTAGGTTTTCAAAAACTGCAGCGAGTATCTTGTTTTCTTTCATAATGGCTCTCTAATCAAGGTGGGTTAACAAATTTATTGATTGAATATAACAAAATCTTTTAGCGTTTTTATGTTATTTTTTAGTTCGTATACAACGCCATAACCCTTTACAAATAGGTTTCATTTTTGTTTAACATCAATCCTTTGTATTCATTTGTTATTTAGCTTTGCGCTACTGAAATTGCTATATTTCAGTCTGTTATAACTACTTTAAAGCTCAATTATCCAGTTTTCGGCCCTACAATGAAACATCTCGCTTCACTACATATCTATTTTTGGAAGTACAG